>NZ_CANKZT010000002.1:0-884903 GCF_947488365.1 uncultured Rossellomorea sp. | reverse complement strand
TCTCCTCGAAGACCTTGTACACCCTGGAGTCCTGGTTCTCCAGGAAGCCCTTGTTCTCCTTGAGGTCCCTGCTCTCCTTGAAGACCTTGTTCTCCTTGAGGTCCCTGCTCTCCCCGAAGACCTTGTACACCCTGAGGTCCTGGTTCTCCACGAAGCCCTGGTTCTCCTTGAGGTCCCTGCTCTCCTTGAAGACCTTGTTCTCCTTGAGGTCCCTGCTCTCCTTGAAGCCCTTGTTCTCCTTGAAGCCCTGGTTCTCCTTGAGGTCCCTGCTCTCCTTGAAGCCCTGGTTCTCCTTGAGGTCCCTGCTCTCCTTGAAGCCCTTGTTCTCCTTGAGGTCCCTGCTCTCCTTGAAGCCCTTGTTCTCCTTGAGGTCCCTGCTCTCCTCGAAGACCTTGTACACCCTGGAGTCCTGGTTCTCCAGGAAGCCCTTGTTCTCCTTGAGGTCCCTGCTCTCCCCGAAGACCTTGTACACCCTGCAGTCCTGGTTCTCCACGAAGCCCTTGATCTCCTTGAGGTCCTTGATCGCCCTGAGGACCTTTTTCCCATTGTATCCTTGTGACTTCTTGAGACACTAAATCTCCTTGAGCTACTCTCTTTCCTCGTTTATCGCTTTTTTTCTTACATTCTTTATCCTTTTCATTTTGATCGCTTTTTTTCTTGGATTTATTACGCTTGCCTTCCCTTTTAGATGCCAATTTTCTCACCTTCTTTTCATATATCAATATATTAATCCTATTAATCAAATGATGAATAACTAAACAGAGTTACTATAGTCTATGAGAAATAATGAGAGCAGGTGTAGACAAACATCCGTTTGTTCCATAAATCAACGATAGTCCTATAGTATTTGAACAAAACTATAATATATTAGTAAATTACTATGAAGGATAAGATGAACTTTTTAGTGGAGAAAGGGAGCTGGGATTGAAGTGTTATGGAAATCGGTAAATAACACAATTAATAAATATGTACACAGTCTTGAAATGGAGACGATTAGCAGAAGTAGCTTCTCCACCTTTTTCACCAATCTCTTGATAGAACTCTTTGTCATGGGATTTTGCAGTCTTTTCCACTTAAAGCGTCTCACTGGACTCATTTCTCCTATACGAAATTTCAGCATTTGGCTCGGTTACAAAAGAGGATCTATCTCATACAATATAAAAAAGCAAATGTCTACCAAGTAAAGGGGTGATTACCGGTGGAAAATCTATTTAACGGAAATTTGAAAATTACAAAGAAAGACCTGGCAGCCTTTGAAATGATTGGTGACGGGAAAGATGGAGAAATCTACAAGGTAGCAGATGACAAAGTTGTAAAGTATTTCTTTAAAGAAGAAACACATCAGAGGGAACTTGAAGCGATGCAAATAGGGCAGACTTCGTCCATTATGCCTCGTCTTTATGAATTCGGTGATAATTATATTGTCATGGAGTTTGTTAAAGGAATATCCCTTGCCCGTCACATGAAACGACAAGGCCAAATTGATGAAGACATGACTAAAAAGATTTTATTCGTTCTGGATGAGTTTAAGAGATTGGGCTTTACGAGATGGGATACAGAGGTTCGCCACATGTTAATGAATGAAGAAGGCGAATTCAAAGTGATTGATCACAAGCGAGCGTTTACATCTGACTCTCCTGTTCCAACGAAACTGTTCAAAGGGATGAAGAAATTTGGTTTAACAGGCGAGTTCCTGGAACATGTCAAGAATTTAAACCCAGAGCTCCATTATGCTTGGAAGAAACTTAAGTAGTTCCATACATGATGAAGGTATTAAGTAGAATATCATAGAGATGAAAACGTTCTTTCCTTTATTTAAGATCGGATAGGACGTTTTCAAAGAAAGTGTTTAGGACAAGCACCTATAAAAATCAAAAAAAAAAGGGAAAGTACTTTCCCAAAAAGTACTTCCCCCAGAACCGATTTATTATTCAAATGATTATACTTTTTTCACCGTTACCCTATCCAAGTGAGTGAATAAAACGTCACCGTTACCATTAGACCATACTAAATAATGATCTTCAGCTTTAATGAATGTTCCGTCGCAGTCTATTTTTTCTGCTCCAGACAAAACCTCGATTTTATCACCAAGCTTGAGTACTTTATTAAGTTTATCTGAAAATCCCATATTGCCTCCTCCTTTCTATCTTGTGATTCATCAGTCTATATATTTATATTAAAAAATAAGGAATTTGATAGGGCTATTACCTATCATTTTCATTTTTTTCAAAAAAAAATGACTGGAAAGCATCCAGTCATTTTTTGTGTTTCTAAATAATGTTCACTAAACTTTACGAACAGTTACATTATTTAAATTAGAAGTGTTCATATGGCCGTCATCGTCAGCCCATACAACGAAGTTATCGCTTGCGTATACATAGGAACCTTCTTCGATTTCTTCGTCACCAGATAGGACCTCGATTTTATCACCTAGAGATAAAATTTTATTAAGAAAATCTGCCATACTACCATCTTTAAACAAATGAGACATTATGTTTCCTCCTTTCGGTATTTACTCTATTTTTATGCTGAATCGCTAAATGCGTAAAGGCAGATAACTAGATTCCAAAAAAAATTTTCGTTTTTAGCATTTACTAGACTAATTATTCTTTATTATCCTCTGACATTGAGTTGATAGGTGAAGGTTCCGAGTCATCTTCTAAAGGGACTTCCTCCACAATCAGTAAACCCTCATCTTGTTTTTCGGGCATTTCAACTACCTCGGATTCCTCAGACAAATCACCTTCTTCATCTACTAGTGAAGGAGCCTGGTTCTCTTCAGGGATCTTGCTTTCTTCTTCCTTGGTAATCTCATCTGATTCAATATCATGTTCAGAAGTAACCTCTTCAATGACAGGCTCTACATCTGTTACCTCAGAATGATCTCCATTTGTGTCCGATTGCAGAGTGTACTCCTCTTCCATATCTGAACCATTAGAGTCATCTTCTGCATTCAATTTGATTTCCTTTTCCATTTCATCAGATGAATTGTGTAATGAGTCTTCATCAGAAGCATGGAAATTTTCTACTGAGGTAGTATCATCTTCGATTTTTTCATTTTCCCAGTGTTCTTGTAGAAGACTGAGATTCAACTGAGACCTTTCCTCAGTCTCATCTTCTTCTTTTTCAAGCTTTACAAAATTCAGCACTTCTTCATTAACGCCAGATTGTTCATTATTTACATCCTTTTTCCGTGAACCTTTTTCTTTCTTATCTTTTTCTTTCTTATCTTTTTGTTTCTTATCTTTTTGCTTCTTATCGTTCTTGTTATCATCTTTATGTTTCTTATCATTTTGTTTCTGCTTTTTCTTTCGCTTGGAGCCAATTTTCCTTACACTGATCGGACCGCATAAATCTGTGAAGTTGACGTTTGCTTTATGATCCATCCAGATGAGAATATTATCGAAAGCTGCTACAAATGTTCCTCCGCAGCCAATCATTTCATCCTCAAAGAAAACTTCAAGATGATCTCCAAGATTGAACATTGAATTCAAGACCCCTTCAACGGATTTACACGGAAGGCAGTCAAAATCTGGATCTGGACAATGCTTTTCATGACAATGCTTTTCATGATCATTTGAACATTCGTCATGATCGTTTGGATCTCCTTCACAGTACTCATCTGTTTCATGAGGATCTCCTATACATAATTTCTCTTGCTCATCAGGTTCTCCAACGCACAACTCATCTTGTTCATCAGGATCTCCTTCACAATTCTCTTCATCGTCGTAATGATCATAATATCTTCTCGAGAAATCATCAAACTCGTTTACCATATGTGTTCCCACTCCTTTACATTTTGTCTACAATTCATAATCAATATATGTATGTGAAAAAGGAATGTATAGCCTATTTTTGTGGTATAATCCCAAATTCCGCTCACTCTAACCGGGCTTTTGAATAGGTTATAAATAGATACAAAGACGTGGAGTGAAGCACATGCCCAATTGTTATCTTTTTATAAATGAACATATTCTGCCAAGGATCTTTTCCTCCATTTATTACGATGACTTTCTGATCCCTTGTCACAATCAATCCATCTTTGTGAGCTATCAAAAACACAAAAAGGAACATGTAACTTATTCTGTAGAACAACTGCAAAGTGCTGTTTATATTGATCAAACTCATGTTTCTCAAATGATACAGAGTATGATGAGCAGCTTAAACGTAACCACTACTCATCATCAAACAATTGAGCGGCCTACCTTCGACATCACTCTTCAAAATGAAGATCAACCCAGCCTGATTATCTCTCGAATATCTAAGCCTCGTCGCCGTAAAAGACGTGGGAAATGTCCGCAGTTACTATCACGTGAGGTACAATCATTCGAAAGAACCAATTATATAGATCACAATAACAGTCTCCACCAATCAAAATATCAAGCTAATGCGCCACCAGTACAACATATTCAGAAAAATCATTCACCAAATACCCACTCTGACAAAGGTAAAAATAAAGATGATTTTATCCAAAAGAAACTTGATCAGGAGAAGCCATCGAGAAAAGATATATATCAAATAAAACAAAAATCCTATACAAAGGGTCACTATGATCAATCGGTTAACGATAAGATATCTCATGAGGAAAAGACACATAATCATAAGGAGCATGAACTGAAAACTAAGCATCCTACCTCCTCTTTAAAATCAGATGTTCCTAAACAAACTTCCACTGCTGGTTCATCCATTGAAAATATAAAATGTGACTCTAATCTGATTGAAAAAGAAGTCAATCTTTATACCAGTTTAAAGAAAAATGAAGTGGATAAAGACATTCATATCTACTCCTCGATGGAGAATGGTAATGACGTAATACAACCGAAGAATTCGCACGAAAAATCACACCCCTACGTAGCAAATGGAGATATTCCATCTGAAAAACTCCTACAAGAAAATGTAAAATTAAAATCTCCTACTGAATTTGATTTCCTAGGATCGAACTCACCGGCTAATGAAGTGAAATATCACCTGAATCGCACTGACTTCCGGCCCAAAAAGATCGTTAATGAAGATAAGAAGGCTGCAGATTTCAATTTCGACATCCTTAGCTCGAAACCGCCAGCCAAAGAAGTGAAATATCATCTAAATCGCACTGACTTCCGGCCAAAAAAGATCGTTAATGAAGATAAGAAGAAGGCTGCAGATTTCAATTTCGACATCCTTAGCTCGAAACCGCCGGCCAAAGAAGTGAAATATCATCTGAATCGCACTGACTTCCGGCCCAAAAAGATCGTTAATGAAGATAAGAAGAAGGCTGCAGATTTCAATTTCGATATCCTTAGCCCGAATCCGCCAGCCAAAGAAGTGAAATATCACCTGAATCGCACTGACTTCCGGCCCAAAAAGATCGTTAATGAAGATAAGAAAAAGGCTGCAGATTTCAATTTCGACATCCTTAGCTCGAAACCGCCGGCCAAAGAAGTGAAATATCACCTGAATCGCACTGACTTCCGGCCCAAAAAGATCGTTAATGAAGATAAGAAGGCTGCAGATTTCAATTTCGACCTCCTTAGCTCGAAACCGCCAGCCAAAGAAGTGAAATATCATCTAAATCGCACTGACTTCCGGCCCAAAAAGATCGTTAATGAAGATAAGAAGAAGGCTGCAGATTTCAATTTCGATATTCTTAGCTCGAATCCGCCAGCTGAAGAAGTGAAAAAGGACATCAAATGTACAGAGCACTCACTTAATGAAATAGCAAAAGACGAAAAAAAATCTACTACGTCTACTAATGAAGCCCAATTTGATATCTTACACTCTAAGTCACCAACTAAAGAAGAAGTGAAAAAAGACATTAAACGTACAGAGCACTCACCTAATGAAATAGCAAAAGACGAAAAAAAATCTACTTTCTCTACTAATGAAGCCCAATTTGATATCTTACACTCTAAGTCACTGACTAAAGAAATGAAAAACGGCATTAAACGTACAGAGCACTCACCTAATGAAATAGCAAAAGACGAAAAAAAATCTACTACGTCTACTAATGAAGCCCAATTTGATATCTTACACTCTAAGTCACCAACTAAAGAAGTGAAAAACGGCATTAAACGTACAGAGCACTCACCTAATAAAATAGCAAAAGACGAAAAAAAATCTGCTACATCTACTGATGAAACCCAATTTGATATCTTACACTCTCATTCTCCAGCTAAAGAAGTGAAATACCACCTAAAACGCTCTGACGTCATGCCTAATAAAATCATTAGTGAAAAGACAAAAATTACACAGAGTCCCAAAGATAACCAATTCGAGATTCTAAGCTCTCACTCAGGAAATGTTAAAAACCAAGTCAAATACAGTAATAAACCAAAAACAATCGTAAAAGACGATGAAAAAACGACCAAAGAGCACGATTTTGACATTTTAAACGACAACACCTCATCTAACCAACCGAAAAAAGAACCATTCTACCAGACTACTAATAAAGAGGCTGGTAAACGAGTCTCTCCTGCTCCTCTTGACATGGATACAGACAATTACTCGCATACAACGATCTTGAATAAATATTTCACACTGGGTGACAAAATCAATGTATATGCGGGAAGTAAATTACTTGATCAGCAAGGAACATTTTTAATAGCCGGACCTGATTTCTTCATATGGATTGATGGTGATGGGTATGTACGGTTACAAATTATCAGCGGCGGAATTAGCATTGGTCAAACGGCAAGGAAAAAATAAGAAACAGACATTAGCCCTGTGCTAGTGTCTGTTTCGACAATATAGAAGGATACATATAGTAATGTAATAGAGATTAGAATGGGGTGAAGGGAATGAAAGAAACTGTATTGGTCATAGCAGCACATCCAGATGATGAACTACTTGGTACAGCGGGTACGCTAAAAAGGCTAGTGGATCAAGGTAATAGAGTCGTCTCGATCATTACAGCAAACGGAAGAAAGGAAGAAGCTCATCATATTCAGCAGCTTGCCCGGAAAGCAAACAAAGAAATCGGGATAAAAGAAGTTATTTTTTTGGAGCATCCAAATCTGGAATTAGAAATGATGGCTCTTCATCTTTTTACAAAAGAAATTGAAAAATTAATTGATATCTATCAACCAAGCAAGATTTTTACCCACCATTACGGTGATGTGAATCGAGATCACCAAATCACCTTTCAAGCTGTATTAACAGCAGTTCGTCCGGTGCCAAATAAACAACCGATTGAACTGATCACATTTGAAACGGTTTCCTCAAGTGAATGGAATACTCAGACAAATGACAAGCAATTCAAACCGAATTATTATGTGAACATTTCAACAGTGATTGATCAGAAAATTGCTTCCTTAAAACATTATGATGTTGAAATGAGAGAATTTCCACATCCACGTTCCTATGAGGGAGTCAAACATTTAGCAAGTGTCCGCGGAATGACGGTCGGGGTACCGTATGCGGAAGCATTTGAAGTCATTAGGAGGGTCTGGAAATGAAGGAACTATATTTTCCCTATCCTTACCTTGTTTCTGCACTGGATAAATATTATGGAGTAAAGGCAAAACCAATAACGGCAAAAACCATGGATTCAGGTACGGATTCAAAACGAAAAAAGAAAGAGCGCAAATCGAAAGTAAAGACTAAAAAGCTGAAAGGTAAACGCGGCGGCGGAAAGAAACTATCCATTCTGATAGCGACATTTTGGGACTATCCCCACACAGGTGGTCTTTCCAACTATATCACTACTTTGCGAGAAGGCTTGCGGGCTTTAGGACACAAAGTGGATATCATTGCTCCAAACCATTTTTCTCAAATAAAAGCAGAGAAAATTCGTGAAGTGGTTGTTCCTGAATTAAAGACCTTTTTCAAGGAACGGTATGGAACGTACACAAGTAAAATTATTCAAAGCTGCCGTCTCCTCTACATTTATGAGCAGATGATGCAAACCGTTAAGTTGGAGAAATACGACATTCTCCATGCTCAGGATTTATTCACAGCCAATATATTAGGTAGATTTAATGAAGACTTAGGTAAACCACTTCTTTTCACCCCTCATGGTATGTTCACCTTTAGCAGGGTCAAGTTCAACCGAATTGAAAGAGGTTCTGAGGAGGAGGTTTATTACAAAGAAATTGAGAGAAAAGCGATTGAATATGCAACTCATATGGTCATTTTAAGTGACTCTTTCCGTGATCCATTAAGCTTACTGGGTGCGAAATCTGCAAAACTTACCACCGTCAACACGGGGATTGATTTTAAATCCGTTGCCCGGAGTGAAACGAGAGGGAAAATTGTGATTTCATGTATAGCAAGGCTTGGACCAAGAAAAGGACATTCAGATTTATTAAATGCTCTTTCTCGAATAAATGGAGCAATTCATGGTGTCGAAGTGCAAATTGTTGGAGATGGAGAAATGCGTGAAGCCCTGGAAGCTCAAGTCCAATCGTTAAGACTATCCAACGTACACTTCTTAGGTAAACGAGATGATGTCCCTTCCATATTAAGTAAAACTGATATTTTTGTTCTGCCAACCATCAATGACAATTTACCGATTTCCATCATTGAAGCCATGCATAGCGGTGCAGCGATACTTACAACCAATTGTGGTGGAATTACAGAAATCATTCACCATAATGAAACCGGAATCATTGTAGAGCCGGGTAATGTAAATCAGTTAGCAACTCAACTAAAGAACCTAATTGGAAATGAGGCATTGCGAAAGAAACTTGGCAACAATGCGTATCAATATGCCAAGAACCATCTCACACGTCAAGCCATGGTTGACAAAATTGAAGAGATTTACCAAGATCTATTAGCTTCGGGAGGAGAATAATGATGTCATCACACCCAGCTGTTGTTCTTGATTTAAGTGCCAATGGAGTTGGTATCATTCATGCTCTTTCTCGAAAAGGAATTGATGTATATGCATTTGATACAGAAGGTCCCTATTCTAGAGGGAAATCCAGACTTGCCACTTGTGGGGTATGTCCAAGCCCCTTACATCAAGAAGCCGAGCTGCTTTCTTTTTTAAAAGGAGTAGCGAAGAATCTTGATGAGAAACCCGTGCTATACGCAGGTGCAGATGATTATGTTGTCTTTATCTCTAAATACAGAAACGAATTATCTCAGTACTATTTGTTTCTATATCCGGATCACTCTCTAATTATGGATTTATTAGATAAGAAGAAAACCTATGAATTAGCATTACAATATAATATCCCAACCGCAAAGACCTTTTTTGTGGAAAACGAAGAGCAGCTTGATGATGCGATTACTCAATTAGAATTCCCGTGTATTTTAAAACCTGTGTTCGGACATGAATTCAGAAAACATGTGAATAAAAAGGCCATTCATATCCAGGACGCCATTCAATTAAAGAAAGTCTTTCCTATCTATCGGAAGTTTGGAGAGCTTATTATTCAAGAAATCATACCCGGAGACAACCAATGTTTCTATAAAGTGGCTACATTTTTTGATGATGAAATGGAATTACTAGCCCTTTTCACTCTTCAAAAAAACCACCAGTTCCCTGCACAATTTGGAACGGGAGCACATATTGTGAGCAAACGAATACCTGATCTGGTTGAAGTCGGTGTTCCACTTTTGAAAGAGTTAGGACTAAACGGAGTAAGCATGATCGAATATAAAAAGGATCCCCGGGATGGACAATATAAGCTCATTGAAATCAATCCCAGGTTCTGGTTGACTCATAGTTTAACAGGTCATTCCGGAGTCGACTTTGCCCATCAGTATTATCTGTACCTTACTGGTCAACATCCTACTCCTCAACTGCAGCAAATTGACGGGGTTCAATGGATTTACATTGTACGTTACTTCCTCACCTTTCTTGAAAAACGAAAGAATGGTGAAATGAGCATTAAAGACTTCTTTAATGGGTTCAGAGGTAAAAAGGTATTCGCCCTACTTGCCTTTGATGACCCTATGCCATTCATCAGGAGTACCACGTCTCACCTGTGGAATGCTTGGAAAAGAAAACGAAAGGAGTGACTTTAGTTTGTACACACCACAAGAAGTGTATGCCATGTTTCATAAGCATGGCATCGAAGAAAAACTCTCAACATCACTTGGGAATAAAGTGTCCATTCATGCTGCATCAATCCAAAACCTTAAATCAACAAAAAGGAGCAGCATTTATCAGCTTCAGCTACAGAAACAAACAGACATCTTCCCCATCATCTTTAAAATCTACCATTCTACCAAATACAAAAATGAAGTCGAAATCAATGTTTACAGCCAAGCCTACCCATTCTTAAAAGAGTTTCTTCCTGAAATCTACTTGATGGAGAAACAGGGAAGTGACACCTGGGTATTCATGGAGTTTGTTCGTCAAATCCGGGGGCAGCTTACCTTTACACCTAAGCACTTTGATTACATTATCCCAACACTTGCCAAACTTCATGCCCACACGTACGAAGGAAAATTCACGAAAGAAAAAAACATTTTTCAGTCTTGGTTTCCCATCTACAGCTCGATAAAAATGAAAAAAGACCGGGAAAAATTCATCTCTAATACGATGACATTTCTTGACGATGCCAAGAAGGATAAACAATTGAAAGACATCATCAAACCACATTACAAATCATTAAAAAATCTGTACAGCCACGGTCCCGACTTTTTCCCGGAATTAATGGACAGCGGCTTCTCGATTACCCATGGAGATCTTCATATGCAGAATATCTGTTCAAAAGATGTAAGCAAAAATCAACCTTGGGAGATTCAATTCATCGATTGGGAATCAGCCAAATTTTCCCCGACATGGTTTGACATGATTGTATTGGTAGAGATTTTACTAGCCTTCAGGAAGGATTGGCAAAGCAATGCTGAAGAGATTCGTACCCATGCGGTTGACGTGTATACGAATGAAATGAAGAAATATGGAATCGACTTTTATACCAAACCGATTCATCTGTACAAAATGGCGTACCTTCAACGAACTCTCGAAAAAGGATTACACACTCAGCTTAGACGTATCTTTGACAATCGAGGCGGTGAGCTTCTCCCTTACCATTTAGAGAAAATATCAACCTGGGGAAGTGAACTGGGAATCTATAAATAGAAGAAAGGATGAGAAAATTTGAGTCGAATGCCCGCTCTCAACATTCACCCCTCTCTTCTGGCCATAATGGATCAGTATTATGGAGTGAAAGGAGACTTTGAAGAGTCTCTCACTCTACAACCATTCTGTCAGAAAACAACAGGTGACGATTTAAAGCCGATGAAAATTTTATACGTCACATTTTTTCAATATCCTCATACAGGTGGATTGTCTCATTACATCACCTCTATAAAAAACGGATTTGAAGAGCTCGGTCATAGTGTAGATGTACTAGCGCCTAACCACATGACTTCAGAACAGCTTGATGAATGGATTCCTCAAGCTGCCTCTGAAGCACGTACCTTTATGCTCGGCCGCTATGGAATCGCCAATGAAAAAATCGTCAAAAATCTCAGTTTTCTTCATGTATTCGAACTGTTTCTTAAAGAAAAAAATCTCCAGCAGTATGACATCATTCACGCTCAAGACCTATTTGCTATCTTCATTCTCGGCCATTTGAACCAAATGTATCAAAAACCATTACTCTTTACGCCACATGGGTTCTTTACGAAAAGCCGCTTAAAATTCAATAAAATACAGATAGGATCCATCGAAGAAGTCTATTTTACTGAACTTGAGAAAGTAGGTATTGAAGCAAGTACTGAAATCGTGATGATCTCAGATTCCTTCCGGCCTAACTTAATGGATTTCGGTGCAAAAGATGAAAGGATGACCACCGTTCATACGGGCATCGATTTTGAACCACTTCCTCATAAAAATCATGAAAACATTATCCTAACATGTGTCTCCCGACTGTCCCCTCGTAAAGGTCATGGATTTCTCTTAGAAGCATTGTCCAAGCTTCGTGAACACCTGACTAATGTAGAAGTATGGATTGTCGGAGATGGTGTCATGAAGGATAGACTGATAAAACAGGCGGAAGAACTTAAGCTAAATAACGTAATCTTTTTTGGAAAACGTCACGATATACCCTCTATTCTTTCCATGTCGGACATCTATGTGTTAGCAACTGTGAATGACAACTTTCCCTTATCCGTCATGGAAGCGATGTTTTCCCGGCAAGCGGTCATCTCCACCACATGTGGCGGACTTCCGGAAATGGTTCAGCATGAAGAAACAGGCATCCTTTGTGAACCTGGTAACGTCGAACAACTTGCACATGCGATAAAGCGTTTCATTACAAATAAGGAAGAACGTGACCGTTTTGCTAACGCTGCTGAATCCTATGCTCGTCAACACTTAACCAGTCAAGTTATGACGAGAAAAATTGAACAGATTTATCAAAGGTATTTATGAAGAAATGAGAAGGAGAATAAACTGATCCAGGACAGTTGAATATTTCAATAAGAAAATGGAGAATGAAGAATGATTTCATAACTCGTGCAAATATAAAGGAAAAGAGCTTGGTAAATTCCAAACTCTTTTCTTTTATTATTTATCTTCCTCAAACGTTCTCCTCTAACTCATCTATAATACTTTCTGCAGTTTTCTTACCGTTTTGAATACACGCACCAATGCCCACTCCGAAATACGAAGCTCCAGCCAGCTTCACTCGTGGTAGTTCGGTTGCGAGATTTTTATCTAACGATTGAACAGACTGACTATGCTCAAGATGATAGTTAGGCATAAGGTCTTTCCAATTTGTCACTTCGACAGAAATCGGGTCTCCGTCTATGCCGACACTTTTTCTGATATCGTCAAGTGCCGTGCGAACCAGTTCTGCCTCGCTAAATTCTTTCAACACTTTATAATGAGGATTTGTGCTTTTATAAAAAAGTCGCAATAAAAGATTTTGGTCATTGGACGTGTGCTTCCACTTCCGACTCGTCCATGTGCAGGCATCACATTTCACTTCGTTGCCTTTGGAGACGATGAATCCTGTGCCATCAGCAGGAAGTTCCTCAGCCGGTATATTAAATCCGAGGTAGATCGAAATCAGTGAAGAGTTTTTCAGTTTATTGAAATCAGGATCAAGTTTTTCATGAGTCAGAATCTTTTGGGCTACATCATGAGGTGTTGCGAATATTGCATAATCCGCTTGAATGCTCCCTTGACCACTGAGAGTCAGCTCATATTTGTCTCCTGTTTTTTGGAGCTTAGTAGTTTCCACTCCCTTTATGATTGTCGCACTGGAACATTTTTCTTCTAAACGTTCAATGATGGTTGATAAACCATTTTTAAACGATATGAACTTTTTATTGGATGGACCTTGGAATTTTTGTTTGTTTTTAGATAAACCTTTAATAATACTGCCGTATTCATTTTTATAATCAAGTAAGTATGGGAGTGTCGAAGCCAAAGTAAGTTTATGCAAATTTCCAGAATAGACGCCTGATAATACTGGGGCAACTTGATTCTCTACCAGTTCTTTACCTAGGAATGCTTCTAAAAATTCACCGATTGAACTTTCTTTTGTAAATTGTGTGTTTTCAGTTTCAAGATCTTTAAGTGCTGCATTCTTACCTTTTTCTGACACCAAGCTGCTATTTTGAAGGGACTCAACGCTCATAGGAATTCCGAAAATCGTGTCATGTGGAATCTTATGCAATTCTCCATTGGTATATATGTAAGATGTGCCTGTTTCATTATAGACAAGTTCATCTTGAAGATGAAGCTCATTAATGAGAGGGAGAACCCCTTCATTACGGGCCACGATGGAATCGGCTCCTGCTTCCATAATGAATTCCGCTTCTCTTACACTTCTAATTTTGCCGCCGAGCTGCTGATTACGCTCGATTAGTATTAACTTGATATCTATTTCTCGTTCTTTGGACATTTTTTGAAGATGGTACAGCGTTGTTAATCCTGTAATTCCTCCACCTACGACAACCACTGTCTTCATACGATTCACTCCAATAATTGCGTTTATGTATACAGATTATCATGTTTTTTGTTGATTAGAAAAAAAATCTGTGTCTGAATTGGGAAAAAGTATCGGGAATAAGGGGTTGAAGGCTGATTTGGGAGCATAATCTGCCAAGCTAAACCGTTTCTTTTCAACTTCAAATTTTTTATTTCAACTTACTCCAACACCCTATTCTACCTCTAATGATGCACCACTTTATATAAATACCAAGTTGACAACTATGAATACTCACCTATATAATAGATGTAATTCATGACAACTATATAATCACTTATCCAGAGAGGCAGAGGGACTGGCCCGATGATGCCTCAGCAACAGATTCTACATCATAGAACACTGTGCTAATTCCACAAGCAATTTGCTTGGAAGATGAGTTGAAGTTTTGTTACATAAAGCCTTCTTCTTATCTAATGGGAAGCGGGCTTTTTTCAATGACCCTTCCTCAATTCGGACACATTATAAGAGGAGTGATCACAATGGGAGAAATCCTACAAGAAGCGATTCATAATCGACGAAATGAATTAATTAACAAATTGATTATCCATAACATTTTCAAAAAAGGCCACAAACAATTATTCGAGTTGACGCTGCAGGAATTAGAGGACGAATTTAAATACATTCAGCAGGAAAGCCATCCGCACAGCGATGTAGGATCGATTAAATGGAAAAACTGTGCGAAGTTAACCAGCTAAAAAAGCCCCCATCCATGGAAGTGGATTGGGGCTTCCTTACTTTCCTATATTTAGGAATTTAAGCTAACTTTCTGCATTAACCCGGACACTTAAAGCATATATCTGTGCATGTATGCCAATGGTCGTAAACATGTTACCTGCACTCATTTTCGCACGCTACATTGACAAGTGATCAGTCCTTTTCTAAAATGACAAAGGATTGTTCTGGATGAAATTCATGTATGATACTATTTAATTTATATCATATAGTTTCCACCTCCCCCGGATTTCATATATCTTTCAAGGTTAGTCTAATCTCTTACAAAGGAATATACATATGTCCCTCAATCTGCAGCATTTTATGAACGAATTCATCGGCCTCGATAATTGGTCTCTCTTTTTTATCAGTATTTTCATTAATGTTGTCATCAGTATCCTTGGTTTTCTACCGAGTGTCTTCTTGACGGCCTTTAACATTTCCGTATTCGGGTTGTGGCCTGGAATCGGAATTTCCACCCTTGGTGAATCATTAGGAGCCATTGTTAGTTTTTATTTATATCGAAAAGGAATTAAGTTTGCTCGTATTGATCAGATACTTTCGAACAATTATTTTCTCAAATTAAAAGAGGCCTCAGGTACCGAATGGATCATACTTCTAATCTTATTTCGCATGGTCCCATTTGTGCCTTCAAGTGTGGTAACCGTTGCGGCTGCCTTTAGCTCTATTCCAATTGTGGTTTTTTCTGTGATCAGTTCCGTCGGCAAGATTCCTTCGTTGTTGATTGAGGCATTCGTGGTGGTGAATGTGTTGGGTGCGGATAAGGGGAAGGCTATTTTGTTAGGAGGTTCGGTGGTAGTCGGGATGTTTTATTTGGGATATCGTTGGAGGAAGAACTCAATTTCATGATTGTCACAGTTACGGAAACCACTCTCCTCCGGAACTGAAAAAAAAGACGTCCACCACATGGTACACGTCCTTTCTCCCCCATTACTTATTGTGCATTCACCTCGACAGCATCCTTCTTGTAATATTCTGCAAAGATCTCCGCAAATGCTTCTGTTGAGTTATACAATTCTACTAAATTATTTTCCACTCCGCCAAACTCAAGAAGCATGGCTCTCTCAGTTAGGTCCTGATTGTAAACCCCGTTACCTTCTGCTCTTGTTTTGATAAAGACTCCGCGGCTGATGCCAGGATACTTTTCTTCTAATTTAGCATTTAATTCTTTAGCGATTTTCAGGTTCTTTTCGAAGTTTTTGTTTTCTTTTCCTACAATAAAAAATAAGCGGGCATAGTTTTTGCCGTTAATGGTTTTGGTTGTGATGTTTCTTGGCTGGGAATCCCGGTGGATATCGATCAGGTAGGTTAGGTCATTGTCTTGAGCGATGGCTTCCTGGACCAGTCCCCTAGATAATTGATACGATTCGAAATACGTCCATGACTTATCTTTAAGTGCTTTATTTACATCCGTCTTATCTTGAACCGCACCAATTCCTCTTGATTCAAGCTCTTGCTTCAACTTTGATCCAACAGCAATGACATTAACCTTCTCATTTGTACTCGCCGGATCTTTAGAGTCGTTGTTTTTAATCAGTGGACTAAAGGCTTCCCAGCTGTGGGAATGATAAATGAAGACGGATTTTTCATCGATTTCCTGAATACCGTCTCCTGAGTTGTTGTTTGCTTGATCGATTTGACTCTGGTCAATTTCTTGATCTTTCAACTGATCTTCTGTTGGCGCCGGCGATTCGTTCGGAAGGTTCGTAATGTCCGTCCCTTTCCCTGCAACTGCTATATGAGTGTGATAATTTTCTATCCCTGGGATTTCCCGTCCAAATAAACTTCGTGGATCAAGTAGTGATACGTTCGTGACGCTCTCTAACCAATCAAAATCATTGTTTAATGCTGATTCATTAGTGACCCGGAGTCCAGTCATTTCCTGTGACAGCAGCATGAGAAACGTTTCCTTCGGGACGAGTTCAGACACCGATGAATACAATAAACTATCCACCCTCAATTTAATCGCTGTTGACGAGATCAACCATACGGTCAAATACATGAGGACAATACCGATCAATACTACCCGAATGATGGCCTTCATAGAGACGAATACTAGTGGGACTAAGCTATTGTTGTTTCGAGACTTATACGACATCATCAGTACCCCTATATAAAGTATTTAATAGTTAACTTTATGCAGGAGGTTGATAGAGTAGAAGGTTTTTTCAGGGATTCGGTCGGATTTCCTACTTCACCTTATACCGTGAAATCATTTTCAGATTTAAGTTTAAGTGCATTTCGCAGTAATTCTTGAAGGACTGCTGCGAAAATCGAAATGGTTACAGACGCAAAACTAATGATGATCCCTACCATGGCAATACCAGGATGTAGAGCATTTTGGATTAATAGAAACACTATACCTGCCACATAAATGGCAGTGATTAGTAAGGCATTCAGTTTTATTCGGTGAAGAGCCACTATTGCTTTCGCTGAAAAAGCGTTCTCTTCAATATACTTTAAAAGCTTAAAAGCTTGATACAGCGCTAAATTAAATGGAACCGCTGTTAAGTATACCCCTATTAGAATCGGCCATTTCAAATAAGCGAATTCGGGAAATAGATCAGCAGAATGCTTTGCCATGGTTGGCAACCAGACAACACAAAGGATGAATACAATCGCTCCTACTGCCATTACTGCCCCTTTTAAAAAAGTCGTCGTTCCTCGTTTCATAACACACCTCTGATACCATGTTTTTCTAAATTATATAATGAGATTTATTGTTTTCCAATAAAATATGATTGATTTTTTATTCTCTATTAAAAGTTTCCTATAAAAACAAACGCATGAGTAATCTCATGCGTTAAATCCTTATCTGCTATTCACTTCATTGGCTGCCCTCACCCCCGACTCAACCGCCCCTTCCATCCAACCATGAAAGGAGGAAGTGTGCTCTCCAGCAAAATGAATTCTGCCTTCAGGTATCTTAATATAATCCCCAATATCACTTGCCTGACCAGGGGTATAAAGGGTAAAACATCCAGCCGAGAATGGATTTTTACTCCAGTTGTAAACTACATAATTCAGTATTTCAGTATACACTTGTTCACCATATACTTTAGAAAGGTCTTCTAAAACCTCTTTGATGATTTCTTCTTTTGGTTTGCTGTTCCATAAGAGTGCATTCTGGCCCCAGCTGTAACTCGCTAACATGACCCCTGGTTTGTTGCTGCCTCTGTCGTGACTTGGCATATACGTAAAGCGGGTGGGAAGATCTGACACGATGTTTCCGTAGTTCAAGTCTTCCCAGAAGCGACGACGAAATTCAATTCCTATTTTCACGGCTGGAACATTCGTTACTTCCCGAATCGCCTGCCACTTTTTAAAGGATATTGAATTATAAGGTACGACCTCGATAAACTGAAAGACAGTAAATGGTACGGTTACGATGACATAATCGGCATTGTATTCACGCACCAATCCGTCAATGGAATCTCTTGATCGAACACTTACTCCTCTATTGGATTGAATAATGTGGGTCACTTTTTGATTCAGTAGAATGTGTGACGCAAGTTCTTGAACAAATCCGTAAGGTAAGTGGTCGTTACCTCCTGTTATTTGATAAAATTTGGTTTCTTTCCTGAATATAGGGAAAATGATGTCTTTTAATATATCGACGAACGAGAACTCAGGGAACCCTTCTATCCCGAGAATAACATTGATTTTTCGAATTGCATTTACGGATAATGATTTACCAAATGGATTGTTTGCTAAAAATTGTCCCATAGAATAACCAGAGTATTGTTTAATTAATTTTTCCTGTTCTTCATGATCACTTTTATTATATAAATCCATAAAGGGCTTGGTCGCTTCAATAAACAATTCCGAAGCTGTTCTTCCCTGTTCACCTTCTGGTAAAGGATACTGTATAATGTCGGGGTTTTTTTCGTATTGTTCTCTTGTTGTTAGGATATTGTTTACTAATAGTAAATCTCTTGGAGAACTATTGATGAATTCTTGAAAGGGCAGGTTGAATTTTCTTATATATTCGAACACTAATTTGTGGTTATCGGGGATCCTCATAGCTCCCAGGTCCAAATAATTACCGGGTGTGAATGGCTTGCGAACAGTATATACCCTGCCGCCGATTCGTTTATTTCCTTCTAAAATCGTTACGTCATGCCCGGCTTTTTTCAGTAGAGAAGCAGCGACTAAACCACTCATTCCTGCTCCAACGATTATCACTTTTTTAGACTTAGTTGGATTTAATCCTTTCCGGATAATGGCCAGCATATCGTCTGGATAGTTCAATTTGTAGGGATCATCTCTTGAAAGTTGATTTACCATCTCATCACCCACCTCCCTTTTTCTTACATCATATGACGTCAAAAAAGGAGGTATACGTATGATCTCTGTGACGAAGAGCTCATTTCCACTGATTTTAAGAACAAGTGTTTCTATTTATACGTTTATGTGTTATACTTAAATTTCATTGGGTCTACGAGACTGTATTTAGTCAATCCCTCGAGCAAGTAGAAGGGAGACATGTTATATGTCACTAGAAAATATCGTAACCATGCTCAATACTCTTAAGGAATTCAAGGATAGTGAGATTGTTCATACGATTTCAAGTCATGATCACTCACCTGTTATGACCGTTACCTACCATTTGGACAAGGAATGCTTTCAAATCACATATGTTGATTCAATGAAAGTTGAAGAATTTACAGACCTCAGCCTTTTGGCTACAACCATAGAAAGTGTTGTTCTTCTCGAACCTTCAAGATAAGGTTATAAAATGGGATGCCATTACGTAAATCGTGATGGCATTTTTTTGTACCCGGATTTTAATTATGCCGGGACATTATGTCTTTATCTTCTCAGACATATATTCGAATCTTCATTGGTAGAAACGAGCCATTATAAGGTTATGAAGCAATTTTTTGTTGAACGGGAACGAATGATATAGCATTTATTGAGGGTACAAGATTGAAGGTGGAAATAGGATTTATTCATTATGGTGTTAATTGATAAAGCATTTCCCTAATAATAAAATCGAGCATAAAACCAACCCTGGTTTTATGCTCGATTTTATACTTTTTAAAAAGAAGGAAGTTCACTAAGGTTATTCTCTTTCAGGCCGTCAGGTTCACTGCGAAGAACATCTCTTCCATATCGATGAATCACATCTACATGAGCCAGTTTTCCTGACTTTGCTTCTTCGAGTGCAGTGATATAATCAAGCTCTCTCCCACTTTCGGTTTTAAAAGCGATGAGATCGTCTTCCGCATTTCGGCGAACGGCTACAATCTGTTCCGCGCCAGATGCCAGCTCCTGAGCCATTTCTACTTTAGCTTGAAATTTACCTTGCTGTTTGTATTCCTCGTAAATTTGTTCAAAACTTTTTTCAACCATAAGATTCACCTCCCGAACGTATAATTATTATTAGCGGGAAGTTCAGGAATTATTAATATCTTCCAATGTATTATTGAGCAGATTATTGATGCCTGACTTTAAAGAGACTCTTAAGAATCAGTTTCTTTTGGTTGAGTCAGGGGTAAATTAGTACTTACCACCTCAACACTAATAAATGAATCGATTCCAAACATTTTCAATTTAGCCACTTGGCTTTCAGCATTATCCCTGATTGCAAAAGCACCGGCCTGTACTCGATAGTAGGTATTACTGGATTCTGATAGAATGTCGATAACCGATTCAATGGAATTTTTTTTAAGCTCATTCACTCTGTTTTCTGCATTTTTTCTTTCCGTAAAAGAACCAGCGATCACCTTAAATAGAGACTTTTTATTATCCGATTTTGGCGGTAATTCTAATGCCTTCGCGATACCACGTGCAATGGCCACAGCAACGGCATTTCTAAATTCAGAATTGTTCAATAATGAGATATCTCTTGGATTGTCTACAAAAAGAACCTCCACCAGTAAGGATAGCATGTTCGTTTCCCTCAATACATGAAAATTGTCTCTCTTTTTCCCTCTGTCCACCACATTGAAAGGCTTAATTGCAGTCATTACTGCATCATGAATTATATTCTGATAAATAAAGGTTTGAGCTGGTACGCTGCCACTATAAACATAACTTTCAAAGCCGCTTCCACCACCAGCATTATGATGAATAGATAGGAAGAAATCGGGCTTTGAGACATTAGCAAGTGTAGAACGATCTGATAAGGATAGCGTTTTGTCTTCTGTTCTAGTCATAATGATATTCACTTTATAATTTTCCATTAAATAGTTTTGTACAAGTCGGGCTGTCAATAGATTGAAGACTTTCTCTTCAAACCCTCTATAAGTAGCACCAGGATCCAATCCTCCATGTCCGGGATCAATCATAAGTGTTTTCACTTTAATTCCTCCTAAAATTAGATATATAGTACTATATTCACGGAAGGACTAGCCTGATTGGATTTTCAAGGTGTATGATCACCTCATTGTGAAAAAAAGAGTTCCCTGTTCAACATCAGGAAACTCTTTTTTATCTATATCAAATGGAGGTGACTTTCTTATGGGGCTTAGATTTTTATCTCTATTGTATTTCTGTAAACACGTTCTTATTCACTTTATTCATCATCATTGACTTATTGATCGGCGGAGTTTCATACTGGTGCTCGCTTCATTTTTTCAGTATGGACTGTTGATCTTATAACCATTGTTCTCTTGCTTAACGAGGGGTCGAAGAGTAACCCCGAACTGTGCAACGTGCATATTTGAGAGGGAAGGAGATCCCAAGTCAATCTTGGCATGTGTATCTGAGGTCCTGATAAAAAGATATTCTAGTAATTTTCTTGCCAAAGCATCACCTCCATAGAACACTTTATGTCGAAAAAGGCTATTTGGTGAGGACAAGCAACGGTTTTTTTGAAAATTGGCAGCCCTTTTTATTTTTCCCAATGTATTGCGCATCCAAAAAGTGAGAGGTTTGCCGACATGCCACTTACCTCCCTCTTTTCAACTACACCTCACCTGCTCCCTAAGCGTAAATGTAGGTTTCGTACGTTTGAAGATTCAAGGTCCGTCCCTCTCAATTTTTAAATTAACATATTTTTCCGATTGAGTTTTTATGAGTGAATGGGGAAAAGAAGTAAATAATAATGGGGCAAAGCTAAATGAATGGAGGTTTTTTAATGAAAAAGATTGGATTTCTTGTAATGGTTGTGATGATCACTCTTTCTTACTTCCCTGGGATCGGTGCTTCAGCTGAAGCAAAGCAGGCTGAATGTGTGAGTGAAGCCAGCATGAAAGCAAAAGAAGACATTAGAATTTTATGGAACGATCATGTTATCTATACCAGGAATTATATTATTAGTGCCGTTGATGAATTAGAGGATCAAGATGTGGTTCTTGCAAGATTACTTCAAAATCAGAAAGACATCGGAAATGCAATTAAACCTTATTATGGTGAAGAGGCTGGGAATAAGCTAGCTGATTTGTTGACCGAGCATATTGTATTGGCAGGAAAAATCGTTGATGCTGCTAAAAATGGAAAGCAAGCAGAAGTGGAGAAATTTAACAAAGAATGGTATCAAAATGCAGATGACATTGCAGGATTCTTAGCAAAAGCAAATCCTTACTGGTCTGAAAATGCGCTTAAAGACCTGTTATATATGCACTTGCAATTCGTCACCGATGAAGCGATTGCACGAATCAAGAAAGACTGGAAAGGAAACATAACAAGCTTTGATAAAGGGAAAGCACATATTCTTCACCTGGCTGATGTCCTATCGGGCGGAATTGTCAAGCAGTTTCCAGAGAAGTTCTAATCATGGCAGCTGGGATAGATTGATTCCAGCTGCTTTACTCTGCTTTATAAATACGCTTATCTCTTCTCTTCCAAGTCAATCTCCTTGATGATACGGGCAGGATTTCCACCCACCACGACATTAGAAGGGACATTCTTTGTCACAACAGCGCCTGAAGCTATAACCACATTATCACCTATCGTCACTCCGGGATTAATGATTGCGCCTCCACCAATCCAGCAGTTGTCTCCTATTTTGACAGGCTTCCCAAATTCCGGTCCTTTGTTTCTCTCAACCGGATTCATTGGATGAGTCGCTGTGTAAATATGTACTCCAGGTGCGAGCATACAATTTTCACCGATGCGGACTTCACACACATCTAATATCACACAATTAAAATTAGCAAAGAAATGGTTGCCCACGTGAATGTTATATCCATAATCACATCTGAAGTTAGGCTCTAAATAAACGCTTTCCCCAGTAGATCCGAACAATTTTTTTATGGCAACTACTCTATCCCCGTCTTCTTCTTCTGTCGTTTGATTAAGCATGCGTGTTAAAAAACGTGCTTGTTTTCTCTCTTCCATTAATTGAGGATCCCATGGTTCGTAAAGTTCTCCATCGAGCATTTTCTGTTTTTCAGTTTTCATATGTGTGCCTCCATCTTTTGTAGTGACAATACCAGAACCCTATTCTATCTCTTTTTCTAAAAAAAATATATCAACAAAACACTCCCTCACCTAGTGTAAGGATCCAATCATTCCTCTCTCTTCGATAAATTCAACTGCCATGACACACCAAACCTGTCCTCAACCCAGGCAAATTTCTCACTAAACGGAGATTCCTCCAAAGGTATTAGCACACTCCCGCCTATAACTATTTAGATGCAGATATTTATTTTCATATTTAAAATTAAAAGGCGTTGCAACCAATTTTTCTACATGAATAAAACAAAATCCCTTACCAACTTACATCCAATCAAAAAAAACGACTCCACTATCAGAGTCAGTCATCTAATCACTTCAAATCAACTGTATCCAACAATTCCACTTCAACCTGATCACTATTATCAAAACGATAAAATCTCTCTACATGCCATAAATCTCTTCTTCTTGCATATCCGTTTATCTCTGCCCATTCATGCATGTCACGATATGCATCTCTAATTCCATGATTCGTCCCTTGATAAAAGGTGCTTACATAGGTTTGGGGAGGAATCGTTAATGACACCATGCCTGGGGGAATAACTTCAATCTTCTCCACTTCCATCCCTACCCAGTATCCATCCAAATCGACAGTAGCATCCTCTGCTACAAACGCACCTAGTTGAATCTGCTTATTTACAAGATGTTGAATCTCATCGACCCTTTCTTTCAATTTAGCAGCAGCTTTTGGGATTTCTATGATGTACTCGTCACCAGGACATACGACTCGAAACCCTACTAAGTTCAATCCACCAATTTCTTTCACTTTTATGTTACGCGTAATCATATTCTTAAACCTCCTTAATTGATGATTTCTAACACATTTCCATCTGGATCAACCACATAACAAAGGATATTCACTGCGCTTCTCGAGGTATTGTAATACTTGGTTTCTAGTAGGCGATAATACTGAAATAATCGTAAGGAATTTGATTCTTTGATGGAGTTTGTTATTTCACGAAGGATCTTTTCATCTGAATTTTCATAAGGTACACCCTCCACTATTTTATTCCTAGCTCGATGAAGAGCGGTTTTTACGGATGCATCGCTGATTCGAAGCATAGAGGCGATTTCTTTAGATGAGTAGCCAAACACGTCTTTCAATGTGAGAAGCATAGCTTGCTTAAGGGGTAAAGCTGTAAATAGACATTCCAACAGAGCGTCATATTCGATAAAGTCTTTTGATTGGAAATGATAATCCTCATTGATTAAAACAAGCCCGTTTCTTTTTCTTTTTCCATCAATAAAAAGGTTTTTGGCGATGGTATAGAGAAAGGACATGGATAAGTCTCGTTCAGGTTCTGATTTCTTCAATTTGTACGTTTTTAAAAGAGTCTCCTGAACAAGGTCTTCTGCCTCTGGTGTAGAAGCAGAGAGCTTTACACAATACTTATAAAGTTTTAGAATCGTAGTTTCCAGTTCCTCAAAAATCAACTTTTTCGTCCTTTCAAAAAAATTTAAAAACATTTGTAACTTTTATTCTAGTATAATCGTTATACCAATGAATTCCAAATAGGAGGAGTGAGTGTTTTGTTTAAAGTGGGTAGTGTATTTATACCTGTGACGGACATGGAGAAATCGATGAAATGGTATGAAAAGCATTTAGGTGTAAGAAAGATTGATACCTGGGATGGTGGTGCAGGTTTTTATTTCCCAAATAGTGACACTCAATTAGGATTGGTTCAAGTGGATTCCCCTCAGCCTACTGAATTTGTCATCAGTGGGAAAAAGAAGAATGTGTACTTTAATTTCTTGGTAGAAGACATTGAGGAGGTTCATAAGGATTTAAAGAACTCTGGAGTTGTCACTTCTGAAATTGAAGACTTTGGAGGAATGAAAGGATTTGAGTTTTTCGATTTGGATCATAATCCATTTAGCGTAGTGAATGAAGTTGAAGATTCTCCCTTCCACCGGGACCAGGTGAAAAAATCACAGTATAAATAGAACAAAAGAAGCTGACTCCCCTGATTGGAGTCAGCTGTTCTATCACTATAAACCAGGTCTATATGCCGTTTCTGGAATATCTTCATAATCTTCTGGATTGAGGTCATCAATGCTGTCGTTAGCCACACCGGTGATAATTGAATTTAATCCCGTCTCAACTGCTTTTACTAATTGACCTTTTTTCTTTTGTCCCAGAGTCCATGTTTGTCCTCTTACTTCGAACAGCACAGTACCGCTACCATTAAGGGCGAATGATCCAAGGGCTGTCCCAGGAAGATCTAATTCTTGCTGATACAGGGTAATGTTAGTAAACGGTGAATTTCCGATGGATTGTAAGGCATTATACGCTGCAACATTTAACTGCCTGGAATAATCATATCGATAATTCTCAGCGTACTCAGCATAATCACTTCCTTCAGGTGAACCAGGATCTGGAACAAACTGTCCGGATAGGGACATTGTTACAATATCATCCGTCCCCTCGACGTAATATTGACCTTGATGATGCAAGTCAATAAATGTATCTACATTCCCAAACTCCTCTCTCAAGCTCTTATAAACATCTCTAACTGTCTGGGATTCAGGTGTAATATACCAACCAGGTTGATCTGAACTTCCGGGAAAATCAGCAGGTTGAGCGCTATAATTCAAATCCGGATTAAAGTCACGATTTACGTCAAATCCAGGGCGTTCACTATAATCAACATCTTGAAGAGTCCTAGTGTAATAATTCCAGGAGGGCGTAGCTTCTGCTAATGATGGAAACTTTTCCACCACCTCACTCCATGTCATATCATTCGCACGTCGATTCAATTCACTTGCGTCAGGATTCATCATAGGGAGAACGACTAGTGTAATTTCTTCACGAATGTTCTGTGCCTCTGGTGAATTACTCGACCCGAGGTACTGAAGGATATTCAGAAGAGCTTCCGTTCCTGTTTTTTCATTCCCGTGGATTTCACTTTGAATCATCACTACGCGGTCCCCGGTTCCCACCCTTGCTTTATATATCTCTAATCCATTATGTGAACGACCTGCCACATCCAGCGCTACTCTTCCTTGGCTTGTCTGTGCAATTTTCTGTAAAGCCTTCGTTAATTCTGCATGATCAGTAAAACCGGAGATTGGTAAATTTGCCCGATCATTTGTTAAATTTCCATTTGGTGAACTGGACGCTAAGCTTGTTGATGCCATGCTGGTACAAAGAAGAATTGCTGCTAAACTTGAGACTACTTTTTTCTTTTTCATAAATATATTCCCTCCCATATGTTTCGGTACCCTAAACAGTTTCTGCCTTTACATGAGGATCACCTTCAATATTACGTAAAACAGGAAATATTAAGGAGAAGTAATATGGACATATATGTCTAAAGATGTAGAATATTCAGAAAATGAGGACTTAATTTTATGTCTATTTATCTATCGATGTGTGCTCACCTTTAACGATGAAAGAAGGTATATAAAAAACCTGGTACCCCCGCTCTTCTCATCCCCCTTCAAAGCAAACCTTCCTTCCTCACTTCTGATCACACTACCTTAAAAAACAATAACAAATAAAAAAACTCCTTCCCTATACACTCTCAGGAAGGAGTTGCTTTTCTAACTCTATCGCTTCATTTTTCAAATTCTCTTCGTCCATCATCAATCTGAATAACCCTCTTATAATCAACTCATCTTGATTAGACTGGCGGCATACTTGTGAGATCCGATTGGCAATGTTCATGTAATACTTTACACGATCTTCACTCAACCCCCTTATTTTCTCATACAAACTCTTCCAAGCGTTCTCCCTCTCTTCAAATGAAATGAAGGCTCCTTCCCGGTCCATGCTAACGGAAAATGATTTCATTATCTCATCATCCAACAATGGCTTGCTCTTTCCTTCAAGAAAGTCTCCAGCAAGGAGAGAAATTTGTCTCACTAAATGTTTCCCGAGAATAGAAGGGTCCAGGGCATCATCAGTAGAAATCAAAAGCATCATATATGATGAATAGATGGATTGTGTCATCCACATGAGGTCCCATATGTATGGCTTGATCTTACCACCAAATACTTCTAATAAATTATGCTCGAGCCAGCTAAACAACCGTCCTCTCATACGGTGTTCCATTGCAGCCAATTTCTCACTGTTCTTCGCGGACTCCCCCCGCATGTGCATTTTCATATAAGATTTGTATTCGAGTATCCCTTCAAATTGTACTTGAAACTGTTTTGCGAATCGTTCAAGAGGTGGTAAATTCCCTTCTAGTCCGACGACAAAAGCCCGTTCGAAGACAAGTTGCTGATAATGTTCATAAATCGATATGATTAAATCTTCTTTTGATTGAAAGAATGAGTACAGGGAGCCCTTTGAAATGCCGACACTTTCGGCGATTTGCTGCATGGACGTTTGATTATATCCGTGTTCTGCAAAGAGCTCCACGGCTGATTCGAGTATTGATTTACGTTTATCCATTTTTCACACCTCTATATCCAAAGAAAAATTCACTCTACCATTTTAACCATACTCCCCAAAAAATAGAAGAGCATTATTTCTTGACTACAGAAAAAATACAGGTAAAATGACTAGTGAGTCAACCAAATAAATAACTGTTATAACAACGAATAATCAAATTAATAAAAAATCATTTGACCCATGAGTCAAATATTTTTAAAGGAGGACAACATCTATGTTGAAGGCTATTTTAAACCGTTCCAAAATCACACTGATTTTTATCTTATTATTTGTGATTATCGGTATTTTCACTTTTCTACAATTACCACAGAGAGAAATACCTGAAACAAGCGTGAACATTGGAACGGTCAGCACCGTTTATCCTGGTGCAACCGTTGACTCTGTTGAGAGGACAGTGACCAATCCCATCGAATCTTCTCTGCAATCCATTGATGGAATTAAAGAAATCAGTTCCTCCTCTTCAGCCGGTTTCTCTACTATTATTGTAGAGGTTGAAGATGGAGAAAACAAAAAAGAAGTGTTTGGAGATGTTCGACAAGCGGTTTCAGATGCTTCCACCTCTTTTCCTGACGAGGTATTCGATCCGGAAATTAACGAATCCACTGTAAAAATGCCGATTGTTTCGTATCACCTTACAAGTGATAGTGAAGAGTCACTTTTCGCTCTTCGTGAAGAATTGACTCGTTGGCAGGAAGAAGTCAAGGAAATCACTGGTGTCTCCAGTGTAACGGTAAAAGGATTACCCGAAGAAGAAATTGTCATTGAATTAAAACAGGATGAACTAAAAGAGTCCGGACTTAATCCTTCCACTGTCATGAGTGCGATTAATGATGAATACTATCCCACTCCTCTAGGAAAGCAAGAAGTCGATAACGAAGTCGTTCAATTAACGGTGGATCACTACTCGACTCTTGATGAAATGAACGAGCTTTTTGTTGGTAAGAACCCTCAAGGAGAATCGGTCTATTTACAAGATATAGCCAACATTAACGTTTCGTCTAAAGAAGTAAAAGATATTGTTACATTTGAAGGTAAGCCATCCTTATCCTTTACAGCATTTGTTCAGGCTGGGGAAGATATCCCTTCTGTGGATGAGAAAGTAAGCGACAAAGTGGATGAACTGGCAAAGTCTCTTCCATCTGATGTGAAACTTGAACCTTATTACTCTCAGGCATCGATTGTAACAGACATTTTTGATGGATTATTTATGTCACTTGCCATTTCAGTTGTTGCGGTCATCCTGACTACAGCTCTTGGACTTACGGTTTCTGGTGCGTTCGTCGTTGCTTTAGCCGTTCCGATTTCCGTACTTATAGGTCTAATTCCACTTCCGTTTTCAGGCGTGGACTTAAACCAAATATCTGTCATCGGTGCCATCATTGCTCTTGGTATATTGGTTGATGACTCGATTGTAGTAAATGATAATATTCAACGTCGTTACAAGCTTGGCGACCGTGCACTAATGGGAGCCATAAATGGGGTAAAAGAAATTTGGGTATCGATCCTGACATCTTCTCTAGCCATAGTGTTCACCTTCCTTCCACTTGTTTTCTTATCAGGGGGGAATGGGGCATTTATAAGGGCATTACCTACAGTATTAATTACGACTATTATTGCTTCAACACTTGTAGCGCTGATATTCGTTCCAATCTTGAGATATCTGCTTTACAGTAAAACAACGAAAAAAGTATCTGATGCTCCTGGTTTATTAGGGAAGCCATTGAATAAGCTCGCTGATTTTTATGCTGACAGTGTATTGAAAAAGTTTTCAAAAAGACCTTTCGTGGTATCTTTCATCGGCCTTGTATTCACAACCGCCATCTTTGGTCTCATTGCCCTTACACCGTTTGAATTCTTCCCGTCAGCTGACCGTGAAGAAGTAACGATTGATGTAACGTTACCAATCGGTACAACGATTGAAGAAACAGCGATCACCTTAGAAGACATGGAACAATTGTTAAAAACAGACGAAGGTGTATATGAAACTTCAGCGTTTGCAGGTACGGGACTACCTAACTTATTTAACAGCTCTCTTTCAAATTCCGGTCAAAATACAGGTCAATTGGTCGCGAGAGTCGATCGTGAAAACCAAACGGCTCAAGGACTGATTGACGAGTGGACTGACAAACTGAGGGAAGAATATCCAGATGCGAAGATCTTCATGGAAACGATCCAGCAAGGTCCTCCTGCAGGAGCTCCCGTTACAGTTACGGTTTCTGGTCCTGAGATGGAACAATTAATTGAACTTCGTGACACGATTTCATCTGAAATTGAAAAACTGGAAACTGATCTAGTGGTTGATAATGTTGGAGAAATGGAGCCAACGATTGAATATGTTCCAAACCGCGAGCTTCTTGAGGAAAATGGAATTACAATCAATCAGATCAGCCAACAGCTTCGATTGGCAACAGAAGGCATTCCTATGAAAGCCTTTGATAATGGTGTTACGAAACGTGATATGACACTGGTTTTAGAAGGAAATGATGAAGAAGTCGACCTGTCTACTCTAGAGGTTCCCGCTGAAATAGCTAATCCTGCTGGACCACCAAAGCTGATTTCACTTGATGAGCTAGTGACTCCTGAGAAGAAAGAAGAGCTTCAACTCATCCCTCATAAAGACGGAGAGCGTGCAATCACGATTCGTGCTTTCCCTGAGAATGAAGAGAACTATAAAGAAAATGTCCAGGATATCGTGAAAGATGTACGAGAAAACCTTGACGACAACAATTATTCCATTACATTAGGTGGAGAGAATGAAGCTCAGAATGACTTCTTTGCGGAGATTACAGTCCTATTTACAATCGTCATTTTCCTTGTGTATCTAGTCATTGCCCTTCAATTTAATTCTTTATCACTTCCGTTCTTAGTTCTTGTCGCGGTTTATCTTGCCATTGCAGGTGCGATTCTAGGGTTATTCGTTACTCAAACCCCAATCAGCTTCCTGGGTGTTATGGGTATGGTATCATTAACCGGTATTGTTGTGAGGAACTCTGTCGTGTTAATTGAGTTTATTGAGCAAGGATTGAAGAATGGTATGGGTGTGAAAGAAGCTGTCGTGGAATCAGGACGGACCCGAATTCGCCCAATTCTATTAACGGCTCTCACATCAATTGTTGCACTTATTCCAGTTGCAGTCAGTGGAGATGCCCTTTTTACACCACTTGCTGTTACCATTATTTCAGGTATCCTGTTCTCAGCTGTATTAACGCTGATCATAGTTCCGATGATGTATCTTGTCTTTCACCGCTTTAGAAGAAGAAAGCGCGAAGCATAAGAATGGTCTAGAGGGGTGTCCATGTGACACCCCTCTTTTTCGTGGTATATGGAACAATTCACTTGAGAAATCATTCAAAATCAAGCATTATAGATAAGTATTTTATTTTAATCTTTAATGGAGGAACAACATGTCATCAAATATCAATTCAAAAGCGATCCTCATTACTTTTATGATAGGTGCTTTTTTTGCCATATTAAATGAAACGTTGTTAAATATCGCCCTAACCGAACTAATGGCCGTATTTAACGTCGATGCTCCCACGGTTCAGTGGTTAGCAACAGGATTCATGCTCGTGATGGGTGTGCTGATGCCAATCTCCGCCCTTCTTATCCAATGGTTCACGACTCGTCAAATGTTTATTGGTGTAATGAGTGTGTTTCTTCTAGGCACGGTGATTGCTGCATGTGCCCTGAATTTCCCTATGTTACTTGCTGGCCGGATGATCCAGGCCGTTGGTACCGGTTTACTCATTCCTGTCATCATGAATGCCTTATTACTTATTTACAGGCCTGAAGTCCGTGGTAAAATCATGGGTACGTTTGGACTGGTGATTATGTTTGCACCAGCGATCGGACCGACTCTTTCTGGCGTGATTGTCGACTTGTTAGGGTGGAGATGGTTATTCATTACGGTCATTCCCTTCGCCGTATTCTCTATTCTATTCGCTCTGAAATATTTACAAAATGTCGGCGAAATCACTCGACCAAGTGTGGATATCTTGTCCATTATCCTTTCTTCGATTGGTATTGGAGGAATTGTTTACGGATTTAGTTCGGCGGGAGAAGAATCTGCAGGGTTTACGTCTCTGAAAATCATTGGGATTATTTCAATTGCGATAATAAGCTTGATTCTATTCGTCTTACGGCAGTTAAAGCTTGATGAACCACTTCTCGATGTTCGTGTTTTCCGTTATAAAAGCTATGCGAGAGGAGTATCGATTTTCGTCATCGTGATCATGGCTATGTTTGCATCGGAAATCGTCATGCCTATGTATTTACAAGGACCTCTCGGATACTCTGCAAAAGCAGCCGGATTATTATTACTTCCCGGGGCACTTTTAAATGGGCTAATGTCTCCAACGATGGGATCGCTTTTTGATAAGTACGGCCCAAGAAAACTGATCATTCCAGGAACCTTAACATTAGTCGGGGTAATGATATTCTTTAGCACAATTAACCCATCTACACCGATCTGGTTATTCGTTCTTTTCTATATGGTTTTGATGCTTTCCATTTCAGCCATCATGATGCCTGCACAAACGAATGGTTTAAATGAACTACCGAAACATTTATATCCACATGGTACCGCCATTGCAAACACCCTGCAGCCAGTCGCTGGAGCTTTAGGTGTTTCAATCTTTGTCAGCATCATGACTCAAAGTCAGGCCGGGTATATTGAAGGGCAATCGGGTGAGTTAACAGAAGGACTCTTAAACAAGGCCATGACCTACGGTGTACATCATGCTTATTGGTTTGCTCTTGCCTTAGCTGCTGTCGCTTTCTTTATTTCGTTATTTATCCGGAAAGCTGTTGCTCCTGATTTTGATGGAGAAGGAGAAAAGACTGGAAGTGAAAGTTAAAGTACGTTAACAAAACACCATATTACCTGAAAAGCTCAGATTCCTGAGCTTTTTTTAAAAAAGTGCTATTACTGTACGTTAATCTCTCTAAAAGAGTAAAATGGATGGTGAAACCACCCATGAGGAGGAACTTATTTGGATAAAGAGATTACCATGATTGAGGACATCCGTTCTGACCTATTGAATAGTGTGAGCGATTTAACGAATGATGAATTGAACAAAAGAATTGAAGAAGGCCGATGGACAATCATGCAAGTGCTTGATCACCTGTATCTAATGGAGAAATCGTTGACGAAAGCGATTCAAACAACTTTAGCTAGAGGTGAAGAGCAGGAAGTATCGTCGAAGCCGATTCACTATACGGTAAATCGGTCGACGAAAGTAGATGCACCTCCATTTGTCGTTCCTACTGAAGAAAACCTTACACTTCAAGAAATGAAGGACAAACTTGAAGAATCACGAAAAGACCTTCTAACATTTCTGGATACAACACATAAAGAAGCTCTACAAAAAAAAGCATATCCCCATCCCGTTTTCGGACTTATCCGTTTAGATGAATGGGTACCGTTTATTGGATATCATGAGAAGAGGCATTTAGAGCAGATTGAAGAACTAAAGGGAAAATTATAAATCTATTCGAAAAAGGATCTTTTCCCTTATGGAAAAGATCCTTTTTCATCACTCTTCTCCCTTTAACTTTTTGACTATACCCTCTATCACTGGATTACTCCGATGTTCGATCTTATATGCAGCATAAATCGTATTGTTTACGGAAAGATGAGGGAACATTACCTTTGACCTCTTTGCCTCCAGACTATCTTTTAATAAATACGTTGGAAGAATACTTACTCCCATACCGTTTTCAATCGCTTCTAGAATCGTCCGAAGATCCGGTACAATGTGAATCGGTGGCACTTCAGGTCTCTTGCCGAAATGTTCTCTCCAGTATCTTCTAACAATCGGGAGCTCGACTCCATAGCTTAACCACTTCTGTTCCATTAACCACACTTCAATATCTGAAATTTCAACGGCACTTGAAGAATAGCTTGCCGGTGTGACAACAACAAATTCTTCTTCTACTATCTTGACATACTCAATCGAAGACGTGTTCAGCTTTTGAGTTGTTATGGTAAAGTCGAGTTCATCTTTCTCCAACTTTTCCAATAATAAACCGGCGGTACTAAATTGAACGATAAAACGTATGTCGATATCCTTCAACTGAGGGATGACTGCTTTCGTGAAGTATTCAGCAGGGGAACCAAACCGAACGATGGGCGCAAGGGACGTTTTAGAAGAAGCGTGTCTGATCTCAAGGGTCGCGCTTTCTAGGTTTTCAATGAGAGGCACAATTTTCGTATATAATTCTTTCCCCTTAAGCGTGGGAATCATTTTACGTGGTGCACGGATAAACAGTGGTTCGCCCACTTCAGACTCTAATGCCGATAGATGCTGGCTCATCGCTGGCTGAGTCAAAATACGCGCTTTCGCTGCAGCGGATACGGAACGATGCTTATAAATACTAATAAAACTGCGATACCATTCAAAATCAATCATAGTGATCACTCCCTTCGATAAAATTTTTATATCCTCAGCTAATTCTTTTTTTAGTATATCTATAACAGAATTTATTTGAAAGCACCGTCCACAAAAGGACGGTGCTCATCTTATATATCTACTTTCTGCAGCCGATATACTTCTCGTTTCTCAACCAGTGTTTCTGTGTTTTGTCGATAACGATTGTAATGCTCAGATTCAATATGAGATGCCAGAGCTTCTTCACTCTCCCATGTTTCATAAAAAACAAAGGTCGCGTTATTTGCTAATGATTGATGAAGCGAATATTCGATGCATCCATCTTCCCGGCGAGAAGGTGTTATCACTTGGATTAATTCTTGATATAGTTGCTCTTCCCTACCAGGCTTTGCAGTCAGGATTGCGGTAATCGTAATTGATGACATTTTAGCCCTCCTGCCAATCATTATTCTACCAACATATTATTGTAAAAGTAATGACCCTATACCTGTTAGCTTAATCTCTTTACAACTTCTTTTGCTACACTCACAGTTGATTGTGGATTTTGACCTGTGATTATGTTTCCGGCCACTTGGATATGATCGGTCCAATTTGCTGTAGCAACAAATTCTGCTCCAAGCTCGCGCAATCGTGTTTCTAAAAGGAAAGGCATAAAGCGATCTAGTGTCGTTTCCTTCTCTTCTTCATCTGTAAAAGCTGTAACTGCTTTCCCTGCTACTAATGGGGTTCCATCTGATAATTTCACTCCGACTAGTCCAGCGGGTCCGTGACATACAGCCGCTACCACTTTATCCCCTTCGTATAATTCTCGAATGATATCTTGAAGTTTTGAATTATCCGGCAGATCAAACATCGTCCCGTGCCCACCTGGTAAGAAAATAGCATCAAATTGAGAATGATCTATGATATCTTCAAGTTTCAACGTGTTTTCCAGATACTTCGCTGTGTCTAATATGTCTTGAGGGGTATCCCCCTCTAAGCTGCGGGCATCAACCGGTGCTTTTCCACCCAGTGGACTTGCTACTGTAACGGAATACCCTAAACGAGCAAATTCAACATATGCTTCACCAAATTCCGATAACCAAAGTCCTGTTTTATGGTCCTCATTCATCTTGTCAGCCGTTGTAACGACCATTAATATATTTTTACTCATTATTTATCCCTCCAAATTTATATTTGTTTACCTTACGAAGTTAATTGTAATGGGGGATGATACATAATACAAATTAGTTAATTTGGTTATTGGTATAAATATATTTATAGCTTTAGTCGAAAAGTTTTTATACTTGTGGGTTCTTACCAGTGACGTTGACTCTACTTCAAATTCAGTCTATATAAAAAAGCCCATCCTTTTAAATAAGGATGGGCTTCTTTGCCTACACATTCAAATCCCGCTTATCATAAAACACAAACGTAGATACTGCCAGCACGCCTATCAAAACAACTGATATTCCTACGAATCCCGATTCCAAACCACCATCCATCACATTCTTCGCTTCAAAGTATTTGAATGGTGTGAGATATTTCAAGCCTTCGAGTTTTCCGCTCAAGTCTATGGCAAAGGAAAGGATGAAGGTGGCTAATAAAACACCTGTTGCTAATGTAGCGGCTTTTCCAGGCATTTTGGTCAAAGCTGCAATCGCTGTTCCGATTACTAAAAATAGTACTTGTAATATAAACATTCCTACCATGGTCATTCCAATATCGCTGATGATGTGCTCTCCATCACTATAGCTTCCTACTATGAATAAAGAAGCTGACCATGTGATGATCAACAGAATCCCGACTTGCGTGAGAGCTGCCAACAATTTAATCACTATGATTTTCTTCCTGGGCAGGGGTTTAACGAACAAAAACTCTACGGTTTTATCCCTTTCTTCCTTTGAGATGATTGTTGCACCAATCATTGCAGCATGAATGGTAGAGAGCAACACTATATACAGAAAGAGCACTCCATAAAATCCACTGGCCGTCGACATATCGAGACTACCTACGCCTAGAAATGCTTGGAGTGATTTAGGCATTTGGGCCATTAGCTCATTCATGGATTGACCTGAAGAAGAGAATCCTGCAAACTTCCCCATCCCCGAACCGATCAACGCTACCATCCCTATGCACCAAATGATGAGGGATGTGCGGTGAGCCTTCATTTCTCTAATATATACGTTCATCTTGTTCCCCTCCCCTTATACCGTATGGATATCTTTTTTGTTGTAAATAACGAAGCTTCCGATCAGTGAAAGGACAATCAAGAAGATCCCTAAGATCAGGAATGACCATTCATATCCCTCTTGGTTCAAAATATAGCTATAGTCAAAGTATTTAAATGGAGAAAAATAACGAGTTGTCTCCTCAGCAGCTGCAACCATACCAATTAGAAAAAAGGCAAACACGACGCCAAGCGATAAGCTGATTACCGATTTCACCTTTGGAAATACTACGGCAATGATGATTCCGATGGCAAACATAATCAATTGGGTGAATAGTAGAGTTAGAGAAATCAGCAAGAATACATACAGACTGAAATTCTCCACTTTTACCACGTTCGCCACAATGACTGCTGCAACCACATACACGATATTTGTAAAAAGCAGCGATGTTAAAGCTGCGAGTATTTTAGAAGCAAGGATCTTCGTCCGGGTAACTGGTTTGGTCAATAGAAAGTCGGCTGTCTTTTCACGAATTTCCTTAGAACTAATTGAGATTCCAAGATTCATGGCTTGAATCGCACCGCATAGTGTGATGTACAAAAAGATATACGAATAATAACCATTTAGAGAACCGATACTGTCGACCTGAATACCTAACGCTTTTCTCACTCCTTCTGGGAATCCTTCCAGGAGTTTCTTAAATTCATCAATTTCTTTAGATATAGAAGGAAACATCGACATAAACAGGATCACTAACACAACGAGTGAAACGGTCCAAATAAACGTTGACTTACGATAAGCCTTCAGTTCATACAGAAAGATATTCATAGAGTATCAAGCCTCCTTTTCGTAATAGTGCATGAAGATTTCTTCTAAATCCGGCTCCTCTATCCATAGATTGGCAATTTGGATAGAGGAAATCTTCTTCATCACCGAGTTGATATCCCCCCTGAACAGGAAGCTGACATGATTTTGATTCACTTCAAGATTGCTCACGCCTTCAAGCTCGAAGTATGATTGATCTACATCACTTTTTAATTCAAGTTTGAATTTTTTATGGTTGTTTTCTTTTAACGTACTGATCTTTTCGACTTGAACGATTTTTCCTTCTTTAATGATCGCTACTCGATCGCATAGTCGCTGAACTTCACTTAATATATGAGAAGAAAATAGAATGGTGACTCCCTTCTTATTTTCAGCTTGAAGCAGTTCGAAGAATTTTTGCTGCATTAATGGATCCAGTCCTGATGTTGGCTCATCGAGGATAATGAGTTTAGGTTCATGAAGCAACCCTTGAATGATTCCCACTTTCTTTTTGTTTCCAAGTGAGAGATCATCAATCTTCTTCGTTAAATCTAAGTTCAGCACTTCGGCCAATTCTTTAATCCTCTTCGTGCAGTCTTTCTTGTAGAAACTGGCAGAATACTTGAGGAGGTCCATCACCTTCATATTGTCGTAATAGAATACTTCAGATGGTAGATATCCAACTTCCTTCGCAATCTCTGGAGCGAACTCAACACAATCTTTTCCAAATATTTTCGCACTGCCGCTCGTCGGATGAATCAGCGAAAGGAGGGTTCGAATCGTCGTAGATTTCCCTGCCCCGTTAGGACCGATAAAGCCAAAGATTTCCCCTTCTTTTACTTGGAAACTGATATCCGTAATCCCTCTCGACTTTCCATACGTTTTCGTTAATTCATTAATTTCAATCACATTCATGAATCTCATCCTCACTTTCCAACTGTCTATTTGTAAAATGATGCCTTCAATAATTCGATGTAGGAATCAACTTCAGCCAGCACTTCTTCTTGTTTAATTTCTTCTACGGATAGTGTCTTAGCTTTTTGCTGTTGTTGATTGGCAATTCCTTCAAACGTCCAATAAATAATTTGAATCGCTTTTTTCACATCGACGCCTTCTTTGAATTTAGTTGTATCTATGTTCGAAAATAATTTTGCAAAGCTGTTCTCCACCATTTTGGCTTTAATCTGTTCGATATCATCTTTTACTTCCGGTGCTTCTTCGATAAATGCACTAGTAAGAAAATTTATCAGATGTGGGTAAACGGCAAAAAGCTCAAACTTTATCAACGTTACTGCGCGAATCGTAACGAAAATATCGCGCTCGTTCCAGTCAATACGCTCATAAATCTTCTCAGTGAATAAGTCAGCTAGATGTTCATACAGTGAAACATACAAATCCTTTTTGCTATTAAAATAATGAAATAAAATTCCCTTTGATATCTTTGCTTCCTTGACGATCTCGTTTGTTGAGGCATTTTGGTAACCATTCTTCGCAAAAACTTGAGTTGCTGCATTAATGATCCTTTCTTCTTTCTCAGGATCTAAGTTCAATGTTTTAAACAATACTTTCTCATCCTCCTATAAAGGGACAGGCGTTTGACCATATTGGTCAATTTCATTATAGCCATTTTTGACCAATTTGGTCAATGTTATTTTTGTATAATAGTAGCATTTTCAAAAAAGGTCATTTGAAGAATTAGAGAAGCTATTCCTTATTAGTCTCCTCAAATAAAAAAAAAGCTCATGATTTAAGAGCTTTTTGTAATCGTTACGTGCTAATTCTTGATGATTCTCAACTATTTGAGAAAACTTACATTAATCTCGTAATAAACATGGTAGCAATCCCAAAATAGATCATAAGAGACAAGATATCGTTGATTGTTGTAATTAAAGGACCGGAAGCTACAGCAGGGTCAACATTAAACTTGTATAGAATCAGTGGAATAATTGTACCTGCCAACGTTCCAATAACTAGTGTGATGAGTAAGGAGCTCCCTACTACTGCACCCAATATGACATTTCCTTGCCAAACAAATGCAATGATGGATATCATCACTGCGCATGTCACTCCAATGATGATGCCAACCGATAGCTCACGGATGATCAGCTTCAGCACTTGCCCGAAATCTAAGTCATTTGAAACCAGGCCCCTTACGACTACAGCAAGTGATTGAGTTCCGGTATTGCCCGTCATACCAGCAATCATGGGCATAAAGAAAGCGAGTGCCACGACTTGCTCTAGTGTTGCGGAAAACATATTTATAATGCTTCCTGAAACGAGTCCAATGAATAATAACAGAATCAACCAGGGTAATCGACGATAGGCAGCTACTAATGGTTTGGTATTGAAGTCAATTGATTTTCCTGAAGCTGATAACTTTTCTATGTCTTCATTTGCTTCTTGAATGACCACATCGATAATATCGTCAACGGTAATGACACCAGCCAATTTCCCATCTTCCTCAATGACCGGGATCGTAATGAAATCATATCGACTAATCATTTTTGCTACTTCTTCCTGGTCAGTATAGACATCTACTTTTACCACTCTGCTGTACATAATCGTTTCAATTTTATCCTGCAGTTCCCCTAGTAACAAATCTTTGTAAGAAATAACGCCGATTAGTTTCTTTTCTTCATCGATCACATACAGGTAGTTAAGGTATTCAGCCAATTCGGCGAAATCCTTCAGTTTATCAACCGCCTCACGGACTGTATAGTCCTTCGGAATCCATACATAGCGGTTGTTCATTATTCTACCAGCCGTTTCTGGGGGGTAATTCATTAAATTCATAACGACTTGAGATTCCTCTTGATTCATCTCTGACAAGAGTTCTTCAATCTTCTCAGGTTCAAGGTCTGTTAATAAAGTAGCCAGATTATCGTTTTCCATTAAGTCCAGGACTTTGGTTGATTTTTCAATTCCCAGCTTTTGTAACACCACTAATTGATTTTCTTTATCGATTTCCTGAATGAATTCAGTTAATTGCTCTAATGTTAAAAATAATAGGAATTTGTTTTGGTGTTTAGAAGGTACATTTGAGTATTGCTGAGCTATGTCATAAGGCTGCAATTCTTCTATTATTTCGAGAAACGCATTTTTTTTACCGTCTTTGAGGCTTTGGATAATGGCAAGTGTGATTTCATTTTCAGTCATCGACAACGTCATATGTTTACTCCTTGCTATAGAGTTTATTGCTGCTCACCTTAACACCTTTTCATGTTTTTGATTTGGATTAACTTACATTGACCTATTGCAATGAACGACTCCTTTGTTTGTATGCTCTTTTCACTACCAAAATTAGAAATAATAATAATGGAATATATACCTGAAATGGCATATGTACATATAACGGAACAACTTTCAGTCCTATTTGTAGATGCTGTGTAAACCCTTCAGCCATAAAAACCGAGCTTGAAAGAAGGGCTGTACTGGTTAGCACTAAAAAGAATTTTTGCTTCTTGATTCGAAACAATCTCTCAAACCCGTACATTCCTGCAAAAAAGAAAAGGGTGATTTTAAAATAGACACCTATAATGAAAATCCCCAGGGCGATAGGATCTAAACGTTGGATTATTTGGGCAATATTCACTTTTTCTATTGCTTCCATAAGGGGGAATTCTGTGTTTTTTCCTATAGTTGGCCCGAGTACACCTAAGATGACACTCATGGTTACGATGAGTACTGTACCACTAAATATTACTGCAAAAAGCCCTGTCTTCAATACCTTTTCCTTTCGATTTAAGAATGGGAAAATCATTGTAAACACGATTATTTCGCCGAAAGGGAATGTTAAAGTTAAGGGAAATGCTGTTTTTAAAACGGGAATCCAGCCTTGCTCAAGTACAGGCTGAAGATGTTCCAATTGCGGGAGGCGATCGATAAATACGAATATAAAAAACAATGAAGCGAGGATCGTTAAGATAATGAAAAATATATTGCCTGTTCTCGCAATAACCTCGATTCCTAAGTAGTAAGCGTATACCACCAAAAGTACCATGAGTAAATTGATCACCATTAATGGTGTTTGACTAAGTGTGGTTGTGATGAGGAGGTCTCCGAAATCCCGCAATACCCTTCCCGCAATGTAGAAAAAATAAAGAATATACATAAAAGCAATAACTTTTCCAGGGTATTTCCCTACTATCTTTTCCACATATTCGGTTAGTGGAAGATTGGGATACTGTTTAAAAAGGTATTCATACAAAAGGAAAAGAATGATTCCCCCTATCATCGCCAATAGAATCACCAACCATGCATCCTGATTTGCATCAAATCCTAGTCCGACGATGATTGAACTTCCCAATTCAAACAAGAAAATCAATACGAATAACTGGGTTGAATTTATTTTGTATGTTGTGATATGACATCCCTCCCTTACACCCACACAGTAAAAAGATTACAACTACTCAATAACTAAACGTTTCTTTCGCCTTGTTCAATGATGTGTATTACTCTTCTCTTAGTTATAACCTATCTTTTCATGTTTTTTTCTTAAGAATGCAACAATCAATAGAAGCAAAGGTAATAATACGCTAAATGTACTGTCATAAAAAGGCCAGTATTTTGAAATCGTATCATTAAAATAGGCTGCATTTGGAGAAATGACGATTGAAAGTACAGTGATAATCATACCCATAGGATAGAGGAGTACCTTGTATTCCTTTATTCTTACAATTTGGGCTAATGCTACGTTCAAAATATAAAAATAGAACGTAATCTTATAATAAGTGGTTAAAATCCACATGACGGCTAATATCACTTCTATCCTTTCCAAAAAATCACCAATCCTGATTATTTTGGCTAAAGCAAATGTAGGATAAAAAGACCTTTGTGTAAGATCGTATCCCAGAATTAGAATCGTAAAAGCAATGATAATGACTAATACAAGCCCCCCACATAAAGAACCTATGAGAAAGCTTTTTCTGATCTTTTTTTGATGATTTACATAGGGTAATACCATTAAAAACACTACTAACTCCATAAAAGGGAAGGCCACCACTGTAAAGGCACCGTTGATGACGGGTTTTATCCCGCCCTCAAGAATAGGCTGCACATTCTTCAAATCAATTAATGGAACAAGTGCTATAACAAATACTACAAATAGGAGCGTAAAGAAAAAGAAAAAAATTTCTCCTGATCTCGCAATCACTTCGATACCCAGTCGTGCCCCCATGACGATAATGACTACAAATAACAGGTTAACCATTAACACAGGTGTATTAGTCATGATATGTGTTGTTGTAAAATCCCCGATTTCTCTTACATGTGCTGCAACAGAAAGGAGCGGGTAAAAAATAAATAGAATCGAAACAACAATTCCAGGCCACTTTCCAAGGATTTTTTCGTTATATTCCACTAATGTTAAATGAGGATATAGTTTCCCTACCGTACCCAATAAATAGACGACAAGTAAACCAATTAGTAATCCGAGAATCGCTGATATCCAGGCGTCTTGTTTAGCTAATGCAGCTGGTATTGCAGGTAATACCAGAATAGAATCTCCAATGGTAATGAGTGTTACAAGTATAGTAAACTGAGGAAGATCTATTTTTTTGTTATCCAAAAGAATTTACACCTCATTTACTATGAATTTAACATCGACGTGAGCAAATCACTGAAAGGTTTATATACAATGCTGAGTACGTCCAAGGGATTTGGGATACTGATATTTAAACATCTTGCTATGCTTAATCCAACTCCTATAACGAGTAGAACAGAAAATACCCATAGCTCTCTTTTAGCTTTATTTTTTAAAAGGGAAGGTACTTCAGCCATAATAATGAGGATAGCTACAATAACAATTCCCAGCGTTGACCACATTATGGTCACTCCTTCATTTCAGGTAAAAATGAGTTTCCTATCTTACCTAAACGGCGAATTTTTATATCAGCTTTCACATTCACTTCAAGGTCTGTGAAGTGTTTTTCATTCCAATCCTTTTTAAGCTTTTTCCATAATTCAGGGTCAGAACGATGAATGATATCCCCGAATCCGAAAATATCCACTCCGAAATCTTCCTGAACCGTTTTGATTGTTCCTTTAGTAAGTTTTATAAAACTTTCCTCTGCTAGCTTCTCTAACTCATAAATAGTTTTAGGTTTTGTTAAATCAATGGCACATTTCACTTCCCCTATATTTCCTTCTGCCTCGATCGAAACATCAATCTTGGGTATTCCATTTTCTACATCTCCTTTCACTTTCGTTTTTGACTGTATAACTTCGAAATTCAATTCCCCTTCACTCGGACACTGGACATTAGCCACCGTGTTTTTTACGTTATCCATTATGATGTTATACCCTCTGCTCTGTTCCTCGTTTAACCATCCCAACATTCGATCTCTCTTGAATACCGCTATTCCGGAATATTTTAAATAGGCTGCAGGATTAATTTGTTCAATGTTCTGAACATTATCTCCAATAGAAGGATCACCAATAATTTCAATACCTGTCAGTATAGGACTCTTTCCTTCTGTCACCAAGCTCCGGATAAGTTCATGTAAGGTAACGGAAGTTGTTGGTGCCCATGTCTTCTCTGAAGTTTCCAGAGAAGACAGCATATTATTTGAGGGTATTTTCTCAATTGTAGTTAACATAGATAATATATTCTCAGCAGTCGTGTCCTTGGCAATGACGATATAGAAATCCGTCCGATATTCATGGTCCCTTGCATAAAAATCCAACACTTTCCCTATTCCTTCTTTGGCCAGTTCTTCCCCGATGACAAGGATTCGGAGATGAGAATGATAAATCTTTCTCGGACTGACGGTCGTTATTTCCCGCATTGCTTCAAATACGGTTTCTTCTGTCCCTGTAAAGAGGGTTACGGGTATTCCAGAAGTCGCACCTGCTTTTAAAGCAACTTCACTTGGAATAACAATTTGTGTAGATACTTTGTATTTATCATCCTCTTTATCGATTCCTTGTCCTACACTTATGGCCAGTTCATTTAACTCAACCCGGTTCCAACAACCTGTAGTAAAAAGAATCAAAAGACAAATGCAAAGGAGAGTTATTGTTTTCCCAATCATCTAACAACCTCCATCTATCATTTATTGATTATCTGGCGGGGTTGGAGCCGGACTATCTTCGCGATTCACATTTTGCTGATTCATTAAATGTGGACGTGAAACCAATCCCCAGTGAGGGAATCTGAATAGGGAATCCTTTTGATCTTCAACATTGAACGGCCCAAAAGGACTCATATAAGGAACGCCGAACGAACGTAAACTGCATAAATGGAGTATCATTGCTATAAATGCAGCGGTAATCCCGAAAATACCAAATGACGCAGCCAGCCCCATAAATATAAAACGAATCATCCTGATGGAGATACCCATATTGTTAGATGGTACAACGAAACTCGCGATTGCTGTAATAGATACTACAATGACCATTGCAGCGGATACGATTCCCGCTTCTACCGCTGCTGTTCCAATGACCAATGTGCCAACAATCGAGACGGCTTGCCCGATGGCTCTCGGCATTCTTATACCGCCTTCCCGTAATATTTCAAACGTCACTTCCATCATTAGTGCTTCCACAAAAGCAGGAAATGGAACACCTTCACGCTGAGATGCGAGACTAATAAGGAGTGGGGTGGGTATCATTTCATGATGATACGTAGTAACAGCAATAAAAATTGAAGGAGCTAATAAAGCAATAAAAAAGCTAATTAAACGAAGAAAACGTATGAGGGTACTAAAATCCCACCTTTGATAATAGTCTTCAGCAGCTTGGAAAAACTGTGTGAATAATGAAGGCACCACTAAAACAAAGGGAGTACCATTTACCAAGATGGCTACACGTCCTTCTAATAGGCAAGCGGCAACTACGTCTGGGCGTTCTGTGTTATATATTGTAGGGAATGGAGAGAATGTCTTATCTTCAATCAATTCTTCAATATAGCCGCTTTCTAAAATCCCATCGATCTCTATTCGATCAAGACGTTCTCTTACCTCTTCCAGCACTTTGTCATTGACGATCCCTTTAATGTACATAACAGATACCTGCGTTTTTGTGACTTTACCAATCCTTTTAGACTCTACCCAAAGATTATAATCATTGATTTTTCGTCTTATCAAAGCTGTATTCGTCCGTAAAGACTCCGTGAACGCTTCCCTCGGACCTCTAACAACAGTTTCCTGAGTGGCTTCTGATACCTCCCTGTCCTTTCCTCCACTTAAATCAATCGTGACTCCTCTCTTAAATCCATTCATTAATACGATGACGTGCCCAGAAAAGAGTGAAGAATATAATGTCTCAAAGTCATTTAAATCTTGAATATTTCCAACAGCAACAACAGAATCTCTCAAACGATCCACCAAATCCATCTCAGAATGATCATTTATTTCATAATCAAAATCGATCATAAGAGATTCTAAGATAAAATCATTGATTGATTTTGTGTCAACAATTCCATCTGTATAAATGATTCCTGCATCCATACATCTTTCTTTTCCTATTTTAATTTTCCTTATGACTACATCATCACTATTTCCAATTGCTTTTGAGATGGAATGTAGATTTTCTTCTAGGTTTGCATGTAATTGATTCACTTTTGAGGAATCCTCGTTTATTGTGGAGGTCGAATCTATCTTTTCTTCCTTATTAGTTTTTGAACTGCGTCGCATGAATTACACCTGACTTTATGTACAAATTTTCAACATGTTTCGGCAAGAAAAATCTTACATCATTTCTCTTAATAAATCACAAGCACTTTGAAAAAAACAACCATATCTTCATCGCATGAAACTTTCTATTCTTTCCCATTTATCATGCTTATTTATTTCTAATTTATTCGTATGCTCGTACCCTCATTGTAAAATTCAGCATGAGTATAAATATAAAAGGTGGGGCTTCATTATAGAAGCCCCACCTTTATCATCCAACGTTTTAAACTGATAATATTCCTCTAAGCTCATCTTCCGTGATGGAAGAAACGATTTTTTCATCAGGATCGATCACCTCTTGAATGAGGTGTCTCTTTTTTTCTTGCAGTTCATTCATTTTTTCTTCAATGGTGCCGCGGGCGATGAGCTTGATGACTTGCACCTCATTTTTTTGACCCATGCGGTGGGCTCTATCGGCTGCTTGCTCTTCGACAGCAGGATTCCACCATGTATCATAGAGGATGACGGTATCGGCACTTGTTAAGTTAAGTCCCGTACCTCCCGCTTTCAACGAAATAAGGAACAGGTCGCGCTCGCCTTCATTAAATCTGTTGCACATGCCTACCCGCTCTTCAGAAGGAGTTGATCCATTAAGGTAAAAGAAGGTCTGTCCCTTCTCCGAAAGCTCTCTACCGATGAACTCAAGCATTTTAGTAAACTGTGAAAAAATCAATACCCTTCTGCCTGAAAGCCTTGATTCTTCCAAAATCTCCATGAGCTGAATAAATTTAGCCGATGTTCCCTCGTAGCCCTCGACAAATAAACCTGGATGACAGCATATTTGTCGAAGCCGCGTAATACCAGCCAGAATTTTGATTCTGTTTTTCCTCAAAGTATTTTTATCCAAATGCTTAAGTGTATCGTGACGTAGCTTGGCTAAATAAGCAGCGTACAATTCCTTTTGAGGAGGCAGCAGTTCCGCCGATTCCATGATCTCCTGTTTTTCCGGAAGTTCTGACAAGACATCTTCCTTCATCCTGCGCAGGACAAACGGGCGTGTTCTTTTGGCGATATCTTTTTTTGTAAGATGACTATAATCCTTAAGTCCTCGAAATAATCCCGGAAATACTACGTGAAAGATTGACCACAACTCTTCGAGTGAATTCTCAACAGGGGTGCCGGTTAATGCAAAACGGTGATTGGCTATAATCTTCTTTACACTTCTTGCAGTTTGCGTTATTGGATTTTTGAACGCCTGAGCCTCATCATAAAACACCGTGTGAAATTTCTGTTGCTCGTACCACTTGATGTCACTTCGAAGTAACGGATAGGAAGTGATGATCACATCGACATCCTTTAACCCTTTCTGCTTCTTCCTTCGTTCTGATTGATTTCCATCCAGAATCACTGCTTGTATTTCAGGAGCAAACTTCATAAATTCACTTTGCCAGTTATACGTGAGGGACGAAGGACAAACAATCAGAACCGGAAGTTTCAGCGTCCTAATCTCTTCTAACTCCGAAACGATATAAGAAATGCTTTGAATGGTTTTCCCTAACCCCATATCGTCGGCTAATATCCCCCCCAAACCATAAAAGGCCAGCGTTTTCATCCATAGATAGCCGGTTTTTTGATAATCCCTCAAAAGTGTGTTCAAGTTTGGTGGAACGGAAAACTCCATACTGCCGGGGTTCATGATATGTTGTAGGAACTCTTTATATGATTCCCCTAATTTGAACGTGTGGCTCACATCAACTGAATCCATTAGTTGAAGACTTTGATGCAATGGCAGCTCAAGTCCCTTGATTAAATCATTTTTTTCCGCTTGTGACGTATGAAGAAATCGCTGGATGTCTTGAAACTCATTGGATTCCAGTGACAGAAGAGACCCGTTTCTCATCCGGTAATATTTACGTTTTTCTTCTAATGCCTCAAGGATCTCCATGATCTGTCGGTCAGGAATCCCATCCATTTCAAACTTGAATTCCAGCCAGTTCATTCGTTCTTTCTTCACCTTGACCTGGATTTTCGGACCTTTATTTCCTTTAAAGACACGGTTTCTCACTGCTGTAGTTGCATAGATTTGGACAAGCTTCTGAACCTTCGCCACACCATAGGTTAAAAACTCATATTCTAAATCTTCATTGTGTAAAAAGTAACCGCCTTCTGTTTTTCCAAAAGAGAACTCTTCCATTAATTCAAGGATGGCATCTTCTTTTTCAACATCCCTGATTAACACAGAACTTGAAGGGGGTTCCCTATTTTCCAACGGGTAAATCACTACATTTTCGTAATGAAATTCAAGTCCGGCGAGCAAGCGATTCTTCACCCGGTCAAGATACAGCTTTGCAACAAGCGGTGCACTTTCCAACTTTCTGGAAATGTCGTCCGAGATTGTTACCTCTCCCAATTTCTTTAATCCAATCGCTACTTTCTCTAGAAAGACGCCTATTTGGGTTTGAGGAATGGGAATCGAGTCTGTTCCTGATTCGGTGAGAAGTCGCTTTAATTCGGATAGACGCTTGCAATCCCTGGTGTCCAGTTGGGTCAATGTTCCTTTATGAAGAACGACTTGATATTCATCCAGGACGACCATATTGTTTAACCCGGTTATGTGTAATCGATAGCTTCCATTCTCAATTTGACCAAATTGGAACTTTAATGGAAGCGGGGTCTTCAATAGTTTGATCCCCTCAACTGTGTCCTGGCTTTGCTCTACTTTGACCCCTGGCGCCTTTATAAGTAATGGTAAAAGCCGCTCCCATGATGATGGTGGTATAAGTAATTGTTCACTATTGTTCATTTCAGACGAAGAGTATATTGTTTCTTCCTGGGACACTTTTATAAGCTGTTGAATCACATCATCGGTTTCGATTGCAAAGCAATGAAGTTGTTGATTGAAAATAAATGATTCTGAAAGATGAAAGGGAACTCCTTCTTTAATGCTCTGAAGAAACCCTCTAACCTGTTGAACCATGATAGAGTGTATCGTTAATTCAATCCCGATCATAGCTCCACCTGTTATTAAGGGTACAGGCTTAATCATTATTTCACATTGCAAAACTTGTCTTTTTTCAAAATGCCTCTGGTGACCAGTGGATCGTATGGGTTCATCGTGAAACAAGGTGAAAAATTCTTCTGTTACTGCCCGTTCTTGGCTATTTCCATTACGTTGCTTATATTGAATGGCGAGTAGGACAGCTGCGATATGTTGACAATCTTTATCGAAAGATGCCAGTTTGGGGCAGCTGCACTTTGCTTGGATTTCTCCATTAGCTCTCCCTGTAACGGTTACGTGGAAATCTTCCTCTCCCATAACGGTCGCTCCACAATAATTTGAACTGAACTCGACTATCTTGACTTTATTAGAACGGTAATAGCCCACTCCCCTTTTGAAAGAAACGGTACCGCATCGTTCTTTTATGAGTTTTTGTTGTATGACCTTCAATTGTCTGGTTCCTTCCTGGAAATGTTTATATGTATGTTCCATGATTGGATTTCTTCAATATTCTTATGATAACAACAATAGGCAAATTTAGAAACAGTACATCATCGATTGCTATTTTAATAGAAACGTATATTCCCGAGGTGATCTACATAGACTATAAGGGAAGCGATCCGACAGAAAAAAAAACCGAACTATGAGGCCAGTCATAGTCCGGAAAAACTTATAAGGAGCCCTCTACTTTTCAATATGATTCAACAACGAAATGATGAAACTTCCTGCTTGAAATATGAGCATGAAAATAAAGTAGTTCTCCACCGTCCTCACCCCCTTCTAGAGGAACGCTCGAGTAAAATATTTGTCCCCTGTTGATATGTATGTAGGATAGACTCAATTCATGCGTTTTTTTGTTGTGAATTGTGTGTACGGTCAGAAGGAGGAACTCCCGGATTATCTTTTTACGGATAATCCGGGATTTTTTTCATTAGTTAGGAGGTTTTTGATGAATTTTCATTGGATGAGTCGTAATCTTGTTGAAATCGACTCTTTTGATGAAGTTTTGTTAGCTGGATTAGCGAATGAGAAAATTTTATCAGCGAAATTTTCATTTTATCAGCGAAATCCAAAATATATCAGCGGAATCTTCATTTTATCAGCGAAACCCAATTTTATACCTAAACCACACCCAAAATACCGTCTTTTTAATGAAAGTTATGCTTACATAATATTTTCTATTGCATATGGAGACTTTTTTATGTAAATTAGTCAAGTATGTTTAATAGGAGGTATCATCATGAATCAAATACAAAATACTCAGCGAGTTCAAATAGCATCAGCCGATCCATCTGCTATTGGACTTTTTGGACTAGCTATGGTTACTCTTGTCGCTTCTTCAGCGAAACTTGGATGGACGGATGGAGTTTCATTTGTATTACCATGGGCAATTTTCCTTGGTGGAATTGCACAGCTGATTGCATGCTTTGGAGATGCAAAACATAATAATACATTCGGATTCACTGCATTTGGAGCATTCGGCTTATTTTGGCTTGGAGTAGGAACATCCTGGTTAATTTCATTCGGTGTGTTTGGAGATGCAGCGGCTGCTGCAGTCGATCCACGCCAACTGGGGATTGCATATATCGGCTATCTGATTTTCAGTATTTTCATGACCGTTGGCGCCATGGAAACACATAAGGTCTTGTTCATTATTTTTGTCCTGATTGATTTCCTATTTATCGGGCTTTCGCTGTCTACACTTGGAATTGCACCTGAAGCCATGCATAAATTAGCGGCCATTTCTGAGTTGTTCATTGCATTATTCAGCTTTTACGGCTCTGCTGCAAGTGTGTTGAACACCCACTTTGGGAGAGAAACACTTCCAGTAGGAAAGCCATTCGGGATATTTAAGTAACTGGAAAAAGAGATAGATGAAATGCTCATCTATCTCTTTTTCCATTATTTTTTCAATACGGGAATCAGGATGCCGAAATGAGGCTCCTCTAAATCCCGGTCACTGGGGGTATCTTTCATGCTTGATGGGAAGATCATCGAAATATTCAACATTCGGTTCTCTATAAGGTTGGTATTCGCTCTCTTTGAACCATCGATAAATACGATGATACGTATGGCCCATATCTTCGCTTTTTTATGGTGGGTCCTTTCCCTCCTCAAACCCACTCCACAAAAAAACACCCATCCAGGCGGTCACTTCATCTGGCTAACCCTCTCTCAAAAGCTGCTAAATGATTCTGTGAAGCATCTCTCAATTGTGTAAAAACAAACCTTACATCTTGAGGAAGATTGTAAGTCAGGAATTTATTATACATAGCTATATTATCAATTTCACCCTGTACTCCTGCTGCGTATGCACTCTTAATCGAATCTGGAGTTAAAGTATAAGCTTGAGAATGATCTTCAGGCAATGACACACCATAGCGCTGGAATAGGGTTTGCAAAGCTGTAATATGTCGCAGCTCGGCTTCCTTTATTCTTAAGAAGGTTCGAACATTACCGAAATTCTGTATGATTCGATCGTATCTAGCCTGAGCGAGATATTCGTCCTGCAAGGCATAAACGAGCATTTGAGGAACAGTGAGTGAAGTTGCCTCAAGTGCTCCTTTTGCGCCGTAATTCATCTGCCTCTCCTGTCTCCAGCTTCCTTGGTTCTTGATAAAGTAAAACAAAAACCAAACGGCATGATTCTGTTCATCGGCAGCAGCACGACGGAATGTTTCCTTAATATAGGTATCTTTGGCTCCATCGGCAATCTCTAAATAGAAATCAACCGTTTCTTGCTCGTCTTTTATGGCAAACTCAAGACCTTTTTTGTATGAATCAGGACAACCTTCTTGCAATTGAGGAGTGGGCGGGACTCCTGTTATATTCGTATAGATATCACTGAAAGCTTTGAAATGGCGCATTTCATCATTTCGGATTTCTCGAATGCGATTTTTCTCTTCTTCGGTTGGCGCCAATTTAGCAAGTTTTTTATAACAAGCGATCGCACTATATTCTCCGTTAATTGCCTTTTGTATATCTTTTATCAGTGAATGATTCTCCTGAACCCGCGAGTAACCATCTAAATAAAAAGGTTTGAATTGACGATAAAATTGATAAGGATTCATATAGAAAGACACCTCTCTTTTCGGTCTGTCATTAAGTATCTTATGACTTCAGCCTAAATCGGGTGTCTGGATATTTTCACTTTACCTCTTCTTATGTACTACTTCATACGCCTCCAGAAGATCTTTCACCAAAATATTATTGATCCTCATTCCCTCCGTCTCACAATCTATTAACCTAACATCATTCAGATTGCAACTTTTAAAATGGCTTCCTTTAAGATCACAGCGCTCAAAACGTACAGGTTCACCTTCTTCTCCACGAGTCGTGTCATGAACATACACGCCCCCTAAAGACACATGGGCGAATTCACTATGTGAAAAATTCAAATCAGCAATCAGGGATTTTTTAAAATTAATATTTTGAAAGCGGGTTTCACTGAAATTGCAATTGCTAAATTGAGCTCCCTTTAGGTTACTGTTGCTGAATGTTAAGTGACTGCCGTTGATTCCATAGAAATCCGTCTCCGTCATATTGCTCTGTTCTACTTGCAGCCGAGAAAGGTTCCCTTGTCTCAATGTATCACCTTGAATGAGAATCTCCCTCGTATCAACTTCTACTGTAGCATCGACTTGGATACATTTCTCATAGCAGAATTCATCTTCTGATTCAAAGATTTTCTTGTACCCCATCTTCTCATAAAAGGCATGAATATTCAGCTGCCGGCTGGATGTCTCAAGTTCCCACGATATCACCTGTGGAAACTCCTCTTCTATTAATCTTATCGTAGAAGAACCAATTCCTTTCCCCTGGAAATCCGGATCGACAAAAATCCGATCGACTCTCGCACGGTGCTTTCCTGCCAATGTGACAATCACGCCTCCCACAAGCTCTTCTTGATATAGGATTTTGAAATAATCCAATTCACGGATCATATACTTTCCCATCTCTATGGAGTCGTAGCCAGGTGGCTGAATATTGTAATCGACGACATTCTCTGCATATGAAAGCCATCTTTCCTTTTCAGCATTGAACACTTTTCTCTTTATATCTGTAAGGATTTCTGCATCTTCTATTCGTGCTTTTTCTATAGTGATTGTACTCATTTTGTTTCTCCTCTTTATCTCAAATTAATTGGTCATTAGGTAACAGATCTGCATTGTTTTTCAAATAACGGATTGCCCCCTTCATTTCTTCTCTTCGAATTTCAATATATGGAAAATTATAACTTAAATATTGCGATTCATGAAGAGGAGAACGGACAATTATCTCAACTACCTATTGTTAAGGTACGCAATTTAGAATCTGCGTTGAAGTATATTGGCTTTCATTTAACCGAAACCCCGACTCATTGATTTGAAAGTAGATCTTCGCAAACTCTCTTTATTACCATATCAATAAAAGAAGTTTAAGCCCTGCGTTAGAAAACGAGGGCTTCATTTTTATTTTTGACAACATTCTTTTTTCACATTTTCATCTTTTACTTCAACCAACTTCACTTTGCAGCAATCCATCTTTTCTTTCTGACCCATCAAACTCTTTAACCATTTCATATTGACCACCTCCTTATATAAAGTAAAATAAGAATCCCGACATAGTAGACATCATGAGGACAGAGCCAATAAATGCGAAGACAAGCTTTTTCTTAAAAATGCTATGGAGTAAAGTTACCTCAGGAAGGCTAGCTCCAGCTGATGCAATCATTAGGGCCATTACTGGTCCCAGTGCCATTCCTTTAGCAACGAGAATTTGCGAAATGGGAATCATTGTAGAAAGTCGGATGTATAACGGAATCCCAATAATCGCAGCTATTGGCACAAGCCACCAATTCTCTCCTCCTAAATAGGTTGTAATCCATTCTGTTGGAACAGAACCGTGAATAACCGAACCGATCCCTGCCCCGATAATAAGAAATGGATAGACATTTCTCATAAGTGTGAGTGTTTCTCTTATTGCTTTCTTAATGTCGATACCACTCTCAGGGGCTGAGAAATTTTCTACCATGACATTTTTTAGTTGTCTTTCAAATCCAAATGCACTCAGCGCAAATCCGATGATAATAGAAAAAGAAGTGGTTAAAATCGTATAGGCAATGGCTACTTTCCAACCCAGTAGGTAGGTCATCAAGGTCAATATCGTTAAATCCAGAACAGGTGAGGCAAAAAGAAAAATCATCACAATGGGAAATCGGACTTTGTTTCGCAATAGATTTGCGACAATAGGGATTGTTGAACAGGAGCAAAATGGTGTGACGAACGCAAAACCAACAGCAATCAGAGCACTCAACAGAGGATGGCTTCTATCCATCAATACCTCCATCCTTTTATAGGGAACAAATCCTTGCAGTAGATGAATAACAAAGGAAATTCCGACAAACAGCACAGTTAGTTCAAGGGCAATACTGATGAAATCTTTTAATATAGTCATTTTGACTACCTCCATTTTGTTTAATCAATTTTTTTTGATTAAATATCGAATATTATTTATCAACTTTTTTTGATTAATAAATCGAATTAAAACAATCTCTTTCTCAAAACATCTGCCTTACCCTAAATCAATTTTTCTTGATTAATTAATCATAAAGAGATTGAGCATCTTATTCCTTCCTAAACAAACAGCAAAGTTGTTCTGATAACAAGTGATTCAATTCAGTGTGATTTAATGTATAGTAACTCCACGTGCCACGCGTTTCTTTCAAGATCAACTCAGCTTCCATTAAAACCTTCAGATGGTAGGAAAGTTTAGATTGGGGTAAGTCTAATTTATCCGATAAGTCACATACGCACACTTCTCCCATTTCAGTAATTTGGTGCAGGATAAATAACCTTTTTTGATCTGCAAGTGCCTTGAATTTTTTTTCGTATTTACTGAAGGTTGAATCCAGTGATATATTTTTTAATGGACTTTGTTTATTCATGCTATCTGCTCCTTTTAAATCAAATTTATTTGATGTATCCTCACTATATGCAAGAACTTCCATTAAGTCAACTAATAAATCAAATATATTTGATTTATTAAAAAATTTGAAAGTCATCTACTCTTGCTGATTAGACGACTTTCATACGGAGTTACATTATTCTCAGCTTTTTATACTTCCTCTTCCCTACCTGCACAATCATCCCTTCTTCAATCTCTACTTCTAAATGCATATCCAGTACCTTTTCTGAATTGATTCTGATTCCTCCATTTTGAATCATCCGCCGCGCTTCACTCTTTGAAGCTTGCATATTCAGCTCAACAAGTAAGTCGATAATGGACACTCTACTTTCACCTGTCCACTTTATCTCTGGAATATCATCAGGCAGTGCTCCTTTTTGAAATATTTCCTTAAAATTGTTTTCAGCTTGCCCGGCTGCTTCTTCGCCGTGGTACATGGACACGATGGTTTTTCCTAAACGTATTTTGGCATCTCTGGGGTGGAGTGTCCCTTCGAATAATTCCTTCTCTATTTTCGATTTCTCATCTAAAGATAAGTCCGTGATCAGGTTGAAGTATTTCATGATCAATTCATCGGGAATCGACATCGTCTTCCCAAACATTTGGTTAGGATCTTCATCAATTCCAATGTAATTATGTTTTGATTTTGACATTTTATCTACGCCGTCAAGGCCTTCCAGTAAAGGAAGCAAGATGACCACTTGTTTCTCCTGTTTGTAATGCTCCTGAAGATGTCTTCCCATCAATACATTAAATTGTTGATCCGTCCCGCCAAGCTCCACATCACTTTCTAATGCGACGGAATCGTATCCTTGCATTAACGGGTAGAAAAACTCATGAAGAGAGACTGGCTTCCCTATTGACAACCGATTAGAAAAATCGTTTCTTTCAATTAATCGAGCAACCGTGATCTTCGATGATAAATGAATCACATCTTCAAGATTCAACGATGACAGCCATTTGGAATTGTAATGAAGCTCTACCTTCTCTTTGTCGAGGACTTTACTAAATTGCTCAAAGTAAGTTTGGGCATTTCTCTTCACCTCTTCATCAGTCAGCTGCTTCCTTGCAACAGACTTGCCAGTTGGATCACCGATTTTACCGGTGAAATCCCCGATAATAAGCTGAATGATATGACCGTTTTCTTGGAACTGCCTTAATTTGTTGAGAACAACCGTATGACCCAGGTGAACATCGGGAGCCGTTGGGTCTAGACCCAGCTTGATTTTCAATGGTACTCCTGTTGCAATTGACTTGACTAGTTTTTGCCTTAATTCTGCTTCTGGAATGATTTCATGCACTCCATTTTTGTAGACGGTTAACTGCCTTCCTACTTCTGCCTGTTGTTCTTGTGAAAGTGAGTCCCATTTGTGTTGCATGATCATTCCTCCTTGAGTTTGAATGAATTAATGTGAGTTTGGTCGAGTTCGCTGATATATCCTGGATTTCGCTGATAAAACGAAAATTCCGCTGATATATTCTGATTACAGACGACTAATTTGTGACTTCGCCGTTATATTTCCGATTTCGCCGTTAAAACGAGAATTTCTACGTTATTTTTCACATGTGGCCATTATCCACTCTCCTCAACTAAAAATCACACCAAAAAACCACGCCCCTAAAAAAAGGGACGTGGTTAACGCGGTACCACCCTAATTGAAGATTTCTCTTCCACTTCATACGGATAACGGACCGGCCGTTCTCTGCTACTAATGGTTCACAGAGAATGTTTAAGGAGGTAATTCGCGCTTATCTTTGTACTGATTCCCACCAGCCATCAGCTCTCTTCACCAGGGAGATAAGTCACTACTCGTTCCTATCATGACATGTAAGATTATGAATTTTCATTTATTTTACAGAATAATGCCATAAAATACAATAATTATTTTTTATCCCTTCACAATACCCATTACAAACCCGTCGTAGCCTTTAGATCCGACGGTTTGAACAACCGTTGAATCAATACGGGGCTCTTTAGACAACATATCAACAAAGTGGCGAACACCTTGAACACTTTCATCTTCACTGTTTTCATCGATTACTCTTCCATCTCGTACCACATTATCTGTAATGATCACAGCTCCAGGTTGAGAAAGCTCGAGTGCCCATTTTAAATAATTTGCATTGTTTTGTTTGTCTGCATCAATAAAAATGAAATCAAATTCACCTTCAATAGTCGGCAACGTATCCAAGGCAGCACCTACCTTAATTTCCACCTTTCGATCCATTCCAGCGTTTTGTATGTTTTTTGCAGCGACTTTTGCATGTTTTTCACTATATTCCAAGGTTACAAGATGGCCGTCCTCTGGCAGTGCACGGGCAAGCCAGATCGTACTATAGCCACCAAGGGTCCCGATTTCCAATATTCGTTTCGCTCCTTTAAGCTGTGCAAGCAATGAGAGAAACTTCCCTTGATTCGGAGAAACATCGATTGCAGGCAGTTCTGCTTCACTATTTGCTTTCAATACCGTGTCCATAAGTGGATCTGATACTTGAAGTTTACTCGTAAAATATTGATCTACTTCTGTCCATGCATTTGTTGATGCCAACATCATCACTCCTTAGTATGTATCATTCATAAATAATAATAGCATAATTTACCATATAAATATTTATATCATGTAACTTTTTATCTCTCAAAACAAAGTTTACCTTAATGAAATCATCCTATTCGGGCATAATAACCAAAACAATTTGTCTTGGAGGGTTCATTCTTGCATACCAATGAACAGGCATTATCCATTTTTGCACTTGGTGGAATCAATGAAATCGGAAAAAATATGTATGTCATACATCATCGTGATGATATTGTCATCATTGATTGTGGAGGTAAGTTTCCTGATGAAAGTCTTTTGGGAATCGACTTAATCATTCCTGATGTCTCTTATTTGGAGAAAAACAAAGATAAAATTCGTGGGTTAATCGTCACGCATGGCCACGAGGACCACATAGGCGGCATTCCTTATCTTCTAAAAAAAATGAACATGCCTATTTATGCTACACATTTCACCCTGGGACTGATCGAACTAAAATTAGAAGAGCATAGGCTGATAAGAGATACAAAACTTGTAACCATCGACTCAAATTCAAACCTGAATTTCGGAACAATCGATGTTTCGTTCTTCAAGGTCAGTCACAGTATTCCGGATTGTTTAGGTATCGTATTTCATACACCGGAAGGAAATGTCGTACATACTGGAGACTTTAAGTTCGACTTAACCCCTGCCAATCATCAATACTCAGACATTCATAAAATGGCGAGGATCGGTGATGAAGGAGTGTTAGTTTTGCTTTCTGAAAGCACGAATGCGGAGCGCAGCGGCTTGACCCCTTCTGAACAAATGGTGGGGAACCACATGGATGAAGCGTTCTTGAAAGCCACTGGAAAGATCTTCGTCTCAACCTTTGCTTCCAATGTCAACCGGGTCCAGCAGGTAGTAGATGCTTCCATCAAGACAAACAGAAAGCTGGCATTATTAGGAAGAAGCATGATCAATGTGGTTTCAGTAGCCATGGAACGCGGGTATTTATCGGTGCCTGACGGGATGCTGATAGATGCCCGTGAAATTGATGCATTACCTCCCGAAAAGGTAGCGATTTTATGTACGGGAAGTCAAGGTGAGCCTATGGCCGCACTTGGTCGCCTATCGACTGGAAGCTTCCGGGACGTATACGTTTATCCAGGTGATACGATCATTCTGGCTGCTTCACCTATACCTGGAAATGAAAAGGACGTATCTCGAATTCTGGATAATTTGTTTCAACTTGGTGCCAACGTAATTTACGGAAGTGGAAGCACAACAGGCATGCATGTATCAGGACACGGGTATCAAGAAGACTTAAAACTCATGCTCACATTAATGAAGCCGACCTATTTCATTCCTATACATGGTGAATACCGAATGCTGCATCATCATCGAATACTCGCTGAATCGGTAGGAGTAGAAGCAGGAAATACTTTTATAATAAAAAACGGTGAAGTCGTCGATATTCAGAATTCCACTGCCCGCCAAACCCGTGCCATTCCTGCAGGGGATACCTTTGTAGATGGCTTAAGCGTCGGAGATATCGGATCCATAGTTTTACGGGATCGAAAACAACTTTCTGAAGATGGAATGCTTATCATTGTCATTACCCTTAGTAAATCGGAACACACGATTATTTCTGGACCTGATACCATTTCAAGGGGATTCGTGTTTGTACGAAACTCAGAAGACCTCTTAAAGGACGTAAACCATCTCGTCAGGAAAGTAGTAGATGAATTGTCTGCAGAAAATATTCGGGACTGGAAAGAAATGAAACAGGCAATCAAAAAAGACGTAGGTCAATACCTATTCAAACATTTGAAGAGGAAACCAATGATTTTGCCAATCATTATTGAGGTGTAGTTGGAACTGCCGGGTGCTTATTTGCCTGGCAGTTTTTAATAAAAAAAGCACCCAACAAAAGTCAGGTGCTATCCGATCGATTATTTCGCTGCCTTGTTTCCTTCATAAATCTTCACATCTAAAGGAGCCGCTAAATACTCCGGTGCTCTCCCAACAAATGAAGAGAAATGCTCACTCGCATTGTGAGTCTCAACGGCAGCAGCATCCCTCCACACCTCTACCATTGTATAGACACTTTCTCTTTCAGTATCTTTCATCAAGTCATATGAAATGTTTCCCTCTTCTGCTCTCGATGTTGCTACAAGTGGGCGAATCTCTTCTAAAAATGCTTGTTCTTTGGTTGGATTAATTTGAAATTCTGCATGAATAATAATCATATACTTTCTCCTCTTTTCTTATTTTTATTTCCATTCTGTGATGGACTCTACTGGCAGGCGAACAGATTTGTAGCCTGCATCTGCCGCTTTTCCGATTGAAATCAGCATGACTGGATAGTAACGGTCTTTGTCCATACCGTATGCTTCAGCAATTTGATCTTTTTCATATCCACCAATCGGATTTGTATCAAATCCGTGAGCACGTGCAGAAAGCATGAGCTGCATGGATACTAAACCTGCGTCGATGAGGTTCATTTCCCTGAACTGTTCAGTTGTCATCATTTGTAGTAATCCTTTAATAGATGGTAGCTGTCTGTCTCTTACTTCTGCAGGCATATACCCTTCTTCTACTGCTTTATTGTAAATCTCATCCGCATAGTCAAGGCTGTTCATATCTACAAATACCGCAATCACTGCAGATGAAGTTTGGACTTGCGTCTGATTGAATTTCGCAAGTGGTGCAAGTTTTTCTTTCCCTTCTGGACTATCGATGACTACAAAACGCCATGGCTGCAAGTTTACAGATGATGGTGCAAGAGTGGCTTCGGTTAGTATCTCTGTCATTTCTTCTTTACTGATTTTCACAGACGGGTCATAATTACGGATGGAACGGCGCCCTGTGATGATTTGGTTAAAATCATTGATTTTTGTTTGATTCATGATGCATTCTCCTTTATGAGTAAAATTTAGTATTCAATATCCTGAACATTATCCTGAATACGATTAAGCATGTCGGATAAAACCGAACGTTCTTCTTTTGTAAAGCTTTTAAAAACTTTAGAGATAAAGATCTCTTTCTCTTCACGATAAGCTTCTATTTTCTGACGGCCTTCCTCTGTCAGCCGGACAAATGTAAACCTGTTATCATCAGGATTTTTACGGCGGGAGACCATCCCTTTTCCTTCAAGCTGCTTTAAGTGTCTCGTCACGGCTGCACTATCAATATTCACTTCTCTTTGTAGAGCCGTTTGACTGATTTCTTCCACTTCAAACAACTTGTGCAAAAGATCCAAACGAGACTGACTAATTCCGGTACAGCGCTCAAACTTAGGACTCATTTGCTTATATATATCATTTAATTGAACGATTATCTTCTCTTCTTCACGACACGAGTTGGACAAAGCATCCTCCTCCTCCACTTTAATTGAGGGGTCAATCATTGACCTGTCAATTAATATAATACATAAGATTTTATAAGTCAAACATATAGTTCTTGGGAGAAAACCCTAATGATTTTGAAGGAATCCTACATACAAATGCGGAAAGTCTGAAATGAGTTAAAACAGGAGATTTTTTCTGAATGAAAAAGGAAAAGGCAAGGTAATGAGGGAATCTCCTCTCTTACCTTGCCGTCTATATGCACTATAAAAACACTAATTATGTCATTTGTGTGAATTTACCATACGGAATTTCACAGAAAAAGACTTACTCCTTTGGTTGGTCTAACGCTTGGTAGGCAGCCTGGTATTTTCCACCTTCTGCAACCTCTGAATGATACAATGCTTTAAGAGCAAATGTACGCTCTAAATTCATCTCATCCATCAATACTTTCAGGCGCGCTTGCAATTCTTTATTATCTTTGATTAACAGTTTCATTTGTGATTTCATATATTTCATAAGGCTTTAACTCCCCTTTTCTAGTTGAACAATTCATCAAGTATAACATTGCTTATCACAGTACTAAAGGGATTTCTTAAGGAATACCCTGTTCACATCCTTCACTTCACACCCATTGGCAAGAAATGTCCGGATCATCGGAGCGTTATTTTTACTCGTCCCCCCAATATATTTTTTTGCATGAAACACACTAGCTAACAGACTAAGTGCCAGTTTATGTAGAATCTTGCTCTTTCCCTTGCTTCTTTCATCAGGAATCAATCCGAAATAAAACAGCCTTCCCTCATCTACCGTGCCCGGTTCTATATGTGGTATCATGACGCCAATTGGCTGATCACCTTCATAAATCGCAATACAGGAATCCTTATAGCTGTCACCCAGTTCGATTGCGACACTTTTCATTTGTTCTGGCATAGTTAAACGAGATGGAGCATTAAGAGAGCCCTCCATAGAATGCATCCAAATATGAGCAAACTCTTTTTCTGAAATCATATGTAAATTTTTCAATGTAAAAGAGTGTTTGATTTCCGACTTCTCAAGCTTTTTATGCACAGTCACAAATTCATCAACCAGGTCATATCCATTTCCCTCTAGATACTCATCCACTTCTCGGGAGAATGTTTGATTCACAAGAATCTTCAAGTTAGATAGGGAATGATAGGGCGGTGTCTGATCCAGGTAACTGACGAGTTCTTTCAGTTCTACAGTGGTCAAATCATTCGTATTCTCAATGGTCGCATAGTCGTTACCTTGAATGATTTTTACTTTTTCGATGAATGGCTTTTGATGTTTATTCAATGTATAGTCCTCCTTTTCTATCTGCTACATATTCATCATCTGAAAATAAAATCACTCGACACCGGTATTTTTCCGACTTCCCTTGCCCACACGGATAATTGACCAATATGATGGATCTCATGGGTCACTACATGCTGCATAACTTTTTTGTATGTAAGTAGGTATGTTTTACCTGACCTTGATGTCATATTGAGTTCTTTCTTTCCATAGGCGGGAGTCCATAATGACAGAAAGTTTTCCGTTTGCTGCCTGGTCGTTCCTGAAAACTCAATGACTTCGTCAAGTGTCGAAATAGTATGTAAATCCTTTTTCATCACGGGTTTCCCTTGTAATTGATTCATCCAAATTTGCTCACAGTCCGCTACATGAAAGAGATTCTTCAGGATGCTCCCCATCCCGCCTATACGCTCTTTCGTCAGTTCATCCGGATCAATTTCCCTGCACCAATCAAACCATTCTTCCCGTATTTGCCAATTATAAGAAAAAAGTTCTAACATGCCCTCAACCTCTCCTTTGTATTTTAAGAATTCTTAAAGCCGTACTTCCTTATTCAGTGAACAATCCAACCACAATGATTCCTATGGCATTCAATGCAAAAAAAGTCCCGTATATCATCATGACCATGCCTGTTCCAAAACCAGAAGGATCAAATGGACTTACGGATAAACCAGTCAGGATAAAAACCACGGGTGTGAGAAGTAAACATACGACTCCATACCAAATTCTCTTCTTTTTATTCTTCCCTGCCAGCTTCATAACCATAAAGTTGGTGAAAGCTAAAATCGCCATAATGATCATGAAGAACAGAAATAAGACGCCCCAATCAGACAAAAAACCCCTCCTTATTTCCTCTTAATATACGCATCCAAATGGCCCCTCCAACTTAAAAGGGGCTTGCCTCTATTCATAGATGATCCCCTCAATTTCAGCTTAGAAAGATTTAAGTGAAAGGAAAAATAAGATGCCATTGATTACTCCCAGACTTAACAAAGTGATCAGTAAAAACGTTCTTCCCCACATTTTTTTAAAATATAAATATAACAATCCAAAAATATGAATCCTACCGTGATCAGACATAAAAAGAATTCTCCCATCATTTTCCCATCTACATGAATGCCCTCCACACGAACCCATTCAAATTTATGATTGAGATCCAGATGGATAGAGAAGAACATGAATCCCCACCCAACGAAATTAAAAATTCCCAATAAACGAATGAGCGAGTACATACTCATCCCCTTTTTTGGATGATTATCTACAATCGATTCATATTCCAAAATGTTTTTTTGTACTCGCAATCCCATAAAAAAATCCTTTCTGCCTGTTCTTTTCTAGTAATACGAAAAAACAAACAGAAAGGTTTCAAATTATTCCAAATATATTATTAACTGGTAAAAACCCTATCTCCCAGATGTTTCCCCAAATAAATACCACTTGCAGCTGCCTGCGATAAGGAATGGGTTTCCCCCGAGCAGTCACCAATAAGATACAGATTTGACACATCTGTTTCAAAGTTCTTATCCGTCGGTAATTTCGGTTCATAATACTTCGCATCCAACCCGTAAAGAAGCGTATCATGGTGTATCGGTTCCCCAATAAGGCTTTCCAAAGAAGCAAAAAATTCCTTAAGCGCAATACTATATAATTCCGGAACCTCTTCCCTAAGATTCCCACATTCCGCTTTGAGGGACGGATCTACCAGATTCCCCTCTAGCGATTCTGTATTCCTATGTAATTTGAAATCTTCCAATCTCTGAACGACAATCCGCTCTTTTCCTTGATTGATCCCTCCTATAGTGCTCACTGCATAGTCCATTGCCTCACCATGGGAATGAAAATAACGCGGAACGAACAAACTGAAGTTCAAATTTGCACTTGGTATATCTTCTTCACGGGCATTTTGTCCATCAGGCATCACTACGCCATGCTGGTGCTTCCGTATGATCCTCCCTCGCGGATTCATACAATAGGTCGTCGCGCTGAATGAATGCCTTTCGATTTTCAGCTTCGTTTCAAACGTATCTTCTAATATCGATTGAAGCTGATCACCTTTCATTTCCACCCGAACCCCCATATCCAGACGTGTCTTTCCTGGAAAAAGTCCAAGTGATGCTGCTTGTTTTTTCATCCACGTGCTGCCGCTCATTCCTGTACCGATCACTAATTTCTCTGTCGTAAAGTCAACGCTATTAGCTTTCAAGTGAAAGCCCGCATCATGTTTTGAAATTGTCTCAACTCGTGTTTCAAAACTAAACGTAATGTGATTTTTGAGCACTTCATACATTCTTTGAAAAATATCACTCGCTAAACGTGTTCCTAAATGACGGACCTCAGTTGAAAGAACCTTCACGTCCACCATACTGGCTCGTTTTGAAAGCGTATCATTTTTCGTGCTATAGGACGGGATGATGTCACCGCCAAACTCACAGAGAATATCGTCTACTTCCTTCATCAAATCAAGTGTGGTTTGGTCTCCGATTTTCCTGCCGAGCTCTCCTCCGAAATCATTCGTGTAATTAAATTTCCCCTCTGATTTTCCAAGACCCGCAAACCCAATGTATTTACTGCACACTCCTTCACACGTACACACGCGCCCATCATCTAAACCGCATGTACGTTCACTCAGCTTTTTGCCGAGATCAATCATGTGGATGGAGATATGTTCATTGTGCTTCATCAAGGTGTAAGCGAGAAACACACTGCTCACTCCTGCTCCGATGATCGTGATGTCATAATGATTCGATTGCATTCTCTGCTCCCCTTTCTTAGTTGTAATCGTGCTTATGCCACTTTATATTAAAACGGTTAAAATCGATCTTTTTTAATTTCTCATTCAATTGACTTTCAGTGATTCTATCTGAATTCTCCCCACCAATGTGGTCTCCATTTCCATCGTACCATAAAACAGAGTTGTGGGAGGTCCGTCCCTCTATTTATCTTTCAAACTGTGATGAAGGTATGGAATGGAAGCAAGTGTCGAGATGGCTCCAGCTAGAACGATGGTCAGATCTGTACCTATTTCTTTAGCCAATATTCCTGCTAGGAATGCAGCGAGGGGCATGGATACCCAAGTCATGAGGCGGCTTGTAGCCTGCACCCTTCCCAATAAGTGATCTGGTGTCAGCGTTTGCCGGATTGTGATGATACAAGGACTCATCATTGAAGCACAAAAGGTCCCTATTGCGTTCATGGTCACAAGCCAGAAATAGGTTTCTGCCAGCCCGAAATAGAGAATCGAAAGTCCTCCAATGACAGAGGCCGTAAATAATATGCTCCGATAAGAAAACCGCTTCCGAAAAAGGTTTGACGTAACCGCGCCAAGAATGGCACCTACTCCACCCATTGATAATAACCCACCAATCATGACCGTATTTAAACTGATGGAATCTTTTAAGTGAAATACCAGTAATGTGAGAAACAATGTAGTTCCGAACACAGAAGATACCATGGCTAGATTGGTGTACAAGATTGGCTTGGTCTTTACAACGAATTCAAATCCCTCCCTGATCTCTCCCCATATGGAATGCCTTGATAAATCTCTCTCATTTATCTTCATCCGGAGACTCGCAATGGCAAGAAAAGATACCAGGAAGCTGACGCTGTTCACTACCAGGGCATATCCTGGATTCAAAAAGGATATAATCAGCCCTCCCAAACCTGGTGCCAGAAAGACCGCTAAATTAAATATCCCGGAATTTAGTGAATTCACAGCTTGAAGGTCTTCTCTTCTCACCAGGCTTGGTACTGAAGCAAATTGAGATGTATTGTATATTTGGCTTAAACATCCGATACCAAACACAATGGGATATACCATCCACATCTCCAGTACCTTCAAGATAAATAGAACCCCAATCATCCCGACAAGTAAACATCTTCCTAGATCGCATAAAAGCAGGAGGTGCTTCCGGTTGAATTTATCGGACATGATACCGGCGAAGGGCTGCAATAGAATCGGCAGACGCTCAAGTGCCGCCACAATACCCATACTCACAGGTGATCCAGTGAGGGATAATACCATTAGAGGAATTGCGATTAAATAGATTTGATCTCCGAAAAATGAAATCAGATTCCCACCCATGAATCGGAAAACAGGATAGTTTTTCTTTAAGGGCGGGAAATCTTCCACTTGATTTAGTCTGACCGCACGCTCACCCATATCATTTCCCCCTTTTAATCCTCGGCTAAATACTGCATTAATTCATTCGATAAAGATTGAACCGCATTCTCCTTCAGGCGATACTTCCCATCCAGAGTTTCGACCAGCCTTGCGGACCTGAGTATTTTCAAATGATGATGGACCGTCGACTTCCCCATGTTCAGCTCATTCGTGATTTCCTGAAGTGTACGATCTGACCCCTTCAGCAATTTCACCATTCTGAGGCGCGCTTCATCCCCAAGGGCTTTATGCTTTTGGACCAGAAAATAGCTTGGCATATCCTTATCATCCGGATAAATGCTTTCATTGGCTACGGGGTAATAAAACACCTTGACTCCTTCAACATCTCCTTCTACGTTCCAAGGACGATAAATCGATTGGGGGATCAACAAAACTGTATGCACTCTTGGCTCGGGCAAATAAGTGATACCTCCCGTTGCCCATTCTACTAACGCTTCGGACTTTAGATTTCCACTCATCTTTTCCTTGGATTGTTTATCCCTTTCCAGTATTTGAGATAGTGTCTCTTTATGAGGAATGATTACTTCTTTATACCACCCGGTCATGACACTCTTCAGGTGGTTCCTAAGGTCATGAACATTTGTGGTGCAGATGAATTCAATATAATCCGGAAAAAACGGGTTATCCTCTGTCTGCTTTTTCAATCTGTTTCTTGATGACTCATCTCCTTCTGAAGCATGCGTTCGAAGTTCTTGAAATTTCATCCCTATGTATGGAATGCAGATGAATCTTAGTCTTTTATCTTCCAACCCATCCAGAAACATGATAAATTCAGATAAATCCCGAAACTCTTTTTGATGCAACAAGAGAAGTAGGGATTTCCAGGTATTATTCTTTTCAACGTATTTCAAATCCCCTATCAACGGTTCAGATAAAGATCTCATTAACTTGTCCCATGACTCTTTTGGTTTTTCTAACGTATCGATAAGCCTTGTATTTGTGATGGCAGCAATCCCCAAAGCGCATTCCCAAAGAAGAGAAGCCTCAATTCTTACTTCGTATGTCTCTCTTTTTCGGCTGGTCGTATGGAATACATCCAAATTGGAACACCTCATTCCCAAAAATTTCTTCCTATCATTTATTCTATATTTATAGAACGATAAATTCAACATATATTGAATATTTTCTGGAAAAGTAGCATATTTTTAATAAAACATTGTTTCTTCGGTGCTTATTGGATAAAATGACTCAAATCTTATGTGATTATTAGCTGTTGTTACCAAATATGGCTTTTCGTACTGGCATTCATTAATATTAAAGTCGTTCGATAGAAGAATTGCGTCGTTTTCTTTCTTAATTGCGTCAAAATTAATTTTATTGCGTCTATTAAACGGAAATTGCGTCAGGATCGAGTGGAATTGCGCCAAAATAGTGGTTAATTGCGTATTTTAACAAAATATGGAATAGAATCTCATATTCAGTCTCAACAATCAAAAAAACACACAAATTCCACTCAGGAATTCATGTGCTTCATTTAAAAAAGTATTAAGATTTCACTTTGTCTTTTTTAATTTGCTTACTTCTTAACTGACCGCAAGCTGCATCAATGTCCGTTCCTTGTTCCACTCGGACCCCACAGTTGATTCCATGTTCAAGTAATGTACCGTAGAATTCGACAATCGCTTCTTTCGTACTTCTTTGATATTGGTTGTGTTCGTCAACCGGGTTATAAGGTATCAAGTTCACATAAGAAAGGTGACGCTTGTTTTTCAGCAGTTTGGCCAGCTGAATGGCTTCTTCTTTATGATCATTCACATCACTTAACAAGATATACTCAAAGGTAATGCGTCGATTTGTTTTTTCTAAATAGTAATCAATAGCTGGCATTAATTTCTCTAACGGGTATGCACGGTTGATCTTCATAATCTTCGTACGCAATTCATTGTTTGGTGCGTGCAAGGAAACGGCCAGGTTGATTTGAATGTTTTCGTCGGCAAATTTGTAAATCTTATCTGCCAGACCACTTGTTGATACGGTGATATGACGCGCTCCGATGGAAAGACCTTTTTGGTCATTCACCACCCGGAAGAAGTCCATCATGTTATCGTAGTTATCGAATGGTTCACCAATTCCCATTACAACGATATGACTGACTCGTTCTCCATTTCCTGCTTCATCCAAGTGATGTTGGACGTTCATGATTTGTTCAACAATTTCACCGCTTGATAGGTCCCGGTTCTTCTTGAGTAGTCCACTCGCACAGAATGTACAACCGATGTTGCATCCGACTTGAGTCGTCACACATACACTCAGTCCGTAATTGAAACGCATAAGAACTGTTTCTATTAGGTTACCATCCTCAAGTTTGAACAAGAATTTGATTGTGCCGTCCTTAGATTCCTGTTTAACCTCTTGAGTGAGTGTATGAAGATAGAAGTGATCGTCGAGCAACTGTACACAGTCAGCGTTCAGATTCTTCATATCGGTAAAGTTTGTCACTCTCTTTTTATATAACCAATCCCATACCTGAGCCGCACGGAACTTCTTTTGACCGTGCTCGACCAGCCATGTTGTCAGTTGATCTAATGTTAATCCGTATATGGATTTCTTTTCCATTTAAAACCCTCATTTCGAAACTCTACAATTTTCTACTTATCTATACTACTTAAAGTATGGCAATGTTTCAAGGGATTTATAAGTGTTGAGAAGAATTGGAATTCCGTAATATAGTATAAATACAATGAAAAAATACGCCGAGACTCTGCCCAGCGCATCCTTCTAATGATTGATCCTTTGAATGAAATCATCCAATTTCTCTTTGTCTTTGAGCTTTTCATTACACTCATCACTATCCTGGCAGATGTAATTTCCTTTCTTCACAAAGGTTCCTTGAGATGACGTTTTCGATTCAGACATATAAAACCCGATGCTTCCGAAGCTATTGCAAATCGTACAAATTCCTTTTTTGCTGCTGCTTTTGAAGGTACCTTTGAATCCTTTTAATTTACCTTCATACTCAGCAACGATATATTTTCGCTCCTGTCCGTAATCATTCCAGCCTAAATAGGAGAGATCCCTGAAATCGATATTTGCCCAATCAGGTGTCTTTAGCTTTTTCACTTTCGGGAATAACTTTTTCAATGAGGCATCAGAAACAGATGGAAATGGAATGACATAAGGCTTTAATCCAATTAATAAATCCTCCGCGTGGTCAGTATCACTGATATCCCCGATTGGATCAAGTATGTCCTGTTGAGCTTGAGACAACCCATCAAACAAATTTGTCACCTTATCTTTCACAAGTCCTTTCAACGCTTGAAGTACACCTAGATCATTCACTGTTGAATATCCATTGATCAGCACCTGAGTCTGATACGCAATGAAATTATATTGATCATTTCGAATAAATGGTTCCATATTAATCGCTCCTAGAAACATTTGTCTCATCATCTTAAATGGTATGTTCAAGATGAGTCAAGGAGCACGGGCATTCCGTGCAACCTCATTAATAATATATAACGATTCATGGCAGAAAGATATGTTGAGTTTGGTTCAGAATCAAACAATACATAAAAAAGCACTGACATAAACATCAGCGCTTTTTGTACACGATTTTCTTAATTGTTTCTGGTGAAAGATAATGATGAGCGGCTAATTCTTGAATCGTCTTTCCATTCAAAAAATCCTCTTGGATCTTAACATTTCGTTCATCAATTGCTTTTCTACTACCAGAACGGCTGCCCCATTTTCGGTATTTCACCTTAGGTTTAGGTATATAAAGGGTTTCCCCCTGTACATATTTCTGGATTTCAACAAGAAGGGATTGTGGTAAAACACTCTCCGCTTTTACATATTTCATTTCAGTCAGCCCCTTATTTTCTGATAAATAAAGTAAATAAGGTGCAAAGCCGACTTACTAGAAATGTACTTTAAGGGCGATCAGTCAGCGTCCACCCCATGCAAAGTATCGCCTTTCTAATAATAGGCTTTGCATGAGACGCTTGGGACTCTGGCAAGATTGTTCTCATTACCATGTCACCACCTCCTTTAAGGTCTCCTTCATTTTATTCTATTATAAAACAAATGCGGTTGAATCACATTATGATAAACAGCCTTACTTTGACTCCTCCCTAAAAACACAACATATGGTATAATCTTCTAAATATCTTAAAGGAGTTGTTCCCATGTTTTCATTCACAGTAGATCAAGAAATCTCGATCGAGCTATTTCAACAGCATCACAAAGAGGAGTTATACGAACTGATTGATTCAAACCGGGATCATCTTCGCAAGTGGCTTCTATGGGTTGATAAACGCCGGTCTCCTCAGGATTTAGAACCGATCATCCCCCTTTGGATTCGGAATTACGCGGATAATAACGGATTCGATGCCGGGATACGTTATCGAGGGGAATTAGTCGGCATGATCGGGCTGCATTATATTGATTGGAAAAGCAAGAGCACCAGTATTGGTTACCTTCTTTCGGAAGAAGCACAAGGAAAAGGGATCATTACCCGAGCCGTGTCCTCTCTATTAAACTATCTATTTATTGAAATGGGCCTCAACAAGGTAGAAATCCAATGTGCCATCAACAATAAGAAAAGCATCGACATCCCGAAACGATTAGGATTTACGAAAGAAGGAATCTCTAGAGATGGACAATGGCTATATGATCATTATGAGGATCTTGTAACGTATAGTTTATTAAGGAGAGATTGGGTTAAGTCTTAAGGAGCCAATCTTTCCGAGGGCGATACTCCTCATTGAAATCGCCCTTCTATTATCTTCACACACAACCTAGGGTAAGACTAAATTGCCTCACCCATATTCAAAGCTTTATATGAATGGATCGATTCCTACCCTGCCGTATTAAATAAAAATAATTTCTTCCGTCCCTCTGTATTCTCTTGGAGAAAGCCCTACATATTTTTTAAACGTACCACTAAAATAATTAGGTGTATTGAAACCAAGCTCTTCAGCAATATACTCAATTGTATGGTTGGTATGACGCAAAAGCCACACAGCACGCTGAAGACGAACAAAGGTGACATATTCAACAAAATTCCGTCCTGTTTCTTGTTTAAAAATCCTGCTGAAATACGGTACACTAAAATTAATCTGTTCAGCTACTTGTTTTATTGAAAGATTATCTGTACAACAATGAGCTATATAGTCCGTACATTTTTGAATCTGCTGGTCCTTTGTGATTTCTTCATAATAACGAAGGGTTAGTCTCTCATATGGTGACGTACGCCGTGCTTTATATGCTTCCCTGTATGAATGATGAAGGAGAAGTGGTTCTCGATAGATGGATCCTACACCAATATAAAGATGGATCCCATACTCCCTTTCTAATTCCCCAATCGCATCAAGTATTCTGGCTTCCCCTTGTTTCCAGTGTTTTAAGGATCCGTACTTTGAAGGAATCCGAATGAGCATTAGTAAGTGTTTACGATATGATAGAAAAGAAACCCCTTCTTCCTGAAAGCGCTTTCTTAAATGACCTTGAATAACCATAGATGCTTGCCACTCATGCTCTTCTTTCCAGGATGTGCATCTAGTGAACCCCTGAATAAAACACACCACATTTGGCAGCCCATCCATTGGAAAGAGAGGTCGGGATTGAATCAATTCCTCCTCAGAATTTATTTCCCCAGAAAGTAATCTTCGTAAAAATGCTTCTTGAAAAGGAAACGTGTGGTTCCCTTTCTTTGGTTCCGGATGATGACCCATGACATTATCACTAGTCAATATATGACCCTCACTTGAAATACCCCCTATAACTTGCTTTAACATTCGAATGAATTTATGTTTTTTTACAGCCTTGACTAGTAAACTGCTTAATTTTAACTCCATTGCAAGGGGTGAAGTATATAATAATGATGGTTCCAGTAAAGGAATGATTTTACATTCTTTATGACGTTTTTGAAATCGATGTATTTTTACCCAATCAAGCCATGTGCTTACTTCAAAAATTGCTATATGTATATGAGACGGTTTCACTTCCTCCTCCACCAGTGCAATGCTTCCCATAAATTCTTCGGTAATCCAGTCTTCCAGCTTTTCATATTCCATTTGATCTTTTACGACTAGCTTCATTGAATACACTTTGGCTTATATCCTGCCTTTCTATGATACATAATGATGTCTTATTCTAGTTTCAATTATAGAATAAAAATTAGATTATATTAAATATTTGTATATTTCTGATAATTTATTGTAAGGTATATATTCTTCTTATATCGTAAAATCAATTTTATACTATCTTATTGGTAAAGGAGGACAGTAATCAGTTATCAATAATCAGCAAAAGCACAAACCTTAAGGAGGGGTCTTTAATGGCTGGAGAGTATTCAGAATATGACTATGTTGCTGCAGACACTATAGATGTCAGCGAACTTGAACCACTCGATCCGGAAACAAGAAAAATCATGAAGGGTGAATTCAGTACTGGAATTAAACTTACGCTATTTTATTATGTTTTTATCTTATCAATCCCGATATTGAATTGGTATGCAGATGGTTTTATGTTCTCACGTATGTGGGGTGGTATGACGTATAGCTGGTTTTTCACAAGTATCGTGGCCATGGCGATGGCTTTCATCATTGCCTATGTACATACTACTCTTTATGAGAAACGTTTAAAGAATCATCGCCACATTCCCACTCACTCCAGCACATCTTCTGAGGAAAGGAGAATCAATTGATGGGTGTTTTACTAGAACCAAAATTCCTATTAACGCTCCTCTTAATGGGGACGATTGTTTATATCACCTATTTATCAAAAAGAAATGCTACCGCTTCTGATTATTTTGTTGGTGGTAGAAGCTTTGGCTGGTTTACTAACGGTTCAGCTATAGGTGGAGACTATTTAAGCGCAGCCACATTTCTTGGTATTGCCGGTTTAACCTATCAGCTTGGGTATGATGGAGCTTATTATGCATTTTGCTTTTCTATCGGTTTGACTCTTTTGGCTATTTTCGTAGCAGGTCCACTTCGTCGATTCGGCGCCTATACAGTGGCAGACTTTTTAGCGTATCGTTTTCACAGCAAACGTGCACGCCTCGCAGCTGTTGCTGTGGTTTTAGCCATTTCAGGCTTCTATGCAGCCCCACAGTTACTTGGTGCTGCGCAAATTTTAAGTATGTTCTTTGGGACAAGCTATGAATTTGGTATCATTTTCACTTGTTCTGTCATGATTTTTTACGTTGGAATCGGTGGTATGAAGGGTACTACACTTAACCAGGCTCTCGAACTATGGATTCGTCTTGGTGCCTTTCTTCTTATGGTTGGTGCTGCTATCTATGGTGGACTCCATTACCAGGAAATCCTGGCTTCGATTAATGAATTTAAAGGGGTTATTTCAGGAACTGCTGGTTTTACTACTGATGGAAAGGATATACCTTTTGATGGTGCTGCTTGGACAGGTACCGGTAATTACTTTCCATCATTCTGGCAAACCATATCAATGACCATCGGACTTTCACTCGGTACGATTGGACTTCCGCATATTTTGCTTCGTTTCTACACAAACCCTAGTGCTAAAGCAGCTCGTAAGTCCGCTCTTATGGCAATAGGTATTGCAAGTGTATTCTTTTTCTTTGCCGTATATCTCGGAGTGGTCGGGCGCTCGATTTTTCTAAGCGGAGACACAGATCCAGGTGTTATGAAAGACCTTTTAGCCGGAGGAAACAATATGGTTGTTCCTTCTACTGCCCAGGCCCTTGGTGGGGAGTGGCTGCTTGGTCTTGTTATTGCAGGGGCATTTGCTGCCGTCTTTTCAAACCTTTCTGGTTTATTCATTGCAAGCTCCGGTGCATTGGCGCATGATTTATATGCAACATTCTTCCGAAAAAACATTACAGAGAAAGAACGTGTTTTAGCCGGGAAGGTTTCGATTATCATTCTTGGTATTCTATACGGTGCTCTTGGTCTAATGGTAAAAGAAGCTTCCATCGGCCATCTGGTGGCATTGGCATTTACTGTTGCAGCGAGTACGTTTACACCAATCTTCATCCTGGGTATATGGTGGAGGGGTATGACAGAGAAAGGTGCAATTGCCGGTCTTGTTATAGGTCTAATTGCTTCTATGTACATGATTTTCTTTAAAACTACCCTACCTGAATTTCTACAGTTTAATGTACCCGGATTAATAACGGTGCCGGTTGGATTCCTTTCTGTGTATATCGTTTCAAAGATCGATCGCAGAGTACCTGGAGATGTAAACGAATTCATGAAAAAAGTTCATTCTAAAGAATCCGAAGCTGCTTAAATATAAGTAGTTGATAAAAAGACGGTTACAATAGATGAAGCATGGTCTTAATGAAGACCATGCTTCATCTATTTATATTTTCCCATACACACACGTATCCGTTAACCGTTCCCCATCTACCGAAAGATCCTCATTTCGCAGAATCCCTTCCAGCATATAACCAAGCCTTTCAGGAACCGCCCTGCTCCTCGCATTTGTGGATTCACATCTGATCTCTACTCTCTTTCCCTTTAATTCGGTTAAAGCAAAATCGGTCAATTTCCCAACCGCTTCCACCATGTAACCATGCCCACTCAATCTTGTATCAATCCAATAACCGATTTCGAATTTAGGTACACTCCAATCGATGTTATGAAAGCCTGTTGAACCGACAAATTCCTTTGTATCTTTTCGGAAGATGAGATACCTCAGACTTTCCCTTGTTAAAAATTTCGCGTGAGCTTCACGGGTGTTTGTTTCCGTATCTTCCACTGAAGGCTCATTTTGTGCAAATCCTAACCAAGGTTTCAACTCAGATAGAGAAGCCTTGATGGCTGCATTCACTGCTCTGCCGTCACCTGGCTGAGGCATTCGTAGTTCTAATCTTTCCGTTTCTAACACTGGTTGAACTTCAAGTAATACAGGGTTCATATAAAACACTCCTTTTATCAAAATAAAAAACTCTCATTCTCAAGAAATAATTCTTGAGGACGAGAGTATATCTTTCGCGGTACCACCTCAGTTCGTTGACATGTCACCATACCAACCTTTTCGGATATACGTATATCCTATCTCTATAACGGGAGATCCCGATGTATTCACTGAGTAAAATAGCTTCATACATAACTCCAAGTCTTTTACCATAATGATCATGATGGCCCTTTTTCAGCTAATAGAGCTCTCTGTTCATCAATTTCTTCATTATGATTCTCTCTTCATCGTCTAATTGGAAAATTTTTAAATTAATGAAATTATAAGGTGATGACATCTTATTGTCAATATACCTGGTATACTATTACTCTAGTCTTTCCAGCCTATACTAAAAATTAATAATACTTTATAATAAAGGAAAATCATACACCTGGAGGAGAAAAATGACTCACCACACAATTACTACATCAATTGGTAATCAATTGATTGAGAGAAAACAGGAAGTCGCCAATACCATTTTCTCAGATCTTATGGCTTCTTATCCAACACATTACATAGAAGCAAGAAGAACTGAAAGCCTTCCTTATTTTGAGCAGCTTATCGAACTTATAGGTGAAGGCTTGTTAAGGGGAGAAAATAACTTAGATAAATCAAGTCAGTGGGGAAAAGAAGTTGGAAGACTTGCTTCAGGACAAGGGGTGCCTTTGCAGATGTCCATAAGTAAATCTTCATTATATAAAAAGGTTATTTTAGAAGATATCGTTTTGAACAATGAAGCAGCAATATCTAAAGAAACCTTACTTCAAATCACGAATGATATCGATCACACATTCACCACAATGATTTCTGCTTTCTGTGAAGCTTATAGTGAGTATGCGGAAGAGCAGCTGAAAATATCCGAAGAGAAGTATTTGTCCCTATCCACTCCAGTCGTTCCCATCTTCTCCGACTTGGCAGTATTGCCTCTCATTGGTCAAGTGGATGAAGTACGTGGAGAAATGATGGCAGAGCATGTCCTTCTGGAGTGCAAAAAGCTTTCCATTCATAAACTTATCATCGATTTATCCGGTGTGTATGAAGTGAATCCTTTGTTTCAACAAGGTATCATGAAGTTGATTGATAGTCTTAAATTACTTGGAATCGAGCCGATTTTATCGGGAATGCGCCCAGAAATGAGTATCGAATTTGTCCAGATGGGTATAAATATTTCAAATATGAAAATCTATCAATCATTAAATAAAGCAGTAGAAGCTCATTAAAAATGATCATGCATGAAAGAAAGGACTTCATTCACCGAAGTCCTTTTCATATTAATGATGTTGCCCTCCGCCCCCTCCTTCTTGATGACTATCCTCCTCCATCTATTTTCATTAAAAAACAGGTCCGTTCCTCAATAATTTTAAAATTGATGTTGGGAAAATACGTGACTGTTTTCCTATGGGCATTTTTGTTTTTAAGGGAGTATTGAGGAAAGTTTTCTTGATTCCAGGTGTTTTTTGTATTTGCTTTGATTCACTTTCCTTATATTTACAAATACTGAATTTTCGCCCTATTCTTTTTTTTTGAAGGGTTTGCTAGAATCCTAGTTAGCAAGAATCATATACATAGTTTTCTTTCACACATTCTTAACAATTCTTGTGAAATTTCATAAAAGGGGGTATTTTCGCAAGCAGGCGTTTTGACACTCAATTCATTTGTCGTTGAACCACATTCATTCAAAAAAGAAAAACGGAGGAATGCTATTATGAAGTTTAAAAAAATTGCTGCTTTATCTTTAGCTGCATCACTTGCTCTAGTCCCTAGCTTCGGAGGAAGTGCCTTTGCACAAGATCAAAACCCTCTCGAGAAAGCTCCTCAGAAGACATCTGTCAATAAAAGCCTTGAAAAAGGCAGTTATGTAAAAGGTGAAGTTATTGTTAAATTCAAAGATGGTGTGACCAAGTCTGAAAAAGGAAATACCCTTAAAAAAGTGAATGCATCTGCAGTAAAGGAAAAAGATACTTCGAAAAAGCCATTTGAGGTATTAAAAGTAGGAAATGTTGAAGCAACTGTAAAAGCATTAAGCAAAAACCCAAATGTAGAATACGCAGAACCGAACTATACCTTCTCGGCTACCTGGACCCCAAATGATTATTACTACCAAGGCTATCAATACGGACCCCAAAACACGTATACACCTAGTGCATGGGATCTTGCACGCGGGAGCAGCGGACAGGAAATCGCCGTTCTTGATACAGGTGTAGATTACAATCACCCTGATTTAGATGGTAAGACGATTCGTGGTTATGATTTCGTCGACAATGATTATTATCCAATGGATTTAAACGGACATGGTACACATGTAGCTGGTACGGCTGCTGCTGAAACGAACAACGGAACCGGGGTTGCCGGTATGGCCCCTAATACAAAGATACTTGCCGTTCGTGTATTAGACGCTAACGGAAGTGGATCGCTTGATGATATCGCGGCAGGTATTCGCTACGCTGCAGATCAAGGCGCAGAAGTTCTGAACCTTTCCCTGGGTTGTGACTGTAATACTACAACGTTAAAAAGTGCAGTTGATTATGCTTGGAACAAAGGATCCGTCGTCATTGCCGCTGCTGGAAATGACGGAGTATCAACAACGTTTGAGCCAGCTTCTTATCCTAACGCAATTGCTGTAGGAGCAGTTGATTCCAGAGACCGTAAAGCTTCTTTCTCAAACTATGGAACATGGGTGGATGTAACCGCACCTGGAGTTGACATTGCTTCTACCGTACCTAACAATGGCTACTCATACATGTCAGGTACATCGATGGCTTCCCCTCACGTTGCAGGTTTAGCAGGATTACTTGCAGGGCAAGGACGAAACAATGTTCAGATCCGTCAAGCGATCGAACAAACGGCTGATCCGATCAGCGGTACAGGTTCTTACTTCCAGCACGGAAGAATTAACTCTTATGATGCTGTAAGATACTAATAAGTAGTAAAGCACCCCTCAACCAATAGGTTTAGGGGTGTTTTACAATTATTGAATCTACTTCCCCAACAAAATTAAAGAAGTCAAATGCTATGAGACTTGAAAGTTAACAAGATTGATAATCTCCTGGATGGCCTGGACTAAACCCCTCACCTTTTATAACCCGACCGACTATATGAAATATGCCCCAAATTTAAATAAAAGTATTTTATCTTATAAAAAGTTTCGTTTTTATGAAAATTTTCCTGAATAGGACCATTAGTTGTCTACTCTACACCCTCAAAAAGTCCTGCATTTTCTCAATACCGTCTTCTTCTTACCTATGATACTCTATTTTTGACAGAATTTTTAGAAAAAAAGAGGAGGAATCGGTTTGAGAAAGAATAAAATCATTAGCATGGGGTTATCCGTCGGTCTACTGTCTGGAATGATGGCAACTGGGAGTTTAGCTGCACCATCGGAAAATGCTCTCTTTCAAATGAATAAAAAAGAAGGAACACCGGAATTTGTTTCGGGACTATTATCTGCTCCATCCGGAAAAAAGGCAGAGACCATCGTTCTTTCCTTTTTAGAGAAGAACAAGGCAAAATTCAAGCTTTCTGATGAGAAATCGGACGAGCAGTTCAAGGTGTTGACTGTTGAAAATGATGAACTTGGAAATAGAGTCGTTCGCATTCAGCAAACTTACCATGGGGTACCTGTTTGGGGGTCCACACAGTCAGCAGTCGTAAAGGAAGATGGTACACTTCAAGCTTTTTCCGGTACTGTCGTAGCTGACCTGGATCAAAAGATCACCTCATCAAATAGGAAAGTGAACGCGAAAAAAGCCTTAACGATCGCTAAGAAAGATCTTGGAATCGATCCAAAATTAGAGAAAGAGGCTAAACCGGAACTGGTCGTCTACACAGATGGTGATTCTGCTTCCTTTGCATATTTCGTAAACCTGAATTATTTAGAACCGTCTCCTGGTAACTGGAACTATTTTATTGATGCGAAATCTGGAAAGATATTAAATAAATACAATGACATGCATGAAGTAAGCGGAACAAATCAAGTAGGAACCGGCAAGGGCGTAATAGGTGACACAAAACCGTTGAACACAACCCTTTCAAGTGGCAAGTACTATTTGCAGGATAATACCCGGGGCAATGGTGTGTATACATACAACATGAACAACCGTACCTTCTTCCCTCAATTCTTCTTACCGGGCACTTTGTGGTCAGATAGCGATAATATACTAAATGCTTCATATGATGCTCCTGCTGTTGATGCTCATTATTTCGCAGGTGTCACGTATGACTTCTATAAGGATAACTACAATCGTAATTCCTATGATAATCAAGGCGCACGCCTGGTCTCTTCAGTTCACTACAGCAGCGGCTACAATAACGCCTTCTGGAACGGATCTCAAATGGTGTATGGTGACGGGGATGGCACAACATTTGCCCCACTTTCAGGAGGCATCGACGTTGTGGCCCATGAATTAACTCATGCGGTGACAGACTTTACTTCTGACCTTGTGTATCAGAACGAATCGGGAGCCTTAAACGAAGCGATTTCAGATATTTTTGGAACATTGGTAGAATACGAGAATGGATCGAATCCGGATTTCGAGATTGGGGAAGATATTTATACACCTGGCACATCCGGTGATGCCCTCCGCTCCATGAGCAACCCTGCTAAATATGGTGACCCTGACCACTACTCTAAACGTTATACCGGTACAGGGGATAATGGAGGTGTTCATACAAACAGTGGAATTATCAACAAGCAGGCTTACCTATTAAGTGAAGGTGGTAATCATTATGGAATAATCGTTCCCGGAATTGGCCGTGAAAAGCTTGGGGATATTTATTACCGTATGAATACAGTGTACCTGACAGCTTCCTCAACCTTCAGCCAGGCAAGAGCTGCAGCTGTCCAGTCTGCAACCGATTTATATGGAAGCACGTCTGCAGAAGTAAATGCTGTGAAGCTATCATTTGATGCAGTAGGAATTAACTAAAGAGTTTGCCAGACCAGCAGGGATTTTGTCCTTTGCTGGTTTTCTTCGTTGGAAATTGTTCATTCATCATCAAAAAAAGCCTGTTACTAAGTACAAAAAGCACCCAGAACAGGCTTATTCTATTTAGGAAGACCTTAACAACAGCCGCTATTTCCTATTGGGCAGGTCATTAAAGAATGCCATGAGGTCAGTCCCTCTATTTCTGTTCACTTCCCAGTCTCAGCGAATGTTTTGATGCGATCGCTGATTTCATCACGAACGCGTTGGAAGAATGCCCATTTCTCTTCATCCGTTCCTTCCGCTTTTGCCGGGTCATCAATGCCCCAGTGCTCACGCTTGACATGAGGAGGGGTCATTGGACATTTATCAGCTGCATCACCACAAAGAGTGACGACTAAATCCGCATTGTTCAAAATTTCAGGATCGATAATGTCAGAAGTTTGGTTTGAAATATCAATTCCCGCTTCTTTCATTGCTTTTACTGCATTAGGATTTAATCCGTGCGCTTCAATACCTGCACTTTTCACATCCCACTCTTCTCCTAAATGATGCTTTGCCCAACCTTCTGCCATTTGGCTGCGGCATGAGTTACCTGTACATAAGAAGTATAGTGTTTTTTTAGACATAATAATCGAGCTCCTTTTGTTGTAAGTTTTAAGATATGATCATTAACCAGATATATAAACCAATAAGGGTAATGAGTAATGTTGGTACGGTTAAAATAATTCCTGTTTTAAAATATTGCCCCCATGAGATTTTTACGCCTTTTAATGATAAAACGTGTAACCATAAGAGGGTTGCCAGTGAACCGATCGGGGTAATTTTCGGACCAAGATCAGAACCGATGACATTGGAATAAATAAGGGACTCACGAATAACTCCTGTAGTGTCTGTATCCATAATCGCAATCGCATCGATCATAACGGTCGGCATATTGTTCATGACCGATGACAGTATCGCTGCAATGAAGCCCATGGAAATCGTAGCGACGAAAAGTCCTTGATCAGCTGCAACTTGGATAACGTCCGTTAACACATTCGTCAGTCCTACATTGCGCAAACCATACACTACCACGTACATTCCAATCGAGAAGAATACAATCGCCCATGGAGCACCTTTAATGACATCTTTCGTGTTGACGGCTGAGCTTCTCCTAGCCATTAGTAAGAAGAAAAACGACACAATACCTGCGATGATCGATACTGGAATGTGCAGTGATTCACTGATAAAGTAACCAACAAGCAAGATACCAAGCACAATCCAGGATAGCTTAAACATACGCTGATCTTTAATCGCTTCAACCGGTTTTTTTAGCTGGCTGGAATCATAATTTTTTGGAATGCTTTTTCTAAAGAACAGATACAGCACCAGGATGCTTGCAATCAATGAGAAGAAGTTTGGAATGATCATTCTTGATGCATATTCCACAAACCCGATATCAAAGAAATCGGCCGACACGATGTTCACAAGGTTGCTGACGACAAGCGGCAATGAAGTCGTGTCGGCAATGAATCCACTTGCCATGATAAATGGAAACACCATTTTTTCTTCAAAATTCAAGTTTCTCACCATTGCCAAAACAATCGGAGTCAATATCAACGCAGCTCCATCATTCGCAAAAAATGCTGCGACAACCGCTCCTAATAGGGAAACGTACACAAACATTTTGACGCCATTCCCTTTTGCTGCCCTCGCCATATGTAAAGCAGACCATTCAAAGAATCCAATTTCATCTAAAATTAAAGAGATAATGATAATAGCAATGAATGCTAAAGTAGCATTCCATACTATTCCTGTCACAGCCATAACATCCTGGAAGTCGACAACCCCTACAATTAAGGCTAGAACCGCTCCTCCACAGGCAGACCAGCCAATGGACAATCCTTTTGGCTGCCAAATCACAAGTATCAATGTGGCGATAAAAATCATGGTAGCTAAAAATACTGAAAACATGGGAAACCCTCCTCCTAATGACAAGAAATGCGTAATCCTTGCTTTTCTAAAGTTGTTAATCGATCATCCTGTTTAGGCAAGTGTTCTAACAAGCTTTGAACAAACGGATACGCTTCACTTTCTTTGTTAAGAGAGTAAAAGACCCATTGACCCCTTCTTAATTCCTTCACAAGTCCTGCATCTTTCAATTTACGAACATGCTGTGAGATGGCAGGCTGACTCATTTTGAATATCTCGACAAATTCACACACGCAGCAGTCATTGGACTCTAATAGTTTCACCATAGTAAGACGGGTTTTATCCCCTAGAAGCTTTAACATTGTTGCCGCCCTTTCTATTTCTAGCATTGATGTAAGCATGTAAACACCTCCTCAAGTGCCAATATTATTAGCATATTATTATTTACTTATATTAAGGACAATAAGAACCATTTAAAAGGTTCATATATAAGTTGTTTCTTATATAATAAAATGCTTATATGCTTATTTCAAGTGAAAGTTTAGTAAAGTAGAAAAACTCTTAATCAAAATGACCAAGAGTTTTTCTAAATATCCCACTAATGATTAACCACTTTACCTAGTCCACCCGGCTTGTTATGCACAGCCAGTTTTTCTATTAGCCTATTACTTTCAGCATTTAAACCTGTTACATTTGCCCTTACACCATTTTGATGATATTTAATGACGATTTTATCAATTGCCCCTACCGCTGAGTCATCCCATAAGTGTGCATGAGTTAAATCTAGAGTTACTTCTTTTACATCTTCATTGAAGTTGAAGCTTTCAACAAATTCTGTTACAGAAGCAAAGAACAATTGTCCTGAAACACGATAGACTTTTTTATGCTTATCATCGGATATCATGCTCGTAATCTTCACTTTTGAAATTTTTGATGCAAAGAAGATGGCACTCAAGATAATTCCCACTAGAACTCCTTTTGATAAATCATGTGTCAATAGGACAGTTATTACGGTCGCTAACATTACAACCGTATCGGTTATTGGTGTTTTATGAATATTCTTTAAAGAAGACCAGTCAAATGTCCCAAATGACACCATAAACATTACCCCAACAAGGGCAGCCATTGGAATTTGAACTAAGAAATCATTCAGGACGATAATAAGGATCATTAAGAAAACTCCCGCAACAAAAGCAGACAATCTCCCTCGCCCGCCTGATTTTACATTGATGACGGATTGTCCGATCATCGCACAGCCTGCCATACCACCAAAGAAACCTGACACAATGTTGGCAATACCTTGCCCTCTTGCCTCCTTATTTTTATTACTCGTTGTATCAGTCATGTCATCTACAATAGACGCAGTTAAGAGTGACTCGACCAATCCAACAATCGCGATCGATAAAGAATAAGGAAAGATGATTTGCAGAGTTTCAAATGTAAATGGGATGTCAGGAATCAAGAATATGGGCAATGTTTGAGTTAGTTCACCCATGTCTCCCACGGTACGAACCCCACTTCCTGTTACAACAGCAAAAATCGTAACCGCGATAATGGCCACCAATGCTGAAGGCACAGCTTTTGTGAAACGTGGAAGGATGTAAATGACTCCAAGTGCTGCTGCAACCATTGCATACATGATCCATGATTCACCAACAAAATGAGGTAATTGTGCCGAGAAAATAAGGATTGCCAAAGCGTTGACGAATCCTATCATAACGGAGCGTGGTACAAATTTCATTAAACGCCCTAGCTTCAGGACACCCATGACAATTTGAATCACACCCGTCAGGATCGTAGCAGCAAGTAAATACTGGAGACCATGATCAGCTACCAGAGTCGTCATAAGCAAGGCTGTAGCACCCGTTGCAGCTGAAATCATTCCTGGACGTCCACCCACAAATGCAATGACTACTGCGATACAGAAGGAAGCGTACAATCCTATCATCGGGTCTACTCCTGCAATAATTGAGAAGGCAATCGCTTCCGGGATCAATGCCATCGCAACGACGATACCGGACAGTACATCTCCTCTAACATTTCCAAACCATTCATATTTAATTTTTTTACTTAAACTCATAATGCACCTCTTCCTAATTATCTATGACTTTCAACTCTCATGAAAGTCGGGGCCGTTTAACACAAAGGACATTATATAATGGATCATTTGATTTGTGAAATGATAATGAAAGCGCAATCATACAGTTTTATCTTCCTATTACTCTGGATTTCATCCATAATCTGATCCAGTTCAAATACGTGTAAAATATATCTTAGATATCTATAAAGGAAATTGAATAAAAATATAGAACTTAATACGAAACGCTTTCATCGGATGGAGGAAATGCAATGTTCAAACACATTCTTCTCGCAACAGACGGGTCTGAACACTCTTTAAGAGCAGGAGAAAAAGCGATCGCTCTCGCAAGATGCCATGAAGGCTCTAAAATAGCTATTGTTTATGTAGTAGACGGGAAGCAATCAAAGGAAGATGTTCTTAACCATTGGGGACTGGATGCAACAGACAAACGGAAGCAGAAACTGCAATTGATAGAACAAAAAGCCAAACGTGAAGGCATCGACTATGAGATTATCTTTTTACACGGAGAACCAGGTCCAGCCATTGTTGAGCATGCGAACAAAAACAACTTCGATGCAGTAGTGATTGGAAGCCGTGGATTAAATGTATTTCAAGAAATGGTCTTGGGAAGTGTAAGCCATAAAGTCGCTAAAAGGGCTAAATGTCCCGTGATGATCGTGAAATAGAAAAAGACTTCCTAATAGGAAGTCTTTTTCTATTTACTTATATTTTTATTCACTTTCACTACGATTATATGAGCTTTCAGGAAGCGTATCCCAGAAAGAAGTATCCGCATTTTCAATTGACCCGTCAGCAATGGCTTTTGCCGTAGCTTCTAAACTAATAACAGCTTGCTTGATAAGGTAACCATTACTCTTTTGACCCAGAACATAATCATCGCGGTAATGATCAGCCATTCCCCTCATTTCAAAAAGAAGGGTTGCAATCCCATATTCTACCGCCAGTCCGTTGCGGCTAATCGTCGGTGCTGTGCCACCGATGTATTTTGATAACGTACCGAATCCACGGCTTTCCACCGTGTTATAAAGGACTGTACCAAGCTGTTTTGATTTCTCCACTACTTCAGGATCCACTTCATCATTTGTAGGATAAAGGATAGATCCTGATACGAGTTCATCTGTATCTCCAAGCGTTGTTTCGGCTCCTTGATGATGAAGATCGATCATATAATCAGGCTTGTATTTTTGAAGAACGTTTTTATGAAGAGCTTGTGTTTCCGGTTGTTTCCGGTCCACATGATCACGATTTAAATCGACTTCGTTCGCATTGTAGCGGGTGTGAGTTCCCGATACATAATCCTCCAAGGAGAAATTAACGTCCCCTTCTGCTCCATCCACATTTAATCGCGGAGCAACCAATATATTTACGTTCTCAAGCATTTCTTTTACTTCTTTTGAGTTCGAAGTAAGATGCTTGATGAACTGAAGGGCACCTTCAGTCGTCAATGTTTCGTTCCCATGCTGCTGAGTTAAGTAAAGGATTGTAGGGTTGTTATCATTGGTTCCAAATTTCGCAAGATAAAGATCTCGTCCTTTGACGGATTGACCATACACTTCTAATGATAGAGCATTTGATCTCTGATCTAATTGTTGAAGCATGCTCACCATTTCTTCATAATTATGAAGTCGCTCGTTTTTGATCGTCTCGTTCCCATTATATCCTGGACCATTTGCAAGTGCAGATGCGCCCGGTGCAGAGAAAGCGATTCCTGATGCTACTAACACACCCGAAAGTGCACCAACCATTAATTTCTTTTTCATTATGTATTCCTCCTTTTATTTCGACTCCCTAATTTATTTAGAGATTAATGGATTGAAACCCTTTTCCATTTGCAAAAATGAAACATTAGAACTGAAATACGGAACTGCGTGTGGATAAAAGTTCCTATTACTTTTCTGAAATTGTTGACTTTTGTCAAACTAATGGAGGGAGACTATTTGTTCAGTCCCGCTTTTCCATTAAAAAAGAAGCTAATGGAACATCAGCTTCTCACCTAAAGTATTTCAACCTATCCTACTGTCCATAAACGGCCCCTGAAGCATCAACGTAAATGGTTTTAATGAAGGTTCTTTGGAACGTATTTTTGTCACCGCTTCCTTTTACATCAATGGTCACATTATAAACTCCTTCTCCAAGTTTCGGAAGTTTTAATGAGTCGTTCTTTGTTTTCACCTTACTCTTCTTCAACTTACCATCCTTATAATATTCAATAGTCATGACTGGTCTAAGGTTTAGCTTACTTTCCTTGGCTTTCAAGCTGATTTCATCCTGTGCTAAATGGATACTCAAAGCATCATTCATCACGCTTTCAAAAGACACATGTAAGAGATATTTTTCTGCTGAAGACGACGATGCGTCAACCGTCCATTCCCCTGGTGCCGGATCTTTAACAGTAACAGTATGATGATACGCACCGTTAAAGTATTCACTTTCATCCTTTTTTACCTTGAAGATTGAATTTGCTTTTTGACCAGGATCTTTAAGGATTAATTGTGATGAAGAGCTATTGCTTATCCAATCAAATGTTACGGACTTAGCCCCCTGTTCAACTAAGACCTTTTCTAGTTTCTTTCCACTATATTCGCCTCCCCTAATATAAGAGGCAGCGCTTTCTGCACCTTTTCTCTCCACAACACTTTGAGCGTTAAAGCCTGACGTTTTGGTCGCTTCATTCAAATAATCTTTGAACAAATTAAAGGTAGAGGAACCTTCTTTGATAGTGAAGTGATCCCAGCCCCCAACTCTCAATTCTGTGCCATAGGGAAGTCTCGAACTATTTACTGTAACGGCACCATCGTTGCTTCCATAAGCACTAAGATACAATCCACCCCAATAAAGAGAGCTTCCGAAGCTTCCCCATTTTGTCCCGCCAAACGTATAGATCGGATTTCTATTTACATTAGGATGATGATCCGTTTCAGAGCGAAAATAACTCATATATCCTGTTTGCAGTGAATAGGTGGCGTCATTCTTACTTCCCAGAATACCTGTCAACCATCCTGCCCAACTGCTATAAGCAAGATCTGCCAGTTGAGAACCATAATGTGGCGTGGAAAGGGTGATCACCCTTGAGACATACGGATAGGCGCCATAGTGTACAAGTGCTGATTGCGTATCGATGCCCCCTTTACTGTGGGCCACAACTACTACCTTTTCACCGTAATAATCGTATATGTTGCGTATTTTCTGGGCCAGGAGGGCACCGTTATCCCACATATTCTTTGTTGGATACAGATCGATAAAAGCGGTTTCATAACCATTTTGAAAGGCTGTGTCATACATATTATTTCCATTCCACCATGTGTTAGAAGAGCTATTTAATCCGTGAACAAAGAGGATTGGATGCTTGGAAGGGTCCACATACGAGGGAGTTGTACCTACATACCACTGTCCGGGAACTCCAGAAGGATCATCACCCCCGAATGAACCTGCCTGGCTCCAGGACGGCAGCAATAAAAATAGTGCAAAAACGCTCATACAAATCTTTTTAATCATACACTCTCTCCTTTTCCATTGAAATAAACCTGTAAAGTATATCGACGGAATCTAGAAGATATAACTGATGTAACAGAATTCGGGAAGAAAGAACTAAAATATGTTCACGAGTCTGTTTTTTCACATAAACAATCATGATTAAGATCCTGAATCTTAGTCATTTCTATATCACGCTATTTCCTTCCAATAGCTTTCACCAATATTTGAATCATAATAGTAATTCGTATGTCCACGTAACCAACTTCTTCTCTAAATCCCCCCCACTCTATGAAAATCCCTGTTAAAATGATGGTATTACAATAAATTGCGAGGAATGTGTTATGCCTGATTGGTCCTATCACAGAATATTCAAACCCGTTTTATCCAAACTCCCTGCTCATATGTCGAGAGAGTTTATACATAGAGGAATGAGTACAATCGCTTCTCTCCCCCTTGGTCCTCACATTATCAATTTTTTGGGACGAGAAGAGTGCCCCCCTCAACTTAAAATACAATTTAATGGGATAGAGTTTGCCAATCCTGTTGGTCTATCCGGTAAAATTGACCCGTTACTAACCGGTACATCTGCATTTACCCATTTGGGATTTGGCTTTATTGAGGTTGGTCCGGTAACGATACAGCCAACAGAATCGTACCATCCCATTACGAATCATAATGAGCAGCGTATTCAGTTTTCGGATCCCCCCGAATCCATTGGATTAAAGAAGACTATAGAGAAATTAAGGAAGATTAGAAAAAGACAGCCATTCATCTTACGCTTGTCGGGGACACCTCAAGAAATAACCATTATGATGGAACAATTAGATGTATTGGCAGATGGTTATATTGTCGAAGGTGATGAAATTCACCCTACAATACAAAGTAACAAACCGATTTTCATCTCAAATCCAACTTTAGATCTTCTCTATAAATTGAGCGTTGAAGATATTTCAGGAATCGTTGTGGAAGAAGATGAATTCAAGACTCTCCTCTCAACTATTCGTACGTATAAAAAGGCAATCCCAACTCTCTCAATCATCACTTCAGGTGGAGTTCATGAACCAGGTCAGGCGCTATCTCTACTGGATGCAGGGGCAAGCCTCCTTCTTCTTTCAGATGGATATGTCTTTTCAGGTCCGGGCTTGACCAAACGCATTAACGAAGCATTGCTGGATGATTTGAACGATCAGATCCCCCCTCAAAAGGGATGGAAATCTTACTGGTATTTTGGTTTATTTATTTTTATAGGAGGACTCTTAGCCTTCCTATTTAGTTTAACTTCAGTGATTCTGCCCTATGATGAACATTATTTGGGGATGAAGAGGGAATCGATTGCTGGATTCAACGACCGGATTGTAAAATTTATGGCTCATGATCGGATGACGTTAGCAGGTACAATGATTTCTGGAGGGATAGTGTATATGCAGCTCTCCTTCCATGGTGTTAAAAGAGGTCTCCTATGGGCCAAACGATCAATAGACATTGCTGCCATTACAGGATTTCTGGGAATTTTCCTATTTATAGGGTATGGCTATTTTGACTGGCTTCACCTTTTATTTTGGTTCGTTTTGCTACCTTTTTACGTATATGGCTGGATTCATACAAGGGGGATAAATGGAACTCCCTCATCCCGAAATCGAAGAAATCATAATATATGGATGCAATCCCTGTATGGTCAGCTTGCATTTGTCGTACTTGGATTTTCTTTTGTTCTTGGTGGTCTTGTCATTTCTTACTTTGGGGTTACTTCTGTTTTTGTTCCCACGGATCTTCTTTACCTCTGTATGCCACCGGAGATTCTTCATGAGTTCAATCAGAACCTCATTCCCGTTATTGCACATGATCGAGCGGGATTCGGCAGTGCTTTACTAAGTGTGGGATTACTAGTCTTAACTCTCTCACTTTGGGGCTTTCAGCAAGGAAATAAGTGGGTTTGGCAGACCCTTCTGATAGGGGGGCTTCCTGCCTTTATTTCGGGCATATATATTCATTTTGCTATCGGGTACACCTCGTTTACCCATCTTCTGCCCGCCTACTTTGCCATTGGCTTATTTTTGATTGGCTTAGTCAAGACCTATTCATTTTTTTATCATGATAGAGATATTGGTGAACGTTAGCTGTATCCATTGCGGATATGGCTTTTTATATTCGTAAATACCTTTTGTTAAGAGTTTGTAAATTTGCCGTCAAACCTTTGAATCAGCACGCTTTTTATGTTACAGTCTTTGTGTAGAATTTTGATATCGACTTTCGATATTGAATTTCGATTTGAATAGTAGGAGGTGTTTACTTGGAAGACAAAGTATTACGGAAACTCTTTCTAGGGTTTATCCAGATCCATATACTCCATCATGCCAAAGAAGAGCCTATTTATGGGACGTGGATGTTAGAAGAATTAAGAGAACATGGATATAGCATAAGCTCCGGTACACTGTACCCTATTCTTCACTCAATGGAGACTGACGGACTACTAACAAAAGAAGAGAAAAACGTGGAGGGAAAGATCAGGAAGTATTATTCCACTACAGATAGAGGCAATAAAGTACTCAGTGAAGCACGAGATAAAGCTTATGAGCTATTTAAAGAAATTAAAGACTAACAAAGAAGGTGAAATGATAATGAAAACATCTAGAAGTTTAAAGACCCTGATTGAAATACTGATTATTTCAACAAGACTGGGCCTTACTTCATTTGGTGGGCCGGTTGCCCACTTAGGATACTTTCATGAAGAATATGTTCGCAGACGAAAATGGATGGATGAAAAAAGTTACGCAGATCTGGTCGCTCTTTGCCAATTTCTCCCGGGTCCTGCTAGCTCTCAAGTTGGAATGGGCATTGGTATCATGCGGGCAGGAGTGCTTGGAGGAATTGTTTCATTTTTAGGCTTTACACTCCCTTCTGTCATTGCATTGATTCTATTCGCCATCATTCTTCGAGAATTGGATGTGGCAGATGCCGGGTGGATACACGGGTTAAAGATTGTCGCAGTTGCAGTCGTTGCTCATGCTATTTTAGGAATGGCAAAAAAGTTGACGCCTGATTTAAAACGAAAAGCGATTGCATTGTTTACTTTAGTGGTTATTTTATTATGGCAGACAGCGTTTTCACAAATCGGGGTCATTCTTCTTTCAGCTTTCATTGGATTTTTACTCTTTAAACAACATAAACCCGACGAAGAAGCCGGAATTGACTTCCCGATTACTCGTAGATTCGCAGTGATTTGTTTAGTTATATTCTTCGGATTACTATTTCTTCTTCCGTTCTTAAGGGAATTGACCTCCCTTGAATGGATCGCTTTATTCGATAGCTTCTATCGTTCCGGGTCATTGGTTTTTGGTGGAGGTCATGTTGTCTTGCCTCTGCTTGAACGGGAGTTTGTTCCTACCGGATGGTTAACGGAAGAAGCGTTTTTGGCAGGGTATGGTGCAGCCCAGGCGGTTCCAGGTCCTCTCTTCACCTTTGCAGCTTATATTGGTGCTGTAATTAATGGATGGAAAGGCGGAATACTTGCTACTTTCGCTATTTTTCTACCGGCTTTCCTACTCATTTTAGGGACTCTCCCATTCTGGGATTCTCTCCGTAGGAATCCTAAGATAAAAGGAGCTCTTATGGGAGTGAACGCTGCTGTTGTTGGAATCCTGATTGCAGCCTTCTACCATCCGATATGGACTTCCTCCATTCTTGCTCCCCAAGACTTTGCCTTTGCTGCGGTTTTGTTTAGCATGCTGGTCTTTTGGAAACTTCCACCTTGGATCGTCGTGGTGACAGGAGCAGTGGGTGGACTCGTTATGGGTTTTATATAATTCATTAAGTTGATTTTGTAAGGGACCTGGTCCTAGCATTTTGATATTATGGTTTTAAGGAAACGGTTTTGCACAGTGGTAAATAAAAAATGATCCAGGCAATGAATGCCTGGATCATTTTTTTATCTCTTAATAAATCGATACGTCAGATATGCGATATACAGTGGTGTGGCGATGTAAATCAAATAGGGAAACTCCTCATAAGTCCCTTTGTAAATGACGAATAGTAATGCTCCAATGAAGAGCGTCACGATTGTTCCGTATTTAGGTAAAGGCACTTCCTTGAGACTGGGGATTCGTATACGGCTCACCATGAGAAAACACATTGCTGTGAAAATGACCGTTGTCACGATATTTGGAATAAAGTTTCCAAAAAGGGTGAGAATCGCAAGGATTCCACCTGCTGCCGTAATCGGGACACCTACGAAATAATGAAGAGAAGATTTCGGCGGACTGGTATTAAATCTCGCCAGTCGATAAGCACCGAATAATGGAAATAACCCTGCTACGATAAACCCTAATAATCCAAATTGAAAGAAATATGTATAATACACAAGAAAGGAAGGTGCGACTCCAAACGTGACAATATCAGCTAATGAATCTAATTCCTTTCCTAGTACACTATCAGCTTGCAGCATTCTCGCCAATCTGCCGTCCATACTATCTAGCATCATGCCAATGATAATTAGTATTGCTGCGTTTTTAAATTGTCCGCTTGCGGCAAACCCAATTGATAAGAAACCGCAATACAGATTTCCCAACGTGACCATATTGGGTATTTTTTTCGTTAGTTTCATCTTTTATCCTCGCTCTGCCAAAAATTCTGTTACTACTAGCATATCATGTTCCTCAAAATCATAAAGGATTGTCTTAAAAAATTGATTAAAACTTTTTATAAAAGTACTTTTTTCCATTTACAATCTTGCTAATTAAGCCATACTATAAAATGAGTAACAAAGTAAACGATTACTGGTGATGATTTCATGATTAGAAAAAAGCTTAGAGAATTCAAATGCCTTACTTTAAAACTTTTACGTCTAAAAGATAATGCTCACAGTATTGCATTAGGATTCACGGTCGGTTTATTAGTGAATTTTGTTCCTTCCTTTGGTATAGGTCCAGTCATATCAACGGCGTGTGCAAAGATTTTTAAAGGAAATCCATTCGCTGGATTAGTAGGTGGAGTCTCCTTGATTTGGGCGTTCCCTTTATTTTTCTATCTGAATTTTCTTGTAGGCCATCTATTCTACCCTATTAATGTAGTCGTTCCTTCTGTTGAAACTGTTGACTCCGCAAGTGAAGCAGTAGGCTATGGTCTGCAAATTGGGAAGGCGTTCTTTATTGGGATGTTCATTAATATTCCTTTATTTGGTACCTTTACCTATTGGGTCATGAATTCCATCGTTAGAAGATACCGTGAGTCTATGCTTACATTCGTTCAGAAGAAATGGGATTTATAATTATTTCAATTCTCTCTTTAACAACCAGTAACAGTAAAGATCGTAGTACTCTCCCATGAAATAATGCTTTTCCCTGAATATTCCCTATTTTTCAAATCTGAGCTTCTCAAGTAAACCGATGGAGGAATGATTTTTCGGTGCTCCATAAGCGTGAATTCGATTAAGTCGTAAAGAAAGCCATGTTTTAAACATTTTCCAACGGCTTTACTCATATACCCTGCCCCCCAGAAATTCCTCAGCCAAATCGTACCCGATTTCAGCAATATGATTATAGTGATCCCATAAATGAAATCCCACGGTTCCCACTATAACCTCCATCCACTTTTCTTATGATCCCCCAGCGATTATGGTTTTTGTTTTCATCATCATATGTATTCCACTCTATATAGTTCTTGGTTGCTCTATAAAACAACTCCTCGTCATAGGGATACTTACATACGTTTCATTAGAATACAAATCCAAGATAAAAGGTGCATCTTTTAAGTGAAGTTCATTTAAAGATAAACGGCTTGTTTCCAAATCAGGAAAATGTCTCACTCTAATCCTTCTTTTATATAAAATGATGAAACTCTTTCAGGTTTATATTCGTATATTCTTGTATAAAGATTCTATCTTAACATTACCACACTATATACTAATCCACCTCGTGTTTTGTTATAATTTAACTATTAAGTAACGAAAACGATTAGGAGAAAAAGGAGGATTGTCATGACTGGAACCATTGCTGTTATCATGATCTTTTCAATACCCATCCTCGGAATCATAACGGATCATTTCCAAAAACAATCCAAGCTAAAACAAAAAATGATAGAAGACCAACTCGAACTGGAAAAACTGAAACACGAAAATTTTGTGATTGAAACGCAGAAAATGAGACTCGAATTAGAACAAATGAAACTTCAGGACCCGAAGGAAAAAACGCAAATTCTATAAATTAAAAACGCCAGTATTTCCTGGCGTTTTTATCTATCTGGCATTATTGATTCAAGGCCACTTGAGTTATATTATTTATACTCCTTAAAAATGCCGCTTGACTTTAACGCTTAAAAGCGTTTAAGATATAAAGCATCTTGATCATACATATTTGTGAAGAGCTGTGATGGATTTGAAGTAGTGATCTCCTCCCTGTTATAGAGAGCTAGTGGTGCTGGGAACTAGTACATAGGAAAATCATGAATTACGTTTCTTGAGCTTCTTGTTCTGTAGTGGAACAAGACGGTTATTGTCCGTTATCAATTCGAGTGGTAGGCAATTTGCTTACAACAAGGGTGGTACCGCGATCTTTTTCGTCCCTGCTGATTTATTCAGCAGGGATTTTTTGTATGTATCCACTTTCGCGCATAAAAGCGTTTAAGCGCTAAATAACATCTTGAAATAAGGAGAATTTAATATGAACCAAACCATTCCAAGTCATTTACGCCAATTTGTAGCTGAACAGCATTATCATTCATACACTCCTATCGATCACGCCGTGTGGCGTTATGTGATGAGACAGAATCATCACTTTCTTGAAGATACCGCACATGAAGCTTTCACTGAAGGATTAAAAGCCTCCGGTATTAACATAGACGAAATTCCTAAGGTAAGTGATATGAACAGGCACTTAGGGAAAATTGGCTGGGGGGCTGCAATTGTAGACGGTTTGATCCCTGGCACAGCGTTCTTTGATTTCCAAGCTCACGGTATTCTTCCGATAGCTACAGATATTCGTCAAAAATCGAATATCGAATACACCCCTGCTCCTGATATATTGCATGAAGCAGCCGGACACGCTCCCATTCTGTTTGATGAAACCTATTCCCGATTTGTAAAGATAATCGGCAATATAGGAGCAAACGCTTTTGCCTCTGAAGAAGAACACGAAGCATTTGAAGCAACCAGGCATTTATCCATTGTAATGGAGGATCCAAGCTCCACTGAGAAAGAAATTGAAGAAGCAAAGCAGATGTTAATTAAAAAGCAAGAGGCCGTTTCCGGTCTATCTGAAGCAGAACAAATTTCACGAATCTTTTGGTGGACAGTGGAATTCGGTTTAATTGGTAATTTTCATCAACCGAAGATCTTCGGTGCAGGACTGCTTTCATCGGTTGGAGAAAGCAAGCACTGTTTATCAAGTGAAGTGATCAAAAGGCCATTCACCATCGAAGATGCCATCCATACTAGCTATGATGTTACCTCCATGCAAACTCAATTATTTGTTTGTGAAAGTTTCGAACAACTCATTGAAGAAGTCGAGAAATTCGGAGAGACCATGGCTTTCCGTAAAGGTGGAACAGAAGCTATAGAGAAAGCGATTCATTCTAATCAACTTGCTCATATCGAATACAATTCAGGATTACAAGTCACCGGTATCTTCAAAGAAGTCATAAAAAATGAGCATGGTGAAGCTATCTACGTCAAAACCGCAGGACCTACTTCACTTTCCATCCAAAACGAGCAACTGGATCATCACGGGACAGATCATCATGCTGATGGCTTCGGTGCACCTATTGGTATCCTTCAGGATGGTACCATTCTTGAGAATCAGACCGAAGCGGATTTAAGGAAGCTTGGCATTGAGATGAATAAAATAATGCAAATCACATTTGATGGTGGAATTGAAGTCTCTGGACATGTGACGAATCTCGTCTTTCACCATCATCATCTTGTTCTCATATCAATTGATGAATGTATGGTGACTTTGGGTGAACACGTTTTATTCCATCCTTCATGGGGAACATACGATTTGGCAGTAGGCAGTGAAATTGTTTCAGCACGGCCACATGCGGCAGATTATGATGCTTTCTTCGGAGAAGACCCTCTTATCAAAGAAGAGGATGGCAGATGTCATGATTTTACACCATTGGACAGTCTCTTCAGAGAGGTCAGAGAACTGAGAGAGGTAGCCTTTTCCAGAGATCTTATTCATAGTATAGTAGGAAGGCTGAAAGAGGATTTCCCTGAAGAGTGGCTGCTTAGACTTGAAGTTATCGAACTACTGCAGATTCACGAGCCGGGGTCTCAGTTAAAGGAAGAGCTTCTGAAAGACTTATATGCTTTAAGTAAGCAGGATCGGTTTGCACGTCTCATTCAAAATGGCCTAGATGTCATGTATGGAAGGAAAGGAGTTATGGTATGAAGAAGTTAAGTGAAGCTGCCATTTCTCATAAACTTGAAACTCTTGAGAAATGGCGTATTAAAGAAGAGAAATGGATTGAACGGCGCTATCGGTTCAAAGATTACCTTGAAGGAATACGGTTCGTCAACAAACTGGCAGAGGCAGCCGAGCAAGTGAATCACCATCCTTTTATAACGATTCAATACAAATTGGTTATTGTAGAGTTGACTTCCTGGAGTGAAAATGGTCTGACAGATTTGGACTTCGATGTGGCCACTCAGTTTGAAAAGCTCTATAAGGAAATGGTGTAAACAAAGAGACAGTCACACGTGGCTGTCTCTTTTCTTCAATGCCCCCTAATCCAAATACTCACCCGTCAAACTTGAATTCAAATATCTAGCCATACCCGTTTTCAGTTTCTTCATTCCATGTTTTCTATAAAACTCTTCATTACCGGTTGTTGAGATTAATTGAACGCAAGAAACATCTTTTAACTGCTCTAATAGGTCACTCATTATGAGACTTCCGATTCCGATTTTTTGATACTCTAGATGAACGACCACATCATATATTGCGGCATTGAATACGCCATCCGTAAGGGCTCTTCCAACTCCAATGATCCTACCATCACTTATAGCGAAAGATACTATATCACTTCTTTGAAAAACCTTGGTAATTACTTCATTTGAGTGCTTCAACCATCCTGCTGACTGGTACACTTCACATATCTCATCCAGCTTATTCGAATCAAATTTGTGATAAATATTGATCTCCATTATTTTTCACCTTACCTATCCCAATCCGATCATTTTCATAAAATCATAGTTATCTTCATCTTCTCAAAGTCTTGTCTCTTCATGATTAATAAGTGTTCCCCGCTTCTGACCTGAGCATATTTTCTCCATGATTCCTGCCTGGTCGAAATTAAAAATGTGTACAGGGAGTTTATAGTCCCTTGCTAAAAGCAGAGCTGATTGATCCATGACTTTAATATTATTCGTTACAACGTCATCATAATTTAAATTATGGTACATCTTCGCCTTTTTATCCCGTTTTGGGTCACTTGTGAAAACACCATCTACTCCCTGCTTTGCTACCAGGATGGCCTCACTATTCGTTTCGATTGCTCGCTGAACGCTGGGGTAATCCGTCGTTACGAAAGGTTGACCGTTTCCTCCACCGAATATGACAATGTATCCTTTGTCAAGATGGTGAACGGCACGAAGGCGAATATAAGGTTCGGCAACCGTTGATACTGGGATAGAGGTCATCACTCGAACTTCTTTGTCGGTCTTACTTTTCAGCACACCTCTAAGCATTAAACTGTTGATGATCGTTCCAAGAGTACCAATGCTATCAGCTTCTACCCGCTCAATCCCCCAAGTATCTGCCAGACTTCCTCGAAATATATTGCCCCCGCCCACAACTATGGAAACTTCAATCCCCATATTGACGATCGACATGATTTCGCCTGCAATGTGATCAAGCTCTTCAGTGCCAAAATTATTTCCTTCCTTATCCGCCAACGCTCCACCACTTAATTTAATTAACACACGCTTGTATCTCATCACTATTCCTCCCCTGGACATAAAAAAAGAACTAAAAAGGGAATGAATACCCTTTTAGTTCTTTTTATAGGAGAAGAAATGCTGAAATATGATTGATGATTGATTAACATTCCTTCTCCCCCTCTCGCACTATTCAGAATTTTCCTTCTCTCATTGTATAGAAAATACAGGAAATGTTCAAGTGGATTTTTGAATTAGTTGGCCTTACTACCCAAGCCATTTACCTCTTCTTGTAATTTCACCATAACCTCATTTAACTCCAACACACCTACGTTTCCTTCCTTTCTCTTACGTAACGAAATAGTATCACTTTCGACCTCCTTATCCCCTATTATCATCATATATGGAACTTTTTGCATCTCTGCTTCTCTGATTTTCATACCGACTTTTTCTACACGATCATCGATTTCTACCCTAAACCCTTCTCTTTCTAATTGAGACTTCACACTTTGAGCATATTGGAGATGTGCGTCGGAGATCGGAAGGATTTTGACCTGGTGGGGAGCTAACCAAAGGGGAAAATCTCCTCCGAAATGTTCAATGATGATTGCCATAAAGCGTTCGATTGAACCGTAAATGGCTCGGTGAATCATAATCGGTCTGACTGCTCCATTGTCTTCGCCAATATATTCACACTCGAATTTTTCAGGCATTTGGAAATCAAGTTGGACCGTACCACATTGCCAGCTTCGCCCAAGAACGTCCAGTATATGAAAGTCTATTTTAGGCCCGTAGAAAGCACCGTCTCCTTTATTGATCTGATAATTGACTCCTCTCTCTTTCAATACAGCTTCCAGATCTCCTTCGGCTTGATCCCATAATTCGACGGAGCCCATAAAATCTTCCGGCCGAGTCGAAAGCTCGACCTTATAGTCAAACCCGAATTTACTATAGAAAAGATCGATAAGATCCAATACTTTATGAAGCTCCGACCGAATTTGATCTTCCCTAACAAATAGATGAGCATCATCCTGAGTGAAGGAACGGACTCTCAATAATCCGCTTAATGAACCCGATAGCTCATGTCGATGAACTAATCCCAGTTCAGCGTAACGAAGGGGTAATTCACGATAACTTCTTCTCTTGCTTTTATAGATCAAGACTGCCCCTGGGCAACTCATTGGCTTGATTGCATATTTCTGATCATCTACCTCTGAGAAATACATATTCTCATGGTAATGATCCCAGTGCCCCGACTTTTCCCATAGCTCCTGCTTCATCATAATGGGAGTCCTAATCTCCTGGTATGCTGCTTTCCGATGTTCCCTCTTCCAAAAGTCTTCTAACTCATTACGTAGTAGCATCCCTTTCGGTAAATAAAAGGGCATCCCTGGTGCTTCCTCCATCGATACAAACAGCTCCAGCTCCTGACCTAATTTCCTGTGATTTCGCTTTTCCACTTCAGATTGAATTGACATTTTGTCTCCTCCTAATCATTTTTTCATATAAAAAACCGCATTCATCCCTGTCAAGGGACGAATGCGGTCGTGGTACCACCCTAATTCCGAAGTGCTAAACAGAAGCCCTCCGCTCAAAGTTGATAACGGTTTTCCCGATTATGGATACTGACATTTCACCATAATAGCTCCAAGGTGGTAAATCATTTCCTTTTCTTCAGGGCTCTCAGCCATGTGACCCTGTTCTCTGGTAAGAAAAACAGCAAATGATTCGTGTCCTCTTCATCACTTTTTATTCAATTAATAAAAAAACCGCACCCATCCCTAACCAAGGGACGAGTGCGGTCGTGGTTCCACCCTAATTCCGAAGTGCTAAACAGAAGCCCTCCGCTCAAAGTTGATAACGGTTTTCCCGATTATGGATACTGACATTTCACCATAATAGCTCCGAGGTGGTAAGGCATTCCTTTCTCTTCAGGGCTCTCAGCCGGTGACCCTGCTCTCTGATCAAGAAAAAACGGAATGAATCATGTCCTCATCTTCGCTTTCGTATAGTATATTCAATTTTGTTAAATTTGTTATTGAAATTATATGGTAGTATTTTCTAACTGTCAAGAGTGTTTAAATAAAAAAAAGAAAAATAATCGCGACTAGAACAAGCCGATAGATCGCAAAAGGAATTAGTTTGATTTTATTAATCACCTTCAGAAAAAAGTGTATCGACAGATAAGCAAAAAGAAATGCACTTAAGAACCCAACCAATAGAAACGGTAAAAACTCAGGGGTAAAATACATCCAGTTCTTCATAAGAGAAAGCGAACTTGCTCCCAACATGATCGGAACCGCCATAATAAATGTGAAATCTGATGCTGCCCGGTAGCTTAACCCAAGTAAAACCCCTCCGGAAATGGTCGAACCCGACCGAGAAAAACCTGGCCATAATGATAAGCATTGAATAAGCCCAATCATCAGCGCTTTTTTATGGGTTATCTGATCGACATTCTCCACTGTGACAATCTTGGGACGAAACAAATCCGCTGCAATCATGAGGAAAGCACCGATTGTTAAACCAGCCAGAACTGTATTAAGCGAAAAAAGATGCTCATCGATATAATCCTCAAATAACAAGCCCAGGATCACTGCAGGAATTAATCCAGCCAGAATATGGGTTAATTTTAAATTGGATGATTTATTTGCGGTACGGTGTTTAAATCCGAGCAAATCTTTAAATCTTTCTCTAAATACAATGACAACTGCTAAAATTGATCCTAATTGAATCACAACTTTAAACGTATTTGCCGGATATTTACCCAATATCTCTTTTGATTTGATCCATAAATCGTCTACTACAATCATATGACCAGTAGAAGATACAGGGGCAAACTCCGTTAACCCCTCAACCAAACCTAAGATGAATGCTTTTATTAACATGATGACGTCCATTTATCAATTCTCCTCTATCTTTTATTCATTCTGTTTATAGGACAGTCACGAAAGATAGTTGGAGTGATATTTCACGATGACCTCAAAGCCGGTTGAATCCCCACGGTAATGGGAATAGAGTCGGTCATTGGAATGAATGGGAGAAGTTAGAGGTAGAATTCTTTTAAAAGGAATTCTACTTTTATCTTCTATTTTCTTCGTCACTAGAGGAGGAGTTAATGAGAAAGAATCATCGTCAAGAAAGGCCATCTGCGCTTGATCCTGAATGACTTCTTCTCCACTATGAGCCTGTATGGCGTCTATCTGCTGAAAAATTCCACAACAGCAAAATAGCACAAGCAACATGATTTTCTTCACACTTTTCCCCTCCCCTCCCGTGATAATCTAGCTTATCATACTATAACCGACAGGGGACGACAATAAGGAAATGTACGCTATTGATCAGAGCACTTCCAATGAATCATCAGCCAAAATGTTCACGAAAGGAGTCTAAAATCAATTTTCTGAGTCAAATCAACAAAAAGCACAGTAAAGGGCTTCCCTATACTGTGCTTCTGACCTAATGAATATCTTTCTTTTTGAACCTCCCCCCCCTTACCTCTGCTATATCAGCAATAGCTAGAAAAGCGGATGGATCATGTTCAGCGACGATGTCTTTAAGTTTGGCTTCCTCCAGACGTGTGATGACGCAGAATATCACTTTTTTGTCATCTCCTGAGAAGGCTCCTTCCCCCTTCAAATAGGTCACTCCTCTCCCCAGTCTGTGTAAGAGAGCATCACCGATTTCCTTATAATTTTCACTTATGATCCAAACCGATTTGGATTCGTCCAACCCTTTAATGGTAATATCAATCATTTTAAAAGCTACGTAATAGGCCAGAAGTGAATACATGGCTCTATCCCAGCTAAATACAAATCCGGCGGAAGCCAAAATGAATAGATTGACAAACATAATAATTTCACCTACAGAGAAGGGCAGCTTTTTACTTGATAAGATAGCAAGAATTTCCGTACCATCCAGGGATCCACCGTAACGAATGACCATACCCACTCCTATTCCAAGAACGATTCCTCCGAATAAAGAAGCCAGTAGAATGTCTTGTGTGAAGGCAGCTACCGGATGAAGAAAAGTAGTTGAAATCGACAGTATAATAATGCCGTAAAGTGTAGAGAATGCGAAGGTTTTTCCGATTTGTTTATAACCGATGAAGAAAAAGGGGATGTTGAGAATAAAGATGAAAAGACCAAGTTTAACGCCTGTAATATGGGAGAGCATAATGGAGACGCCAACGATTCCTCCATCAATGACCTGATTCGGGACTAGAAATATTTCAAGACCAACTGCCATAATCATCGCCCCGATGGTAATGAGGACAGCTCTTTTCACTACCTCTTTAAGGGGAATCTTTTTATGCTTTACTTTCACTTGCTGCAATTGATTTATTACCTGTCCTTCAATCATCTTCATTCCTCCTCCAAAGATAAACATCACGCGACAACTACTGAACTCATCTCACTGGAATCAAAATGATCTATGTAACAAACAGAAAACCAATACCCTTAAGTTCCCTAAAACAAGCTTGTATAACTTATATATTCTATTATCCCCTCCAAAATACCTGCTTATAGTAAGGGACGGACCTCTAAATGAGCACAGTCCAACTTCCATTGGCTTAACGAATACTTGGTTTTAATCCTTCTAATCGAGTTATCCAGCCATTCTCTATTTAACATTTCAAGGTCCGTCCCTCTGCCATTAAATTTGACTCGAAGGGGAAAATGAAGTATTTTTAATACTTGTATATTCATATTTTGGATAAGCTGGAACTTGTTTTCTGTTTCCAGGTAAATTAGGTTTTGGAGGCTTTTCTTTGATTACATTAATCAAAACTTTGTTGGTCAATATTACAATATTGTTTTCATTTACGTATAATGCTAACGTATTATTTCCATTTAAAGAGAAACAAGTTCCACATTTTAAACATAAAATCACTTATGGTCTTATCGCATCCTTTGGGGCTTTACTGTGTATGCTCTATCCGATTGAAACCCTTGGAGAAACTCACTTTGACTTACGCATGATCGCCATTTTAATTGCGACAATCTATGCCGGTTTATTATCAGGATCGATCGTTTTAGGATGCGTGATCATCTTCCGCTATTTAATAGGCGGTCCATATGTCATGGTTGGAATAGCGGTCTCAGTTCTGGCATTTGTAATAGGCATTCTCTTTCGTAGGCTGTTATTAGATACACAATATAAATTATTGGGGAGTACAATCATCTTCCTGGTTCATTCATTGTTTTACATCACGATTATAAACAACTATATTCCTATTCTTCATTTGCCGTTTTATTTTATTTATTTCTCTGTTTTCTATTTTACTTTTCTAGCTCTGGTGTTCATTATTGAACATTTGATTCGAACGAACAAACAGATCGAAGAAATGGTGTATCTCGATAAATTGAATATGGTGGGCCAGATGGCAGCTTCTATCGCCCATGAGATTCGAAATCCCCTTGCAACCGTCAGAGGGTTCATCCAGCATCTAAGCGAGGACACTGAGGATGAACAGTTTAAAAGGTACTCTCCTCTTATTCTAAATGAATTAGATCGTACGAATAAAATCATCACAGATTATCTTAGCGTAGCAAGACCTGATGAATTTCAGCTGTCTACAATCAACCTGGAAAGAGTGATTCAGGACTGTGTCGACTTACTAAGACCATTTGCCTCCTATTCGAATACATCGATACTATTCCATCAAAATGGCACCCATTATATTAAGGGTGATGAGCATCATATGAAGCAAGCGATTATGAACGTCATAAAGAACGGTATTGAATCCATTGATGAAAATGGGGAAATCATCATCTTTTTAAAAGAAGACTCTTCCAGGGACAATGTGGTAATCAATATTTCAGACACGGGAAAAGGAATGACTGGGGATGAGTTGAAAAAGATCGGGTTACCTTTTTACACCACGAAAACAAAGGGCACCGGCCTTGGAAGCATGGTGACGAATAAAATCATTCGTGAAATGGGTGGAATGATTGAGTACGAAAGTGAGTTGAATAATGGCACCGTCGTGAAGATCCGTCTACCTCTCACAACTAAACAATAATTCTCACCAAAAGCTTAGGGTATTTTAACCTAAGCTTTTTTATTAAAAAATCTCATCTCTCTTAATCTATGATACACTTAATTCATCAAGATTTTCCAGTTCTTTCACAACCTGATGGGAGGCTAAATACAATGAGCAAAAGATGGACATTCCTATTTCTAATAGGTCTAATCGTAACACTTTGCAGTATAACCATTCTCAATAAGCCGACAGAAAAAGATTTTACCCTTTGGCTGCAAGAAGAATACACTATTGATTGCAATAAAGACTGCTCTATCATTGAATTGGAAAGTGGTAATGGCAACATCACAGAGAGGATTAAGCTTGCAAATGGAAACGGAGCCTTTTCTCCTGGACTATTTACATTACATATAAATAGACACTACATAAGCCTGAATGACCCGAACCGCATATTTAGTCTAGAAGCCATCGGATTTAATGGAAGATTCTACAAAATGAATTCCGAAAATCGGATTGAGAAATACGGTCTGTTAGAAAATCGGGAATGAATAAAGAACGCAATACGGTTTACATAATTATATTATTGATAAGTGTATACCCATTACAAACCCCGACTCTACAATAGAGCCGGGGTTTCTGCCTGCTATTCCAAAAACCTCAACAAATCTCCATAAATGATATCATCCGACATCCCCAACTCTTTTCTTACCGTTTCTTTGAACGGCTCGCATAATGATTCAGTAGCGGATGTTTCACTATTCTTGTCATAGCAAACATTGTCTTTAAAGACGTACTTTTCTGTAACAAAATCTCCATCCCTGAAAATGACTGGATGATCTTCCTTTCTAGTGAACAGGTTATGACCAAATGAAAGATTATCTTTCATCTTAATCCCCAATAAGTGAAGAATGGTTGGACGAATATCGATTTCTCCCCCTATGGTCTCAATCGTTTTCCCTTTTTCTCCCGGGACATGGATAATGAGGGGTACCTGCTGAAGCTTCACATGATTCACCGGGGTATCTTCCTGCCCCAAAAGCTCGAACACTCCATTTTCATATTTTTCTGAGATGCCATAATGGTCTCCATAAAGTACAAATACAGTGTTCTCATACATTCCGTTTGCTTTAAGCTTGTTAAATAATGTCTTTATCGCTTCATCCTCGTAACGTACCGTGGTGACATAACGGTTAACAACATCCTCCCCTGTGGAAGCCTCTGGAATAAGTTTATCTTCTTCTTCTAATAAAAAGGGAAAGTGATTCGTCAGCATTATGAGACGCGTATAAAATGGTTGCGGCAATTTTTCAAGATATGAAATAGATTGTTGGAAGAACGGAATATCCTTTATTCCATAATTGACTGAGTTATCTTCAGATACATTGAAGTCTCTTTTCGAAAAGTAGCGATCATATCCTAACGATTCGTACATCACATCACGATTCCAAAACGAACGATCATTCCCATGAAAAACAGCGGCATAATAATCTTCTTTCTGTTTCAAAATATGGGGCATGCTTTTATAACGGTTATCAGGTTTACGAACAAAAGCTGATCCACTAGCTAAGGGATATAATCCTGTATCAATCATAAACTCAGAGTCTGACGTCTTTCCTTGTGCAGTCTGGTCATAAATTTGATTGAAATAAAAACTATCCTTGATTAAAGAATTCAAGAACGGTGTGATTTCTTCTCCGTTGACTTTTTGATTGATGACAAAATTCTGTGTAGATTCCATACTGATTAATACGACATTTTTTCCTTCTGCAACTCCAAATAAGTCTGACTCATTTCGCTTCTTGGATTGTGTATATTTAAGGGATGCTTCTGTATCTGATTTACTGGCAAGCATCTTAGTGAATGGAACCGTAGATTCGACCCCAATATCATATAAATGATAATTATAAGGTCCCACTGATTTGACCATTTGCTCTCTGTCGTAGGATTCAGCAAATAAATACGGTGATTTCACTAGCCCTAATCCAACTGTAACGAGTAGTAACAGGAGGCTTAATCCGATATATGAAAGCTTCCACCTTTTTGACACATTAACGGGGTGAGTCCACTTTTTCTTTAATAACCATCCGAGCAGAAGGAAATCTGTAATTAAGAGAAGGTCCCAAGGACTCATCAGTTCAAATGTACTTGGCCCGATGCCCCCTACATTTTTAAACTGAAATAGAATCGGAACGGTTACAAAATCGGAGTAAAACCTAAAATACAATAGATCACCGTATAGTAGACCAGTTGCAATCCCCATGGCAAGGACGACAACAGAGGGTTTTATCTTTTTTGAGAAATAAAAACTGAACCCGACTAATATCATTAACGAACCAATGGAATTGAATAAGATAAGTAATAAGTCCAAGAAGGATTCTATATGCAAATTAAATCCAATAAGGGAAACTAAAGCGGTCTTTAACCATAGGGTTACAAGGGCAAACCCTACTAGTTTATATGTTTTAAAACGGGAGAAAAAAAGGGTAATCCGACTCATTTAACAGCCCTTGAATCGACATTGCTTTGATATTCTTTGTTGAGTATGTTCATTGCTTTCAAAACCTTTCGTTCGTTTTGTGTTCCCATGAGTGCCACCTGCACCCAGTTCCTCTTAACCAAATAGTCACTTTCGTAGCTTAATAAAATACCTCTATCTTTACAAACATCTCCAAACTGTCTACTACACTGTTCCCTCTCTAGTGCAATTGTAATCACTCCTGGGGAATAGTTTTTATCACCTAGTATATGAAATCCTCCTAGTGTTAACACACACCGTACTTTATGAGCTAATTTTTCATGCATTTCATACTCAATAAAATGCAGTGCCTCCTTTAGTGCCCTTACTAGGTTAGATGAGTGGGTAAATGGGATGCTTCCATTCACCTCGTACATTCCCATATCCAAGTACCTTGGAATTGATGTGCTGGATTGTATATCGTCCCTATGAAATACAATAGCGAGGCCGGGATAAGAGCCTAACCCCTTCCCACTGACTGTTGTGGCAAAGTACACTTCCTTGAAGTTCACTGGAATGGTCCCAACAGAACTACAGGCATCGACGCATAGCTCTACTCCATACGTTTTACACAAAGAAAGTAGCCCGTCCAAGTCATACAAATAGCCTGTCGACGTTTCACAATGAACCGTCCAAAGCCATTTTATGTTCTGATTTTTCTGGAGTAGGCTTTCCACTTCGACCAATGAAATGGGTTCATTCCAATCCTTTTCAAACGTTTGAAAATGTAAATCAAACCGGTATGCGTGATCAATCAACCGGTACCCAAATTCTCCGTTTGCCAGGATAAGGCCGCTGCCTGACAAACATTTCAGCTGAGCTGCAACCATGTCATTAGATAGGGTACCCGTTCCCACTGCAACTTCTGCATAGTTTGCGTTTGTTATCTCGCATAATGATCTTTTTACTTCTTCCATTTCATGAATAAACATCGTGCTTCTATGAGAAACGGGTTCTCTTTTGAAAGCTTCTTCTACCTTTCCATGAAGTGGAACCGGCCCTGGAAGGAAAGAAAGCGGAACTGATTTTTCTGTTTTGCGAATCATTAATCGCTGAAAGGCTTTCGTCGAATTTTCGAAGCTATGACGGGTTAAATACATTGGCTGGAATTTTGCCCCTTCCTCCCCTACTAGATCGGCAAAGGGCTGGAAACCTATTCGTTTATACAATTTCAGCTGACGAACCGTCCCTGAAATGAGAGCCATCGTATATCCTTTCTCCAAACAATAAGATACTAAACGCTCACATAATTGATAAAAAACCCTCGTACTTCTATACGCTTCCTTGACAGATAATAAGCGAATTTCACAAGGGACAGCATCAGTCGGCAAATATTCATTAAGATTTCTCAGTTTTAAATCCAATGAGAAGGGACGCTTGTCACGAACTGCAATCATGCCCACCACTTCACCTTGATCTTTAGCAATCACATATGTATTTTCATCGTGAAACTTATCAATCAGTTTGCGTTCTTGATTTCCTTCGTGCTGAGGTATTTCTTCTACAAAGGTCTCATAATTCAATGTATAAATTTGTTGAAACTCATATGATTCACTTGCTATTTTATACTGAAGAGAAAGGTTGTCCATTCTCGTACCTCCTATGTATCGACAGATTGCTGCTTCATCGTTTATGAGCCCATAGTACAAAAACAAATAGTGACAATAATCCGATTGAAATGGTGAATGAACCCTCAAGCACATACGCCGTAATCGGAATGCTTGCCATTGAAAGAAAACCGGCTATGGGGTATCTTCTCAAAATTAGATATAAGATTCCCATAGTGATGGCGAAAATCCCAATGGTAAGGGGACTAAGAAATAAGGCAGATGCTAAATAAGCAACTACTCCCTTTCCACCGTGAAATCCAAGCTGGATTGGAAACAAATGTCCGATCATGGCAAATATCGAACTGAGAACTAAGTAACTCTCGCCTTCTGCCAGTTGTGCCGTGATCATGATTGCAAGAATCACTTTCCCGGCATCAATCAGGAGCGTCAGAAGAAATCCTTTTTTCCCTATTGCTCTACCTGCGTTCGTCGCACCGACATTTCCGCTTCCCAGTTTACGGATATCTTCACCGGTAAACATTTTCACTATATAATAAGCACCTGTTATACTTCCCAGTCCATAAGAAACCAAAATGATAATACTTATGATCATACTATTACTCATCATACCTACACCTGTCTTTTCTTATATGTTAATAGACGGATTGATACCCGAGAAAGTTTCATATATTTACAATTCCCCTACACTCTTCCTTTTTCTTAAGAGATAGAACGGTAAATAAAGGAGGATGAATAATATAAGGGCGACACCTTCAAGAGCAAGGAGGTACCAGGGATACTCGCCTAAATAATCTATGGGACTTGCATTATACGGTTTATGAGAAAGAAACATATAATTTGCTCCAACCAGTCTGTTCAACAAAAACACGATAACAGCGATCAGATTTAAAGCGATGAATGCCCTAACCATAGATCGGAACGTTATTGTGAAGCCTTCTATCCATACCATGTACAAACAGGATATAACGATCGTCAGATGTGCTAAGAAAAATTGAAAATAACGAAAATGAGGAAAACCAAAAAACAACTCAGGTGTCACGATGGCAATAAAAGCACCCGTCATACTGGCAAAAAAACTGATTTCAAAGATTCTATAGCTTTTCGTTATGAGCATGATCGTGCACAGATACAATGAGATCGAACATAATTGAAACGGCAAATTAATGGCTACATCCCAATGATCATTGATAAAGTACCAAATCTGAAATAATGCTTCACTCAAAACCATAAGCACCACCAGAAGCCATTTAAACACACTCTTACCCCTGCCGTTTAGTTGATTTCTGAACACATACAAACCGATCATACATCCAAACGAGACAATCATTGCTACCACATGGGATACCGAAAACAACTCAAAAGGATACTCCTCATATCTAAAATTCATCATCTCTTTCACCAAACCCCTCAACTCCCCTTCGAACACCCATCTATACTATATTCTCTTAATCCTTCCTCAATTCCTTTAAGGGACGGACCTCCCCAAAGATATCTAGCAATCATCGCCCTTAACACAATCGAAATATTCCATCCCTCCCCATTCCCTTGCTCTAAATATTTAACCCCATGACAAAAAAATCCCCGTTAAGAATCAATCAGATTACTTAACAGAGATTTCTCCACTCTATCACTATATAAATCAAGTTTGCAACTAACATACATCTATAAAAAAACTCCCATCTCAATAAGGAAATGGGAAATTTTTTGCTTTATTGAACCTTACGCAATGGAACGTCTTGGTTCTTATAAATGAAATCAAGAGCCAGTCGATTAAATTCACTTGGCTTCTCTACATTGCACACATGTCCACAATCCTCAATGAACACTTTCGTAGCTGAGGGATCTCCCTTTGTATCCTGATCAAGTGACTGAACAAATAGATGATCTTCTTTCCCGGAAATATAAAGCTTAGGAACATGAGAAGCCCTTTCCTGCACAGAAGCGTACGTTGATTTCACAAAGGGTGTCAGACGATACCATCCGAGAAAATCATTACGATTCATTTTCTTTGCTTCGCGAATGAATAACTTTCTCGAAATTCTGTGATTGCTTTTAGGCATCATGATGTAGGCGAAAATTTTATACAACCACATGAATGGGATCATGTTTTTCACTGCATCACCAATTTTAAGTAGTGTATTGGATAATAAATTGAATCTAGTGATACATCCCCCTAAGACGGCACTTTTTACTCTGTTTGGAGCAGCTTGTAATAAAGCGTGAATTAGAACCGATCCTAAAGAAATTCCAATAAAATGAGCACGTTCCACTTTAAGATGATCTAATACCTTAAGAACTTCACGCACATTTAAATCAATTGTAAACTTTTCATTATATGATTCTACGCTTGGGGACTCCCCATGCCCGGGCAAATGAATCGTTATTACATTATAATATTTTTTGAATATATCGAGCTGCTTACCGAAAATTCTCGAGTTTCCTCCAATTCCATGAAGAAACACCACATATTCTTTGCCGACTCCTTGATGAACATTGTATTCTAGCATCAATTCTCTCCTTAAAACAGCATAACCTACCAAAAGAATGAATGAATCAGCCAATTATTCGAGAACCGTTTTACTTCTATTAACTATTCTTTAATGTAAAAATCGATTTTCAATACAAATGCTTGATGCACTCTAAACTCTTGAAGCCTTACCTTAATTATCTATCATTCTAAACTATATGAAGTCGCTTTGTCATATAAAAGCTGAAGAAATTCCGAACATTTTGTGATGAATGGGAGAATACCTGCCATTTTTAGAAATCCCTTACATTTATCGACATGTGGCCATCTAATTTTCAGCTCGGTAACAAGAAGCCTATACTTCCTTCACCATCTTGACATCTTTCGTGAGCTCACTTAAACCCAATTCCTTTTGGATATCCTTTTCAGGAATATCTGACGCATGAAACGTAATGGTTTCGGCTCCCCTTGACCTTGCCTCGTTCATCAACACACAAATCATTTTACCCTTATGAGTCTTGAATTCTTGTAAAACCCCAAATGACAATACTTCACTATACTTTGTATCTTCACGTAACGTTATGCCCATGACGCCAATCATCTGTTCCTCGTAAAAAAACGCAATGGAAAAGTCAAAGTCAACGGATGAATAGTATTCTTCCATCATTTTGATTTGGGCTTCATTCACTTCAACCTTTTCCTCAATTATGGAACGCCAATCTTCAAATTTCACTTTGCACACAATTCCCATATTAACAGTGTAACTTATGAATAAATTCCCTCTCAAGAATGTACTAAAACAAAATGTAGATCCAAACCTAATTATGAGATTGGGATACATTTTCTTTCATATGCCTTACTACCGCACTAAAGAAGTGTTAGAAGAATTAAATAACGGACATTAATCAATTTCCAAAAAAAGAGCTACCCAGGTCGGCAGCTCTCTTTACTATTATTTTTTATACTCGTATTTAACGAACAACGGTAGAATCAACGAGATCACAAACGCCAAACCTACGATCACACCAAAAGTCATCGGTTTTGATAACCCTTGTTCAGGTGCAATCAATAACCCGAATACAACTGCTGGAACGATGATTAGAAATGAAACAAAAAATTTTGAGGCAAAATTTATTGTATGCTTTTTACCACATTGACTGCACTCAATAGGTTTATAAGATCTCCAAATGGAGAATAATAACTCTTTCCATTGAAACTGATTCTTACATACATTACACTTCTGCAAAGCATTTCCCCCTATGTAAAACATCTACTCTACTCTCTAGTGTACCATTTTTAACACTTGAGGAGTTACTTTTCTTCACATGAAACATTCCAAGAAAGGATCCCTTCTTCCACCTCTGCTAAACCCTCGTTGCTCTCACACGCTTCAATTGCCTTTTTTAAACCCATTTTATCTAGCATTACGATGGTAATCACCATCAGAATCGTAAGGATTACAAGTAAAGACTTCTGTTTCACCTTCATACATTGAAAACCCCTTTAAAAAACGCCTGATATTCCACTTATAGGGAATTATACCATATCCACCCTCCGAATTGACCTATACAAGGAAATTCGCACTTAAATATATATTCATGCAGGAATTTAAAACTTTCATTCGAATTATGTACTATAACACTTATACATAAGGGGTAACTGCATTGATACAATCATTTAAATTAAACGTTCAAACATTAGGTCAGAAGATGCCCGTTTATATTTTTAAAGTCGATGATGTTCTTGTTGATACGGGACCATACAGTATGAAAAATGAAGTACGTACTATTTTTAAAGAGCTCCAGATTAAAGAAGTCATTCACACTCATCACCACGAGGATCATACTGGTAATAGTTCTTGGATTGAAAGGTTTTACTCCATTCCTCAATGGATTCATCCTTTAGGGGTGGAAAAGTGCAATGACAATACTAAACTTCCTTTTTACAGAGCTATGTTCTGGCATAATCGTCCAGCGTTTCACCCTTTACCACTTCAGAAGGAAGTATTTAAAACGTCGAAACACTCCTTTAGAATTGTTCATACACCTGGACACGCTGAGGATCACATTGTTCTCATTGATGAAGAGAAGGGCATTTGCTTTTCTGGGGATTTATATTTATTCCATTCTCCTACTTCTAATTTTTCATTCGAGTCTGTACCAGAGCTCATTCGATCAATAGACAAAACATTGCAGTATTCCTTTCAAGAAGTGTATTGTTCACATCAGGGGTACTTGAAGCATGGGAGAAAGCTTTTAGAGAAAAAACGAGACTATCTTATCAACCTTCAAGAAGCCGTCACCAAAGCCCACCTGGAGGGAAAATCGCCTAAAGAAATTCGTAATCACCTGCTGCCAAAAAACAAACTCTTTCAATACATCTCACTCTTTGAAAACTCGCCTACACACACAGTCAAATCAATCATCAAAGAAATATCCTAAAAAGGAAGGTCCGTCCCTCTTCACGTACGAGGGACGGACCTTCCTTTTAATGATCTTCGATGCTGGTGAAGTTTCGTTTGAGTTCAAGCTGACAAATGACATCCAAGATTCTTGTTCCGATGAATTGGCAGGCAATAGCAAATAGGATGATTTTCAAATCTACCACGATTCCTGTCAGAAGTAACAGATTACCATTAATGACAAACAGTGTTTTTCCAGGGGTGTATCCTCTAAGCTTTGAAATGATTAGGGCTAAAATATCCATCCCACCTGAGGATGCTCCCATTCTGAAAAGGATGCCTATTCCTATTCCGAAAAGGATGCTGCCAATGAGGAGATCAAAGAAAACAATTGAAACTGTACTCGTGATTAAGGACGATGTGAGATTCACCACACCCGATGTGACTGTCACACAATACATGGTCCATATGGTATTTTCTTTTCCTAACCATTTAACTGCCGCTAATAATAAACCTGCATTTAATGCCCACAGCGTAATGGCAAATGGAACATTCATCAAATAGTTTAGTAGTACACTTACACTTGCGGCCCCACCTGAGGGAATGAAGTGAGGAAACAAAAAAACCGACATGGCCAATCCTTGAATGCTTGCTGCTACACCTAAAATAGTACCTTTTCTTACAACATTCATATGTACATTGCTCCCGATTCTGTATAGGACTCTATTTCATAGTCTAGTAGCTCTTTACCCCCTGTGCAACAGAGAAATGAAAATGGATAGATGGACCACTTAATATCCTTCACAAATTACAGGCATATTTTCAGGTAAAGCAATGGTTTAGTACTATTAACTCGGACAATTAAATCTTTTCCAACCCACTTTATCTTTCATTTAACAAATGCATGTCTTCCTTTTCACACCGACCCTGCCTTTATCTTCTATCTTCTTTATGTAGCTTGTAGCTACCGGTACTTTACATGCTGTATCTCCAACATCGACATGTACCCTCCCAATTTTTTTCGCCACTTGTTTTGCCTCATCTAACAAAGGAGCTACATGTGCTCCAACAGAAATGACAAATCCATTCATTACGTAACGTACTCTATTTCTCTCTTCATGAATCGTATTTTCAATATGTTTCAGATACTGTTTGATTTCGTCTATATTGATTTCTTGATCTGAGGTTATACTAATATACCCTGCATAGGCACTCCAACCAGCCGTTGCCACCATTTCATATTCCGATTTGATCCACTCGTTTGCTAATTCAATAGCGTAGGCGCTCTCCGCCGTTACATTAGCGACAGTGTATTCAGCCAGCATATACCAATCTGCTTTATCGACCCAATCCTGTAGCATTTCCTTATTCATATTTTTGGGATTTACAGATAGCCCCGCCAGGTACATGGCATCGAAGTTGCCCGATTCGTACAGGCTTAGTACAAGCCCTTGATCATTTTTCACATGTTTAACCAGTTTTTTTAAGTCACCAATTTTCACTCCGAATAATGGTTCATGTGCGCCATGACGTAAATATGTATTCTTGGTCTGCTCGTTCCCCATTTCTTCAAGTGCTGCCATCACTTCATCAAAATTCATGTTTAACCACCTCTTCAACATTAATTGTTCACTTGTTTCTTCCTATACATGAATAATTACTTCTTTCCTTCATTCACCTTCCTTTCATGTTCGATCAACCATTTTTTCCGGGTAAGACCTCCTGCATAGCCGGCAAGATCTCCATTTGTTCTGATCACTCGATGACAAGGAATGATGATGGCAAGCTGATTACACCCATTGGCCCTTGCAACTGCTCGAACAGCTGCTGGGCTGCAAATATTTTCAGCGATTTCAGTATAGGATCTGGTTTGTCCACAAGGTATCCTTTGCAATTCTCTCCAAACGTTTTCTTGAAAAGGCGTTCCGGTGATTTTCAAAGGGGTTTGGAAGATCGATAAAGCGCCTTCAAAATAGGCATTTAATTCCTTTTCAATGGAACGAAGTGGCTCTGTAGTACCGGGAATGATTGCTGCCTTTGTTTTCTCCCGCATTCTTTCCACTTCTTTTTCTAGACCGCGTCGGTCAACAAACTCCAACAGGTAAAGTGCCTCTTCGTCGGAAATTCCAATCATCGGTCCAAGTTTCGTATCAACCCAAGCTGCTTTAAGTATTTGATGTTGATGTGACATAGCGGGTGCTGTTCCCATAATTCTCGAAAAAGCATCTCTAAATCCACTGCTTGATTCATATCCCGTTGTAAGTTGAGCATCCATGACCATCGACCCTGACCTGATGTGCTTCATGGCAAGCCCCATCCTGCGGGCTCTGGCATATTCCACAAAGGTCATACCGAACCGCTTCTTAAATTGACGCCGAGCAGTTGATGCATCAATGGATAGCTCCTGAAAATCCTTATCCTTCCAACGTTTTTCAGGATTTGATTCAACAGCCTCTACCAGCTTTTTCACGACATCCGAAATACTATTTGGGTACGTTAACGGTTGGCATCTTTTACAAGGTCGAAACGACGCCAGAAGGGCTTGTTGAGCTGTTTCATAGAATTCACAGTTCTCAAATTTAGGTTTTCTTGCAGGACAAGTCGGGCGGCAAAATACACCTGTCGTTTTAACCCCTACATAAAAAACCCCATCATATTCCGTTCTTTTTTCAATTAAAGCTTGATAATACTCCCTTTGTAATTCGACTGAAATCATCCTCATTCCTCCATTTTATCATCCTAGTCTTATTATAGCTCCAATCAAAAAACGCTGCCGCCGAAAATCAGGCATCGTTTTTTTAGAATTATTGAAGTTCCATTCATCTCTACGAATACTGAGGGACGGGCCTATGTATTCCAACAAAATATTGTAACAAGCAGGGATTCTATAACCCAATAGATAAAGTATTAAAGTAGCGAATATTTATCATTCAACCTAAATTACTATAAAGGAGAATCCCTTATGAAACTGACAACACAACAATGGAATATTGCAGCTACCTATATCAAAACCCATGCAAGACCAATTGATCAAAAGATATTCAGCTATTTTTTTGAAGAAGGAAGTAAAGAGGAAGCAATCATAGAATTATCTCGTTTCCAAAATGCTGACGGAGGATTCGGCCGCTCTTTAGAGCCAGATTTCCGCTTGGATAGTTCATCTCCAATGGCAACAACCGTTGGATTACAGGTTGCCAAAGACTTAAAGCTTTCAGCCAGCCATCCTATCGTTCAAAAAGCGATGAGCTATCTACATGACACATACGATGAGCAAATCAACGGCTGGCATGCTGTGCCTGAAGAGGTTAATTCTATTCCCCACGCTCCCTGGTGGCATTTTGATTCTGATAAGGGATATTGCCGCGTTCAAACGACTTGGGCGAACCCTAACGCTGAAATAGTAGGTTATTTCCACTTATTCCACCCAGAACATCCACGCTTACAAGAGTGGACTGAAAGAGCGGTCACAGAATTAAAGAATCTTCCACATCCGATAGAAATGCATGATTTTCTCTGTTATCAACGACTCCTTTTTGAGGTGAAAGAAGAAACGGAATCCAATCTCTATAGAATTCTTTCTTCTTCCGTACGAAAGACGGTTTGTACCGATCCATCACGCTGGAATGAATATGTAGCCAAACCATTGCAGATAGCCAGTCATCCTGCTTCCCCGTTTTATGAAGCGTTAAAAGCGGAGGTACATATGCAATTGAATGTCGAAATTGAAGCACAACACCAGAAAGGTTATTGGCATCCCAGTTGGTCCTGGTTCGGTCAATTTGACGAGACATGGCCAGTTGCTGAAAAGGAATGGAGAGGAATATTGACCCTTGGTATGCTACGGATTTTAAAGACCTATGGTAGGGTAGAATGATAATTAATAATAAAGAATCCGGAAGACTTCCCTTCCGGATTCTAAAAATTATTTAAAGTTGTCTTCAAACCATCTTTTTGCTTCATCTACTTCGTCACGACGAAGCTCGTGACCGCCTTCAGTCCAGAACTCTTTCACCTGTGTTCCGGCATCTTGAAGATTTTTCACAAGTTCTTTTGTCTCTTGTAGGGGAATGAGTGGATCTCGCTTACCAGCCCCAATGAATACATTAACATCACTTAAATCGGGAAGCTCGACATTTCGTCTTGGAACCATGGCATGAAACAGGATTCCACCTTTTAATGCATGCTTGTAATGATACATTAAACTAGCCGCGATATTCGCTCCATTGGAGTAGCCTAACGCAACGATATTGTGACGATCGAATCCATAGTTATTAGCGCTCTCGTCGATGAATTCATTTAATTCCTTCGTTCGGAATACTAAATCCTCTTCATCAAACACTCCTTCCCGTAAGCGGGCAAAGAAGCGGGCCATTCCATTTTCATCCACATTCCCTTTTACGCTTAATACCGTAGCATCGGGCTCAATCATCTCAGCCAGCGGTAATAGGTCCCGCTCATCTCCACCTGTTCCATGAAGGAGTAGAAGTATGGGTAAGTCTTTATTTCCTTGTTTAAAAAGATGTTTCATGCTGCCTTCCTCCTTTATTCTTTTGTATCTAAGGGTTTTAATTTAGCTTCTATGGAATCTCTTTGTGCTTCAAAATATGGTGGAAGTGATAAATTTTCACCTAAAGTATCAAAATCTTCATCGGTCTCAAAGCCAGGTCCGTCTGTAGCCAGCTCGAAAAGAATGCCATTTGGTTCACGGAAGTAGAGGGAACGGAAATAGTATCTTTCAACAAAGCCTGAATTCGGCAGGCGGTTTTGAGTGATCCACTCTACCCACTTTCGCAATTCATTTTCATCTTCAACACGGAAAGCGACGTGGTGAACACTTCCTCTTCCCGGTCTTTCTTGCGGAATATCGCTCCGTTCTTCTATATATACCTCTCCACCAGTACCGCCATCCCCTGTTTCAAACACGCGGATATCGGGTTGTCCATCTACATCTGAAGGAAAAGTCCTTGTTTCTCTAAAACCTAATACGTCTCTCAATACCATTGCCGTGTTTTCCCCACGGGCGACCGTCAGCGTAACAGGACCCAGGCCTACAATGCCATGCTCAACTGGTACAGGGCTCTTGTCCCAAGGCTTGCCGCCAGGAACTCCTTCGTTCTTTTCATCTGACACAAGCATGAGACGCTGTCCTTCAAAATCACGGAAGCTCAGTGTTGCCCTCCCACTATTGTGAGAAATCCCGTCATGCTCGACACCTTTCTCTTCAAAGCGGTTTTGCCAAAAAGCAAGAGACTCATCCGTGTTCACTCGCAGTGCCGTTAATGAAATACTATTCGTCCCTTTATACGTATGCCCCGCATGTGGAATTTCGAAAAATGTCAGGTCCGTCCCTGGATTTCCTCTTTCATCTGCATAGAAAAGATGGTAGACGGATGTATCGTCTTGGTTGATCGATTTTTTCACGAGTCGAAGCCCTAGTATTTTTGTATAGAATTCGTAATTTTTCTTTGCATTTGCTGTAATCGCAGAAACGTGATGCTGCCCTTTAAGTGGTTTTAAGTTCATAGCAGATTCACTCCTTTGTGATATGCTTGCTTACTTACTATCTACATCATACACAAAAATTATCTTTAATTCAAGATATTTTATTTCAAAGTGTTAGCTATTGCTTTTTCTATTCTCTTTTCTTGTGTACGCTGTTTCAATAAGCCTGTTTTTCGTAAACCTTGTCACTATTCGAAGGAAATCCACCAAAAAAAAGCATCCGTACACCTTGTACGAATGCTTTTCATTCTATTCAATTATACGACTTCATTATTCTTAATGGTCAGAGCCTGTGACAGAGTTGAGGTAATCGTAAGGTTTTCAAAATTCACTCCAAGCTGAACGGCTGTTTGTGCTATCTCTGGGCGTAGCCCAGATAGAATCGGCTTAACACCGATCAACTGAAGTGCATCTATTAGCTGAAAGATTTGATGGGCAACCATCGTATCTATTAATACAACTCCAGATAAGTCGATGAACAATTGAGAAACTTCCTTGTTAACACATTGTTCTAACGCATTCTCTAATATTAATTCCGCTCGTGAAGGATCGATATTACCAACAAGGGGTAAAAGTGCTGTATGTCCATTTAAGGATATGACAGGTGAACTTAATTCATTGATCACTTCCTGCTGGGATTGAATCTGCTCTTCCACCACTTTCGTTTGCAGCTCAACAAATCGCAACATAGCCCGGTCAAATGCTTCAATGATTACTTGATTCCAACGGCTGAATTGTTCGAATATGTTTTCTTCCATATGAGTTTCCGCATATTCTTTCAAGAATTCCAGGTATTGATGTCTAACCCTCATGAATTCTTTAAGAATATAGTGATTTGGCGTTTCTAGATGTTCTTTGTCCTCTGCAATGGTCAAGACCCATTCATCGATCCTCTGGTTAAACGTTTCTTTATCCTCAGCAAACACACTACAAAGAATGCCGTGAAACTCAAAGTTTTGTTTTTTTAAAGTTTCTATCACCTTGGGATCTGAGGAAGAATAAACACCACTTGTTGTGTTTTTATCCAGGGAGTTATACCAATCTTCCGTTAATTGACGAGCCTTACTTAATAAAAATGTATGTAGTTCCCGATTTCTGTGCATGTATGATTCCTCCTATGATATTATTCTTCTTCCCTGTCTGACGCAATGAGTAGTTGGGAAATCATACTCTTTTCTCATGTAACTTCGTATAAAAAATTTGACTTTTCGTACAGGTTCAAGTTGATCAATTCACTGTAATTCTCGACATTTTCTTATACTATCCCTCATTCTATATCACATTCATACCAAATTTCCATTCAGACACACTTATCTGTGAGCATTCCAGGTCCGGCCCCAAGTAATACCATTTACTACACTATTCAAATTTAATAAAAATCCAGATCAATTATGAGTATATTCTAAAAACATTACATTATTTTGTAAAATCAACTCTACAATTCACAATATAAAGTGTATAATGGGGGTATTAACTGAGAAACAGACAGCAGGTATGTCTCGATATACTATTTCGATGTATATGAATCTCCTACTAGAAACCAACCACAAATCTTAATATGATGTCGTAATCCTACTACTTAGTCATTTGTCAAAATAGTTGGGAGCTGATGAGAGAATGAAAAACAATTTGACAAGAAGGTGTATTGAATCACTTGCTATCCAAAGTGCCTATCATTTCTGTGAGACTATAGGAATCAAACCCAGTTTAGTCAATCTGACGATGATTACAGGATTCTCAGAAGAAAGAATACTGGAAATACTCGAAACGAAGTTTAGTAATCAAAGTGTTAAAACAGAAGATCACTCTTTCTAACTCTGTGTTTCCCCTTTATTACTCTACAAGCCGATTGTCCTTCATCCCCTAACCTTTAACTTTAAGTTCTTTCATCACCAAAAAATTCCATTTTTATTTTGAAACAGTGGGTCCTTGCCGATCTTACCAGCAGCTTAATAAGAATAGACTTTTGAACTTATCGCCATAAGTAAATAAGGCAACTCCACTTTGGAAGTTGCCTTTTTAATATGAATTTTATAATACATTAAAATACCTTGCTTCAGGGTGAGCGAAGACCATCGCTGTTACCGATGCTTCTGGTTCCATCATACATCCGTCTGTTAAATGGATTCCAATTCTTTCAGGTTGAATTAGCTTAAACAGCTTTTTCTGATCCTCAAGTTCGGGACAGGCGGGATAACCAAATGAAAAACGCTGTCCTTGATAGAGAGTCCGGAACCGGTCCTGCATCGTAAAATCAACGGGATCAGGGAACCCCCACCTGCTTCTCATCATTTCATGCACTCTTTCAGCCAGTCCTTCTGCTGTTTCTAAGGCAAGAGCCTGCAGGGCGTGACTTTCAAGGAATCGGCCATCTTCCTTCATCTCACTTGCCCACTGCCTGATTTTCACACCGGCCGTTACCGCAAAGAAACCGACATAATCCATTTCTCCACTTTCTACCGGCCGCAAGTAATCTGCTAAACATAAATGCTGATTTCCTGCTTGTCTTGGAAAATGAAATCGTTCTATTTCTGTGGAAGAATCATCCGGGTGATAAATAACAACATCTTCTCCATCTGATTGAGCAGGGAAAAATTGATATCTTGCAGCTGCCTGAATCATCCCTTCCCTATTTGCTTTTTGGAACAATTCATCTGTTACTGCTTTTAGACCGACCGTCCGCTCGTCTCCCTCTTCCAGTAATCTTGAAATTTTCCCTTTAATCCCCAGATGATGCCCAAGCAGCATTTGCTGATTAATGTAGGGATGAATTTGATCAAGTGAAAATTCTTTTATGGTATGTGGAATCAAGTCAGAAGGGACATGAACCTTTACATCTTTTGCAACTGTTGAACGTACTTTCACCGCAACAGAAGCTGTATTTCGATTCGGTGAATCTTCATTCGAAACGACCTTACTTAACTTATCGCGACACTCTTCTTCCAACTGCAATCTTGTTTCTTCATTTTGAATCTTATTCATGATGCCAAGTCCATCCATTGCATCCTTCGCATAAAGAACCAGCCCATCGTATTCCCGGCCAATTTTATTCGTAGTGAATTTTCGGGTGAGTGCCGCACCACCTACTACAAGAGGAACTGAAATATCAGACTGTTTTAAATCTTGAGCAGTAATGACCATTTGTTGGGCAGACTTCACAAGGAGCCCGGACAAACCTACGATATCCGGCTTTTCTTCCCGTATAACTTCTATCAGTTCCTGAGGGGTCACTTTAATGCCTAAATCAATCACTTTATATCCATTATTACTGAGAATAATATCAACGAGATTCTTACCGATATCATGAACATCCCCCTTAACCGTAGCTAAGATCACTTTGCCTTTCGAAGATGAACTTTCCGTTTGTTCCATATGTGGTTCCAAATGAGCAACGGATGCTTTCATGACTTCGGCACTCTGTAATACCTCCGCTACAATCAGCTGGTTATCATTAAATAATCTTCCGACTTCACTCATTCCGGCCATAAGGGGGCCATTGATGATATCCAGGGGAGCATCATATTTCTCCAAGGCGATATTTAAATCGGCAATCAGTCCCTCCTTCGTCCCTTCCACCACATAATGAGCCAGTCTCTCCTCTAGATTCATAGTATTGACGGGTACCTTTACTTCTTTCTTTTTCCCTCTATAAAATGCTGTAAATTCAGCCAGGGTTTCATCCGTCGTTTCAAATAAGAGTTTCTCCGCCATTCGAACTTCTTCTTCAGGAATAGAGGCAAAGCGCTCTAGTTTTTCCGTATTGACTATGGCATAATCAAGGCCCGCTTTTGTACAGTGATAAAGATACACAGCATTGAGGACTTCTCTTCCGACAGGAGGCAGTCCAAAAGAAACATTACTAACCCCTAAGATATGAGGGCATTCAGGTAAGGCTTCCTTAATCCGTCTTATCCCTTCAACGGTGGCATTGGCTGAACCGATATATTGCTGATCCCCTGTTCCCACAGGGAATACGAGAGGGTCAAAGATGATGTCTTCTGAGGCAACCCCATATTTCTCTGTTAACAGTTTATGTGAACGAAGGGCAATGTCTACCTTACGTGCGACTGATACACCCATTCCTTTTTCATCAATCGTCCCTACTACAACCGCCGCTCCGTATTCCTTCATCAGCTTTGTAATCTTCTCAAACCGCTCCTCTCCGTCTTCAAGATTAATCGAGTTAATGATTACTTTCCCTTGAGAATATTTTAAAGCGGTCTCTAGCACTTTCTCATCCGTTGAATCAATGACAAGTGGAACTTTTACTTTTTTCACAACCTCCTGGATAAATACATTCATATCATCTACTTCTTCACGATCGGGATCTGCAAGGCAGATATCGATCACCTGAGCTCCATTTTTCACTTGTGCTCTCGCAATCTCTGACGCTTCTTCTATCTTATTTTCTGCAATCAATCGTTTAAATTTACGTGAACCGATGACATTCGTCCGCTCTCCGACCAGAATCGGTCTTCTGTCTGCATCCTCATAGACGAACGCTTCAATTCCCGACACCGCATGAGGGTGAGACTCATTGGGTTTACGAGGAGGTAATCCCTTTACCACATTTGAAAGGGCACGAATATGCTCCGGTGTCGTTCCACAGCACCCTCCAACAAGATTCACCCAGCCTTTCTCAGCAAAACCTTTCATCTTTATACTGAGTGAATCAGCCGTCTCATTGTAATTTCCTTCTTCATCAGGAAGTCCTGCATTCGGATAACAGCTTACATAGGTAGTGGCTAAGCTTGATAAGGAACGGATATGGTCACGCATAAATTCAGGTCCTGTTGCGCAGTTTAGACCAACTACCAAAGGGTTTAAATGTTCAAGGGATAAATAAAATGCTTCGATGTTCTGGCCGGCGAGTGTAGTGCCCATAGGCTCAATGGTTCCGGATAACAAAATGGGGATCACTTTCCCTCTTGATTCAAAAGCAGTTCGAATTCCGAGGTTTGCTGCTTTTACATTTAACGCATCCTGACTCGTTTCAAGTAACAGGACATCGACTCCTCCATCGAGAAGACCTTCTGCTTGAACCCGGTAGTTGTCTACTAAGTCATCGAAGCTTACCCCTCCTGTAACAGATAAGGTTTTGGTAGTGGGACCGAGAGATCCTGCAACAAACCTGGGCCACTCGGAAGTTGAGACATCTTCTACTGCTTTTTTGGCGATTTCAGCTGCTACTTTATTGATTTCGTATGCTTTAGATCCTATATCATATTCGTCCAACACAATGGGGGTTGCCCCAAACGTATTCGTTTCAATCACATCAGCCCCTGCTTTCAAATATTCCAGGTGAATCTGATAGATGACCTCCGGCGCTGTTAAAACCAGATTTTCATTACATCCTTCAAGCTCTTCTCCACCAAAATCCTCTGGGGATAAATTCGCTTGTTGAAGCATCGTTCCCATTGCTCCATCGAGTACGAGTATTTTTTTCCTAAGCTGTTCTTCAAACAAAGTGATGGCCATAGGGAACCTCTCTTTCTGTGCTGGTTTTCTCTTGTATATGATGAATCAGTTCAATGCTCATATCGTACCTGACAAAAGGCGTGATAAGATAAATCCCATTAAAAAGATCTATTGCTGTATCAAGTAAGTCTTTTGCAATATCCATTCCAACTGCTCTTGCAACTACAGGATCACTTCCCGCTTCCTTCATTCTTTTTCTTGTTTCTTCTGGAACATTGATTCCCGGTACTTCATGATGGAGAAACTCAGCATTTCTCGAACTGATTAATGGCATGATTCCGATAAAGATCGGAACATCTAAATGCTTCGTAGCTTCATGTACTTGAATCAGCTGTTCTTTCCCAAAGATCGGTTGAGAAATGAAATAGTCAGCTCCGGCTTTCTTTTTCTTTTCAAGCCTTTTTACAGAAGCGTCTAAATGACGGAAATTTGGATTAAAGGCCGCTCCTACTGAAAATTGAGTACGTTCCCGGAGTGACTTACCGGAAAAGGATATCCCCTCATTGTTTTGTTTGATGAGTTCAATAAGTTCAAGGGAAGATAAATCATAAACGGATGCTGCCCCAGGAAAGTCACCAATCTTCGCCGGGTCACCCGTAATCGCTAAAATATTGTGAATGCCCAACGTGTGCAATCCCATAAGATGGGATTGAAGTCCTATCAGGTTACGGTCCCTGCAAGTGATGTGAACTAAAGGTGTAAGATCAAATTTGGACCTGACCAGACTCCCAATGGCGTCATTACTAATACGAGGAGATGCTAACGGATTATCAGCAAGCGTGAGTGCGTCAATTCCAGCTTTCTTTAATGCCTCAGCCCCTTGGAAGAACAGCTTCGTGTCGAGATGTTTAGGTGGATCGAGTTCAACAATGAGTGTTTTCTTTTCTCTTACATGCTCATGCAGCAAGTTTCCCCTGATTGAAGGTGATGATAACTGAACAACCTTTTTTGCTTTCACCACTTTCTCTTTAACAGGCTCACGGCTTTTTAATCTGCTTGCTACAGAACGAATGTGATCAGGTGTGGTTCCACAGCAGCCTCCAATGATTCTTGCACCTTGCAGTCGCAACTCATTGCTTATATCCCCAAAGTAATCAGGCTCAGCAGAGTAATAGAATCGACCTTCTTCATAGTTTGGCAGACTGGCGTTTGGATAGACGGAAAGAAATGCCCTTTTAGGTAATGGAACTTCCTCTAATGAGTTCACCATATGAAATGGCCCCATGCGGCAATTGATACCGACAACATCGGCCCCTAATAATTCTAATTGCTGAAGTGCGTCTTTTATCTCCATTCCATTTTGAAGAACTCCTGTTTCATGTAGAGAAACTTGAGCAATGACAGGAATGTCCGTTTCACGTTTGACAATGTTTAAAACCGTGGTTAATTCCTCGAAATCATAATAGGTCTCAAGCAGGATGCCATCTACACCTTCTAATAATAAACAGTAAAGCTGTTCCCGAAAGCTTCTTTTGATTTCTTCCAGCGACACATTTTGTTTAATGCCCCTGATTCCCCCGATGGTCCCCAGAATATAGGTGTTAACACCAGCGGCTTTTCTTGCTAGACGCACTGCAGCTGTATTTATTTCCTTAACCGAATCCTCCATTCCGTATCTGGAAAGCTTTTGATAATTGGCTCCATACGTATTGGTCTGAATGATATCTGCTCCTGCATCAATATACTCCTTATGGACTTTCAACACTTCATTTGGGTGGGAAAGATTCAATTCTTCAAAGCATCTGTCCACTCCATATGAATACAACAACGTTCCAATGGCCCCATCTGCAATCAAGATTCTCTCTTTCAGTGCTTCTAGCAACGGCTTCATGACATTCCCTCCTTTTTATAAATTTATAACGTTGTTTCGGTTGGTCTTTTGTATACTATCTAAACCTTTTTGAAGATCGTTAATCAATTCATCCACGTTTTCAAGTCCTACTGATAATCGTAATAAACCATCAGTAATCCCTCTCCTTTCCCGTTCAGCTTTCGGCATAGAAGCATGTGACATCCTTGATGGATAGGATAGAATTGATTCAACAGCTCCTAAACTTACGGCGAATACGGGAATGTTTACATTTTGTATGAGTTGCTTCACTTCCTCTGCACCCTTTAACCGGAAGGAAAGAACCGCTCCAGGACCCTCTGCTTGTCGGACTTGAATTTCACGACCGGGATGATAGCTCAAGCCTGGATAATACACTTCTTCTACTTCCTTTCTCTTTTCTAAGAAGCTCGCAATCTTATAAGCCGATTCTGATGATTCCTTCAATCGTACATGCAGTGTTTTCAGCCCTCTTAAGAGCAGCCAGCAATCCTGGACACCGAGGACCGCACCGAAAGAATTCTGCAAGAAAGCAAGCTTCCTGGCAATCTCTTCATTTCCCGTTACCGCGAGCCCCGCCAAGACGTCACTATGTCCGGCAAGAAACTTAGTGGCACTGTGAAGAACAACATCAACACCTAAGCTGATCGGTCTTTGCAGCAGGGGAGTCATGAAGGTATTATCCAGAAACGTTAAACATCCATTCGCCTTGGCAAGCTTCACGACTCCTTCAATATCGGTGATGTTCAGAAGCGGATTGGAAGGTGTCTCCATATAAATCACTTTCGTATTGTGTTTAATTGAACAAGCCACTTCATGAAGATCCTTCATGTTCACAAATGAATATTCAATCCCAAATTTAGTGAGGACCTCTGTAATCATTCTGTATGTCCCACCGTACACTTCTTCTGATACTAGAACGTGGTCGCCACTCGATAATAATAAAAAGCTTGTGGAGATTGCCGCCATCCCTGATGAAAAGGCAAAGCCTCTTACTCCACCTTCCAATTCAGCTATCGTTTCTTCAACAGTTTCCCTCGTCGGATTTCCCGAACGGCTGTAGTCATATGTTCCATATTGATCAAAATCCTGTTGGTGAAAGGTTGTAGCATGATGTAACGGTGTAGAGACCGCTCCTGTTTCTTTATCAAATCCGTGAGAATGAATGAGTGACGTCTGAAGTGAAAATGGTTTTTTACTCATACGTAAGCACCTCTTTTTCCAATTGTTGAAATACATTCTCCAGGTCTTCAATCAGGTCATCAATAAATTCAATTCCTACAGAGAACCGCAGGAGCCTGTTGCAGATACCCAACCTATTTCTTTCTTCTTCGGGAATGTCTGCATGTGTTTGGGTTGCGGGGTAGGTGATAAAGCTTTCAACCCCTCCTAAACTTTCAGCAAACGTAATAACTTTTAAGTGTTTGAGAAAGGGATCCACCCATTCTTCCTTTGCGATTCGAAAGGAAAGCATGCCGCCTTTTCCCGGATATAAAACGTCCGTTACACATTCGTGCCCTTCAAGATATTTTGCTAGTTTTCTTGCGTTTTTTTCATGTTGAGCCATTCGGAGACTAAGGGTTTTCATCCCTCTTAATAAAAGCCAACAATCAAATGGTGAGAGAACCGCGCCGATGGAATTTTGAATGGTGCAGATTTTTTCCGCCAGCTCCTCTGTGTTTACAACCACAACACCTGCCAGCACGTCATTATGGCCCCCTAAGTATTTCGTGGCGCTGTGAATAACTATGTCTGCTCCTTCAGTGAGTGGCTTTTGAAGAACAGGTGTGTAGAAGGTATTATCGACAATTAAAAGCAACCCGTTACACTTTGCGATTCCAGCAACCTCAGAAATGCTTGCTTCATTCATTAATGGATTGGTTGGCGTTTCAAGAAAGATGGCCTTTGTTCTCTTAGAAATTTGTTCTTCTATGGAGCCGGCATCACTTGTATCGACGAAATGAAATTTGATACTATATTGTGCTTCATACTGTACGAATAAACGGTAGCTCCCGCCGTATAGGTCTTTCGAAACAATCAATTCATCCCCGCTGGAAAATAAGCTAAGGATTGCCTGAATCGCTGCCATCCCCGAGCTGAAGGCAAACCCTCTGTGCCCTTCTTCCAATTGAGTGAGGGTGTCTTCTAAGGTTGCGCGGGTTGGATTTCCTGTTCTTGTGTAATCATAGCCTGTCGATTGCCCAATCCCCTTATGTTCATAAGCAGTCGATAAATGAATGGGTAGGCTCACAGCACCCGTTGCAGGATCTTTCCGGTTTCCCGCCTGGACAAGCAAAGTATCAATATGTTTTTTCAATATTCTTCTCTCCTTTTCTTTCCCTGTAAACGAAAAGGGAAAAAACAAAAAAACCTTCTTAATGAAAATAAGAAGGTTTTGTACGTTCGTTCTCCCTCTTATCGTCCAAGTTGACATCAACTTGCTGGAATTAGCACCATACCTAAAACTGTGGCTGGTTGCTGAGGTGTCTTCGGGCCAGTCCCTCTACCTCTCTTGATAAGAAACTATATGATTTTGTGAAAAATAACTTTCCCATAACTTATAACAAAGAAGAACAAATGTCAATGAGAATTATGAATTATCCGAAAATGAAGCATACATAGTGACGCAACTTTTTGAGCCGTTTTTCGTCTGCTTCTATATTCTTGCAGAGGTCCGCACATTCCCTCCAATCAACTCCAGATGAATGGCTGAATTCAAAAAAATAGAGCGATTCATTTTATTTAATGAAAGATACCCATTTTCCTTTTAATTTCTTTCATAAATGGAATCGTCTTTTCTCTTGCTTTATCGGCTCCTTCTTTTAAAATGGCATCCAGCCTCTTGGGGTTGGCTATTAGTTCTTCATATTTGGATCGAGGTTCCTCGATAAATGAATTCATGACTTGGAATAGCTCTTTTTTCGCTTCTCCCCACCCTATTCCGCCTTGAAATCTCCTTCTCATTTCTTCAACTTGATCGGATGTTGCAAATTCCTTATAAAGCGAAAATATGACGGACGATTCAGGATCCTTAGGCTCCTCAGGGGGTGAAGAATCTGTTTTGATTTTATTGATTAGTTTTTGAAGCTTTTTTGATTCTTCAAATAATGGGATGGTATTGTTATAGCTTTTACTCATTTTTCGTCCATCAAGTCCCGGTAGAACAGATGTTTCTTCCTGTATCACATAATCGGGAAGAACAAATGTTTCGCCATATTGCTTATTAAAGTTTTCTGCAATGTCCCTTGCAATTTCGACATGCTGAATTTGATCTTTACCGACAGGAACCAGTTCCGTTTGGAATAGAAGGATATCCGCCGCCATCAATATCGGGTAGGTGAATAAGCCCATGTTGACCCCTGCATCTACTTCTCTGCCCCTTTTTTGATTATCTTCAACTACTGATTTATATGCATGGGCCCGGTTCATTAATCCTTTCGGTGCAAAGCAAGCGAGGATCCAGCTTAATTCAAAAATCTCAGGTACATCAGATTGACGGTAAAAAATCGCTCGATCAGGATCCAACCCTAATGCTAACCAAGCTGCCGCCACTCCATAAGATAGTTCTTTCATTTCATGCTGATCATGTATCTTCGTTAACCCATGATAATCCGCAACAAAATAAGCGGTGTTGTAGGATTGATTCTCTGCCAATCGTAATGCCGGTTTAATGGCGCCAATATAATTCCCTAAATGAATCCTGCCTGTTGGTTTGATACCAGTCAGAACTTGTTTTTTCATAACAATCCCCCCGTCTAAAATAATAAAACCAAACACAAAAAGGGCTTCTCATCCCCTAAAAAAGGACGAGAAACCCGTGGTGCCACCTTCATTCGCTTACACTTTAGTAAACGCACTCATATGTACAGAAGTCGCCTTCGATACATCGTCTCTTTTATCGGTGAGACCCTCCGCCATAACCTACTTCATTTCAGCCTGGATGCTCAAAAGCCCATTCAACGATTTCACCATACTGATTCTCACCATCCATCAGCTCTCTGAAATGTTTCGTTCGTCTACTCTTCTTCCTCATCGCATTTAACTATTTTAGTGTTTCCATTATTTTAATGTATCAGGAAATAATGGTCAAGTAGGCGAAAACACATTTTAGATTTCTTTAGATGAAAGAGGAAGGAAAAGTTTTATGCCTCTCTTATTAAAAGGGAGAAATTTCATATCCGCGATCAGATGACTTGCATATCCGATTACACACGCTTCAAAAACTCCATCAATCATTATTGATGACTCCAGATAATGGGCAATCATGCCATAATATACAATTCCAAGAACAGAGTGAGTATAACTGCGATGTGAAACGAATGAGGCAACGAAAATATAAATGCCCAACAACCATAACCACGTTTCATTCAACTGCCAACCGCATGCTGTCACACCGATGCCGGTAATCATCAGCATCCTTCTCTGGGTAATGAAACTCGAGAGAATCATCATTCCTGCACCATATCCAATCCCGAGCCATTGTTCTTTCCCAATTCCTTCAAGATAGCTGTACACCATCATTAAAAAACCAATGATTTGTGCCACTGCTCTGATCATTTTGGGTGAAAAAGTAACCTTGTTACTAAGCTTTCCGTCAATATCCATATCAGGCATGAGTCCGGATACCCCGCCTATTGCCACAAGTGTGGCGGTTATGTCAGGACCAGATCCAAATGAGTTCGCCACAATAAATCCCGTTGCTGCTCCAATAGCCATATGTGCTGTGCCGTTCAAGTGTGTCCTCCTACTTTCGTATCTCATTATGTATGTACCAGATTACTATGATAGCCTTTATTATCCATATTGACTATGGGAAGTACGAATTAATTTCTAAAGATGAGCCGATATGCGCGCAATTATTTCAAGAAGGTAGGACCTTTCATGAGGAACATAGTGATGGTAACTCACCCTTTGCTTAATGAAGTCCGTTTTTCCTGTTTCATTAATATGAAATCCTTCTACTTCTATTTCCGCTTTCGTTTGTTGAACGAGGGCTTTAAAGTCTTGAAGAGTCGTACGGAAAATACCGGACACTTCTTCTAACTGAAGTTGAAACTCGTCATATGCAACCGGCTTGGAATACAGGAATACGTGAGTTAGTTCCCGATCGATCATATCCCGTTGATCTAATTCTCCTTTTACAATTCCTAATGATTGCAGTTCATCTATCTTAATAAGAAGTCCAAGCTCTTCATGAACTTCTCTTACGCCGTCTTCAATCTTCTCTTCTGACAAGATATGTCCAGCGGCGGTAATATCAAGCAAGCCAGGGAAATCCTTTTTCTTATCACTTCTCAGTTGGAAGTAAATATAGGTCTCTCCACTACTCTCATCATAATGCGCAAGCCAACAGTGAAAAGTTTCATGCCAATATCCCTTTAAATGAACCTCGGAACGACTTGCTACTCCAATCCTATTACCGTATTCATCAAAGACGGCTAGTTGTTCTTCCTCCACCCGTATCCCTCCTTTATTTCATTTCCTCCAGATAATCTTTAACCTCCAAGAGATCTTCAACCACAATATCCGCTTCACGCAATTCATTTTCCTGAGAAAAATCAAAAGCACAACCTATCGAAAGAAAGTGATTTGCCTCTGCTCCTTTGAAGTCAGACAATCTATCACCAATCACAATCCCATGTGTAAGATTATGATCCTCTTTGATTTTTCGAATCAACTCCCCTTTGTCATCTGAATGTATTTCCTGAATGCTGTAGCACTCTAAAATCCATTGATCCAAATGAAAGTACTCCACGACCGTCTTTAAATAATGAGGATAGCCGTTGCTTGCCACAAAGATCGGAAAACCTCTCCCTGATAAGTAAGCTAATATTTCCTCCGTATGTGGATAGAGAGATCCATTTCCCTTCTGAATATTTTCAATCAGTTTTTCATGAAATAGATCATTCACTTTCCCATGTATATGTAAGGGATGATGAGGTAAAAGTGTTTTCCACACAACAGAAAGAGGGACACCCATAATTTCTCTGTATATTTCAAGAGGTGTATCCTCTTTCCACGTTCCTTCATCTCTTAGTCGTTGAAACGTATCATGAAGTGAAGCTTCAAGAATACGATCCGTTTGAAATAACGTTCCATCCATGTCAAAAATCATTGCAGCTTTCATCTATATTCTCCTTTATTGCCCTTCGTACATTTATATGTTCGACGATTTAAGCTTAAATTACAATCTTGCTTACATGAAATAACCTTCTACAATCATATCAAATCTACGGTCGAAAGAAAGCAGCTACGTTTAGATGAACAACTTCTTACTGAGTATAGCTGTAAATTTGTGACCACCAATCTTTTTTAACAAAAAAACACACAAGAACGCTTCTCTCGTGTGTTAAGTCCTTAAATCGGTGTATAACTTGCTTTCTTTAAGATGCATTTGGAAGATAAAAGAGGACCGTCAACATCATGCCGATAACAGAAAAGATCACGATACTAACTGCTACAGACTTATGAGACTTTGACACATGTTTCTTCTTTAACACGTTAATAAACTTAAAAGCCAATAACGAAAGAATGAACAAAGATACAAACAAGAGCTCGCTCATGGACAATCCCTTTCTTCAGTAAGGTGTATTCTTTTTAAGATATGAAATCACTTTACCATATTTTCTTATTCAGTAAAAATATTTATTCTTAGAAATAAAAATATATCCAATCAGGCGTTTTGCGAAGCGCTTTTTCCCAGGCAGGGAGTTCATTAAAAGCCTTCATGGTCAGCTTTTTACTATGCTTAATGTCATTATGGATGAGTGATTCTAATTCGGCGGCAACTTTTGCATCGCGTATGATGCAGTTGCTTTCATCATTTAAGTAGAAGCTGCGTGGATCCCAATTGGCTGTACCTATATCAGCCCATTTATGATCGATGACCAGCACTTTACCGTGGAAAAATCCTTTTTCATATAAATAGAGATCCACTCCGCTCTCTAACAAAGTTTTCTCTATCCTGTAACTTGGCGGCTTCGTAAACCATGCATCTGTATTGTCCGGGATGAGTATTTTCACTTTTACCCCACGCTTCACTGCTTTCTTTAAAGCTGATACCAGTTTCCCATTTGGTAAAAAGTATGGCGTTGTAATTGTGATACTCTCTTCCGAACTGTTAATCCAGTTTACTGTCTTATCTACAATACTGTCTCCTGTAGAAAACAAGAAATGAACGTTGCTCCCCTCATTTTCACTTGAAGTACGAGTAGGATGCACGCTCTCCATACTTTCTGCTCCATCCTCGACCCAGTCCCTTTTAAATTGCTGTGCCACCTCTTTTCCTGCCTCACCCTCCAACCGTATGTGATAGTCCCTCCAGTACCCAAGCTTCGGGTCTTTCCCTAAATATTCATCCCCCATATTGAAGCCTCCAATATAGGCAATTCTTTGATCAATGGAAACGAGCCTGCGATGGTTCCGATGATGAAGGGAATAGAAAATGTTCTTCAGGGATAGAGACCTGCTTTTGACAATTTTCACCCCTCCTTCTCCCATCCTATTTATACTTTCCTTCTTAATGTCTGAACCAAGGAAGTCGACAGACAATCGAACATCTATACCTTCCTTAGCCTTTTCAATCAGCAAATCAAAAAACTCGTTGGAAATCTGATCATCCCTGATAATGAAAAAATGAATCCAAACCAGCTCATCTGCTGTTTTAATATCCGCAAACAATTTTTTATATAAGTCCTTCCCTGTATTATAGACGTTGATTTCAGCTTTACGAGAAAGGGTTTCCGTCATTGGGTGAGTTCTCGCATAGTTTTTTACACCTTGTTTCACATCCCAGTGCATGATGAGAAACAAAATCACGATGAATGCAGCCGTTATCAGGATTCCTTTAAGTCCTTTTTTCAGCAAGAGAACTCACCTCCTTTTTATGTAGTGTTAGCTTTTGTTTAAGGAGAAGGACTATACATTTCCATTCAAAATATATCTAAGTTCCAGGCATCTTTTGTTCCTATTTTACAATTTACCGAAAAAAAGAGCATTAACATAACGTTAATACTCTCAGTTGATTTTTTTATTGATTCTCAACAGATTATAGATTAAGCGTGCGAACACAAAAAGGAGGCCACCAATAAATGAACCCAATGTATTCATTATCCAATCATCAATATCCGTTGCTCTTCCTAATGGAAGATAGTATTGAGCAAACTCTATTCCAAAGGAGAAAAGTGCTCCGATAAATGTCACCATCAGAATAATCTGCTTTGACTGCCTCATCCACCAAGCAATAAAAAAGGCTAATGGAATGAACAATAATATATTGGCCATCAAGTTTCGAATGGGCACATCTAAATGATTCCGGTAAATTAAATTCAACTTCAAATTAGAAAATGGATCAAAATTCACAGATCCCTCTGAAACATTTCCACCCGTCAATGGGGTCATTGTGATTAAACAGATTGCTCCAATCGTTATACACGTAAACAGAACAGGCAGTAAATTCATCCATCTGCCCTTCCCCTTTCTCTTCTTCCAAAAGGAGACCGCAAAGATAAGGGAAATCGTCACAACCACAATAATTGGAAGAACCCAACCAAATGCGCTCCATAATTCTTTCATGATTCCTTTTCCTACTTTCCTCTAGGCTACAACGATGATTTAGTTTATTTACGATGATATATGTTTGAAAGAGAAGCATTATGACAACTGGCGAATCGTCACCTCAGCAGTCTCTTTATCGATTCCATTCCAGGAGGTGTGGATTTCAAAAGTTCCTTCTTCAAAAAACAAAGGGAATTTTCGTTTAAAAAAGGGCTGCATCGGTAAATTTAAGGCTGCTGACTTTAAGACCCAAACCAATTCACCTTCAGGAGGGTTTTCAAGGAGCTCACCTGTGGTTTCATAGGCAAGGTAATTATACACGATATATCGAAATCCCTTTCCAGGTACAACGTATTCATCTAACCCTTTATACCTTAATTTTTCCACCTGTAAACCTGTCTCTTCTCTTACCTCTCGGATTGCACCTGCTGCCGGGCTTTCGGGGAAGTCAATTTTACCTCCCGGGGCAATATAACCGGGATAATCTTTCCGCTCCGGCCTATTTAATAACAGCACTTTGTCCCCACGCTGTATCATTACTAACGAATACATCACTGTATCTACTTTCATTCATTCCTCATTCCTTCATACTTGTTCCAATCCACTTACGATGCCCCTGAATCCTTAAAGTCAGACCATCCTTATCCAGCTTTTCTAGAAACGGTATCATATATTTTCTGGATAATCCCAGAGCAGCTTTGGCATCAGCTATATCGAATGTTTCGCCGGTCTTTTCTTTTAAGCCTTCAACAGCTTTCATAAAAACTTGATAAGAATAGGCTTTTTTATTATCCAATTGCACGATTTTCTTTTCCTGGATAAAAAAGTGATAAAAATCAGACTGCCATTTTTGAGGAATACCTACTTGATGAAAATACTCTTCCATGTCTTTTACGTGTGTCCCATCAGCCTCTAATAAGATAATGAGCTGTTTGCATCGTTTCTCCCATTCAGTAGGTAAGTGAGGAATGAATCCCTCTAAACAAAGAAAGCCACTGTTTCGCTTCCAATGTTTTTGTTCAATCACATAGTCCACTAAATCTCCTGTGTACCTTTTTAAAGTTTGTTTCAACTCACCACTATTGATCCCTCGCAATAACGGAAACTCCTCGTGAAACTCTCGAAGAATCTGTTCGATCGATTTCACACATTCTTCAACTATTTTCATATGAGAGATCTTGGATTCTGAAAGTACAACCCATTGATCATCACCCTGTAGCAAATCATGCAGTTCTCTATGCGATAAAGAGGCTTCACTTAAGATGAAATCTTCATCTACACATTTATATTGTTCAAGTAGCCTTAGAACTCTTTCCTGAGGCGTCCCGTGCCGTTCAGACTGAAGAAGGGCCATCGTTTCCTCTACGAACTTGTATTTCCCACCATTCGGCTGAATAATCCAGCCTCCTCCGATGGTTTCCATTGGAGAGGGTCTTCTTAGTATAAAACGATCGCCTCTTTTGACAACAATCGATTCATCAAGCCGGATCTGGCATAAAATAAGCTCGGTTTCCGACTCCACTTTATTTCGATCAAAAAATACGAGCTTCCCCATCACTTCGGAAGTTCCTACATGGAGCACAACAGGCATTCTTTGTTTTATAGGATGGTTTACTGCATGTATTACTTCGAGACACACATCAATCGTGTTGGTCACGGTAAGATGAGTGGATGTGACGAGTACATTTCCTCTTTTCAATTCTTTGTAGTCCACTCCAGAAAGGTTTATCGCTGCACGTTGACCGGCAAAAGCACGACTCTCTTTCCTATGATGGGCTTGAATTTGTTTCGCTTTTGTATGTATTCCTTGAGGTAATATGATTATTTCCTCTCCAGTGTCCAAGGTTCCTTCAAAAACGGTCCCTCTTACGACTGTCCCTTGACCCTTTAAAGTAAAAACTTGATCAATCGGTAAACGAAAATCGCCTCTGATACTTCTTGAAGCCATGCCTCTTAATGTAGTAATGATTTTCTGTTTTAACTCTTCGACACCCTCTCCTGAAATACTATCTGCCACCAAGACACTGGCCCTTTCAAATACCGTTCCTTTCAACTCATCTATCACTTCTTCAAGAGCCATATCCCGTAGTTCTTCATCAACTTTCGAAATTTTCGTCAGCACGACAATACCGTGAGTAACTCCTAGTAACGACAGGATATCAAGATGTTCCTTCGTTTGCGGCATCACACCTTCGTCTGCAGCTACCACTAACACAACGAGATTGATCCCGGCCACACCTGCGATCATCTGGCGAATAAACCGCTCATGACCAGGAACATCCACTACGGAAATCTCCATTTCTTCATCATTATATAATGGGGCAAACCCGGGTTCAATCGAGATGCTGCGATCCTTTTCCTCCTTTAATCGATCAGTATCAACAGAAGTAAGGGCTTTTGTGAGAGTGGTTTTTCCATGATCAATATGTCCGGCCATTCCAATCGTATAATATTGTTTCCCCATCCTCTCACCTTCCCTTTACCTTTTCTTTTGGAAGCGGAAAAATAGGACGCCTGCCATTATGGCAAAACAAATGGCGAATAGGATTCCCTTCCATACATCTCCATCTGAAATAGATTTCAATACCCATAATAATATAAATAAAGTTATGGCTATATCAATCATCAACATACCTTTTGAGTTTCGAATGTTAATTCACCTGCTACCCTCTAATTTAGTTGCGCTACTTTCACTTTATCATAATCCCGGTTTACCGTTCCATTAGGTATAAACCTTGGCATACAATATTCCCAATCATAGCGGTTCCCCTTTTTATCATTATAATCCTTAAAACCCTGATTTTGGAATGGATTTCAATAATAAAAAAGAGAATCACCTGACATTCTGTGATTCTCCTTCCTAGTCTATTTCGATCCTTCTTTAATCAATGTTTTCATATCTTGGACAATTTCATCGTATGGGACATCACTATTGCCACTATACGTTTTTACGACAGTACCTTTTTGATTCACCAGGTAGAAGCTGGTACCATGAATCATCTGATCGGAATTAGGATCGTCGGCTACGATCGAGCGGAAGGAACGTTCGGCCAAATTCTTTACCTCGTCAAATTCATAGCCTGTAAGCAGTTCCCATTTACTCGTGTCTGCTTCAAAGTTTGAAATATATTCTTTTAATGCGTCCGGTGTATCATTTTCAGGATCTACGCTGAAGGAGACGATTTTGTATTCCTCTACTCCTTCTTCTTTCAGCTTTTCTTGAAGCTTCGTTAAATTAAATGTCATAGGTGGACAAACTGTTTCACAATTAGTGAATATGAAATCTGCGATCCAGACTTGTCCTTTCAAATCATTCAAACCGACTTCTTGATTATTTTGATTGGTATAAGAAAATTCTTTCACTTCATAATCTGTTTCTGCTTGAAAGTCACTATTACTGCAACCTGCAAGGAGAATACCGATGATGGTCATCACCACAATGAATGGTTTGGTTTTTGACATCTTTATCTCCTCCGACTTTATCTATCTCTCCCATTCTATGTTAGTAAAAAGAGGATAAAAAAACAATCAGCAGAGGCAATATTCATTGTCTATTTTGTGAAAGCTCTGCTTCCCTTCCAATATCAAACGCTCCCAGACTTCCAGCGTATGCACCTTTCTCTGGAAAAATAGGGGTGTAGGATAACATATCTTGAAATTGTGTAAGGTCCTCTTTTAAAGCAGGATTTGATTTCAACGTACTTCCAATAAATACGAAATGCTCTAACTTAAGAACTTGAGATGCTTGAGATGTAAGCAGAATAATGGTTTCTGCTATCATATTTGTTAGAGCCCGCAGTTTGTCTGCTTTCTTAGAAGATGCATCCCCTTTAGCAAAATTTGCAGCTGTCAAATGTTCAGGAACTGGAGAATTCATTGCCTCATAAACGTCTCTTACTGTTAAATCAACTTGCTCTCGTTTGCCTACTTTTGATAACCGTACCAGCTCGTAATAGTCAGACTCTCCAGTTAGCAGACCTCCCAATCCCATAAAGGTTCCGCCACCTAACCCACTACCGAGTAATCTCTCACATCCGTTTTCATCAACCTTAAAAATAGACGTCCCTGTACCTATATTTATGAGGATGAACTGTTTCAGGTCACTATTTTCCTCTTTAAGGAGCAGTTTAGCTCCACTGCAAACTGCTTCGAATTCACCAACAATATGTGCATGTGGAAAGATCTCTCCCCACTTCTCTGCTTTTCCTCCCGTAATGAAGAGTTTATGATTTTGGGCCAAGAGTGTAAGCCACTGCTGCACATTCTCTTGCTGCTCACTGGTAAATGTTTTAAAATGCATTCGGCCAGTTTCTTCATACACGATCTTGGTTAACGTGCCGCCAGCATCTACCCCGACTACACTCATTCTTCCCGTTCCTCCATTTTTTTCTTGGAAAATAAATAGTGCAGCGTAAATCCATGAACGACCATTATCGTAAGGAAAGCAAGAAAATAATAGAAAACACCTATGACCCCATCTGAAGTATCCTCTGTTATGAGCCACCATACGGATGCAAAGAGAAGAAAAAGAAATTGAAGTGCGACTCCCTCCAAGAATGGTTTTTTATAGGTATTAAAATCCAAAAGCCTTTTCCAGCTCCATCCAATCGCCACTACGGCAGATACTAACAATAGTAATATGTAGATACTTATTTTCATCAGTGATGCCTCCATTCAAATTCATACTATTTCCATGTTATTCAAATGACCTGGAAAATGAAAGAGAAAAAGGGAAAAACACCAATTTATTTTGGTGTTTTTCTACACTGATCCTATTCCATGCTTTTGTGATCGTAACGATAGGCGTTGAAATGTGTAATATCCACTTTTACTTTCACTTCGTCTAATGAATGGTCTGTTAAATAGAATGAAGGCTGTTCTTCAAGCTTTCTAAACTTTAGTGGATGGTATCTATACCATTTTTCACCTACATTCAGTAAATCCACTTGCTTTTCCAACCCAATATTATACACTTTTTTAATTTCATTTTCCAAAGACTTTTCCAATGTACTTTTCACATCTTTATATGGAGAATCCACTAATTTTTCAATTAGCTCAGCTTTCACGCTGACTTCAAGTGAAAAGGTGGAGAAATCACCTCTTTCTTCCTTGTACTTTATTTTAGGCTCTTTCGTCAATAGTTTAAATGTAGATACCAATTCATCATCAATATATAGAGGATAATCGATTTGATTCTTTTTGGTAAGCAACCAATCAACGATGATGGAGGGTTTAGAAGGGAGGTCTCCTTTGAATTGTGATTGTTGAAACAGACTATAACCGCTCAGATAAAGTACAGGGTATGGTTGATCGGTTTGCCAGGATTTTTTATCGATACTGATATTTGGGATGAACGCTGTCCCCATCGGTTCATAGTACTCCCGAAGAAAATGCATTAAACTTGTTGCACTAATATCATCTTGTAAAGCCTCTACGGTTTCTTCTGTCAAAAGGACTGTATAAACGGGAGGATATTGAAATAAACCATTCAACTTAAAGATTTCCTCCATGCTCTCGTCAGTTGTAAACAATAGAAGATTGGGCCTTAATGATCGATTTCTGCCCACATCCTCCAGAACTTCTTTGAATTTAAACTTGATCAAATTTTTTGAGACGACGAGAGTTTTTGTATGTCCAAAAAACAATGACGGCCTCGATGCTTTATATAGGTTTCTTACAGCCATATTCAGGGTTTTACCGGAAGCAGAACCGACAAAAGTCGGAACAGGCTCTGTCGGCTTACTCCCCTCCTGCTTGGCTACATTGGCAAAATTCAAGCCTTGAAGATATGCAGTATATAACTCGTTCTCTTCATTATAATCCAATCCGATCGAGACGATATAAGTTAGGTCCTGAATGTTTTTTGACCCCGTGCATCCTGTTAATAAAAGTGCTGCAGCAACTAAGATGAGCTTACTTATCATATTGATCATAATGATCTATCCCTTCCTTGTATCATCATCCGGGCTCGTTGTAGGGGTGCGCTTCTTATAAAACTGAATAGGCAACCGGAAAAATGACCGAATGAATTCATTCCAACTGATTGGAGCTACAGAACCAAGGAATGGAGTACCATAGGAAGATTTCGTCGCTAAATAGAGAACCGTCAGAATAAAGCTCATCACAACACCGAATAATCCAAAAAAAGTGCTAATGAGCAATACAATGAACCTTAATATCGTTGTTCCATATTTCAATGTTTGATTGACGAGTGTAAACGACGAAATATATGTAATGGCACCAATGACAAGCATGGTTGGCGATGTCAACCCGGCACGTATGGCGGCATCTCCCACAATCAGCCCCCCAAGTACAGAAACCGTCTGTCCAATTGCCCTGGGTAGCCTGACACCCGCTTCATTAAAAAACTCAAACAAAAATAGGACGATAAACATCTCAACAGGAGCGGAAAGGGGCAAGCCGAACCTGGACATGGAAATCGTAGCCACGAGCAGATAGGGAATTTGTTCAATATTATAAGCCGAAAATGCCACCCATAATCCTGGTAAATAAGCTGAAATCAAGATCCCGGCTACTCGCAGGATCCTTTCCAAAGATACATATACGTAATTGATACTAGAGTCTTCTGGTGATTTCGTTTGTAACAGAAGATTTATTGGCGCAATTGAAACAGTTGGGTACCCATCCACCAAGAGGGCAAATCTTCCCTGAACTAATGAATCAATGATAAAATCGGGGCGACCTGTATAATCGAAATTAGTGAAAATTGAATTAGGGTTGTCATCCAGCATTGATTCCAGCTGTTGATTGCTGGTTAGAACATCTATATCCACTTTTTCTAACCTGGTATATAGCTCATTGAGAATACGCTCATCGATTACATCACTCAGGTACATGATGGCGATTTCTGTATGACTGCGGGTCCCTATCTTATATTTTTCCACGGAGAGCGTTGGAGTGAAAAGCCTTCTCCTAATTAAAGATATATTTGTATTTAAGTCTTCAACAAATCCATCTTTTGGCCCGCGGATGGATGTTTCAAGCGATGATTCTTCCGGCAGCCGTTTAGGAAAATTGCCTGCATGTAAGGAGATAATTTTTTCATCGATGAAAAACAAAATATACCCATTGAATAGAGCAGTAGAGAGCTTATCCAGGGACTTTCCCGTTTCATCTACTGCTTGGAAATTCCCCTCCATCTTTTTTGCATAGGACTTTTCAGGAGACTCTTCTAATTTTGGGAGAATGAATTGATCGAGATAATGTCGATCGACCAAACTCTCAAAATACACCAGGGTGACGACTTCATCGTGAAAAAAATGTTCTCGAATAAGTAAATCATGACTCTTTGAAAATAATTGCGTTAACTCTTTCAAAGTGTCCTCTTTTTCTTCCACTATCCGCTTTTCTTTCGAAGACTTCTTCATTTTGAACATCCTTTACTTTATAAATCGGAGGATCACTGCTGACGTAATAATTTGTACGATGAAAAGGACAACGGTTGCAGGGAAAAAGTAGATATATAAGAACTTATAAAAAAAATAAGAATCAACATCAATGAAAATAAGTACTAACAGCACTAGAAAAATTGGCACCAACACTTTTAGTGACATTCGATAACGAGCCTTCTTTTTCGTAAAAAACACGGCTAGCAGAAACATGAATAAACTAATCCTGATAAGTGCCCCACATAACCACTGATAGAGAGCAAAGAAATCTAAATGCGTAATAAATTCCCCAATGGCTAATATTCTCCATTGTTCATAAGCTGGATATCTCATATTCGCTGATTCTACATGTCCAAATTCCATGATAGAAGCGGTTAATGGCCCGAACATCAAGCCCATAAGTATTAGCCCAAGAACGATTAAATGATGAAATTTAATCTTCCCTTCACTATAAGGCTGTATTAATACAATCAAATATAATTCAAGTAAACCAGATAATACATAAATCATTCCTTTTAAGACAGGCTCATATCCTTGACTGAAAATTGGCAATAATAAACTGGGATCTTTCATATTTGTGTTTGTAAAAGCAATGAAAAAACCAAATAACATAACTAATGGCAATAATATCCCACTCGCGATGGCCATATGTTTGATCCCTGACCAACTGATTAAGAAGCAAATAATGTAGATGCTTCCTACCACTAATAATGATGGAACATCTGCTAAAAAATATGCGCTTAACCATATTATTAAGTCAACAAAGGTTATATATGCACCTGATAACAAAAATAAACATATAGGTAGTGAGAATAGGAAAACAAGCCATTTGTTCCACTTTTGATTAAGTAGATGATAGAACCCTTCCGGTGGAGAATTCTTTACTATGTAATAAATGAGGAATGTGACGATAAAAAATATTGGATAGGTTAAGATAATACTGATCCATCCATCTCGTCCGGCTGCTTTTAGGATACTTGGTATAAGCATGACATGATTTAATAAACCGGTTGAAAGGATGAGCAATAATATAAGCTGTCGAGGAATTAAAATAGGACGAATGCTTTTCATAGTTTATCTCCAAAGTTAGGTAGTTTTATCTCTATTTATGTCCTACATATAAGAAATCAAACCTCCTTTCCCAATTAAGGATCGAGTACGACCGTTTCTTTTCCTTATAGAAATAAAAAGGTCAAAGAGCTATTCTCTTTGACCTTTTTAAATGAATTGTGATGATCCAAAGTGCTAATAGGACTATGCAAGAAATTGAAATTCTGTCCTGCTTCCGCTTTGAGAGGATATGACTTCTAATCGTGCGTCGATTCTCTCTTTTAACTCTGGAACATGTGAAATTAACCCTACAAGTCGGCCACTGCTTTGAATATCCATCAATGCTTCAATTGCATGGTCCAGAGATTCTGGATCCAGCGTTCCAAATCCTTCATCGATAAACATCGTTTCAAGTGAGACGCCACCTGCGTACTGCTGAACGACATCAGCAAGTCCGAGGGCCAATGCCAACGATGCTTTGAAACTCTCCCCTCCGGATAACGTTTTAACGTGTCGTTCCTGACCCGTGTATTGATCAAATATGAGAAGCTCTAAACCGCTCTGGACGTTTCCTTTGCTTCTATCTGTTTTTCGAATCAGCTGATACCTCCCCGACGTCATTTTGATTAATCGTTCATTTGCCACTTGAAGAATATCTTCAAGGAATGATGCCAGCACATATCTTTCAAATGTAATTCGATTTGCATTTTGACCACGGGCCACTTCTGCCAGATGTCCCACCATTTGATATCTGGATTCTAAATGCTTTATGCCGTCGTTTATGCTTGTCACCCGTGAAAGGATAAGCTTATTCTCTTTCGTATTTGTCATGATTTTATTAAGTTCATCATTTACAAGTCTAAGTTCACCGGAAACCCGTGATATGTTATCTTCAATGCTTTTCACATCAGGCTTATGTTTATCCTCTAAGTGCTTATCGATGTCATTAAGACGATCGGAAACGGAACGCAAGTCTTCACCATATTTCTTGATCTTCTCTTGAAGACCCAACACTTCTGCTTCAGACTTTTTCGCTTCCTGAAATGCTTTATAGTGGGGAAAACCCTGTTCTGTAAGAAGCTTAAGGAATGCTTCACGTTCTGTTTTCATCTCGGCATCTACTTTTTGTATCTGCGTATCTTTGTCACCCACTTGTGAATCTTTTACGCTGTACATGTTCTCAAGCTCATAGTATTGCTTCTGGGCGCGCTCGTATGCCGTCTTCAACTCTTCTTTTCTTTGCTTCTGCTCCTTTAACACTTTGTTAAATTGATCTTTTGATCTGAGCTCATAAGGAATAGCTTCCTTCACCTTTTGAAGGGTAGTATCCTTCGTAAGGAACAGAGTATTCAACTCCTGTAGCTTGTCTAGATTTTTCAACCTTGAGCCGTCCAGTTCTTCTAGCTTTTCCCTTCCTTTTCTTACTTCCTCCCTCATTACCTTTGCTTGTTCGACTTCCCTTTTCTTTTCCGCCATTTTACGTTTTAAGGCTTCAATCTCTGAAGTCATTTGAGAAAGAGTATCATCTATTTCTTCCCGCTTAAAGTCGCTTTTCTTTTCACGAATGTTCCGAACGATATCGTCTATCTGATCCTGAATACCCTGCATTTTGGTTTCCTCTTGAACGATTGCGAGGCCCATCCTTTTCTCTTCCTGGTTGAGTTCCTCCTGCTTTTCCTTCGCCGCTTTCAAATCTTCCTGAGAAGGTAATGACTCGACCCTGGCGGCTGGATGTGGATGATACTCTGAGCCACAAACGGGGCAAGGAGCGTGATCAACCAGGCCTTTTGCAAGGTGTGCAGCTTGAGCAGAGTGCCACTTTTCTTCTAAATGGGCCAGAGTTTCAGACGCATCCAAACTTTGTTTCTGAAGGTGACGATACTGTTCTTTTAATTTTTGCTCTTGCTTATGGACAAGTTGAAATTTTTGATCTATCCTCTCTATCTCATTTACCTGTTCTAAAAAAGCTTGATTCTCTTGCAAAGATTTTTCTAATTGAAATAAATCTGCTTGACCATTTTCCGCTTCTTCAAGTCGTTTCTCCCGGGATTTTATGCCTTCTTGTAAAAATGATATCTGCTCTGTCTGTTTTTTGACAATGTCTTGCTGCTGTTCATATCTTTCTTTCATTTCTTTGGTATCTTCCATCAACACATCCAAAGAATCTATATCTTTTTCCATTTCTTCGAGTTGAGTGATTTTCTTTGAAACGGCGTCCCTGAGATTTTCGTTATTCTTTTCTTCTTTTAGTGTTTCTTTAGCTGCTATAAGCTTTTCCAAGATTGCATTCTTTTCCTCCGTAAGGTGAGCCAATTGACCCTTCAGTTCCTTCAAGTTTCGATTGAGTTTATGGCAATACTCATCTTGTGGAACTAAACGGGAGGCTCGCTGGGCTAATAAAATGTCTCGATCGATTGATTCAATTTCAGGCTTTAATTTTAAAAGGGATTCTTTCTGAACTCTTAGTTTTTCTTGAAGCTCGTACTGATCGGCCAATCCTTCTGCCTCTTGAAGCTGTTTCTGAAGGGCATCTCTTTTTTCCTGCACACTTTCATAGGTAAGCTGCAATTCTTTCTCCCTTATTTCCATGCTCTCTATATGAGCAGGAAGAAGTTGAAGAATACGGTGGTCATTCAATGGATTTTCCAATAGTAGGGATTGAAGCTCTTCATTTTCTTCAAAATGAATTCTAAGTAATTCCCTTGTTCGTTCTTCAATAGAGGTTTCTACTGACTTTTTTAAGTCGTCTGCCTCAGATTTCAGTTTTTCCTGGATGGTCTTATAGAGCTCTGTATGAAATAGGCGTTGCAGGATAAGCTCCTTATCTTTACTGTCTGAAGTTAAGAGCTTTCGAAACTCCCCTTGAGGAATCATAAGAATCTGTCTGAATTGATTGGCATCCAGTTGAATCAACTCTTTGATCTTCTCATCCACGTCTCTGACGTTAGCCGCCAGCAGCTGTTCTTTCCCATCTTCATCGTATACGTATAATTCGGATCGGGCATTGATGGTTGTGTAGCCTTCTCCTCTTGCTTTCTTTTTATCCTGCTGAGGGGAGCGCCAAATACGATACAATCTGCCTCTTAAACTGAATGTAAGCTCTACCTCCGTAATAACATCATTACTAGCAAATTGACTTCTCAGTTCAGTCGGACTGCGATCTTCACCACTTGCCTTTCCGTAGATGGAATAGGATATTCCATCAAAGATAGTCGTTTTGCCTGATCCCGTCTTACCTGATATCACGAACATTGTGCGGTTCCCCAACGAACGAAAATCAATCGTTTCTCTTCCTGCATAGGGTCCGAAGGCTTGCATCACTAATTGAAGAGGCTTCATGCTTGATCGACCTCCTTTCTCGATTTTTCAATAACGTTTTGCAGGACTTGTTCCTTTTCATCGGTAAATTCACCTGTCGTCATATCACCGTAGAATTCTTTAAACAAGTCAAGCTCCGACCTTTTCTTATCCTCTAGTACGCGGAACGTATTTTTCTTTTTTGCATCGGTGAGATCCAATTTTCTCTCCAAATGAAGGACATTCGGATAAATTTGGCGCAGTTGGTTGATGGGATCGATTAACGTTCCTTCATCATGTAACATAATCTTTAAATAGTCATCCACTTTCTGGGATTGATAGAATTGGGGATCCAGAAGTTCTTCCATAAGACCCTCGAGTTCTCTCATATCTTGTTTCGGTTGAAGCACTTTTTCCCGTAAATGGAAGGACCCGTCCCCTTCTATTTCTACTATGCTCACTGATTTTCGCTGATTCGCTTCAGAAAAAGAGTACTTTAATAGAGATCCTGAATAACGAATCGTTTCATGCTTAATAGCATCTGGACTATGAAGGTGCCCCAAGGCTGTGTAATGAAAAGACTTAAACACATCGGCACCTACACAGCCGGATCCTCCAACAGATAGAGTGCGCTCTGAATCTGTGGTTTTACCCCCCAGTACAAATGCATGGCCCACAAAGACATGTGGTTCATTCGGATCCATGGTTTCTTCAATCCGTTTCACAATCGCTTCCATTGCAGCGTGATGAGAATTGATTGAATCGTCTTCAAGGACTTGTCTGACATTACCAGGCTCAGCATAGGGAACGCAGTGGAAATTAACCCCATTAATCGTGATTGGAGTAAAATCCTTTGTCAGCTTCCCTTTCAAGTAAAAGTGACTATGCTTGTACCATGATGACCCAAATGATAATCGTTCTGCACTATCGTGATTGCCCGAAACAGCTACTATAGGTGTGTTTAACTCTACATTAATCCGGAATAAAACCTCATCCAATAACTCTACAGCTTCAGTAGGAGGAACGGAACGGTCATAAAGATCACCTGCAATCACGACTGCATCGGGCTCCTCCTCTTTCACGAGCTCTATCAATTGCTCTAATATATAGCGTTGTTCTTCTGTCATATAAATGCCATGAACCAGTTTACCTAAGTGCCAATCGGCGGTATGAATGAATTTCACTGCTGTTGTCTCCTCTCCGGTCATTGCGTTTCTCCCTAAATTATATCAAACTAAGAAGTTATAGGTGAAAAGAAATGTCACCTAATAGAACGATTGTTCCTATATCACTTTAATTATTATTGAACGTCGATAATTAGAAAGGAAAAGGAGGCCCCTCATATGAAATGAGGGGCCTCCTTTCTATTATTCTTTTAACTGCTGAGGTAGTGTTTGTATCGACGTTATCACGGCCTCCAGCTTCGTCTCAATACGATATAGGAGATACATCGTGACAACAATCGGAAAGCCTACTTCAGAAACGAATGAAATAATAGTTTCCACCCTTTTCCCTCCTCTCATCTTTTATATAGGTAAAATGAGAGAAAAAGGAGACTATATAAAAAGAAAAAGCGAATCCATTATTTTCATGGAATCGCTTTTTAAATTTATCATCCGTTTAAATCACTTATTAAGCTTGAGCTTACTAAACCTGCTTCATCAAGAATTTCTTTGATTTGGTTTTCTGCTTCATTTAATTTCTCATTAGCTGCCGCTAAATCTGTTTCGCCCTCTTTAGAGAGAGCTTCAGCTTTCATATCAAATGATTCTTTCAGAGTGGATTTGAATGATTCCACCGCTTCTTTTTGATCATCAAGACCTTCAGGGATCTCCATGCCTTCTACTGCTTTCGCAGATTCTGTTGCTGATGCTGCAGCGGCTTCCTTCATTTTTTCCAACTCTTCTCCTGCAGGAGGCGCTTCCCCTGCCATTGCTTCTTCATATCCATTAAGATCAATATCAACACCATTGACGGTTGTTGTTAAATTCAAATAAAAATCCATTAAATCTCCAGCAACATTTGTGTTCTCTTCCGTTGCATTTGATGTTTCATCTTTTTTAGCTTCGTCAGTACCTGAATCAGAACACCCAACTAAAGCTAAGGATAGACCCAGACCTAAAAACCATACTTTTTTCATACTTGTTTTCCCCTCTCTGTCTCAATCAACATGTTCAAGTATAGAAGGTAAGCAATTCCTTTAGGAAATCGCTTTCTTCAATTTATGATAAGCCGGCAAAAAGTATCTTATCACGGGGAGAATCGACTGGTAAAGAAGAATTTTCTAATTTCTCCAAAGTTTAAATCTTATAAATATTTAAAATATAAAGCCTATTTTCTATCTGATTATCACACTTTACTCACGGGTCAATGGTACGATTATCTTCTAAACCATTTGAACAAATTTTTCTTCCATGGTATAACTTATCTATACGTAATTCCGGGGCTGATTGTTGAGCTGGTGCTTGCCTAGGTCTTCAAAACCTCCTGGGAGGCGCGTGCCGTCTCCGCTGGGTTCGATTCCCAGGCAGTCCCGCCACTTTAAATTTTTTATATCCTTACACATGAAAGAGCCCTAATGTTCATTCCATAAGGGCTCTTATTTCATTGGTTTTGTAAGGTTTCCCTCCTTCTTCTCTCTGAAGCTTGAACTGAATCAAACATGATATGGAAGGTGGTCCCTTCTCCCTGCTCGCTCTGCACCCTGATATCCGCTCCATGATCACGAAGAATTCTCAGACATATGGTGAGCCCTAAGCCCGTGCCTTTTGTCTTCGTTGTGAAGAAAGGCTCCCCGAGTTTATCCAGCGTTTCTTTTTTCATTCCTACCCCCTCATCTTTAAAGGTTAATTGAACCTTGTTATGAGAGGACAAGTCTGCCCTTATCGTAATCGTTCCTCCATGTGGCATTGCTTCTATGGCGTTTTTAAGTAAGTTAATAAATACTTGTTTTAACTGATTTTCATCTCCACGTATATGAAGCTCCCTTTCATGAAAATCGGTCTGGATTTCAATATTATATAATATGGCATTCGTATTTAACAATTTCGCGACATGATCGAGGGTCTCAATAATATTAATTCGTTTGTATGTAACAGATTGCGGCTTTGCGAGTATCAATAACTCACTCAGCACAAGTTCAATCCTCTTAATTTCAGAAAAGACAATCCCTAAGTATTCCTTCGTCTTCTCATCTGCATCATCTCTTAATAACTGCAGAAAGCCGTTAATCGACGTTAGGGGATTTCGAACCTCATGTGCAATCCCGGCTGCTAATTGCCCTGCCACAGATAGTTTTTGAGATTCGATGGCTAACGTTTCATTCATTTCGATCAATTCTTCTTCATTATGTACTCTTTCGGTAATGTCTGATATGGTTCCTACCGTACCAAGAAGCTCACCATTTACGTTATAATTTAACTTAACATTCACTTCACCCCAACGAAACTGACCCTCCCTCTTTTGATAAGAGAAGTCCATTTTCATTTTCTCCTTTTTCAAGCTTATACTTTGTCTCACCATTCTAAGAATTTCATGACGTTCATGAAGAGATATAAAATGAAGTGCATTCTTATGTAAACTTTCTTTAACCGTATAACCCGTATAGTCTTCCCAGGATTGATTCAGAAATTGAAACTCTCCTTTGGAATTGGTATGAAAGACAACTTCATCGATACTCTGAAGTACATGCTGCATTTCTTCATTGAGACGCTTTACTCTCTCTTCACTCTTTCGTAAGGCAGCTAATGTTTTATGGCTGGTGTCATGATTTTTCCCCATATAGTAGCTGATAAAGAGAATCAATAGAGTGAACACCAAATCCACCTTCAAATCCACTGGATAATGCAGAACAAAGTAATAAATAAAATCCCATGTTAAGACTAGTAAAAGTCCAAACAGCACTGATACTATTCTCCCCCTATATTTCATCCTATGAGCCCCCCTATCCATCCAAACGTAAGAATCGAAATAGAAAGAATTTTCGCGATATTTGTTATTTATTAGTATATCATTTGTAATTGAGAACAGTATAGACTTCTTTTGTAAAAACAGCGATATTCTTGTCACAAGCTTTTCCCTTGTCTATAATGAATACGATACAATCGCTTTTTGAAAAATTGAGGTGAAAGCATGCTTGAAGGTTGGTTCTTATATTTCATACTATTTTGGGTCGTTTTTTTAGTAGCTTCATTTGCTATTGGTGGATTCTTTATGTTTAGGAAATTCTTAAAGAGATTTCCTAAAGAAGATGGAAAATCCGATTTGGATTGGGAAGAACATTATGTGAATGAAACCATCCATTTATGGGGTGATGAGGAAAAGAAAATGCTCAATGAGTTAGTCACACCCGTACCCGAATTATTCAGGGACGTAGCGAAGCAAAAAATTGCAGGTAAAATTGGTGAATTGGCTTTAAAAGACAGAGCCTCTTCCATTACTCAGGAATTAGTCATAAGAGGGTATATCCTGGCGACTCCGAAACGGGATCATAAGTTTCTTCGAAGAAAACTAAACGAAATGCAAATAGATGTAACCCCATACGAACATTTATTCTAGGTGACAGGAAGGAAAGAGAATGGGATCGATACTAATTATTCCGATTGTGCTATATTTAATTTTTATTATAGGTGCGGCATTTCTGTACATTAAATGGAAGAAAGCAAAAAAAGGTAAACAATAGTCGTTTACCTTTTTTTCATTCACTTTTTATATGATTAATCAATGGGATCCTCTGCCTTACCGTATCGAATGACATCGAGTATTGCTTGTCCATCGCTTGGTTTCCCTTCTCCATTTCTAAACGGAAATAATGAAAAGAAAATAAAGTAAACGGAGAAATATACAAATTGATAGAAAAAGATGTGAACAGGAATGACCCCTTCATAAATCAGGAAATTAATAGCTAAAATCGCAATCAGGTTAAATAAACTTCCGGAAATATAAATAAGGACATGAACCCAAACCTTGTTATACTTCAATTCTGTATATTGACACCAGCCTTCCATAAAATACATTCTTCTCACTTCTAATGGACCAATGTTGATTAAATGCTTACCGGTTCCAATGCAGAATTTTATCTTTGCACCAAATATGCGAGCAATGAAGATATGTCCTGCTTCATGGACAATGGTGACCAAAGGCAGTGTTAAAAAAAATGCCAGAAAAAACGTCCAAATATCTGCTAGCGTAAACAATACTTATCCCACCAATATCTCTTGTTATTTTCTTCATCTCTCTCTTTGCCCTAAATAACTATTCTCTAAGCGTATGGGTCTCCTTTGTAAAGAAATCGTAATCTGAGATTAAGAAATTTCTAAAATAGAAATAGCAGGGTGATAGGAATCACCCTGCTATTTACCCAGTGAATTAAATTGAATTCGTTGTTAAATCTTGTTGCTCTTGGTGCAGCTTTCTATATTGAAGATACATGGCGATTCTCCATGGTACAATCATTCCAAAGGCAAGTATCCAGAACATCCCGCTTAGTTCACCATAATCAATCGATGCACTGAGGATAGACTTGGCTACAATCCGTATTAACAAAAGCCCAATCAAAATAAATGCGAACGCCTTAGATCGTTTTAAATAAATATCATTCTCACGAATTTCGAATTTGGAGGTCTTGATCAACAATATAGAAAAAATCATTCCTACCGTAATCGCTTCTAGAAATTCTCCTAAAGTAACTCGAAAGACAGGGAATAAGAACATTAAGGCACCAGTACTCATAAACAAAGGTGGTAAAATAATCTTCTTACCACTTACAGGCCTTTTCTGAGCCTTCATTCTAATAAATATCACCATAAACCCCATAAAAATCGCCACAATGGATGAAGCAATCATCATAAACCATCATCATCCTTTTAATTTCTACTTTCATACCTACCCTATTATAGCCTAAATGAAAGAAAAACGAAAACACAAAAAAGAGAGAATGAATCTAGTCTTCACTCTCCCGTTCCATTTGATCATCCTAAAACTCTTTTGATGGCTTCCTCCACACGCACATCGTCAAAAGGTTTCACTATAAAGTCCTTTGCTCCCGCTTCAATGGCTTCCACCACGACCTTTTGTTGGCCCATGGCCGAACACATGATAACTTTTGCTTGAGGAAACTCCGATAATATTCTTCTAACCGCTTCAATTCCGTCCAGCTCAGGCATCGTGATGTCCATCGTCACTAAATCCGGCTGAAGCTCACGAAACTTTTTTACGGCTGTGAGTCCATTCTCAGCTTCCCCTACAACTTCGTGACCGCTGGAGGAAAGCATGCTTCCAAGAGTCATTCTCATAAATTTCGCATCATCCACTACAAGTATCGTTGCCACAGATGTTTCCTCCTCATATACGCTACCCGATGTCTATCGAACCATATTTCCTAATTCATCCAATTAAACTATACCATAAAACGTAATGATCGTTCAATTTAATCTGTATGTTCTATACTCATATTATAGGGTTAAAATCCCGTGAATCCCCCAAATATGGAAGTAAGATAGGCAAGGATGACTGTCATCCAATCAAAGAATAGCATGATCCCTACTGCAATCATCACATATCCTCCTACCTTTACGATCTTTCCACTGTTTTTTCTGATCCATTGCATTCTTCCAATAAAGAATGACAGAATGAAAAACGGAATGGCAAACCCTAACACGTAAGCTGTCATATATATAACACCTGAACCTGGATTAGAGGCGGCAAGGGCCAGAACGGAAGCAAGAATCGGTCCGGTACAAGGAGTCCAGCCTGCAGCGAATGCCATTCCGATTAACACGGAACCAAAAAATCCTGCCGGTCTATTCTTGAACTCAAAACGACGGTCCTTCATCAATGTTTCCGGGGTAAACACGCCAATGACTACCAAGCCAAATAAGACAATGAAGATAGCTCCAAGCTGACGAATGAGATCCTTATAATCCAAAAAGAAGTTTCCGATAAGGGAAGTTCCAAAACCGATGGCGATAAAGATTGCCGAGAAGCCCACTAAGAAAAATAACGTATGTAATAAACTTCTCCTTTGGAGCATTGCATTATCCGTTTTGAGCTCATTGACACTCATTCCTGTTATGTAAGAAAGAAAAGCGGGATATAATGGCAGGCAGCATGGAGATATAAAGCTTAGGAAACCCGCTCCAAATGCTAAGAAAATATTAATATCAGACATTTTTACAACTCCTACATTTTTGTATATATCTCTATTCTATCAAACAAATCCCGATTCTATGAGGAATGATTGTGTGAAAGATTTGTGACCATTATATTACATGAACATTTTACTTTTTCAAATGTATTAAACTCTCTTTTCTTTTTTAAAAAACCAATAATTTTGCTTTGAAAAACAGTTCCATTTTCGTTATACTAATAAAAAGTTACAGTTATTACTAGTTTTGTATTCCATCTGTAAGGACATACAAAAGAAAGGAAACAGCCGTGTCTAAAAAAGAGCTTCTCGAACGAATTGAAAAACAGCGTGCTCAATTAATCGATATTGTTGCTGAAAATGGACTCACGTCACCTCAAGCTATTCAATTTAGTCAGGAACTTGATCGTCTGTTAAATAGCTACAACTCCTTATACATAAAAAAACGCTCCCCTCAAATGAGCTAAGACCTTAATGAATACAATTATACTATTCTCATATAAATAACAACGACCAAAAGGCAGGCTCTTTCATCTATAGAGTCTGCCTTTCATACATTCAAGAGCCCGATATGGCATCTTCCATACCATCTACCAGACCATTTTGAAGAAGATACATTTTATGATAAATGCCTTTTTGAACAAGTAATTCCTGATGACTTCCTCTCTCTACAATCTCCCCTTGATGAAGGACCAGGATCAGGTCTGCATCTTGAATGGTAGAAAGCCTGTGGGCAATGGCAATCGTTGTTCTTCCCTTTCTCATCCTTGATAATGCTCCTTGAATGGCTTCCTCCGTTTCCGTATCAATATTGGCGGTTGCTTCATCCAGTACTAGAATTTTAGGTCTGGTCGCAATGGTACGCGCAAAAGCGATTAATTGTCTTTGTCCACTCGAAAGCGTCGACCCCCTCTCAACCACTGGATGCCCATATGCTCCCGGTAGTTTTCCAATAAAGGTATTGGCTTGAACGAATGTGGCAGCTTCCTCCACTTCTTTATCCGACATCGCTTCACAGTGAAGCTTAATATTATCCCTGATCGTTCCGAAGAAGAGAAATGGATCCTGTAGGACAAGCCCCATTTTTCCACGAAGCTCTTCTAATGAATAAGATTTAATGTTTTGACCGTCTATGAGAATATTGCCACGTTCGAATTCATAGAACCTCATGAGTAAATTGATGATTGAGCTCTTCCCGCTTCCTGTATGTCCGACCAGAGCGACCGTTTCACCAGGTCTTGCAGTAAATGAAATATTCTTAAGAACCTCTCTCTGCCCATCATAAGAGAATGAAACATTGTCAAATGTTATTTCCCCTTCACTGATTGTTTCTTTTGAACGATTCTTCAAATTCTGTACAGGGGAAAGCTCTTCCTCATCCAGCAGCGTAAAAACACGGGAAGACGCAATGATTGCCTGTTGAAACATGGAAAGCCTCATCATGATTTGATTGACTGGCTCAAAAAATCTGTCCAGATAATTAACAAAGGCATATAAAACCCCTATTTCGATAGGCTGATTCAATGAGGTTACGCCAAAATAACTTAGCACAACAATCAAGGCAGCCACATAAACCAGATCAATGGCGGGCCTTAATAATAATCCATCCACTTTAATATTCTTCATGCCTGCCAAATAATGTTTTTTATTAATATCTCCGAATTCTTCTCTTAGTCTTTTTTCCTGCCTGAACACTTGAATGATGGACATCCCCTGGAGTGACTCACTAAGCTTTGCATTAAGCTGACTTAATCTCTCACGCATATCCTGATAGAAGATGGCACTAAATTTGCGATATAGCTTCATTATCATAAAAATGACTGGCAAGATGAATAAACAGAAGATGGCCAACTGGCTATTGAGTGCAAACATGGCAATAAAGATACCCGTTAATAAGAATGCTCCTTGAATGAAGGATACTAACACGCTCACAAACATATCTTTAATCGCTTCCGTATCATTCGTAACACGGGAGACAATACTTCCCGCCGGGGTCTTATCAAAATACTTCATACCTAAACCTTGAACCTTCGAAAAAACATCCACACGCAGTTGCTGAATGATCTTCAGGGCTATTTCCTGAAACTTCAGTAATTGAAAGTAGGAGATCAACACATTTCCAATCTGAATGAATAAATAAGTTGCTGAGAGCCCTATAAGCGGTCCATATGGAAACTCTCTTGGAGTTAAATAATCGTCTATAAACACCTTAATAATGATCGGTCCAAAGACATCACCGATCGTGGTCAACAACAGTAATGAAAATGCATAAAATATTGTTTTTTTGTGAGGCTTTGTATATTTCAATAGACGAAAAAATATGTTCCTCTGCTCCTTGGCTGTTAAAGTCGGTATAGTATCCATATCTCACCCTCCATACTCCACTAATTCTTCTAACTGTTGACGCAGATACATTTCCCGATACCATCCCTTTTTCTTCATCAATTCACTATGAGTGCCTCTCTCCATGATCTTCCCTTCTTCGAGAACGATGATCAGGTCTGCATGTTGAATGGCGCTTAATCGATGAGAAGTAATCATGGTCGTTTTTCCTGCCCGATTTTCCTTCAAGGAAGTCAAGATGGATTCCTCCGTCCTCGCATCAACGGCTGACAAGGAATCATCAAGAATAAGTACCTCCGAATTCATTAGAAGAGCTCTTGCAATCGATATCCTTTGCTTTTGTCCACCAGACAAGGAAACCCCTCTTTCACCGACCACAGTATTGTATCCGTCGCTGAAATGGACAATATCATCATGGATATGCGCAAGTGCTGCCGCCTCCTCCACTTTTTCTTTCGGGGTAAGTGGATAAGTGAAAGCTATATTCTCAAGAATCGTGGCAGAAAAAAGAAAATGATCTTGAGGCACATATCCAATACTTTCACGCAGGCGGGTTAATTTATAATCTTGGATCATATGCCCCCCAAACGTTATCTCTCCCTTATACCCTTCGAATTCCCTTAGCAATAGTTTTAAGAGGGTTGTTTTACCTGCTCCCGTTTTCCCTACAATTCCAATCGTTTGACCTTTCTTTAAGGAAAATTGAATATCTTCTAAAGCATGGACTTCTTCATCCGGATAAGAAAATGACTCAATCTTATACTCAATATCTCCTGAGGGGCATACATCCAGTGCTCTTTCATGATCTTCAATGTCCACCCTTTCATTCAAGAGTTGAGATACACGTTCGTAAGAAGCACGTCCTCTCTCCACAATGTTGAATAACCATCCGAATGCGAGCATTGGCCAAATGAGAAGTCCCAGATAGGTAGTAAAAGAGATCAGTTCTCCAATCGTCAGTTCTCCACTCACGACAAACCGTGAACCAAATACAATCGATAAAAAGAAAGAAATGCCTACTATTATGGAAATGGTGGGATCAAATAAGGAATCCACTTTTGCAACGGATATATTCTTTTGCACCACATCTTCAGATTGCTTTCTAAATGATTCGATATCCTCTTTTTCTTGCCCAAACGTTTTAAGAACCTTAATCCCCGTTACACTTTCCTGCGTTTTATCATTTAAGGATGAGAAGGCTTCTTGAGCTTTATGAAATCGTTTATGTAGAAGAGTTCCATAATAACTTGTCAGGATTGCCATGAATGGCATGGGGATCAAAGCAATAAGGGTAAGCTTCCAACTGATTGTAAAAGCCATGGCCAGTATCACAAAACCTCCTGTAGATATGGAATCCACGAACGTTAATACTCCTACTCCGGCCGTTTGTTGTATCGCCTGAAGATCATTTGTTGCATGCGCCATCAAATCACCGACTCGCCTTTTTTGGTAAAAGGATGGCGACATCTTGGTAAAATGATGATATAACCGATTCCGAAGCAAGCGGGAAAGCTTGGTTGCCGAACCAAAAATCATGATCCTCCACACAAATCTCAGTCCATACATCGATAGAGCTGTGATGATCAGAATAAGAATCCATTTCATCATGTCTTCCCGAGTTAATGAATTTTCTTTCATACTATCTACAATTATTCCAACAACCTTTGGTGGAATCAATTGAAGGAATGCTACAAATAAAAGTAGAATGGTTCCTGTGATATAAGACTTTTTCTCTTGCAGAAAAAACCATTTTAAATCTAAAAAGACTTTCATACTCTCTCCCCCGTATCCTAATACATCGACTCTTTATTTTACCAAATTTCAAAAAAATGAGAAATCTTTTTTATAAGATAAATAAACCAAAAAAAAACACCTCTTAATGTCTTAAGAGATGTTCTAATAGTTGGTGTTATACTAATGGATTTGAACAAATGGTTCTTGGTCCACTTCTTTTACGATGGTTGCTTTAAGACCCTTTGGTGTCTTCACATAAAGGTAAACGGGGGTATGAGGGAAGTAATCGACGATCTCGGGGCCAATCGCCTGAGAAAAACCAATTAGTTCTGTTTCTTTCACCATACCTGTATGTACATCGATCACAAGTTTATTCAACGTGTCCTTTTTGTATAAGCCTTTCCCAACAAACTCAATATCTTGATGAGAGAAATATTTCGAAACATAATCTTCTAGATCACGAATCCGATTATGTAGATCACGGTCTTTCTCTTCCCCTTCGTCACTAGGAAAATAATAGTATTTATCAGTAACATCAGTCCATTTTTTTACACTTTTGTCATTACCGTCTACATATCCAGCTGAAATATAGTTTCCTGACACGACACTATTTAATGGTTGAAGTTTATATAAGGAAATCATTATAGGAACATCTTTCAGTTCTTTATTGGCTCTCACTCGACTGACAACGGTGTTAGCTATTTTCTGTCCGTATTCCTTTAACTGTTTGTCATCAATCTTCGCCTCATCAAAGTGCATGAGCTTATTTTCATCTTCGACTCGAATATAATCTACCGTATTCATAGCAAGACCCAGGGAGATCCCTTTAATTTTCCCTTTTGAATCAACGTAGTTCTGCTCATGGATATATGCGAGATACATGGGATTCTTTTTTTCCAGCTCCATCTGCTGTTCCCAGCCCATATCATCCGTAATCTCCAGAACAGGATTAAGTCCCAATTTATTAGATTCTGACTTTCTTCGCAACCATGTATTTAGACCTTTAAGGTATTGGCCTTCTTCGTATACATAATCCTCAGGGGAAAAATGCTCGGTTGATAAAGACATAAGGCCTGTCTCGATTTCATCCATATCACTGCGATTGTTAATCATCATCGTAATTAGTCCACGATTGACCGACTTCTTCTCTTTGTTCACTTTATAATTTAAATATTCGCGAGCGTCTCCAGCTGCACTATTTTGAATTTCAAGTGTTTCTTCATCCATCACTTCTTGAGGCTTATTGCTGCATCCTGCAACAAGAATCAAGAGAGACAGTGAAACAATCATCCATTTTTTCATATGACTCCCTCCGGACTATATTCTATCATAAATTCAATTTCAAACTGAATGATAATTCTCAAGTTTTTATGAATACATGAAAATAATCAATTTATCCTGCATTACTAAAGGAATGCAATCTTTAAACCCATCTCTCCAAATATATATATTACAAATAGAAAAAGCACTCATCATCTGAGTGCTTCTACCTATTACTTCATGTTCTTATTCATTGCATTCATCATTTGATTGATTTTCTTTTGGGATGGTTTTTGGCCCATTTGCATCATCATCATGCGTAACATTTGCTCGTTAATTGGTGGATTTTTCTTAAGATAGCTCATCATATATTTACGAGCAATGAAAAATCCTAGTGCAACTCCAGCAAGTAATGCTAGAACTCCAACTAGAATAAGTAACCCAGTCGTTGACATACTCTTACTTCCTCCTTCATGTTGTCCTTATAAAAGTGTACTAAACCATGAAACATTATACAATATTTCAGTCATAATTTCTTATTAATATATAAATTTTCTTTGTTTTATTGGCTTTAACCAACCAAAACGTTCATTTTGTATATCGATTGCCAGTAATTGACCCATATTCTTTCGCAAAATTTCAAAGAAAATATATTCTGATTCATCTTGCCCCCAGGTGTTCAGCGTCATCCATTTTTCATTTAGAACAAGGGTAGCCCCTGAGGCCCCTCTTTCGATTGTCGCTACAGAGTCAACCCAGGCCGCTCCTTCAACCTTCATTAATTCATGCTGGAGGAGTCTTTGAGTAGGAAGGTAAGGGATAGGTTTAGTAATATATTCTACTTGCTTAGAGATGATATCATGAAGATCTCCTGAACTTGCTTCCCAATCGGAAAACAATTGATAGAACATTCTTTCTCGACCATAATAGTGCTGAACAAACGTTTCTTCAATCCAATAGATTTGATAGTTTCGCACCTTTTCTCCCTCCTGCCTTTCTTTCATATAGTATAAATCAACTAGAAGGGAGTCATTGTCAGAAATTGTTGAAAATCTACACTAGTTTTGTCGAAGTTTATTTTAACTCATACACTCTACTGAATTCTCCTGAGTTACTATATGAAACTGACTATCATCACTTTACCCATTATCTACCATACATACTCCCTTTAACAATCATTCATTTTTCCGTTCTAAAAAAGGTCAACTCCTTAAAGAGTATTAAGGAATTGACCTATCAAATCTTTATTTATTTCTGAAGCAATGCCTTGATTCTTGACACTACATTGTCTGAAGTGAATCCATATTCTTCCATAACTCTTGCCCCAGGAGCTGATGCGCCATATCCATCAATCGCTAAGATATCGCCTTCGTCTCCAACATAGCGATCCCAGCCCATTGGAGATCCCATCTCAATAGCAAGGCGTTTTTTCACACTCTTAGGTAAGATCGATTCTTTATACTCTTTTGACTGTTTCTCGAAGCGATCCCAAGACGGCATACTTACGACAGATACGCTGATTCCGTCTTTTTCCAGTACATTTTGAGCTTCTACCGCTAAATGCACTTCAGAACCAGTCGCAATCAGTAGTGCATCAGGCTGATCTTTGCCGGAAGCTGATACCACATATGCTCCTTTATCTACTCCGTTATATGCTTTATCTGCAGTACCTTTAAGAGTTGGAAGATCCTGACGAGATAGAACTAACATCGTTGGCTGATCCTTGGACTCCAAAGATAACTTCCATGCTGCAGCTACTTCATTTCCATCACCAGGTCTGATGACACAAAGGTTAGGCATTGCACGTAGTGAAGCAAGCTGTTCTACAGGTTCATGTGTCGGTCCATCTTCTCCGACAGCGATACTATCATGAGTGAAAACATACGTTACCGGTAAGCCCATTAATGCAGCTAAACGGATAGCCGGTCTTAAATAATCACTGAATACGAAGAATGTTCCCCCGAATACGTGCAGTCCACCATGGAGAGCCATACCATTCATGGCAGCACCCATACCAAATTCACGAACTCCGAACCAGATATTGCGTCCTTCATACGATTCAGGCATAAAATCTGCTTCATCTTTGATCATCGTTTTATTGGATCCCGCTAAGTCTGCTGATCCCCCGATGAATGAAGGAAGATTCTTAGCAATCGCATTCAAGACTTCACCGGAAGAAGCTCTGCTTGCTAATGCTTTACCTTCTTCATAGACAGGAATGTCACGATCCCATCCTTGTGGAAGATCGCCTTTAATGGCAGCTTCTAATTGAGTAGCAAGTTCTGGATGTTCTTCTTGGTATTTAATGAAAAGGTTAGCCCACTCTTCTTCTTTTTGAGAACCGGTTTGTTGGATTTTTTCCTCGAAGCGGCTGTACACTTCATCAGGAACATGGAAATCTTGTTCAAATGTCCATTGGTAAGCTTCTTTCGTAAGCTTCATTTCGTCTTCACCCAGTGGAGCACCGTGAACATCTGATTTCCCTGATTTATTAGGCGCACCATATCCGATGACCGTCTTCACTTCGATCATTGTAGGACGAGTTGTATCACCTTGAGCTTCTTCGATTGCTTTAGAAATTTCCTCAAGATCATTACCGTCTTCAACGCGGATATATTGCCAACCATAAGCTTCAAAGCGACCTTTCACACTTTCAGAGAAAGATTTATCTAAATCCCCATCAAGTGAAATATCATTTGAATCATAAAGAACGACTAGACGGCCTAATTTTAAATGTGCTGCTAATGAAGCTGCTTCAGAGGATACACCCTCCATCAAGTCTCCATCTCCACAGATAGAATATGTAAAATGATCCACAATATCGTATTGATCTTTATTGTATGTAGAAGCTAAATGTCTTTCAGCTAATGCCATACCAACTGCCATACCAATTCCTTGACCAAGCGGCCCAGTCGTAGCTTCTACTCCTGGAGTATGTTTGTATTCAGGGTGTCCTGGAGTTTTACTTCCCCATTGACGGAAGTCTTTAAGATCATCCATTGAAACATCATAACCTGATAAATGGAGCAGGCTATACAAGAGCATGGATCCATGACCCGCAGATAAAACGAAGCGATCGCGGTTGAACCACTCAGGATTTTTCGGATTATGATTCATGAATTTTGTCCAAAGAGCATACGCCATCGGAGCTGCTCCCATAGGCATTCCAGGGTGTCCGGAACCCGCTTTTTCAATTGCATCGATAGATAATGTACGGATTGTATTAATTGCTAATTGATCTGTGTTATCAAACATATGTCAGACATCCTTCCTTTTAATGTACCTTATTAATATTAATCTTCTTTGATAGTTTATACAACTATCTTGAATGATAACATGACTTTATAGAGGTTGAAAATAAAAACCCTTAAATTTCAGGAACGGAGACGGCTTTATCAGACACGACAAGCATGCAGCATGACGAGGGGGTAGAGGCCGTAGCAGAATGATACTTAAGGAAATGGCAAGTACTTTATCGCTCTACTTTTAAGTTTTGTCGTCACCCCGCAAACAAAAAACGCCAGGTCCATTTATATCAGACCTGACAGCTCGTTAACTTAATGCATTTTCTTTTTACTTTGGATATCCTGGATCTTCTTAGGGGTCACCTCATTACCTTCCGGATCAAAGATTCTTGTATTTTCAATGGTCCCTTTCATCGATTGACGAAACGTTTCCAGGTATTCTTTTCTCAGCTTGGACTGCTCTTTTGCTTCTTGTTCTGTTAGTCCGCTACTTTTAGACTTTTTCGCAAGTTCATTGATTCGATTCATTTTCGTTTTTGAAAGCATCTATAAAAACTCCTTTATTGCATAGTCGGCAAAATCTAAAACACAACTGAAAGTTAAGCGTCATACTATCGTCATGTTACTAGATTAAAGGAGATAAAACAAGAGTTACGCATTTTCCAATGAAGCCATATATTCTTTAAAACGCCTATGTACGGTAGCTTTGGAGACGTCATACCCAAACCCTCTTAGTGTAGCTGCAATTTCAGCAAAAGTCAGTTCATTCTTTCTTAACCTGACAATTTCCTCAACGGGTACTTCAATCCGCTCTCTTCCATCTAGATTCCCTTTATTCTTTAGATTTTTATGAGGTTGAAAACCATTTTCCACTGCCCTTTTCATTCCTCGTCTGATTTTCAAATTATGGAGTTTCCTTTGGTATTCTTCAACCATGCTCACGATATTAATCACCATGGAATCTGATTCAGATAAGTGAAGCTCGCCACTATGTGTTTGACTAATAATCTTAACTTCCTCTTTTAATAGACAATGAATGAGGGCAATTTTTGCATTTCCCCTGCCAATCCTTGTTTCGTCCTGTATGAGAACAGCCGCAATCGACTCACCTTTAATCAAATCAAGAAGTTCCAGAACACCAGGACGATCTAATTCAAAACCGCTTGCTTGATCTTTTATGATAGCAGCCACTTCGTATTGGTGTTCTTGTGCTAATTTCACTAATTCCTCTTCTTGACGTTCCAAAGATGTTTCCTGTGTGTCTTTCTTTGTACTTACTCTGCAGTAAATTACTGCCTTCATCTTCTATCCCTCTATTCTTCGTTCATTACCAATTCATAATCTGAATGGGTGGATAATGTCGGATTTTCTATAGGTAACACAAGTGATTCACCGGGCTTGATCGAGAATGATGTGAGATTATTTTCCTCTCCTACCCAAGCGATAAATTCTTCCACTGTCATAGAGTATTCTTCATTATATTGTTTGGCAATAGTCCAGAGCGTGTCTCCATCCTGAACGGTGATACTTTGATAAGACGGTTGATCTGCCATGACAAATAGTAAATAGGCTGCAGAAAAAAGCGCTAAAACAAATAATATAATAATGTAAGAGAAACGATTCCAAATGTGTGATAACATAAAAAATACCTCCATACGAATGTTTGTTCTGTTTTGTTATTTTTATTGTAATACGAACATTCGTTTGGTGTCAACAGAAATTCGAACTTATGTTTGTATCAGCTGGAAAGACATGCTATAATGGGAACATAAGATCTATAATAGAGGTGCGTGAACATGACAAAATTGTCTAAAAGACAGCAAGACATACTAGAATATATTAAAATTGCAGTAAGAGAAAAAGGATATCCACCTTCCGTCCGGGAAATCGGGGAAGCCGTTGGTCTTGCTTCTAGTTCCACCGTACACGGACATCTGGCCAGGTTAGAGAGTAAAGGCCTCATTCGCCGGGATCCCACCAAACCAAGAGCCATCGAAATTTTAAATCTTGAAGAGGATACGATTCCACGCCAGCGAGTTGTGAACGTTCCTTTAATCGGTAAGGTTACAGCAGGTCAACCCATCACTGCTGTCGAGAATGTAGAAGAATTCTTTCCACTGCCTGAGCGTATGGCACCTTCTGATGAACAGGTCTTCATGCTGGAAATCATGGGTGATAGTATGATAGAAGCCGGGATCTTGGATGGGGATTTCGTTATCGTGCGTCAGCAGCAAACAGCGAACAATGGAGATATCGTCGTAGCGATGACCGAGGAAGATGAAGCGACTGTAAAACGTTTCTTTAAAGAAAAGGATTATGTTCGATTACAACCAGAGAATTCAACAATGGATCCGATCATTTTACGAAATGTATCCATTTTAGGAAAAGTTGTCGGAGTTTATCGTCAAGTACATTAATAGGTTTAAGCCGCTATGTTTAATAGCGGCTTAATTTTTTATGTAATTTGGAAGACTATTAAAGAATAAAAAAGCAGTGGGTCGTAGCGTTTTTGCTACGACCCACTGTTTAAGGATTAATACATTTGAATGTATTGCTCGCGCTCCCATGGGTGTACTTGTGTACGGAACATATCCCATTCGATTTCTTTCGCTTCAACGAAGTGTTCGAAGATGTGTTCTCCAAGGGATTTAACGATTACTTCATTTGTTTTAAGGTTTTCTAATGCAGCGTGTAATGTTGCTGGAAGATCTACGATTCCTGCTTCTTCACGCTCTTTTTTGTCCATGACATAAATGTTGCGGTCGATTGGCTTAGGAGCTGGAAGATTATTTTTGATTCCATCTAATCCAGCTGCCAGTAATACAGCCATCGCCAGGTATGGGTTAGCCGCCGGGTCAACACTACGAACTTCTACACGTGTGCTTAATCCACGAGAAGCAGGGATACGGATTAATGGGCTGCGGTTACGAGCAGACCATGCAACATAACAAGGAGCTTCATATCCAGGTACTAAACGTTTGTATGAGTTTACAGTCGGGTTCGTGATCGCTGTAAAGTCAGTGGCATGTTTAATGATACCTGCAAGGAATTGACGAGCTGTATCGCTTAATTGCAAATCTCCCTTTTCATCAAAGAAAGAGTTTTCCCCATTTTTGAATAGGGACATGTTACAGTGCATTCCTGATCCATTTACACCAAATAGTGGTTTTGGCATGAATGTAGCGTGCAAACCATGCTTACGTGCAATCGTTTTAACTACTAGTTTAAATGTTTGGATATCATCACATGCTCTTAATGCACTTGCATATTTAAAGTCGATCTCATGTTGACCAGGAGCAACTTCGTGGTGAGATGCTTCGATTTCAAAGCCCATTTCTTCTAGTTCTAATGCGATATCACGACGGCAGTTCTCCCCTAAATCTGTAGGAGCTAAATCGAAATAACCACCGTTATCGTTTAATTCTAATGTCGGCTCACCGTTTACGTCTAATTTAAAGAGGAAGAATTCTGGCTCAGGTCCTAGATTGAAGTCAGTAAACCCCAGCTCTTCCATTTGGCTTAAGATGCGCTTTAAGTTGTTACGCGGATCTCCTTCGAATGGAGTGCCATCTGGATTGTAGATATCACAGATTAGACGGGCTACTTTTCCTTTTTCAGCTGTCCATGGGAATACTAACCAAGTATCTAAATCAGGGAATAGGTACATATCTGATTCTTCGATACGAACGAATCCTTCAATTGAAGATCCGTCAAACATCATCTTGTTATCTAATGCCTTTTCAAGTTGACTCAGAGGGATTTCTACGTTCTTAATCGTCCCCAGAATGTCAGTGAATTGCAGTCGAATGAACTTTACACCTTCTTCATTCGCTAATCTTAGAACATCTTCTCTAGTATACTTTGCCATTTACGTATTTCCTCCTCAAGATTATTAAAGGTTTTATTTAATGAAAAAAGCGAGACATGTCACCTTGACGCAAAGATGCTTTAGTAAATCGACCAGAATGCATCAATTCATTTCGGAGTAATTTACGCAGCTCGTCATCAGATAGATCTTGTCGTGCTTTTTCTTCCTTTTCATTACTTACGTCAGATACCACTTTACTTTCATTATGACTGGATACAGCAAATATCTTCTTAATCCCAGCCATGTTGATGCCTTGATCTAACAGATCCTTTACTTCCAATAACTTATCAATGTCATTCAAGGAAAAGAGCCTGCGATTCCCCTCAGTACGTGCAGGGTTGATCAGCTGATGCTCTTCATAGTAGCGAATCTGACGAGCCGTTAAGTCCGTGAGCTGCATGACAATACTAATAGGAAATAATGCCATCGTTCGACGAATTTCACTTCCGCTCATCTTGATTCCTCCTTTTCTTTCCTTCTTGACCTTATTATATGTAATGTAAGGAGATCTGTCAATCATATGTTAGATTTTCTTACATAAGAAATCAAAAGAAAGGGATAGTCAAAATTAGACTATCCAATTACTACTTTATTATCCGTTCGCAACAGTGATTAAACCTTTTTCAATCAAATTATCTACTGCTATGCAAACGGCGATTTTTACATGGGCGTAAGTTAACCCCCCTTGGACATACGCTACGTAAGGTGGTCTTATCGGTCCGTCTGCAGATAATTCAATGCTGGAACCTTGTATGAATGTTCCTGCGGCCATAATGACGTCATCTTCATAGCCAGGCATATAGTTGGGATATGGAGTGAAATGAGAATTTATAGGGGATGCAAACTGGATTGCCTGACAAAATGCAACCATCTTATCTCTGTCATTGAATTGTACCGACTGGATTAAATCTGTTCGTTGTGCATAAGGACTTGGATTTGTATCCATGCCAAGCTCCGTTAAGAAAGCGGATGTGAAGACGGCACCCTTTAATGACTGTGCCACCACATGTGGCGCCAAAAAGAAGCCTTGATACATTTCTTGCAAACTGTAAAGAGATGCCCCGGCCTCGGCCCCTATGCCAGGTGAGGTCATTCGATATGAACATGCATCTACGTATCCTTTTTTCCCAACGATATATCCTCCTGTTTTAGCAAGGCCGCCACCAGGATTTTTAATAAGGGAACCGGCCATTAAGTCTGCACCTACGTGACAAGGCTCTCTTTCTTCAACAAATTCTCCGTAGCAATTATCTACAAAGACGACGATTTCAGGGTTAATTTCTTTAACGAAATCAATCATTTCTTTGATTTCATCTAGAGTAAATGAAGGTCTATTGGCATATCCTTTAGACCGCTGTATCCCTACCATTTTTGTCTTGGAAGAAATCGTTTTAGCCACTTTTTCAAAATCGATTTTTCCTGATTCGAGTAAATCAACACTTTGATAGCCAATCTGAAAGTCTTTCAGAGAACCGGTCCCTTCTCCGCGAATACCAACAATTTCTTCTAACGTATCATATGGTTTTCCCGTTATATACACCAGTTCGTCCCCAGGTCGAAGTACACCAAATAAGGCGATTGAGATTGCATGAGTGCCTGATATGATCTGAGGTCTCACCAGTCCCGCTTCTCCCCCAAATACATCTGCATAAATACTTTCTAATGTGTCTCTCCCTGCATCATCATACCCATATCCTGTGGAAGGAATAAAATGAGAATCACTTACACGATGCTTTTGAAAAGATCTAAGTACATTAAACTGGTTTTTTTCCGCTCTTTCTTCTATTTGTTTATGAATTTCTTTAATGCTTGCTTCAACTTTTGTTACCAGTGGCTTTAGAATGGTTCCGTGCACTAATTGTTCATACATGAGATTTTTGTTTCCCTTCTACCTTTGAAATTTCTTGATGTTTCCTGCGATTGGATGATCTTCCAAGTGATAGCCCGTCAATTCATAAACCTGGCTTTCCTCTATAAATTCCAGTTTTCTTAAGATGGTTTCATTCTTTAATTGTGAAAGGGCCTTCCCTTCACTCGCTGGAATGAATACATGATAAGATGTCATATGTTTTTTCACGATTTCTTCTATTTTTAATAAAAGCTGCCCGCGATCGTGTTCGTTTAAGGCACTGATCATTATATGATCCCATTCACTACTCGGAACAAAGTCAGGGTCCATTACATCTTTCTTATTGTATACCGTTAGCTGAGGCAGTCCATTCATGTCCAAGTCTTCTAATAAAGCTTGAACGGTCTTTTCGTGCTGACTGTAATCCGGATTTGAACTATCCACAACATGGAGAAGAAGATCCGCTTCCTTTACCTCTTCCAGCGTAGAGCGAAACGCCGCTACTAATGTAGTCGGGAGATCTTGGATAAATCCGACAGTATCCGTAAGTAATGCCGTGTATCCGCTGGGCAAGGGCATCTTCCTTGTCATCGGGTCCAATGTAGCAAAGAGTTGATTCTCTTCATAAGAATCTGCTAATGAGATTCTATTAAACAAAGTCGATTTGCCTGCGTTTGTATAGCCGACCAATGCTATTTGAAAGGCTTTGTTACGCTTTCTCCGTTCACGATACCTTTCTCTGTGTTCAACTATGATCTGCAGTTGTTTCTTAATGTCATCAATTCTGCGATGAATATGACGACGGTCACTTTCCAGCTTTGTTTCACCCGGCCCTCTTGTACCAATTCCTCCTCCCAACCTTGAGAGAGACGCCCCTTGACCGATTAATCGAGGAAGAAGGTATTGAAGTTGAGCAAGTTCTACTTGTAATTTCCCTTCTCTTGAACGGGCGCGCCCAGCGAAAATATCCAGGATCAGCTGAGTACGATCAATCACCCTTGCATTTAAATCTTTTGATAAATTCCTGATTTGACTCGGAGATAGTTCACCATTAAAAATGATAATATCCGGTTCTAATTGTTCTTCTAAAAGGGCCAGCTCTTCCACTTTACCTTTTCCTATATATGTACCAGGATGAACGCGATCCCGCTTTTGAGTTAATATAGCCACAACCTGACCTTGAGCCGTTTCCGTCAACTCTTCAAGCTCGTCTAGACTATACTGAAAACGCAAGTCTTCTTCCTCCAGTTGACACCCAACAAGAATGACTTTTTCCTTCACTTCATTCTTCAATAAACATCCTTCTTTCTGTACGTTTCATTATCATTTTCATCATACCAAATTCGTCTCGTAAACTCTATGTAAAAGGTAATGAAAAATGGTTGCAATTAAGTGCAAACGTGTTAAAATCAGTATGTTTGAATAAACAAAACATCGCTCACATTCTACATACTGGCATGTAGCATATTGTAATAGGGTTAGGAGGAATGTGTATGACATGGGAAGTATTGAGCATTATTGGTACCATTGCTTTTGCTATTTCAGGAGCTATCATTGCCATGGAAGAGGAATACGATATACTTGGTGTTTATATATTAGGAATTGTCACAGCATTTGGTGGAGGTGCCATTCGGAACTTATTGATCGGCGTCCCTGTTTCCGCTCTGTGGGAACAAGGCATGTTATTTCAGATAGCCCTTCTATCTATAACAGCCGTTTTTCTTTTCCCTAATAATCTCCTTAAGCATTGGAGAAAATGGGGGAATTTCTTTGATGCAATAGGTCTATCAGCCTTCGCCATCCAAGGAGCACTATACGCTTCTGAAATGAATCACCCGATAAGTGCTGTCATTGTGGCAGCCGTATTGACGGGAAGCGGCGGTGGAATCATTCGCGATCTTCTTGCCGGCCGGAAACCGTTAGTGCTTCGATCAGAGATTTATGCTGTGTGGGCGGTTCTTTGTGGAGCGGCCATTGGACTGGGAATTGTCCATTCAGCCTTTGAACTGTACTCTTTATTCATCATTACCACGACGTTGCGAGTACTTTCCTACTTATATAAATGGAGGTTGCCGAATAGGAGCTTAAGAGCACATGTTTAATGAAAAAATGCATTCTTTTATGAATGCATTTTTTTCATAGATTCTTAGATTCTTATTGTTTACTAAGTATGGTCATTCAGAAGAAGCTTTGTTAAACACCAGATCATTGCTGCGAATGGTTAATAAATCATGTCGATCATAGCAATTTTCCATTAGGAGGCGCATTGCCTGAGCACGGATTGACTTTTCTAATACATTCCGTACATATCTTCCATTTGAAAATGCCATGGGAGATAGTGTATTTTTAGCTGAATGAAGATGCTCCCTTATCTTTCTTTCTGCATCGTGACTTAATAAATACTCCTTCTCTTCTAACATCCTTCTGCCAATTTCCATCAGCTGATCAACTGAATAATCAGGAAAATGAAATACGAGAGGAAATCGTGATTGCAGTCCTGGATTCAAGGTGAGAAAGTGATCCATTTCCCTCGAATATCCTGCCAGAATCAAGATAAATTCATGCTGCTTATCTTCCATATGTTTGACAAGTGTATCAATCGCTTCTTTCCCGAAATCCTTTTCTCCGCCTCTGCCGAGAGAATACGCTTCATCAATAAATAAAATGCCTCCTAGGGCTTTTTTGACAAGGTCTCTTGTTTTTTGAGCTGTGTGTCCAATATATTCACCGACCAGATCAGCTCTCTCTGCTTCTATTAAATGTCCTTTAGAAAGTACATTCATTTTCAAGAACAGTTTTCCAATGATTCTTGCTACGGTCGTCTTACCTGTACCGGGGTTTCCTTTGAACATCATATGAAGTGCTTGTTTTCCTGCTTTCAACCCCATTGCTTCACGTTTCTTATTGACATATATCCATGCATAAATTTCTTTCACCATTTTTTTCATTTCTTCCATTCCCACAAGAGATCCGAGTTCTTCTTCTATTTCTTTTAAAGCGACATGCTCTTGAGGGAGAGACTGAGGAAGAGATTCATGCCTCAACGTATCTCGTACTGAACTCCGTTTTTGAGAATTCAATACAATGCTGATTTGACCATTATTTTTCATTCTCATTGGTTGATCCAAAGGTTTCACCTCACTATTCTAAAGACAGTATACGCTCCTGAGGATTTTAGGGTGACAAACGCCTATACTTCACCTATTTTTTCGACAAATATGAAGAATTCTGTCTATTCCTGCGCTTTCCCGAGAAATAAAAAGAAATACGGAGTGTTTTGCTTCGTTTATGTTACAACAGGTTCATCATTATATAGCTGTTAAAAACTAGTTTGTAGCATTGTAAGTGAGGGACGTAAAAAAAGCCTCTCTTATCATCCTATTCAATTACATTTCTTTTCATTAACTAATTCTGTTAATCCTTACTCAGATTCATGGCGTTTATGAGAAAAGGATCCGATAATAACTACAAAAAAAGCTGCCCCTAGAGGCAGCTTTCGAAAGCTTTTTCACAATTAATTGGTTGTCTCTTCAAAATTTATTTGGACATTACGCTGTGGAGCGAATGTTGAAATGGCATGTTTATATACAAGCTGCTGTTTTCCATCGCATTCAAACAGCACGGTAAAGTTATCAAAACCTTTCACTTGACCACGGATTTGGAAGCCATTTAATAAAAATACCGTACATAGTGAGCTTTCTTTTCTCAATTGATTAAGGAATTGATCTTGGATATTAATGGATTGTTTCATGGTTAGTCCTCCTCTTCTATCTCTACATTACTTATTCGACTTTAATTGAAGCTTTCCTGCAATAAATTCTGAAATATCCTCGATAATTTCGGCGTGCTGATTCTCATCTGTCATATCGAACCAGGCCACATCCATTTTATTTCTGAACCATGTCAGTTGACGCTTTGCATACCTTCTGGAATTTTGCTTTAGGTTTTCTGTTGCTCGTTCCAAGCTGACTTCACCATCGAAATAATCATAAAGCTCCTTGTATCCGATGGCCTGAACAGACTGAACATCCCTTATACCTTCATCGTATAACCCTTTAACTTCTTCTAATAGACCCTGTTTCATCATTAAGTCAACACGAAGGTTGATTCTTTTATAAAGTTTATCCCGATCCATGGTTAATCCAATTAAAGCAACATCGTACTGCAGCTCCTGGGATTGCGCTTCTTGATACTCAGACATTGTCTTGCCAGTACAATGATAGATTTCCAATGCTCGAATAACACGGCGGGTATTATTCCGGTGAATATTCCCTGCTGATACGGGATCCACGGATAATAACTGATCGTGAAGCCACCCGGAACCATTCTTCTCTAGGCTTGCTTCCAGCCCCTCGCGATAGTGTTCATCACCTGGAGTTTCAGTGAATTGATAATCGTATAGAACAGACTGAATATAAAGTCCTGTCCCCCCTACTATAAGAGGGATATTCCCATGAGAGTGTATTTCCGATATTTTTTTTCGGACAAGCTGCTGAAATTCAGCTACAGAAAAGGATTCATCAGGATCTTTAATATCAAGTAAATGATGCTGGACGCCTTCCATTTCTTCGGGGGTGATTTTAGCGGTACCGATATCCATTCTTTTATAGATTTGCATGGAGTCACCACTGATGATTTCCCCTTTAAACCTCTTTGCAAGTTCTATACTTGTATTGGTTTTCCCTACAGCAGTCGGACCAATAAGAACAATCACTTTCTCTTTCTCATATCTTGTCATACGTTCACTGCTTTCTATGTAAATGATTCTTTACATATTATCGTACCATAATGATAGATGTTGTGAAATCACATCTTGCTAGTTTGTCCATTTCTTTTATTATTATTCTCAGAGATTAAACTTTTTCTGCCTCCCTTCTTTATTGATGTCAATGTACCCGTTTATGGAACAGGTAAAACTGCTTGAAGGAATCCTTCAAGCAGTTTTAGTTAGTTATTCTGCTTTTAATTTTAACGTGTCTCCACTTGGGTTGGAGATTGAGGTTCCATGATAGTCACCATTAATCCATGCATTAATTTGATTATGATACCATTCACTCTTATAATGACCCGCTTGTCCAGGGCCTACAATATGAAAGCCATTGTTCATGTTCTCTGTATCGATAACAAATCTCCATGAAGCACCATGATTGACGATTCCACTCTCATTATAGCTTGCAGCTCCCACCGTCACTCTACTTCCTCCCACTGCCACAGGATCTCTGTCATTTAAGAACCATTTCAAAACTGAAGATGCTCCCGATAAAGGATGTTCAAAGTATACTCTATGATACATTCCCCACTCCCACTCGTTCATTGAAGAACCATATTCTTCTTCCAGCTCGTCTAATGCTTGGGTAAGTGAAGCTGTCAGGAAAGTCTTGTATCCTCCCCTGTCCACAAACCACTGAGATTCCTCTCCGTTATGAGCCTTCCGAATGAGTTCATCCACGACACTTTGACGGCCTTCAAACAGTTTCATCATATCTTTTGGAATTTCCTTTTTAAATAGACCAGTGGAAATTTCGTTCATCCATTGGTGAAAAACGAGTGGAGCAGCTAGTTTTTTATCATCTTTATTGTTCCAGGACTTCAGCAACTCAACAGCTTCTTTTTCTTTAGCTGTTAATGAGCCGCTTTCCATATCTTCAATCAGAATAGGAACCATTTCACGTGCATGTAAATTCATCTGATCCATTTGAAGGTCTTTCATATCGGAAAGAGCGATATCCTTTTTTGCTTCTAAATACTCAGATATTCTCATGTACCGATATGGCTGAGCCCAGTGATGACTAATGTGATATGGATATTCTTCGGAAACCACTTTATTATTTGCTGTTGCAATGAAACCCGATTCTGGATTGATGACTTTGGGAAGCTCTTCGAATGGTATAAATCCTTCCCATTCATAATCAGGATCCCACCCGGGAACAGGGAGAAGTCCGTCCCCTTTTTTCCTGATTGGAATTTTCCCATTTGCCTTATACGCAATCGTCCCATCCTCTGAGGCAAATACGAAATTTTGGGTAGGAACATGGAAGTCCTTTAAGGCTTCTTCAAATTCATCCCAATCCTTTGCCTTATTGATGTTAAGGATTGCGAGAAGTTCCAGACTTGGATCAAGTGCTGTCCATCTCATTGAAAGCACCTTTCCACTCTCATTTTGATGAGAAAACTCTGAAATCACCGGTCCATGTCTTGTGATTGTGACTTCATAAGGAATGGTGTCACCATCTTTTACTTTAATGGGCTCTTCTATGATCGTTGCCCTTTCCCACTTTTCATCATATAAAAACAGAGAAGGATCTTCATCATTTTGTTTTTCTACATATAAGTCCTGAACATCAGGTCCCGTATTTGTTACCCCCCACGCAATTTGCTCATTATGACCAAGGATGATCCCTGGAATACCGGCAAAAATCACTCCACTCACATTGACTTGTGGTGATTCCAGGTGCATCTGATACCATATGGAAGGAGTTCCCAATGAGAGGTGGGGATCGTCTGCTAGAAAGGGCTTACCACTGGCTGTTTTCTCTCCGCTTACCACCCAGTTGTTGCTCCCATTAAACTCCGGTGGAATGACAGCACTGGCAAATGATTGCTCCATATCAACCTGAACTTCTCCTATTTCTGATAGGATGGTAGGAGCGTCTTCAGGGTATGAAGGGAACAAATCATACGCTTTATCTTTTGGCAGGTTTTCTAATGCCCAGTACCGGAAAGCCTGTCCTTGCCAGTGGCCCCCTAAATCAAATGCCATATACTTACCGATGGTTAATGAATCGATGGGAGTCCATCTTTCAGGTTTATAGCCAAGCAGAGTGAATTCAATAGGGAGCCTTCCTTCATCTGTGGCTTCTTGCATAAAAGCGTTTACCCCATCGGCATACCATTCGAGAAGCTGCTTGGCTTCATCCGGATATGCGGCAAATGAAACCTCCGCTGCCCTCCGCAAACCAAATGTCCGGAAGAACTTGTCCCGATCAATTGCTTTCTCACCGACCACTTCACTCAATCGCCCCGAAGCCTGTCTTCTGCTTAGGTCCATTTGAAATAGACGATCCTGCGCCTGTACATAACCCTGTGCCATATAAAGGTCTTTTTCATTTTGAGCAAGAATATGGGGCACGCCGTCTTTATCCCTGATCACTTCTACATCTTGGGATAAACCTTTTAATGAAATAGCACCCGATGTAACAGGCAGCGATCTGTCAATGTAATAATTTGCAAAAATAAGGACTCCAAGCATGATAAACAGAATGGTTCCCGCTGTCCATAATATAATTTTAAGGCGTTTATTCTTTTTCTCCCTTAGAAGCTCTATGCCTCCATTCATTCCATTTCCCCCTATTTCATATATTGAATTTTCTGAATATAACTATATCTTAGTATTAGCTTTTTGTGAGAAGAATTCCTTCTACTAAAATGCATTCTGAAAAATTCTATATGTAAAAAACGAAAGGGCTATTAAATAAGAAATTAGTTACCATAACATTATTACTGGTAACTTTTTTTCTGCACACAACTTCGTTTAGACGATGGATCATGGGGGGTAAAAGATATTCAGGAGGTGAAGAACATGGCATTTGATTATGATCTTGATTTCGAGACGATTGATTTTCGGGAGCAGCCTGAAAAATATCGGGTGGGACGAGGGGAACAGGGTGTATTACTTGTCGAACCATATAAGAGTGAAATCCTTCCCCACTGGCGCTTTAAAAACACCGATATTGCCAAAGAATCTTCAAATAAGATATATGAGTTGTTTATCCAATACAAACTGGAAAATGATTTTGTAGGAATGGACATGGCCAGAAAGTTTCTTCAAATGGGGTATACAAGAGCTCGACGTTACGCCAACTATCCAGGAGGGAAAAAGTATAATAAAGAAGGAGATTTAAAGAAGAGAAAGATAGACGAAGAGAAAGCTGCATCTGCAGCAGTATTCGAAACAAAGTGGAAGCTTGCCAGAGAGGATGAAGAGTATCTTCATCTTAAAAAAGAACACCAAAGCAACTTTGGTTAAAGACAAAAAGAACAGGGGTGAACTACTGCTGGTTCATCCCCCTGTTCTGATCCTACATTATACGTTTAAACATCTTTTCCATTTCATACGTTGAATAGTGGATAAGTATCGGTCGACCGTGGGGACAGGTATATGGATCACTGGTCCTTCTAAGTTCATCCAGTAAAGCTTGCATGTCCTCATTTCGCAAATGATGGTTTGCCTTGATCGAACCTTTGCAACTCATCATAATCGCTGCTTCTTCCCTGAGCTTTTTGATATCCACCCGGTTCATTTTTAACACCTGTTCGATCATATCTTCGATGGTTTGCTGTTCTTCGCCTTTTGGAAACCATTGAGGATGAGCCCTGACAATGAAGCTATTGTAGCCGAACTCTTCCAGAAACACACCAACGTCTTCCAGAAGATGGCGGTATTCATTAATTTTAATATACTCGTCTGTAGAAAATTCAAGAGTAAGTGGGACCAGGAGTTCTTGGAGCTCTTTCGCAACCTCCCCCACTTTTTCTTTAAAGAACTCATATTTTATTCGTTCTTGAGCTGCATGTTGGTCAATAATATATAGGCCACGATCATTTTGGGCGAAGATATACGTACCATGCATTTGGCCGACAGGATAAAGCGGGGGAACTCCAGGAGAGCGGCCTTCCTTTTCAAGTACTTCTTCCACATTTGTATCCTGGAATCCCACTGCTTCCTCAAGGGAATCCATTAAGTCCGGAACTGCTGGTTCACCGGATACAGGAATTTTTGCCTCATGGGATTCGTCCCTTGGTGGTTCTGGTTCATAAAGCTTTTCCAACTCTTCCTTAGGAAGCAATCGTTCACGGACCTCACCTCTGAATCCCGTACTTTCTTCTTTCGGTTGAGGTTTATGCGAATGGTCTAGGCTCATAAACGTTTGCTCTGATTTCGGTTGTACAACCCTTGGTGCCACGGACCCTGAAGGAATCAATTCTCTTCCTTTAAACACCTTTTTGATTCCTTCAGTAACTAATGTATTTAATTCACTTTCTTTACTTATGCGGACTTCCATTTTGGAAGGATGTACATTCACATCTACCAGTATCGGATCCATTTCTATGCTAAGAAGGACGATAGGGTGACGCCCAATCGGAAGAAGTGTGTGATACCCCTCCCCGATCGCTTTCGCCAAAGCATAGTTCTTTATAAACCTCCCATTGATCATCGTTGAAATATAATTTCTGGAGGCACGTGTAACCTCCGGCAGGGAGATATAGCCCTTTACCTTGAAATCAAGTGAGCTCACTTGGATTGGCACCATCTTCTTGGCTATTCCGATCCCATAGATAGCGGCCAGAACTTGCAGGACATCCCCATTACCATTGGTGTGTAACAAAGATTTACCGTTATGCAGAAGCTTGATTGAAACGTTAGGATGCGCCAGGGCAATCCGGTTCACTACATCCGTAATGTTTCCCAGTTCAGTATGAATGGTTTTCATATATTTCAATCGTGCAGGTGTATTGAAAAACAGTTGGGAAACTGTGATATCCGTCCCTTTTCTTGACGACGTTTTCTCAAGGGAATGAATTTCTCCACCTTCAAGCTCGATACATGTACCCGGACCATCTCCCGTGCTCGTTTTCAGGACAAAATGGGAAACGGAAGCAATACTGGGCAGGGCTTCACCTCTAAATCCCAAAGTACGGATACGGAATAAATCATTTTCGTCTTTAATTTTACTCGTTGCATGGCGTTTGAATGCTGTCTTCACATCGTCTGCTTCAATTCCGTCACCATTATCAATGATTCGTATCGAATGTAAACCTGCTTCTTCAATATGAATTTCGATCACAGTTCCGCCTGCATCTATGCTATTTTCAAGGAGCTCTTTCACAACAGAAGCCGGTCTTTCCACTACTTCACCGGCGGCAATTTTATTTGAGAGGGAATCATCAAGCTGAAATATTTTCACCACAGTTTCACCTCCTTTAGTTTTTTAATTTTTTCTGGATTCCGTAAAGGGTGTTCATTGCATCTAATGGAGTCATCTCCAGAATATCCAGCTTTTTAAGCTCATCTAAGCATTTCTTCTCTTTAGAAGTAAAATTTTCTTTTTTCTCCTGTTTCTCTGCGGTAAAGAAGGAAAGCTGGGCAAGTTCTTCTTCATTTGGTTTTTGTTTATCAATAGCTGTTTCCCTAGCTACAGCCACTTCTTTAGAAAAAGATGGCACTTCCTTTCGCTCGAGTTCAAGAAGGATTTCGTTCGCTCTCTCTATCAGGACCTTAGGCAGCTCAGCAAGCTCGGCAACATGAATTCCGTAACTTTTGTCGGCTGCCCCCTCCTTGATTTTATGAAGGAAAACGAGCTTTCCGTTCTGTTCCATGGCACTTACATGCACATTTTTCACTTTTTGTAGTTCTTCTTCAAGAACGGTCAATTCATGATAGTGAGTAGAGAATAAGGTTTTCGCTCCTATATGATCATGAATGTATTCAATAATCGCCTGGGCAAGTGCCATTCCATCATAAGTGGAGGTACCGCGACCAATTTCATCAAATAATATCAAACTTTGCTGAGTCGCGTGGATGATCGCATTTCTCGCCTCTAACATCTCAACCATAAACGTACTTTGACCTGAAATCAGATCATCGGCTGCCCCGATGCGTGTGAATACTTGATCGAAGATTGGCAGGTTTGCCTCACTCGCAGGAACATAACAGCCAATTTGAGCAAGAATACTGGTTAAAGCTACCTGTCTCATATAGGTACTTTTCCCCGACATATTCGGTCCTGTAATAAGAAAGACTTCTCTTTCTTGATCCATATAGCAGTCATTCGGAACATATTCCTGAGCACCCATAACCTTTTCCACAACTGGATGACGTCCATCCCTCAGCAGGATTCTTCTTTCGTCATTAAAAACAGGGCGGGTGTAATGACGCTTTTCACTGACCGTTGCAAAACATTGAAGAACGTCCAATTCACTTACGAGCTTCGCAAGCTTCTGAAGGCGGGGAATGAATTCTTTCACTCTTTCACGAATTCCAATGAACAGTTCATATTCCAAATCAACGCTTTTTTCATCAGCCTGAAGGATAAGCGCTTCTTTCTCCTTTAACTCAGGGGTGATGAATCGCTCCGCATTTGTTAATGTTTGTTTTCTTTCATAGCGGTCTTCTTCCAGGTGTTGAAGGTTTGCTCTCGTTACTTCAATATAATAGCCAAAGACTCGGTTAAATCCTACTTTAAGGGACCTGATTCCCGTTCGTTCCCTCTCGTCCCGTTCGAGTTGAGCAATCCAGGACTTCCCGTTTTTACTTGCATCGCGGAATTGATCAAGCTCCTCATGATACCCATCTCGAATTAAGCTTCCCTCTTTAATGGATAGTGGAGGATTTTCTACAAGCGCTTGTTCGAGGAGGTCTGTTAATTCTTCACACGGATCAAGCTTGCTTACGATGTCATCGGTTGCTTCATTTTCGAGTGATTCCACCAGATGTTTTAAAAGGGGTACTTGCTGAAGCGATTTTTTCAGCTGAATCAGATCCCGTGCATTCACATTACCGAACGCAACCCTTCCTGCCAGTCTCTCAAGATCATACACTTCCTTTAAACGTTCTCTAAGGTCCTGCCTCTCGAAGAATCGCTCCAATAGCACTTCAACAACCGTTTGACGCTTTTCGATGTCCTGTTTATGAATAAGTGGTCGATCAATCCACTGCTTTAGTAATCGGGCTCCCATAGCCGTCATCGTTTCATCTAATAGCCAAAGAAGCGAACCTTTCTTTCCTTTTGATCGGATCGTTTCTGTCAATTCCAGATTTCGTTTTGAGTAGTAATCCATTTTCATAAATTGATGCAGCTGATATGTCTCAACTACTTGTAAATGATCAAGGCTTCTCTTCTGTGTACGGAAGAGGTAGTGAAAAAGGATGGATGAAGCTTCTATTAGTTTATCTTGTTTTAAAGGGGCAACGAGATGAGCGAAATCTTCTCTTGCTTCAGCTTCTTTCTCATAGGATAAGGTAACATCGTTTCGTTCTTTGATCTTGCTTTGTACCGCTTCACTAAGATCCGGGTGAATGACAACTTCCTTCGCACCAATCGTAGATAATTCATTCAACAATGCTTGAAGGCCATCTGTCACTAATGTCACTTTTGATTCCCCTGTTGTTAAGTCACTATAAGACAATCCGTATGTTTGGTCATTAAAATCGGACACAGAAGCAATATAATTGTTCTCTTTATCATTTAAGCCTTTCCCATCCATTACCGTACCGGGTGTAATGAGCTGAACAACTTCTCTCCGTACAACTCCCTTAGCTTGTTTCGGGTCTTCGGTTTGTTCACAAATTGCTACTTTAAAGCCTTTATCGATGAGCTGCTCTATGTAGTTAGGAGCAGAGTGATAAGGAACACCACACATGGGAATACGTTCCTTTCCTCCCCCATCACGACTTGTTAACGTTATTTCAAGTTCTTGAGATGCAGCAATGGCATCATCAAAAAACATTTCATAAAAATCTCCTAAACGAAAAAATAAAAAGGCATCTTGGTATTCTGCCTTTACTTGTAAGTATTGTTTTATCATTGGAGTATATTGTGTCATGGTTTCATTCAAACCTTTCCAAGTAAATCTACTAATCTCTCGACTATTCATTATATCACACGTAAAAGGTTTGGAGCATGTAGTAGATTGAGGAAACCAGATCTGGTAACTTCAAGATTAGTGTGTACCTCCTTTACTCACTCAAAAAATAGATCCGCTTCTAGAATGAGAAGCGGATCTATTTCTTACTTACTTGGCTTGTTTTGCTATGCTTGACTCATCGTCCAAACAGCTGGAGTTTTTTTCCTTAAACTTGACAAAATATTTATAAGAAAAGAAACCAATCAACAGTATAGCCCCTCCAATGAGAAGGTAGGTTTGTATGTTACTCATCAAAGATTGTACATGTTTGAGATTTCCATTCTTCCCGACTATTAACATCGTGAGGGTGATGGGAAAGATTCCGATAAACGTCAGTCCGCCAAACTTCCATTTGTTCACTTTACTAATACCTGCAACATAAGAGATATAGTTACCAATGCCAAGTGGTCTCGTGATGGCAATACTCCACAAGCCACATTTCCGAAACCATTTCTGACCTTTAGCCATTTTCTTTGAGCTGGTTTTTTCTTTGATTTTATCTTTTAATTTATATCCTATTCCATAAGGGATATAACTAAATAACGTATAAACCAAGCTGCTTGTGAATGCTAATATGATCAGCTTCGTCCATGATGGATCTAAAAGGTAACCATATGTCAGCGTCACGAGAGCTCCTGGAAATGGTAAGGATGACGCTTCAATTGCATTTCCAGCGAATAATCCCCACATCCCAAGCTCCTTAATTAAATTTATTACAAAATCAAACATCGGTGTGTTCCCTCCACGATTCATTTATATACCCTTTTCCCTATTTTGCATATTAAAAACGCTCACAAAGAATAAGAATTCATCCACTGGAGGGAAATAATGTATTCGAATTGACCCTTATTCCATTTCCTCAAGAAATGCATGACCGTCTATTTTCCATTGATCTTCAATCGCATCTTTCCGAATGATGAATTGAACGTCATTTTCGTCCTGAGATTGATCGGAACGTACCCATTTCACTCTAACCTGAATCTTCATCCCAACCAGTGCAGGTAAATCCTCTACAGGAAGTATCGATCTTTGAGTAATATCAATATGTTTCACTTTCTTAAGGGCCTCCTTCACAGACCCATTACTTCCAAACATCACTTGTGAAAGTAACTTTTGATCATGCTGATTGAAAGCAATCTCCATAACGCTGATCAACTCATAGGGGTCTAATTTGTATAGAAACCCATCCAGTTTTCCACCCGCTTTTAAAATCATGATCTTATGGGCCAAATCAGGTGTTGGTGTCTTATGGGTTGTACTGCCATAAAAATGCACGCAGAAATGTCCCGGAAAATTGTTTTGGAGAGCGCCTGCTCCGTGCGGCATTCCGTTCATTGAGGCAGATATTAGTTGATCATGTACTAAAACGAGAATTGCACGACGGTCCCAACTCCATTTTCCTCCATAGATGGATTTCATGATTTTCGTGTCTTTTTTTGTAATTGGTTGTACATCCGCATGTTTGCTTCCTGCTCTTCTTTGTACCTCGAAAGAAAGGCCGGTTTCTACATCAATGATCGTAAAATACGATTGTTTAGGAATGATTTCTTTCACTTGATCCCACGGAAGTATTTCTACAGTAAAACTAGGCATTGCCCCCGCAGGTTTAGCACTGCAGGCAAAAAGTAAAGACACAACCATCATGAACCTGAATAAATAAAGCATGTAAAGACCTCTTTTTTTCCTTAGTTTCTAATCACAACTGCAAATACATAACCATCAATTTTTGGCAATTAGGATTTAACATGAAAGAAGCCTTTTCCACCGATACTACATACGAAAGGAAGGGTTCATATGCTCTGGATTAAACTTAGTTCAATTGGTCTTTTACTGTTTCCTGTGATGAATGGTCAAGATCAATTACATATTCAATTTCAAAATCATGCGCCAATTTCGATAGAACGAAATTCATTGATTATACCATTGGTGGATGAACCAATAATGGACGAAAAGCAATATGAGGAATTTGTTTCAGAAGTGCAAAATCAGGTCTATACCCCTCCTCAGAATGCTTATATCAATGAAAAAAATCAAATTATTTCAGAAAGAGCCGGTTACAAACTTAATGAACGGCGATTTCGTGATCTGGTTTATTCCTTCTTCTTTTCTAGAGGGTCAATCAATACGGAAGCACCCCTTATGACAATACATCCCAAAGTCGACAGTGAGATCCTTTCTCACATCCGAACACAGCTTATTGGAAGATACGTCACATATTTCAATAAGCATAATGAGGAACGGACTCAAAATATCGTTCTAGCGACAGAGAAGATCAATAATACGGTTGTGTTCCCTGGAGAAGTATTCTCCTTTAACGGTGTGGTAGGAAAAAGAACGAAAGAAAAGGGATATAAAAAAGCCCCCGTGATTGTAAAAGGGGAACTCTCAGAAGATATTGGGGGTGGTATTTGTCAGGTATCATCCACTTTATTTAATGCGGTTGACCAGGCAGGTGTAAAAATATTAGAACGGTATCATCATTCAAAGAGGGTTCCTTACGTGCCTCTGGGAAGAGATGCTACAGTTAGCTGGTATGGACCCGACTTCACTTTTAGAAACGCTTATAACCAGCCACTGCTCATCCGTGCAAAAGTAATTGGTGGGCAAGTTATCACTTCGATTTATTCTTCCGATCTTATCAATGTAGAAAAAAGGAAGGTGCCTAGCGCTTCACAAGAATTATCTTCCGAGAAAGATGTGGATAAATCTATTCAAGAATAGTGTTCTTAGAATGAAAATGCACCTCCTTATTCATGAGGTGCTTTCCTTATTAATTGTATTCTAGAAATTCAATTCGATTACCAAATGGATCAGAGACGAAAAAGCGATCTCTGCCGTTAATCGGAGTATCTTCTTTTATCCTGATACCTTTCTCCATCAGGGTACGCCTAAGTGCATCTAAATCTGTAACAAGTAATCCTGGATGTGCTTTTGTTGCTGGCACAAAATCATTTTGTACCCCTACATGAATTTCTTGTGGTCCATATTGGAACCAACAACCGCCTCTCCCTTGAAGGTTTTCAGGTTTCGGTATTTCTTTCAGACCAAGAATTTCACCAAAGAACTTTCTAGCTTCCCCTTCGCTGCCTTTTGGTGCAGCAAACTGAATATGGTCAATACCTTTGAAAATGATGCTCATTATGTATCTCTCCCCTTTGATTCTTACTCGTTCATTTTACCATAAAATTCAATTTAAAAGAAAAAAGGAAAACATCTGCAAAGCAGATGTTTCCCTGGAATTATAAATTATTGAAGTTGTCGGATTCCATTCATAACGGTTGATACTAACAGATCCAAATCTTCCTCCTCAATGTTTAATGGAGGTGATAATGTTAGCACATTATTGTAACCGGCAACCGTTGCACCATTTTTCCCAATGATTACCCCTTTTTGCTTACAGTACCCAATCACTCCATTGACCATAGAAATATCTAAAGGTTCTTTTGTATCCTTATTACTTACCATTTCAATTCCAATTAGCAGACCTTTCCCTCTGACATCTCCAACATATTGATGATCTTGCAAATGATTTTTCAACGTGTTCAAAGCCTTTTCACCGAGATCAGCGGAGCGTTCAAAAAGCTTCTCACTCTCCATGATTTCAATGTTTTTCAAGGCAAGAGCACATGCTGCCGGATTTCCGCCAAATGTATTAATATGACGGAAGTAATCATATTCCTCAGATCCTTTAAACGCTTCATATATCTCTCGCTTCACGGCTGTTGCAGACAGTGGAAGGTACGCACTGGTAATCCCCTTAGCCATCGTAATGATATCCGGCTTCACATCATAATTCATGAAACCAAAAGGCTTGCCTGTACGTCCAAACCCACAAATCACTTCATCGACAATCATGAGTGCACCATGCTTCTCACAGACTTCTTTCGCCGCTTTCATATATTCATCTTGTGGAACGAGTATCCCACCCCCTGTGATGATCGGTTCCATGATTAACGCAGCCACTGTTTCACTTAATTCCCAGGTCATTGCTTGATCAATTGCCTTTACTCCAGGAAGTTCATGTGGACTTCCCCCCGATGTTTCATCGCGATAGCTATCGGGTGGAGCGATATGGATAAATCCGGGAGCTAACGGCTCATACTTATATTTCCGCTGAGCCTGACCTGTTGCGGCCAGGGCCCCCATGGAATTCCCGTGATACCCTCTATATCTGGAGAAGATTTTATACCGTCCGTGTTCCCCTTTTTGCTGATGATACTGCCTTGCTATCTTAAAGGCGGTTTCATTGGCTTCTGAGCCACTGTTGGAAAAGAAAATGACATAGTCATCCCCTAGTAAATGATTTAATTTCTCAGCAAGCTCAATAGCCGGCTGATGACTTTGTGTTAGTGGAAAGTAAGCCATTTTTTTAAGCTGAAGATAAGCTGCCTCTGCTAATTCCTGTCGACCATATCCTACGTTTACACACCATAGCCCTGCCATGCCATCCAGAAATTTTTGACCATCTTTATCTGTAATCCAAGACCCGGCAGACTCTGTAACGACCATTGTTCCATCAGGATTGTATGGTTTCATGGAATGCCAAATGAGCTTTTCATCATTCCTTAACCATACATCTTGAGATTGACCTGCTTTCACCATGAAAGTTCCCCCTAACTCAGATTAAAAATCAAATCGAGAAGTGATCATTTTCTTCCTAGTATAGAAATTTACTCCGTCCTTACCGTTTACATGCATATCCCCATAGAAAGAATCCTTCCACCCTGAAAATGGGAAGAACGCCATTGTCGCAGGAACACCAACGTTGATACCCAGCATTCCAGCGTCTGCTTCTTCTCTGAACTGTCGGACAGCCTTTGCATCTTTTGTGTAAATCGTAGCACCATTTCCATATCTTGATTGACGAATATAATCAAGTCCTTCATCCAAATCCTTGGCTCTCAGTAAACTGAGGATAGGGGCAAACATTTCTTCTTTTGCAATGGTCATATCCGGTGAAACATGGTCAAAGATCGTTGCACCCAAGAAGTTTCCTTCCTTGAAGTCATCCATTTCTTTACGCCCATCTCGTATGAGGGAAGCGCCTTCCTGCAGGCCTTTGTCAATATACCCCAGTGTCTTCTCTCGATGTTCTTTTCGAATGACGGGAGTGAGAAGCACTTCTTCGTCCATTCCGTTACCAATACATAATTCATCTGCTTTTTTACTTAAAGCTTTAACAAACGGTTCATTATCCCCTACAACCACTACGGCACTGCACGCCATACATCGCTGGCCAGCGCTGCCAAACGCTGAACTGATAATATGCTCAGCCGCTTTATTCATATCTGCATCAGGCATGACAACATGATGATTCTTCGCACCGGATAATGCCTGCACCCTTTTCCCATGAGAGGCAGCCTGTTGGTATACATATTTAGCCACCGGCTGAGACCCGACGAAGGATATGGCTGCGACATCTTTATGCTCGATCAATCCATTTACGACATCATGTGCACCATGCACGACATTTAGTACACCATCGGGCATTCCCGCATCTGTTAATAACTCTGCAAGCCTATTGGCTAAAATCGGGGTTCTTTCAGATGGCTTCAACACGAAAGTATTTCCACACGCAATTGCAAGCGGGAACATCCATAGGGGTACCATCATAGGAAAGTTAAAAGGCGTGATCCCCCCCACTACACCAAGTGGATAGCGGAACATTTCTGAATCTATATCCTCTGCAATACCACTAAGCGTTTCACCCATCATTAAAGTCGGTGCACCACAAGCGAATTCCACACACTCAAGCCCCCGCTGCACTTCACCATACGCCTCTTTAAATGATTTACCATTTTCCTGTACAACCAGTTTGGCCAACTCCTCATGATTGTCAGAAAGTAAGGAATGGTATTTATATAGAATACGGGCACGTTTTGGAACCGGCGTCTTCTTCCACGTTTGTGAGGCTTGCTTAGCAGCCTTCACAGCCATAGCGACGTCTTCTTTAGTAGAAATCGGAACTCTTGCAATCTCTTCATTTGTAGCAGGATTCACTACTTGTAAGGTCTGCGAGCTAAGAGAATCAACCCATTCACCTCCAATGTAATTCTTTAACACAGCTACGTCTTTTTTTATGATCGTCATATTCAATTCCTCCTTATTTTTTCATCGGAATTTTCTGATTGGTGTAGAACCTGTCGTATAGCTTATAGTTTTATTATGAAAGAAATTGTAAGTGGTTTCATTAGACATTGTGTAAAATAACCTGATATCTCAATTTGACATTTTACAATTAATTAATCTTCGACTTTTTCAAAGAGCTAAGTGGTTGCAAATAGTCATGGGCAGCAAGGAGAAACTCGATGGCCACACGTTTATCAGAGGTCATGAAATCATCTCCAAGTAAATCTTCAATTTTTTTGAGGCGATGGTAGAGTGTTTGTCTTACAATAAATAGTTGTTTGGATGTTTCCTGTTTTGATCCCTGACATGCAAGGAAAACCTTCAACGTCTTCAATAGACTGCCATCATGTTTACGATCATAATCCAGGAGCGGAGTGAGGTACTCTTCGATCATTTCCCACAGATTAACATTGTTGTTAACAATTGAAATCAGCCTGTATAAATGCAAATCATCAAAGAAAAAATACGCTTTTGATGCATCCACCTTTGACTGAAACATGAGACTATCTTTAGCTGTTTCATAGCTCTTGTGAATTTCCATCGTCTCCATTTGGTACTTGCCAGTTGCAAATACTGTTTGTGAAGAATCTTTAAAGAAATCAGACTGAAGAATCTTTTCGTAGGCAGTGGTGACTCTCGATTTCCAATCTCCAGTCCTCCTGGTGTCCAGAAGAATGAAAATGAGATCATTTCCTATTCTTTCGGGTAACACACGAAAACCCTGTTGTTCAAAAATGCTTCTGGTGACAAGGTTAAAAAAGGTTAAATCAATCGGCTCTTGTTGATTCAGCCTATTCGTCTGGCAAATACAGACGACACCACCATTGACCTGTACATTTAAGTCTCCTAAAAATGCGGATAGTCTCTCATAGGACTGTTCTCCTTTTAGCCAACAGGTAATCCATTTAGAGTCTTCTAAACGTTTTTGCTCGTTAAAATACAATTCTCTCATTAAATACTGTGCTAACGCCGTTGAAGTTCTGTCCAATATGAGGAGCTCGTATTCGCTAAAAGGATGATCGCTTCTGTATATACATAACTCTGCGTATTCCTGGTCAAATAGAATAACTTTAGTGGAGGCAAAATGATGATTACGGGAATCTTTATGACTGTGATAACATTTTCGTATTCTCTCTTCATCAGGTGAGCACATGAGAGGATAGATTTCCACCTCTTGCTCTTTTAGCTGAAATAGTACAGGGACAGCAAGCTCCTTATGTAAAACCTGAAGGATCTCTCTGAAGTGATTTACGCCGAGGAGCCTCCTGTTTAACTCCTGTGCATATGAATCCAGTTTTTTTATCATGTCGTATTGCTGATTGATGAGTACGGAGTGAATATCCTGAGTTATACTAACAAACGGAACTTCCCTTTGAAACACGATAATAGGAAAATCAAATGCATCTGCACACTTTAATACAGAAATTGGAATCGTAGAAATATTTGTATCAAGTTCAATGCAAATGGCCGCTGCTTCACTCTCATTTAACTGATGAAGGAGTGAAAGAAAGGTCTCCTCCTCTTGTAAAGCGATTCCTGTAGAAAGGATCAGTTCATTTCCGTTAAGAAGATTCTTTATCGATGTTACTTCGACTACATGGACCCACTTAACTTGACGGCTGAGACCATTGTGCCCAGCAATCACTTTAGCATGTTCAAAGTACCTTCTTACTAGAATATCTTCTACTGAGAAATAGTAATTACTTTTCATTTTTCTCTCCTCTTGTTCTGCCTTAGGAAAATGGAGAAAAAGGATTGGCGGAACCAATCCTTCATTTTGCTTCTATTCTTCTATATAGGGGATTGCAAACTGGATCTCTTCACTCCACCATTTCATTATTTCTTCATCTGATAGCTTTTGTGAAGATAAAACGGCTAACACCCAATCGATTAGCTCATCAGACGTTTGCATATTTCCAGGAAAGAGTGTCAGTTCCTTTCCTTCATGAGGTCCCATAACGTCACTCATCCAAGTTTCCCCCTTCAACTTTTAGTTTTGAAGTAATAGATTTGAGAAATATTTTCGTGCATTTGCCGTTTTCACATGAAGAGTGGCACTTCTTTTATTTTCAGTATGCTTAAACAGAACAAATGCCCCACTTAGGTTCTCTGTTATTTTCTCAATTTTAAAGCCTTTTTGAATGAGAAAATCAATTTTATCCCGTTCACTTAAAAACTCTTGATAATCAGACATGACGACACCCTTTCTATCGTATCTTCAGATAAGAACTACCTTAACTACCTTGCTTCCATGATTCTAAGAAAAACTTGTGCCTGTTGGCGATTCGTCTGATACAATGACTTCTTCGTCGACTTGAATTTCCCAATCGCGGCCGACAGACAAGCCAAGATATTTCTCATCACTCGGATCAATCAGTTCTGCCTGCGCGTATTTCTTAAACCACCAGAATTTAGCCAATACATAATAGCAAATAGCTCCAACCCCGAAGCCGACTAAAAATGAGAAGTTTGGAACGTAATAGGAGGCAATCCCTCCAATAATCCATGAAATGAACCCTGCAAGATTCACTCCTTTCATATACTTGAATTGTCCTTTGTCTTCATATAATGCAGGTACATTGACTCTTCGTTTCCTGATAAAGTAATAGTCTGAAATCAAAATTCCAACGATTGCTGACAGAATTCCCCCTACAAAAAGGAGAACCGGAATGATGACACCAAATAAATTCCATGGCTGTACAAGTGTCCCAACGATACCTGCTGTAATAACCCCTGCCCAGAACGGAAATCTCGGTCCCCCGACATTAGAGAATATGGTTGCAGCCGGAACGATATTCGCAGCAATATTCGTTGACCATTGAGCCAGGACGATCATCAGGAGAAGGACCCCTAAAACGAATCCGCTCGCTGCTTCTTGAAGAGCTACAACGGGATCATAATTTAGTACGGCAATATATGAAATCCCACCAATTAACACCATAAATGATTGAGTGATAGGAAGAGCTACAAGGTTACCAATTAACGAGCTTTTATTTCTCTTAAACCAATTCCGCTCATTTTTTGGAGCTTTCATGAATCGGGAAATGGACGGAATGTCAGCAGATAGAGTTGCCCAAAATCCCATATTACTGAATATGACAACCAGGAAAGCCGTAAACGTGGCAGCACCTGTTACCGGACTTTCAACCCAGCTCCAAATGTCTCTCCCTTGAGAAGCAGCTGAATCAGACAGGGAAGAATACATCCATACAGAAATAAGAATGATGACAGGTGCAGCAAGGTCGGCAAATCTTTCTACCGCTTTGATCCCCAGAGCAGTATTTACTAATTGAAGGACAGCAAAAATCAAGAAACATACAAACCAATTATCAAAACCAAATAAAATATTTAAAATACCATTCATTGCTGTTGCACCAAAGTAAGTGTTTATTCCAAACCACATTGATGCAGCCAGACCTCGCACTACAGAAGGAATATGGGTACCAAGGGTTCCAAAAGGTGCTCTCATATAAACTGGAAATGACACCCCATGCTCAATCCCGATATCCCCGGTCAATGTAATAAATAGACCGATCGCAAGTGACCCAATAATGGTGGCAAGCACAACAAGAGGCAGAGGCAGGGATACGACCCCGGCTCCTCCAATGGCGAAGGTTGCAAGGACCACAACCATTCCTACCCACATAAATGAATAGCCAAGCTTGGTGATTTTTCTTTCGCTCTCTTTAATCGGTAATAAATCAGGAGACTTTAAATAACTTTTCTTCATCTTGAACACCCCTTATTTGTTTGCATCGAATGGCAAAACCAAATCTTTGACAAGAGAGGCCAGAGGGAGGCAGTCTCCCCTCCCCCGGCAGGAGTTGTTCTACAGTTAAGGTGCATTGTTTTCTAAAGTTTTTAAGACTTAGAGGATTGGAGTGCTTCACTCTCTTCACTTGCAAGAAGCTTACCGTATTTCGCTCTCTTAATATACTTTCCGGTTCCCAGCTTACCGACGAACTGTTTATCTTTAATGACATATTCACCTCTGGACAATACAGAAACAGGTTCACCTTTTATATTCATGCCTTCAAACGGGTTATAATCTGCTGCCATATGATGAGTTTCAGCGCTTATCACTCTCTCAGCACTTGGATCGAAAATGACCACATCTGCATCAGAACCCACTGCAATGGTTCCTTTCTGAGGATAAAGACCAAACAGCTTTGCACTTCGAGTAGACATGATATCAACAAACTGGTTTAAGCTTATCCGCCCTTTCTCAACTCCTTCTGAGAATAATATGGATACTCGGTCCTCAACAATCGGTCCGCCATTCGGGATTTTAGTGAAATCATCTTTCCCAAGATCCTTCTGCCCTTGGAAATCAAATGAGCATTGATCAGACCCTAACGTTTGCAGCTGGCCACTTTTCAAGGCATTCCAGAGAACATCTTGGTGCCACTTCTCACGAAGGGGCGGAGACCAAACGTATTTAGCTCCCTCAAAATTCGGACGCTCTAAATAGGTTTGATCAAGCACAAGATACTGAGGACATGTTTCTCCCCAAACATTCAATCCTTTACTTCGTGCTGCTGAAATCTGTTCAACGGCATCAGAGCAGGATACATGTACAACATATAATTGGGAATCTGCCAATCCGGTTAGTTTAGCTGCGCGGCCAGTCGCTTCACCCTCCAGTTCAGGAGGTCTCGTCAACGCGTGATAAATTGGTTCCGTTTTCCCTTCCTCTAAAGCCTTTTCGGTTAAATACTCAATAACGTCGCCATTCTCAGCATGTACCATTACCAGTGCCCCTAATTCCTTCGCGGCTATTAAGGTTCTAAATAGCGTTTCATCGTCTGCCTGGAACACATTCTTATATGCCATAAAGACTTTGAATGATGTAATCCCCTCTTTATCCATCACCTCAGGAAGCTGTGATAGAACATCTTGATTGATTTCCCCGATCATTAAATGGAAACTATAATCGATGACTGCTTTATCCTTAGACTTCGCATGCCAAGTATCAATTGCATTTTGAAGAGGTTCTCCCTTATTGGTCAAACAGAAATCAATGAGTGTCGTCGTTCCTCCAAACGCTGCTGCAATGGTTCCACTCTCGAAATCATCCTTTGATACCGTCCCACCGAAGGGCATTTCCAGATGAGTATGGGGGTCGATCCCACCGGGAAAAATGTACTTTCCCTTCGCGTCAATTACTTCTGCACTGCTAGTATCGAATCCTTTACCTATAGCTGCGATCTTCCCATTTTGTATAAGCACATCCGCTTTATATGTGTCTGTTGCCGTAACAATGGTTCCATTTTGAATTATTTTATTCATTTTCATACCTCCAGAATTATTTCGCCGTGTTTGCTCTAGCTTCGGATAGGTTCCCTACCACCGCTTGACGTTCATTCCATGTCATTGGCATATGTCCGCTTGGAACCTCTATCATGTCAATAGCTCCATCAACCGGACATACAATCGAACATAAATTACAACCGACACAATCTTCTTCCCGCACTTTTAAATAGCTGTTTCCTTTAGGGTCTTTCAGCATGTCAATGCATTGATGAGATGTATCTTCACAGGCAATATGACATTTATTACAGTTAATACATACATCCGTGTTGATTTTTGCCACAACACTATAATTTAGATCAAGATTTCCCCAATCAGAAAATCTCGGTACTGATTTCCCGACGATATCCTGGACTGAAGCAATCCCTTTTTCATCCAAATAATTATTTAAGCCATCAAGCATATCTTCGACAATTCTAAAACCGTGATGCATAGCAGCAGTGCATACCTGAACACCCGATGCTCCCATTAGCATAAATTCGACGGCATCCTGCCAATTTGAGACTCCTCCCATCCCTGAAATCGGAACGTTGATACGTGGATTTCTGGCGCATTCGGCAACCATATTCAATGAAATCGGCTTCACTGCAGGTCCGCAATAACCTCCATGAGCACCTTTTCCGGCTACATGAGGAATGGTGTTCCAGGAATCCAGATCAACCCCCGCTAAACTGTTGATTGTATTGATCATACTTACTGCATCCGCTCCACCGCGGACAGCCGCTTCAGCTGTGACTGTAATGTCGGTAATGTTTGGTGTAAGCTTTACAATTACAGGTGTCCTGGCTACCTCTTTCGCCCAATGGGTTTGTTTCTCAACAAGTTCAGGTACCTGACCGGACGCAGATCCCATCCCCCGTTCAGCCATTCCGTGTGGACATCCGAAATTCAGTTCCAGTCCATCAACACCGACATCTTCAACCTTCTTTACGATCTCATGCCACTTTTCTTGTTTAGGCTCTACCATTAATGATGCAATGATTGCATGATTCGGAAACCGTTTCTTTGTTTCATAGATTTCCTTCAAATTCACTTCTAATGGACGATCTGTAATAAGCTCTATATTATTAAATCCAGCTACCCTTTGACCGTTAAAGCTTACCGCTGCAAACCTTGAAGATACATTTATAATAGGCTCCCCTAATGTTTTCCACACAGCTCCACCCCAACCGGCTTCGAATGCTCTCTGAACCTGGTAGCCTGAATTTGTTGGCGGCGCGGACGCCAGCCAAAATGGATTAGGTGATTTTATTCCAGCTAAATCAATGTTTAAATTTGCCATGAGTTCCCCCCCCTAGGACAATCTTAATTCACGTGGACTTTCTCCAATTGTGCATGTAAATGATAGGCGGCAAGTTTCCCTTGCTCTGCAGCCGTAACGACCATCGCCTCTCCTACTCCCTTACCAAAAACAACGTCTCCACAGGCGAAAATCTTTGGATTAGAGGTTTGGAAGGTTTCCCGGTTAACCTGTACAACCCCGTCTGAATGCTCCAGTCCGAACTGTTCAATAAGCGATAGATGACGAGTTTGCCCAATCGCTTTAATGACTGCGTCAACAGGAAGCACAAACAGTGAGTCTTTTACAGGAATCGGACGTCTTCTTCCATCTTCCCCGGGCTCTCCTAACTCCATCTTGATGCATTCGATTCCCGTTACTTCTCCCGCATCATTTCCTATAATTCGCTTAGGTGCCGTTAGCCAGCGGAATTCTACTCCATCCTGCTTTGCAAATTCGTACTCAAAATCATAAGCCGTCATCTCTTCTTGTGTACGTCGGTATAAGATTTTTACATTGTCTGCTCCTAAGCGGACAGAACAGGTAGCTCCATCGATAGCTGTATTTCCCGCCCCAATCACCACCACTTTTTTGCCCACATAGTCTTGCGTCAGCTTGCCACTTTTCGTTGCCTTAACAAATTCAATGGCGTCATGAACTCCTTTTAAGTTTTCCCCTTCAATTTTCAAATCTGGAACATGGGACATTCCTGCTGCCAGGATGACAAAATCATGGCTCTCTACGATTTCATCTGCAGATATGTCTTGACCAACTTTTACATTGGTTCGAATATCGACATTCAATTTCTTTACCTGGTCCACTTCCCAAAAGGATACGCTCTGGGGTAGGCGGAAAGATACGATACCATAAGTATTCAAGCCTCCCGCTTCTTTTTCAGCTTCATAAATGGTCACTTCATAACCGAAACGTGCAAGTTCCCTTGCAGCAGATAGACCGGCTGGTCCCCCTCCGATAATCCCAACTCTAATCCCGTTTGGTTCTCCTGCTTGAAATAGCACAGTGTCGTTATGTCTCGCCCAATCTGTTGCATATCGCTGCAGGTCACCAATCATGATTGGCTTGGTAGAATGATTCAGTACACAAGCCCCTTCACACAGCTCTTCTGTCGGACAGACACGTGAGCAGCTCGCTCCCACGGGATTTGCAGTCATGATTGTTTTGGCCGATCCTTTCAAGTTTCCTGATGCGATTTTTTTAATAAAAGAAGGTATATCTATGCTTGTGGGACAAGCTTGTATGCACGGAGCATCATAACAATACAAACAGCGATTCGCTTCCTCCAATGCTTCCCTATTGGTCAATCCTTCATGGGCTTCGAGAAAATTCTTCTCAAGATTGAGTAACGAAAGTGTGTTAGACAAACTGACTTCCCCCTCTTTATTTCCAATTGATTTTCATTACCTATTAAACACACCACGGCTGACAATGATGGTTCACCGTCAGCCTCAATTTATCAAGGAAGTAAAGCCGTCATATCGTTATAGGTTTCAGGCCTGCGATCACGATAGAACTGCCATGTATCCCGGACTTCTCGTAATAATTTCTTATTCATTTCACCTATGATAACCTCATCACTATCTCTGCCTCCAATGGAAACAAAGCTGCCTCTCGGATCGACTAAATAAGACTGTCCGTAAAATTCACCCATATTCCAGGGACCCTCAAAACCAACACGATTAATAGCTCCTAAGTAGTAGCCGTTTGCCACCGCATGGGCAGGCTGCTCAAGCTTCCATAAGTATTCAGATAAACCAGCTACGGTTGCAGATGGATTGAACACAATTTCTGCCCCTTTTAATCCTAATAAGCGGGCTCCTTCAGGGAAATGACGGTCATAACAAATATAAACTCCCACTTTTGCATAAGCAGTATCGAATACCGGGTACCCAAGGTTACCAGGTTTAAAATAATATTTCTCCCAGAATCCGTAACCTTCCTCTCCAACTCCCACATGTGGAATATGCTGTTTCCGATATTTTCCGAGATAGGATCCATCTGCATCGATGACCGCTGCTGTATTATAGTAAGTGGCTATTCCTTCTCTCTCATAGATTGGTAGAACGATGACGACACTAAGCTCTTTGGCTAACGCCTGAAACTGTTTTGTGGTTGGACCATTGGGTATTTCTTCGGCAGAGTCATACCACTTTGGATTTTGTTCGGAGCAAAAATAAGGACCATAGAAAATTTCCTGTAAACAAATGATTTGAGCTCCCTTTTTTGCTGCGTCTCGGACCAGTTCCACATGTTTCTTGATCGCTTGCTCCTTATGGACGTCTACTCCTTCACTGCCATCCACATCATGAGAAGCTTGAATAAGTCCAATTTTCACCAAGTCTGACATTTCATTACCCCCTACACAAATAGATTTTATAAAATAGTAAGCGCTTTCATTGTTTTTTGCTCCATTGTTTCACACTTACTAGATTTCACTGGCTGAAATTAAAGTCTGAATTTTAAGTATTTTCACTTTATTTTAACTCGTACATTTACAGAATGCACTATACATTCTGTAACACTAACTTCCTATCTTATTTGTCACTATGTACATTCTTGAAACATTCTGATCATCTTGATCGTTTCTCTTAAGGTAGCATACTTATTTTACGAAATTTGTAGAATGATTTGTTATAATCTTTTAAAAATTCAGTTTTCATTCGACAATAAAATCTGCCTATTCTCTGGATTCATTTATTTTCATTCCTAAGAGTCTGTGCAACTGCACTTGAACCATTTGAACTTTCCAAATAAAAAACAGCCTTCTCTATTGAAAAGGCTGTTTTTGTCGATAATCGTTATGAATTTACTGAGTTCATCTCTAGTAATTTTTGTCTGCGGGGTTTGTATTTTACTACTTGTCCTACAAACCAAATCAAGACAGCCAACCAAATGACGGATCCAATTATCATCGCTGTTGAATAAGGTAGACCAAAACCTTCTGGAGCGTAAAAAATATACGAACTCACAACTCCTGTCATAAACAATGCAGGGATGCTGCAAATCCAGTGGAACCTTGCCTGCTGTAATAAATAAATGGCAGCGGTCCACAACATGACGGTTGCTACTACCTGGTTGGACCAGCCTACATATCTCCACAGGAAGGTATAGTCGATTTGAGTAAGTAAAAATGTCGGGATTGCCACAGGAATGACCAACAAGACCGGCAACCATTTCCCTTCTACATCTTTCTTCCGCAGATCTTTCAGTAAATCTGCAAGCATCATTCTAGAGGATCTTAAAGCGGTATCGCCTGTTGTAACTGGAAGGATGATTACACCAAGGACAGCCAGTATTCCACCTAAAGTTCCTAACGTCGTATTGCTGATCTCATTTACCACTCCAGCAGGTCCGCCTGCGGCCAACGCTTCTTGAAGCCCTGCCGTTCCATTGAAGAATGCCATACCTGCTGCAGCCCAGATCAAGGCAATGATCCCTTCAGCTACCATCGCCCCATAGAATACTTTCCGACCTTCACTTTCTCTTTTTAAGGTTCTGGCTAAGATGGGACTTTGAGTGGAATGGAATCCAGAGATTGCTCCACATGATACAGTAACCATCAGTAAAGGCCATAGAGGCAGTTCATTTGGATGTAAATTTTCAAATGTTAGATTTGGGACTGGATGCTCAAAGAAGAACAAGCCAATTCCGATCGCCACTGCCATAAAGATAAGGATTGCTCCAAAGAACGGATAAACCTTTCCAATAATCTTATTGATCGGTAAGATAGTCGCAATAAGAAAGTATGTAAAAATAAGGATAAGAGACGTCATAAAATTCAGAGGTGTTACCTCAGCCATTAATTGTGCAGGTCCCGACGTAAAAGCAGCGGCTACGAGAACCATCAACACGATCGATAAAATGTTCATAACGGATTGCACGGGCTTTCCTAAGTATTTTCCCACGATAGAAGGAAACTGTGCTCCATTATGCCTAAGTGATAACATTCCTGAAAAGTAATCATGAACCGCTCCTGCAAACAGAGTGCCGATCACGATCCATAGAAATGCTACAGGTCCATATAAAGCACCTAAAATTGCCCCGAAGATCGGACCTAACCCCGCAATGTTTAACAATTGAACCAGGCTCGCTTTCCACCAGCTCATGGGCATATAATCCAAGCCGTCTTTCTTTTTATATGCAGGTGTCACATTGGAATCATCAACACCGAAAATCTTTTCTACCACCTTTGAATAAATGAAATAACCTACTACTAGAATACAGATGGATGCAAGAAATGTTAGCATCACGATGTCCTCCCTTCAGTAAATGAATTTAACGTTTATTTTAATACGATAAACGACAAAAAACAACAGAATTTTCTAAAAATATTATTTTTTTAGAATAAAATGAAATATATCTTATGTACTTAAGACGTTTAAAACAATGTTGTAAGGGATTTCATTATTTTAAAAAAGTTTTATAACATAATACATATTCAGTGAATCATGTTGACAAAATCAACACTCTTTCAGAAAAGACCCTTTTGAAAAGGCAAAAATAAAAAACACCCCTTATAAGAGGTGCATGACACGCGCTGGAAGCTACTGTATCTTTCCTTTTGCAAATTTTTCATGCGCTTTTAAAAATTCTTTATTATTCCTTTCCTTTGCAATTTCCAATGGAGTACGTTCATTTCCTGAATGTAGCTCTTGCCCTTCTCCGTGAACCAGTAATAGGGACACAATCTCTTCACTTCCGTCGAAAGCAGCGATATGTAAAGGTGTGTGACCAGATGAATCCGGTTGATTTACATTCGCTCCTTGTTTTAGTAAAAATTCCACAAGTTCTTTAGAGGCTTTCCCTGCTATCCCTGCATGCAAAGCTGTGTTGGAAGGTATGTAGGAAACTTTCGAATTCGATAGGGAATTGATATCCGCACCAAAATTCAAAAGAAGTTCGACAATCTCCATATGTCCATAATGTGCAGCCACTCCCAAAGCCGTTAATCCATGTTCATTATCTGCATTACAGAGGTTTGTGTCATTTCTCAATGACTTTTCTACTGTCACTTTATCACCGGTTTCAATTGCTATAAAAAATTCTTCAATTGTAAAGGTTGTCATCACTTTCACCTCATTTTTTCATAATTACAAATATTCTACCAATTCAAATCAAAAAAAGATAGGGAAGACTCCCAAAATAGGGAGTCTTCCCTATAAAAAATTACTGATCCAGTTTTAATTTGGCTAAAGCATCAGCTAATGCGGTATTGACAGGCTCTTCCTTCTGTTGTGTTTTCAAATACTTATTTACATCTCGTTTTGTAGCTTTACTGTTCTTTGCTTTTTTCCTACGATCATTGAACGTTGATAGTTTTTCTCTATGTCCACATACACAGGTGAACATCTGCCCTTCCCCTTCTCCTCTTAAATCCAAGCGCTTATGGCAGTTAGGGCAACGGGCATTCGTCTTTTTACTGATATTTTTCCGATGACCGCATTCACGATCTTGACAGACCAGTTTTTTTCCATGCTTGTTTTTTATCTCCAGCATCAGATTCCCACAGTCTGGACATTTCGTACCCGTTAGATTATCATGAGAGAACTTCTTAGTGGAATTCTTGATTTCACTTACTGATTTCTTCGTGTAGTCTTTAATTTCTTTTAAAAATTCCTTTTTATTAAGGGAACCGTTCGCGATTTTCTCAAGTTTTTGCTCCCACTCTGCTGTGAGTGTCGGGGATTGTAATTCAAGAGGGGCCAAATCCAATAATTGCTTTCCTTTAGAGGTTATAACAATTTCTTTTCCTTTCGGCTCAATCACTCCTGAGTTAAAAAGCTTTTCTATTATATCTGCCCTTGTCGCAACTGTACCCAGTCCCCCCGCTTCATGTATGGTATTGAGAAGATCTTTGTTGCTATCTTTCATGAATTTTTTAGGATTTTCCATAGCAGATAGAAGTGTTCCTTCATTGAAACGGCCGGGAGGGTCCGTTTTTCCTTCTGTTTCTTTCATTGCCAGAACAGTAAACATATCCCCTTCTTCCATTTTTGATAGCAATTGATCTTTTTCGGAATCAAAATCATATACTTCTTTCCAACCGTTTTCTAAAATCCGCTTTCCTTTTGTCTGAAAGGTTTCAGTACCTATCCTTGCTTCTATTGTCGTTTGCTCATACAGGTATGGAGGGTAGAATGCGGCTAAGAAGCGTTTCACGATTAATTCATAGATCTTTCTTTCACGGTCCTGTAACTTTTGGAGGAACGGTGTCTCCTCCGTCGGGATAATGGCATGGTGATCTGTCACCTTTTGGTCATCGACATATGCTTTTGAAAGCTGCATTGAGCTCTGCAACGCTAAATGAGCCATTTTGCGATAAGGTTGGACGCTCACTGCTTTCAATCGGTCCTTCAATGTAGATACCATATCACTGGATAAATGCTTGCTATCTGTTCTAGGATAGGTTACTAATTTATGCTGCTCGTACAATTTCTGCATAATGGATAGTGTTTCTTTAGCTGAGAAGCCAAAAATCTTATGGGCATCCCTTTGGAGTTCAGTTAAATCATATAAAGAAGGAGCGTAATTCTTCTTTAGGGATTTTTTTACTGACTGAATAGTGATTTCCTTTTTGTCTTTCAATAAATTCATGACGTTTGTTATTTCTTCTTTAGAAAATGTTTTTGTATCTTTATTTTTACGGTTTGTCCAAATGAACGTACCGCATTCCGTTGTGGCTTGTGCCCCATAATAAGTTTGTGGTTTAAAGTTCCTGATTTCTTCTTCCCTTTGAGCAATGATGCTTAACGTAGGTGTTTGTACACGTCCACATGATAACTGTGCATTGTGCTTGGTAGTCAGAGCCCTGGTTGCATTCATTCCCACATACCAATCGGCTTCAGATCTCGCTTGGGCAGCAGCATATAGGTTTTCGTATTTTTGGGCATCTTTCAGTTTATTGAATCCGTCTTTAATCGCTCTGTCGGTGACAGATGAAATCCATAATCGTTTCAGCGGTTTATTTACCCGGGCCTTTTCAATGATCCAGCGGGCAACAAGCTCCCCTTCCCGACCGGCATCAGTGGCAATGACAATCTCTTTTACGTCCGGACGGTTCATTTGCGCTTTGACTGAACTAAATTGCTTCCCTGTCTTCTTAATGACCACGAGGTTGAGGGATGGGGGAAGCATAGGTAAATCCTCAAGGTTCCATGATTTGTAGCGGTCATCGTAGCTTTCAGGTTCTGCTAATGTGACTAAATGCCCCAGGGCCCAGGTAACAATATATTCGTTCCCTTCCAGGAATCCATTTCCTTTTTTCGTACACTGAAGTACTCTGGCAATATCTCTACCGACAGAAGGCTTTTCTGCCAGGACTAAAATCTTTTTCATGTAAAAAATCCTTTCACAGCTAAAGTTTCAATATCTTTTTTATTTTAACATACAATAAAACGATTAGTCCTTTAGAGTTCACGTCTATAAAAGGTTATACTATACTTAGGAATAGTTGATTTACACAAAGGGGTTATAGGACATTGCATCATGACATACTAAAAGATTCCTTTCTTCCCAAAGAAGCTTTGGGCATCTTCATCATTGTTTTAATCAGTTTATTATCTAAAGGTTTAGGAACTCTCTTCCCTCTCATCGGGAGTTTGTTATTTGCGATTGTAATTGGAGTAATTCTTCAGAATACAACCAGGCTTCCTTCATCATTCGATTCAGGTATACAATTTACCCTGAAGACAGTATTGAAAGTGGCCATCGTATTTCTTGGTGTCGGCTTGAGCCTGTACGATATCCTTGATATTGGACAGAGAGCTTTATGGGTTATATTTCTTTCGGTTTCCATTGGTATTACTGTGACATATTTCATTGGCAAATGGCTTCGTATCGACAAACGGTTAAGCTTGTTAATAGGAATCGGTACAAGTATTTGCGGGGCAACGGCCATTTCAGCCGTAAAAGGAATTATCGGCGCGAAAGAAAATGAAACCGCCTATGCTTTATCGACGATTGTATTCTTTAATTTAATTGCTTTTATTACCTATCCTATCATTGGCTACCTCCTTCATATGTCCGAATTATCGTTTGGCATTTGGGCAGGAACCGCTGTACATGACACATCTTCAGCAATTGCTGTGGGATATGCATTTGGGGATGAAGCGGGAGAGGTTGCAACAACAGTAAAGCTTGCCCGTACATTATTCTTGATTCCCGTCATGTTTTGCTTACCTTTTATTTTGAGAAAGAAAAATGAAGGTGAACCTTCATACAATAAGGTATTCCCTTGGTTTGTTTTCTTATTTTTGGGGGTATCTTTACTTCATACATTTGGTTTAATTCCAGTAACCATCGAATCATACCTTGAGATTTCGTCAAAATTCATGATTATCATGGTAATGGCAGCGGTGGGTCTTCAAGTCAGAATAAAGGATATCACCCAATTAGGATTCAAACCCCTCCTTACTGGTTTCATTGCTTCTATTACATGTGCTGTCATCAGTTTATTCCTTATTCTATAACCAATCACTCTTACATGTGATTGGTTTTCTCATGAAAAAAAGAGCATCTAGTGAGATGCCCCCTGTACTGTTTTACCATCCCTTATGCGATAAATTCCTTTAAACTCTGAAGAAGAAAAAACTAGGAAGAGGCCGTCTTCCTAGTAAATGCTATTCTTCGTCTCCTTCTAAGAAGTCTGGATCTAACTCTTCAAATTCTTCATCATCTAAGTCACAATCCCAGTCTTCATCGTCACAACCTTCAGGATTTACAAGGACACATACTTTCGTTTCTCCTATAACTTCCACTAAGAATTCACGTTCGACGTGAACAATGATTTTGTTTCCATTTGGTGAAATAACCGCTTCGCAGCAATTCGGCTGTTGCAGTACTCGAGCACATACTTCAATATCATCTAAGCAATCAGGATCACGGTATTTCAGCTTAATGCAATCTGTATACTGTACTCTCTCTGTTACAACGGATGTCTTTGTGTTGTCACTGTGGGAGTACCATACGTTGATATCGTATGAACCGTGAATTTCAACCTTCTTGCCTACTTTGTGTGCTTCATACTGATGATTAATGATCCAGCAGCCTAAAATGCTCGATGGATTATGCGGCGGGCTAATCGTATGATGAGACTGTGTGAATTTACGTCCCTTCGCTACGACCGCTTTAGTAATAATCTCTCTATATTCTGCCATTCGAGCGAACCTCCTCATTCATTTTCAATTCATCTTATGCGACTATCTAGGTGTTTGTGCGAGTAAATTTAATTACATAATGGGATTGTTGCGAGATAATGTATTGTATGCGAATACCCATTGAATGTTCCGGAATGCACTTTCTCCCTCATAGAAAAAACGATGAACTCAACGAATACGAAAAAGGAAGCATTATCAAAAAGAGCATGCAAAAAAAACGATCTCTGCATGAAAGGGAAATTCCCTTAAGCAGAGATCGTTTTTTATAATGTCATTGTTTTTTCTATTAAGAACAGCTGCCAGGCGTTGAGTTTTTCACTTGTGATCCAGTTTCTCCACGAAGTAAGTCTCCCCCGGTGGTTTCGATGATATGATCTGTCACATTATTTGAAATAACGGACGCAACAATTTGAAGTAAATCATTTACATCTGTTTGTGACTCTTTGAATTGTTGTACTACTGGAATGGCATCGATTTCCTTTTCCAGGTTTTCGATTTTTGCTTCAACCATTTTTAGAGCTTCTATTTTTCCATAATGCTGAAAGTTCACAGCCTGTTTTTGTAAACTCTTAATACTCGCGATCATTTCTCGTACTTTTTGATTTTCATGAATCTGTGCCTCTGCTCGTTTAAAGAAATCCACTTCTTCTGTTTCAGCAATCATTGTTGCAAGCTCTTCCGCTCGTTTCATGATATCGTCTTTAGTATACTTTGCCATATTAATTCACCTCTACCGGTTCTTGAAATTCTGATCCAATTAGGCCTTCTTCGACCATTTCCCCATCCAGTGACCAAGATTTAGCATCTGTGATCTTAACTTTCACGATTTTTCCAATGGCTGTTTTAGGAGCCTTGAAGTTCACAAGCTTACTGCGTCGAGTATAACCGGCAAGAATGTCAGGATTTTTCTTACTCTCCCCGTCTACCAGCACCTCAACGATCTGTCCTTTATAGTTCTTCATCGCTTCAGCCGAGTACTCTTTCACAACTGCATTTAATCGTTGAAGTCGCTCTTTTTTCACTTCCATCGGTACATTGTCATTCATCTTCGCCGCAGGGGTACCTTCCCTTGGAGAATAGATGTACGTGAAAGCAGATTCAAACCCGACTTCTCTGTATAGTGAAAGTGTTTCTTCAAACTGTTCGTTGGTCTCATTCGGATATCCAACGATGATGTCAGTTGTAAGAGCCACGTCTGGCATCGCTGTTTTTATTTTCCGTACTAATTCTAAGAATTGCTCCCTCGAATATTTACGGGCCATAATCTTCAGAACATCTGTCGAACCGGATTGAACCGGTAAATGAATATGCTCAACCAGATTCCCTTTTTTCGCAAGTACTTCGATTAAATGATCATCAAAATCTCTAGGGTGACTAGTCGTAAAACGAATACGTGGAATGTCCACTTTACGAAGGTCATCCATTAAATCACCTAGGCCATATTCAAGATCCTCAATATCTTTACCATATGCATTTACGTTCTGACCAAGAAGAGTGATCTCTTGGTAACCCTGGGCGGCCAGATGACGTACCTCGTGAATGATTTCTTCAGGACGGCGGCTCCGTTCCTTACCACGTGTGTATGGAACAATACAGTAGGTACAGAACTTGTCACATCCGTACATGATGTTAACCCATGCTTTTATGTTGCCACGACGAACCTTCGGAAGGTTCTCTATGACGTCCCCTTCTTTAGACCAAACTTCTACGACCATCGCTTTAGACATATAAGCATCAGAAAGGATTTTAGGAAGGCGATGGATATTATGCGTTCCAAAAATCATATCAACTTGTTGATATGTTTTCAGGATTTTATTTACAACTGATTCTTCCTGGGACATACATCCGCAGACACCTATTAAAAGCTCTGGCTTTTCACGTTTTAGATGTTTCAAGTGTCCTAATTCGCCGAACACCTTATTCTCAGCATTTTCACGAATGGCACATGTATTTAAAAGGATAACATCTGCGTCATCTGTCGAATTCGTCGCTTCATAGCCTAGTGCCATGAAAATCCCTGCCATTACTTCCGTATCATGTTCATTCATTTGACAACCATACGTACGGATATAGAACTTCTTGCCTTCCCCGAGTCCCCTGTATTGATCATCAATCGTAAAATCGTTATGATATTTAATTTCTTCTTTCCCACGCTTTTTTGCATCTTTCAACGAAGGCGGGATATAGACACTTTCGAAGTATTTACTGTAATCCTTTACGGATTTTTGGTCCGATGGAGTAACAGACTTCGATTGTTGTCCATGTTTTCGTTGTTCTTCGTTCATGAAAAATCCCCTTTCTACCTCTAAAACCAAACCGCTTATCTTCTATAATAAGATCTAACAAGAGATACATTCTTGCACATTATAATAGTATAAAGGTTTTCTGGTCTACATACAATAGAGGCGCTTAAGTGTTGAAAAATGGATACATCTTTCTTTCAGCAGCCTTATAAGTCTAAATGGGTGCTTGTAACAATCGTCGATACTTATACATAGACTAATGTATCAGAAACTGACCAGGAGGAGATTACAATCAATGAGGAAAAAGTGGTTTACCCACTATATAACATTTCTAATCAAGAAAGCTTCTTTTTACTATCGGAGATTAATAACCTAAAACAGACTATAAAAAAGTTAAAAGACGGATACCTTTACGCTGAGAATGAACATTTAAGAGAAGAGATAAGTCATAAGAATCATGAATTAGAGCTTGCGTATGAACAAATTAAAGTAAATGATTTGCACGAAATAGAACTGTTGAAGGATAGAAACACATTAACAGAAGCTAATGAAAAAGTAGAATCCGAGTTAAAAAATGCAAACCAGATAATCATCAATAATGGGGCTCATATTCAAACACTTGAATATGAAAAAAAAGAATTAGAGCAATCTCTTTTAAAAGAAAAATATAAATTCAATGAAGTTAGAAAACAGCTGGAAGAAATACAAGCAGAAAGAATTTCATTAAAAGAGTCTAATAATGTTTTACTACGCGAAATAGATACTTTACATTCTGGTTTAGTTGAAAGAGATAGGATGATCTATTCCTTTGAAAATGAAATAGCTATTAAGGATACTCATCTACAAGAATTAAACCAAGCACTCTCACAATCGGAAGAAACAAAAAAAGACCTCTTCCAGGAGTTATTGACAAAAGCCGAGAAATTAGAAGGGCTGTCAGTTGAAAGAGATCAATTAATGCTTCGATTTGAAGAATCCAAACAAAAATTAATGGAGTCTGAAAAAATGAAAGTGGATTATTTCGAAAAAATGATTGTAACCGTTCAACAGCAGATCGAGGAGAATGAATGGTGGTTGACAAATCAATTCGCTGACATTGATCGGTCATCTAAGAAGCAGGAAGAAAAAATGGACTCACTTGAATCTGTTATGAATGATTCATTTGAAAGAGTGCTAAGTAAAAAAGACAATATGTTGAACGAACTTGAAAAATTCGATTTCCAGCTTTCACATATTATCCAGCAGATGAACACACTTTATCAAACCGAGTCGTCTATATTCCACGGAATTGATTCTCTAAGAACAATGATCGATTCTAATAAAACTCAAGACTTGAACAAACTTGTGACGACCAAAAAAGGCGTTTATAGAATTGAAGCAAGAGAAAGCACGCCTATAATCAGCGATAAAACAAGATAGAAAATTGCGATGCAAATACAACAAAGATAGAAAGGACTTCCAAATTGGAAGTCCTTTCTACAATCAGAATTACAATTACATGAATTCTTTCACTAATTCATCAAATTTACTTTCATCCAACCTTAAATCATGAGTGCTTAGAGGTTCATCAGAATAACCTGCTACAAGCTCTTGGTACGATGGCTGTTCTTTGTTTTGATAAATCAAACCAGTAACCAGTCCATCCTTTTCCATGAGCATATTCATTGCTTGTTCGCGATTTGATGGATCATAGTCTTCAAGATCTGAAAGCTTTGTCAGGTTCTCTTTAAACCAGTCGTACGTATTAATCTTGTTATATGTTACGCAAGGACTAAATACGTTGATCAATGAGAAGCCTTTATGATTAAGGCCTGCTTCAATTATCGCCGTCAGCTCTTTCAAGTCAGAAGAGAAGCTTTGGGCAACGAATGTTGCACCGGCTGTCAATGCCATTTCCATAGGTGCCAGTGCCGGTTCGATACTTCCCTGAGGCGTAGACTTTGTCTTAAAACCAGATGATGAGCGGGGTGAAGTTTGGCCCTTTGTCAGCCCATAAATCTGGTTATCCATAACGATGTAAGTGACATCAACATTGCGACGGATAGCATGGATCGTATGGCCAAGTCCGATGGCAAATCCATCTCCATCCCCACCTGAAGCGATAACGGTTAAGTCCTTATTCGCCATTTTTAATCCTTGAGCGATAGGAAGGGAACGCCCATGAATGCCATGAAAACCGTATGAGTTAATGTAACCTGAAATACGTCCGGAACAACCGATTCCGGAAACGACAGCTAATTGTTCAGGGTCCAGTCCCACATTCGCCGATGCCCGTTGAATCGCTGCTTGTACAGAGAAGTCGCCACACCCAGGACACCAGTTGGGTTTAACATTATTTCTGAAATCTTTAAAGGTAGCCATGGATCAGATCAACTCCTTACATCTAGAATGAATTTCATTTGGTAAATATGGTGTTCCATCATACTTTGTCATTTTCGTGATTTTATTCCCATACCCTACATTCATTTTTATTATATTTGCCAGTTGTCCAGTAGCATTATGTTCAATCACGACCACTTTCTTCGCTGATTGCATAAGTGGTTCCAGTTCATCTGCCGGGAACGGATGGATTAAGCGAACATGCGCGTGGTTCACTTTCAGCCCATCGGCATCAAGTCGTTCCATTGCTTCTTCAATTACTCCTCGCGTCGAGTTAAAACCAATTAATAGTAAATCGGCTTCTTCATGTGGTGCATGAGTGTGGATTGGATTAGTAAAGCGGATACTTTCCACCTTTCGCATACGTTTATCCATCTGCGCCTGCCTGTTTACTGGGGATTCAGAAGGCTTCCCTGTTTCATCATGTTCTACTCCTGTTACATGATGAATCCCATTCTTCATTCCAGGAATGACACGTGGTGATACCCCATCTTCAGTCACTTCAAAACGTTTAAAGTATTTTTTCGGTTCTAATTCATTTAGTTCAGATTCATTTCCAACAAGCTTTCCTCTACGAATTTCCACTTTGCTGTAATCAAGAGGTTCAACAGTTTGTTTCCCTAATGAAAGTTGGAGATCTGAAAGAATGATGACTGGACATTGATACTCTTCGGCCAAGTTAAATGCCTCGACTGTGTCATAGAATGCTTCCTGTACTGTACTTGGAGCCAGGACGATTTTTGGAATCTCACCGTGCGTACCATAAATCATGGCCATTAAATCAGACTGCTCCTGTTTTGTTGGAAGTCCTGTGGACGGCCCTCCACGTTGAGTATCTACTACAACTAATGGCTGTTCAGTCATTCCAGATAAACCGATTGCTTCCATCATAAGTGAAAGACCTGGTCCGGCCGATGCAGTAAATGAACGGATTCCTCCGTAGTTAGCTCCGATTGCCATCGTTGCGGCTGCAATTTCATCCTCTGTTTGAATAACGGTTCCTCCAACCATCGGGAGCTTTTTAATAAGGTATTCCATAATTTCAGAGGCTGGAGTGATTGGGTATGCGGCCATTAAACGAACGCCACCTGCTAGTGCGCCAAGAGCAATTGCGTCATTTCCGATCATAAACATACGTTTATTCCCGTCAGCTTCTTTCAGCTGTAAGGAACCAACATTGCTTCCAAGTTCTTCTTTCATCGTTTGGAATCCCTGTTTAATCGCTTCCATGTTTTTCTCTACTACCGTTTCACCTTTACGGCCGAAGATTTCTTCCACAACTTCCTTAAAAACTTCTGGATCAAGATTAAGAACGGCACATGTGGCACCTACCGCTACCATGTTCTTCATTAACGACGTTCCAAGTTCCGTGGCTAACTGAGTGAATGGAATGATATAGAGAGAAGCATCTGTATCTTCAGGCTTCTCAGGCTTAAACTTCGCATCAGCTATAATGACACCATTGCTATGTAATTCTTTATAATTCACATCAATCGTTTCTTGGTCAAATGCAACTAAAATATCTAAGTCATCAGCAATCGCACGCACTTGTGTAGTGCTTACCCGAATTTTGTTATTTGTATGGCCTCCCTTAATACGAGAGGAGAAATGACGGTAACCGTATAAGTAATATCCAAGGCGATTGAGAGCCATAGAAAAGATTTCACCCGTACTCTCTATTCCTTCACCTTGCTGGCCACCAACCTTCCATGAAAGTTGTTCCTTCATTTATTACACCCCTTCAATCAATTTTTTGTAACATCTATTAGAGAAGCACATTCTCTTCATTTCGTTCAAACAATCTATTATTACATAGGATTGTTGCAACTTGCGTTCACTCTATCAGTTTATCACTTTTCTATTTAATTCACTACTGTATTGAAGAAATTATGAATGTAAACACGTTCATACTAGCCAAAAAAAACCACTAAAGGTTATACCTTTAATGGCTGGATTAATGATCAATCTGGTAATCTGACAAAAAAGTTTTCATATAAGAATTTCTTCACTTGCTTTTCACTATAGTATCGTTGAAGCGTATTGATTAAGTTATCATATTGTTCGAATGAGGATAATCCTTGTACCGTTTCAGATATACCATCAAAATCGGATCCAAAGCCAATATGACTCTCACCACCCAAACTGCATATATGCTCGATATGTCTTATCACATCTGAAATTACCGCTGATCCTTTTTTATTTAAAAAAGGAGGAACAAAAGTGATTCCCATGACACTATCTCTTTTTATCAGCGCTTCAATTTGATCGTTTTTTAAATTACGGGGGTTGGGACATATAGAATAAGCGTTTGAGTGAGAAGCAATCGGGTGATCAGCCATTTCGATTGTATCCCAGAATGCTTTCTCGCATAGATGGGAGACATCCGTCCAAAGTCTTTTCTCGTTTAAGAATGATACTAGCTCACGTCCAAAATTGGTTAATCCCCCACCCCTCGGCTCCAGTGCACCATCCGCTGCAGCATTGGCCCAATTCCACGTCAATCCTACAGAACGTACCCCAAGCCGGTAAAGAATTTCAAGCTTCGTGATGTCCTCTTCTATAGCCTCAGCACCTTCCAGTGTCAGCATCGCACCAATTTCATCATCGGCCAGTCTTTCTACTTCCTGCTTTGAAGTCACAAATTTAAGTTTTGGGTTGGGTTTTAAAATTTCATTATGAAACAAGTTGACCATTTCTAACGCAGCTTGGAATCTTTGACCAGGTTTCAAGTATGAAGGAATGTAGATCGCAAACAATTGTACCTTACTTCTGCTTTCAAGAAGCTGGGGGTAGGTAATATGCAATGTATGTTTGGATTGAAATGCTCCCTTCCCTGGTTCCAGGTATAACTTCATTAACACATCACAGTGTGCATCAAATAACATAATACTTCATCCTTTCAGGGCATCTATCTTATATGTATTTCGATTAATAGTATAAAGGCTGTCCACTAAAGAATCCTCTTTAATGAACAGCCTATTGATTATTATCTTGGTTCTACGATTAACTTTATCGCCGTACGTTCTTCTCCATCAATCAAAATATCTGTAAATGCCGGGATACATATTAAATCTAAACCACTAGGAGCCACAAAGCCTCTGGCAATGGCTACTGCTTTAACTGCTTGATTTAAAGCTCCTGCACCAATTGCTTGAATCTCAGCTCCTCCTCTCTCACGAAGAACACCGGCGAGTGCACCAGCTACAGAATTAGGATTAGATTTTGCTGAAACTTTTAATATTTCCATTCCTTTTCCTCCTTGTCATTTCCCCCATACCGTATGTCCGTGGTAAAGAACAAACTTGGTATAAATGATTCCACTGATACTATATTCAGGAAATGGACAAATCATTCCGGTAACACCGAAAAAAGGAAAGAAAACATTTAATATTCTGCCATAAATGGATGGTCTTCGTTGATTAAAATACGATCGATTTTTTTCGCTTTACCAGTTCTTTGATCAACTTCAATTAAACAGGCACTCAAAATTTTGCGTCCTGTCTTCGGGACTTCAAAACGAACTGGTAAACTAGTCTGGAATCTCTTGAGAACAGAATCCTTGCTCATTCCCAATACTTCATCATATGGTCCCGTCATACCGACATCGCACATAAATGCGGTTCCATTAGGAAGGATGCGATTATCTGCCGTTTGAACATGTGTATGGGTTCCTATTACGGCAGACACACGGCCATCTAAAAACCAGCCAACCGCCTGCTTTTCACTTGTTGCTTCTGCGTGAAAGTCTACGAAGATAATGGACGTTCTTTTCTTTGCTTCGTATACGAGTTCATCAAGTGCCTTAAACGGATCATCAAGGGGAGGCATAAAGGTTCTTCCTTGAGCATTGATGACGGCAACTTCTTTTCCGTACACTTCAGCGAACACCAGACCGCTTCCTGGCGTCCCTTCCGGGAAATTCGCCGGTCTAACCATTTGTTTAGATGAGTCGATAAAATTGAAGATATCTTTATTATCCCATGTATGATTTCCTAAGGTCACCATATTGGCGCCATCCTGTAAGAATTGTTTATAAATCTTCTCCGTTATCCCTCTGCCTGATGCAGCATTCTCCCCATTAACGATCGTAAAATCCGGTGAATGCTTCTTCTTTAACTTCGGCAGGTATTCTGTGATCATTTCCCGGCCCATTGAACCGACAACGTCTCCAACAAATAATATTTTCATGAAAAATCCCTTCTCTATATGTATTGAGTCCTGTAGTTATTGTATCACAAAATCCTTTGGGTCTATTCATCAATGAGGGTTCTCCCGAATGATTCCATGGCACTGATGGGAGAAATGATAAAAAAAGCTGACTCAAAAAGGGGATATCCCTTTTCGAGTCAACCTCTTATTTAGCGTATTCGACAGCCCTTGTTTCACGGATGACCGTTACTTTAATATGGCCTGGATAATCAAGTTCATCTTCGATTCGTTTACGGATATCTCTAGCCAAACGGTGAGATTCCAAATCGTCAATGGCTTCCGGTCTTACCATAATACGTACTTCACGTCCCGCTTGAATGGCAAAGGATTTCTCAACGCCTTCATAAGACTCTGAGATTTCTTCCAGCTTCTCCAATCGACGGATATAGTTCTCTAACGTCTCGCTTCTTGCTCCAGGTCTTGCAGCAGATAAAGCATCAGCTGCAGCTACCAGAACAGCAATGATTGACGTAGGCTCTGTATCTCCGTGGTGTGAAGCAATACTGTTAATGACCACAGGGTGTTCTTTATACTTCGTTGCAAGTTCTACACCAATTTCTACGTGACTTCCTTCTACTTCATGGTCAATCGCTTTTCCGATATCGTGAAGTAATCCGGCACGTTTAGCGAGTCTTTCGTCTTCACCAAGCTCAGCTGCCAGTAGTCCAGAAAGAAACGCCACTTCCATTGAGTGTTTTAAAACGTTTTGACCATAACTAGTACGATACTTCAAACGTCCCAGGATTTTAATTAAATCCGGGTGAAGTCCGTGAACGCCAACTTCAAACGTTGTTTGTTCACCAATTTCACGAATGTATTCGTCCACTTCACGTCGAGATTTATCTACCATCTCTTCAATTCGTGCAGGGTGGATACGTCCATCCTGTACTAATTTCTCTAATGCAATTCGAGCCGTTTCTCTACGAATCGGATCAAAACCAGAAAGAATAACTGCTTCAGGAGTATCATCAATAATCAGATCAATTCCTGTTAAAGTTTCCAGCGTACGAATGTTACGTCCTTCTCGCCCAATAATTCGACCTTTCATCTCATCATTCGGTAGGTTCACAACACTAACCGTTGTTTCAGCCACATGTTCTGCAGCACAACGTTGTATAGCCAGTGAAAGGACTTCTTTCGCTTTCTTATCTGCCTCTTCTTTCGCACGTGTTTCATGCTCTCTGACCATAATGGCGATATCATGGGAGAGTTCATTCTCAACGCGGTCAAGAATAATTCCTTTCGCTTCGTCACGAGTCAAGCTCGAGATACGTTCTAGCTCAGTTTGCTGTGATCGTACCATCTCGTCCACTTTGCTTTCCATCTCTTCAATATGTTGTTGTCTCTCGTTAAGAGTTCCCTCTTTTCTTTCAAGTAAAGCTTCACGCTTATCAAGCGTTTCATCTTTCCGATCGAGGTTTTCCTCTTTTTGCATCAAACGATTTTCTTGTTTTTGCAATTCATTTCTTCGTTCACGAAGGTCATTTTCCATTTCAGTGCGAAGTTTATGATTTTCATCCTTTGCTTCCAAAAGTGCTTCTTTCTTCAGAGCATCTGCCTCGCGCTTCGCATCTTCTAAAATCTGCTCCGCTGAACCTTTAGCACCAGCAATCTTTGCTTCAGCAATGGACTTACGAATTAGGTATCCAACAACTACACCGACGATTAGGCCAAGCAAAATGAAGATGATTGTAATAGGTTGCATTATTTCACCTCCTCTTGCTATGAACTGTCATCATGTCTTTTACATGTCGGCTTGTACATTGCTCACTAGAACAAAATATACAGCGCTAGGCTTTCAAATATTCATTCGAAAAATTTGTAAAATATACATGTTAATTTTAAATCTCTGAAAATTTATTGTCAAGGGGTAGAGCCCTCTATCACTAGATTTCTCAAGGGATTTTTTCCAATCGACATGAATTGACACTGTCGCTCTGGGGTTATGAATGATTTTCAAGCAAAACCATCTTTTTCAATTTTTTTGTTTGGTTGTAAGTACTACTCCAAAAACCTGGATTCGCATTGGTTCATTAATACCAATCAAAAATAGTCTTTGTGAAAAGGGATAGTCACTATTTTCTACAAATAAGTTGTTTGACATACATAATAAAGAGAAGCAAACCAAAGTGGCTGCTTCTCTTATTTGTGGATCAGTCCTCTAAAAGACTTAATTCACTTTGATCATCCGTTTCGGCACGACCTGTGTCCAAACCGTAATGTTCACGGATTTTCAACATGATTTCACTGCGGATCTCAGGATTTTCTTTAAGGAAAATCTTCGCGTTCTCGCGACCTTGACCCAGACGCTCTTCGTTATAAGAGTACCAGGCACCACTCTTTTGAACAATGTCCAGCTCAGACCCAAGATCGACGATTTCACCTTCTTTAGAAATCCCCTCTCCGTACATGATATCTACTTCAGCTACACGGAAAGGTGGAGCTACTTTATTTTTAACGACTTTGATCTTCGTTTTATTCCCTACCATTTCATTCCCTTGCTTAAGTGTTTCAGCGCGACGGACTTCTAAACGTACAGATGAATAGAATTTCAGTGCGCGTCCACCAGGAGTCGTCTCAGGATTTCCAAACATGACTCCAACCTTTTCACGAATTTGGTTAATGAAAATCGCGATGGTTTTCGATTTGTTAATTGCACCTGAAAGCTTACGAAGAGCCTGTGACATTAAACGGGCTTGAAGACCTACGTGAGCATCTCCCATCTCTCCTTCAATTTCTGCTTTCGGTACAAGCGCCGCAACCGAGTCAATAACGATTGCGTCTACCGCTCCACTACGTACTAAAGCTTCAGCAATTTCCAGTGCCTGCTCACCTGTATCCGGTTGAGAAAGTAATAATTCATCTATGTTTACCCCAAGCTTTTGAGCATATTCAGGATCAAGTGCGTGCTCTGCATCGATAAATGCAGCCTGACCGCCTTGAGCTTGAACTTCTGCAATGGCATGAAGTGCTACTGTTGTTTTACCAGACGATTCCGGACCATATACCTCTATAATTCTTCCTCGAGGATATCCGCCAACTCCCAAAGCTGCGTCCAACGCTAATGAACCACTTGGGCATGTTACTACTTTTCTATCAGTTTGCTCCCCCAGTTTCATTATAGAGCCTTTACCAAACTGTTTTTCTATTTGTTTTAACGCCATATCTAAGGCTGCTTTACGATCGCTCACAAATCTTCCTCCTTTGAATATATAACTTGAGATAGACAACTTATCAGCTTGTCTCAAATCCAACCTATCTATACTATAAACGTTTTTTTAATAGAAAACAAGAAAAAAATCGAACATTCATTCGGTTTTTTTCAAGGGTCTATTCAATTGAATTGAGAGTGATTTCACTAGAATACTTGAAGGTGAATGGAGGTGGTCGGTATATGTTAAGCTTTGATATCCTATCCCGGGATATCAAAACTTTTCTCCACCCATAAAAAAACTGCCTTCCCTATGCTTGAAGACAGCCTGTCTTGCACCTAACTCAATTCCTTGATCAAATAATGCCACCCGTATTTCGCCGTTCTCTTTCGATTAGCATTCCTTCCACCGCCGAGATTTAATAGAAACGCTTTAGTTGGTTGATCTTTTATAGACAATCCAATCCACACGGTTCCTGCAGGCTGACCTTCGTGTGGTCCCGGGCCGGCTACTCCTGTAAAGCTGATTCCAATATCTGATGAGAATAGCGCCCTTACATTTTCAGCAAGTTCACGTGCACACTGTTCACTTACTGTTGTATGTTCGTTCAATGTACTCTCTTTCACGGATAAAATCGTCGTCTTAACTTCATCCTGGTAACAAACCACCCCTCCATTCAGGATAGAGGAAGCTCCAGGTAACGATGCTAATTGAGCTTGAAAGAGTCCACCGGTTAAGCTTTCTGCACAGGATAAGGTGAGACCTTTCTCTTTTAGCAACTTGAATCCTACCTCAACGAGAGAATCCTGATTATAGCCGTAGAAGTAATCTCCTGCAATAACCATAATTTTTTTTTCTACTGTATCCAAAAGGGAGGTGGCAATATCCTTTGACTCGTGCTTCGCCGTCAACCTCAGGGTCACTTCCCCATCGGCCGCCAATGGCGCGATGGTCGGATTGGTTTGTTTGTCAATCAAGTCTTCCAGTTCTGTTTCCAACTGAGCTTCCCCAATGCCGAAAAAGCGCAGTACCCGGGAATGGATGATTTCTCTCTTCTTTAATAAAGTAAAAATCGCTTGCTTGCCGTATTTACTAAACATAGGTTTCATTTCAGATGGGGGACCGGGTAAAAGCATGTATGCTTTACCATCCTTTTTCAATAACATGCCAGGAGCCATACCGTGTTCGTTCTTCAATACTCTGGAACCCGCTAAAATGAGAGCCTGCTTTTCATTGTTGGGGGTCATCTCCCGATTTACTTTGTTAAAGTAGCTTTTTATTGATTCCAACGCATCTTCGTCCATGGTCAATGTTGTACCTAATGACTTCGCTATTGTTTCTTTCGTTAAATCATCCTTCGTCGGTCCAAGTCCACCCGTGAAAATTAACAGGTCTGCTCTTTCTTGAGCTACTGTAATCGCATGATGCAACCGCTCTGGGTTGTCTCCCACACTAGTGTGGTAATAGACATTCACACCCATTTCAGCTAGTTGCTCTGATATGTATTGAGCATTAGAATTGACGATTTGACCTAATAGTAGTTCAGATCCGACCGCTATGATTTCTGCATTCATCCTTATTCCCCCTGTTGGTGATGTGAAGAAGGGAATGATTCTAGTTGAATCATTCCCCTTGTTAAAACGCCTTATTTCGAATTTACAAATGCTTTTTTGTTATGTTTGAAATAATCCCAGCCTGACCAAATAGTAAAGAACATGGCTACCCAAAGGGCAATAGTCGCAAATGGGAGGTTGATCAGTTCAAAAATGGCATTATGCAGAAGCAATGCTGAAATAGCGATAATCTGTGCCCATGTTTTGATTTTCCCTAGTTGGCCCGCAGCAACCACTTCCCCTTCACCGGCTAATACAAGGCGAAGGCCGGTTACAGCAAACTCCCGGCTGATAATGATAATAACAATCCATGAAGGAGCAAGACCGAGCTCAACAAGCACAATCAAGGCAGCGGATACAAGCAATTTGTCCGCTAATGGATCTAAGAATTTCCCAAGGTTAGTCACAAGGTCAAGCTTTCGGGCATAATAACCGTCGATCCAATCAGTTGTTGCTGCAATAATGAATATTAAAGCTCCTACAAAATGTTTGACTGGCATTTCTGCCCCAAGAAACATCATGTCACCCCAATTTAATGGAGCAAGCATAATGATTAAAAACAATGGAATTAAAAATATCCTTGAAACTGTAATCTTATTAGGTAAGTTCACCTTTCTACCTCCAATACTTAAAAAACACGTTCTACCTATAGTATGTAAGAAAAAGGAGTTATTAAAACTCCCTCCATCTTAATTATTGTGTTGCTTGCGGTTCATAGTTAATGACAATATCCTGCCTTACAACATCAGTGGCTGATACTTTATACTCAAGCTGTTTGCCGTTTACCAAAATGTCTGTGTTCGCAGCATTTCCAATTACAAGATAAGCAAGTTTATCCGATGAAAAATCAAAGTCCTTTTTATTTCCCTCTTTTAGTAAACCTTCGAACAATAATTCATCCTTGGTGTTATAAACCCCAATCCATGTATCGCCCTTAGCCGATAATTGCAACTTGAATTCATCAGCATTTTTAAGGTCATAGGTTGTTTTCTTACCAGCAGTATTAACTGCCTCCAGAGATTGTTCAGGCTTTTGCTCTTGTTCTTCATCAGCTTTTTCATCATCTGAAGGTTTGCTTTCTTCTTTATCTTCGGTTTCTTCTTCAGGCTTATCGCCTTCAGCGGTTTTATTTTCATCTACCGCTACTTGCTCTTGATTTTCAGACCCTTGTGTTTCCGGAGCTTTATCTCCTACTTTCCCTTGCCAAAACACCCATACTGCAATCAACGCACCAATGACGAATAATGCTATAAGGAGCTTAGGAAGGAAGTCAAACACCTTGGTAGAGCTTTCTGAAACAGACTTTCTCGATTGGACCCTGGAAAGTGAAACCGGTATTTCATCTTCATAAGTTGTCGGAATTTCATCTTTATGCTCCTCAAAAATCACTTCAGGAGGAAGACCGACCGCTTCACAATACTGTTTAATAAATGCACGCACATAGAACTTCCCAGGCATCGCATCATACGAGCCTTCTTCGATTCCAATCAAATAGCGTTTTTGAATCTTTGTTATCTTTTGCAAATCATCGAGGCTATAACCTTTAGATTCACGAGCTTCCTTTAAACGATTTCCTAATTCCGTCACCACTTAACACCTTCCAATATTAAAAATCAAAACCTCCAAAATCGGAATTTTGAAATAGATTATTTTGTTCTACTAGTTCGTATGTAATTTCTTCATCAGGATCGTTTCTAAGTTCAATGATATAATCAAAATCTTCAAGTGAATATTCAGAGTTTTGAACGAATACATCAGGATGTTCAATTACTTTCACTGCTGGTAATCTCATGATTTCCCTTACAAGCTGCCAGTGCTTCTCACTTGCACGGCGTGTTGAAACGATACCGTCGATAATAAATAAATTCTCGGATGAGTACTCGTCTTCAATCAGCTTACTTCTTATTGTTTGCTTCAATAATGTAGAGGAGACAAAGAGCCATTTCTTATTTGCACATACACTTGATGCCACGATGGATTCGGTCTTCCCTACCCGGGGCATCCCTCTGATCCCAACAAGCTTATGTCCCTCTTGCTTAAATAGCTCAGCCATAAAGTCTACTAATAAACCCAGTTCATCACGAACAAACCGAAACGTTTTCTTGTCATCGGCATCACGCTGAATATAACGGCCGTGACGAACGGCAAGACGATCCCTTAATTTCGGTTCTCTGAGCTTTGTCACATTAATTGTATCCATCGTTTGTAAAATGGACTCTAACCTTGTGATCTGTTCATCATTATTCGCAAGAAGAAGCATTCCCCTTCTTCCTTCATCTACTCCATTTATCGTCACTATATTTATAGAAAGCATTCCTAATAATGAGGAAATATCACCTAAGAGGCCAGGACGATTTTTTTGAATTTCATATTCTAAATACCATTCTTTGCGTTCCATTGGTTACCTCCTGAAAGATCCGTGACATTTCAATTCGATAAAAATTGACATAATTCGAAAAATCTTTTAAACATCTAGGTATTATAATAAATGATTTTCCGGTAATAGAAAAGCAAAACCTACATAAATATGTACAATTTCTCATTTTATGCCTTATAAGCTGATTATAGTTATGATGTATAAGTCTTCACGCGAAAAAATGACTCCAAGTGATTTTTTTGAAAGAGTATATATAAGAAAAAGGAGAGGAAAAATCCCTCTCCTTAACGAGTACCATTGTTATTTACAAGTTTAACCATCATGTTCGCAATGGCATGTTGTTCTTCAGGAGAAGCGACAGACCATAAATCCGCTAACACTTTTTCCTGATCGTTCTTAGCTTCGACTTGATTCGCTAAGTAGTCACCAATTTGGTAAGCTAAATCAGATACCGTTTCATTTTCCATCCCACCATGTTGAGCTTGGTGAAGACGATCGCCTAAGAAGTTTTTCCAATCAGACCAATTATCTAATACAGACATGTGTCATGACCTCCTTTATTGAAATACAACCTTAGTTTGTATCCCGGAAAGAAAATTATGCGCCCTAATCTTATGACTGAAAAAACTTTTTAAGTATGCCAACCACCATTGATGGAAAGTGTTTGACCTGTAATATAGGAAGCTTTAGGTGAAATAAGAAACTGGATTGAGTCAGCGATTTCTTCCGCTTGGGCGAGACGTCCCATTGGTATCTCTTCGGTCAGCGCTTTTAAATCTCCTTCAGAAAAAATGCTCATCATTGATGTATCGACGGCTCCTGGAGCAATTGCATTAATCCTTACCCCACTTAAGGCAAGCTCTTTACTTAATGATTTCACAAATGCCAATTGAGCACCCTTTACGGTTGAATATATAACCTCACAGGCTCCACCTATTTGTCCCCAAATGGAACTTATCATTACAATATTCCCCTTACGCTCAATAAGCTTAGGCAATAATTTTTGAACGAGAAGCAAAGGACTTTTCACATGCACGTTAATCATATAGTCCATCTCTTCTTCAGTCTGATCTTGAAACATCCCCCAGTTTGAATTTCCGCTGCAATAAATAATTGCATCAAGTTGAAAGATATTGTCTACAACATTCCCCACTTCTTCTGGGAGGGCAAGATTTGCTCGAATGGGGGTTGCCTCAACCCCATACTTTTCAATTTTATGTAGTAATTCTTTCATAGCTTCTTCATTCGAATAGTAATGTAAATATAAATTCCATCCCTCTTCTGCCAAGCTTAATGCCGTACTGCTTCCAATTCCCCCTGAAGCCCCCGTTATTAAAGCATATTTCATCTATTTCCACCTCAATGTCCACATAAAGAGAGGAACTACCCTAAAGCAGCTCCCTCCGATATTATGATTTTGGTACTACCTGACACACGGTAAAGCGCTCTTCACTGATAATGGTACTTGCAACGGTTTGAATATCATCATACTTCAATGATTCAAGTGTAGGTACAACTTCAAATAGATCCATTTCATTAAAAGCATAGCGTGTGAATTGATTTGCAATAAACTCTGGAGAATTAATGGCACGTAAAAACGCACCAATTTTCTTTTTCTTTGTTCTTTCTAATCCTTCTTCTGTAAAGAGTGATTCTTTCTTGGCTTTAAGTAACAGCGATTGTACCTTCTCGGCCAACTCATCCGGCTTTTCCGTATCCCCGCCGACGGTTAAGAACCCAAAGCCATTTTCTTGTGTATAGTCATAGTGGAATGTCTCATCGATCAATCCATCATTGTATAAGTCAGAATAATACGTTGAGCTTTTCCCAAATAACATATCCAGGAAAACGTTCATCGAAAGCTCTTGTCTAAGCATTTCCTTGCCTTGCTGATGCGGTTCAGGTGCTTTAAGACCTACCAGGCACTTAGGGCTTTGCACATTCATCTTAAGGACCTGCTTCTTCTCAGCAACCGTTTCTGGTTCATCATCAAATCTCCGCTTGATCTCAGGCATTTTTTCATAATCCTTCTTTTCTTGATTCGAACGAATTTGTTTCATGATTTGATCCGGGTCTACAGATCCCACTACAAAGAGAAGCATGTTGCTTGGATGGTAGAATGTGTTGTAGCACTGATACAACATGTCCTTCGTGATTGGTGTGATGGAATCAATCGTTCCTGCAATATCAATCTTCACAGGGTGATTTTTGTACATATTCTGGATCACACCAAAGTATAATCGCCAGTCAGGGTTATCATCATACATTGTGATTTCCTGTCCTATGATGCCTTTTTCTTTTTCGACTGTCTTTTCTGTAAAATATGGGTCTTGAACAAAATCTATAAGCGTTTCTAAATTTCGTTCTACATTGGTAGTACTTGAAAATAGATAGGCGGTTCGTGTAAATGATGTGAACGCATTAGCCGACGCTCCCTGGCGGCTGAATTGCTGGAATACATCACCGTCTTCCTTTTCAAACAATTTATGCTCCAAGAAGTGGGCGATTCCATCTGGTACCTTAACGAATTCTTCTTCGTTCAGAGGGACAAAATGATTGTCAATGCTTCCGTACTTCGTCGTAAACGTGGCATATGTCTTATTGAACCCTTTTTTCGGGAGTATATAGACGTCCAATCCATTTGACATTTTTTCATAATATAAGTTTTCCTGTAGTTGATCGAAGGAAATTTTCTTCATCTTTATCCCTCCATTCCTGTTAAAAAGTAGATGGTATCAAGCTCAACTTTATTTGCTGCTTTCACGATGTCTTCTTTCGTCGTCTTCTCTATTTCATCAAGCCAGTGTTTTAAATCTATTTCTTCATGGGCGACTGCATTATGATAGAGGACCTCAACCAAACCACGGGACGTATCAATGGTTTCAAGCAGTTGATTGCGGATGACCGCTTTCGTTTGTTCGATTTCACCATCCGTAAAGTCTCCATCCTTCATGGCTTGCAGCTGATCATTGATGATTCCGACTGCTTGATCATATTTCTCAAATTCTATTCCGGACATAACCATCAATAATCCTTTATGACTTTCCAGTCTACTTGCTGCATAGTAGGCTAAGCTCGCTTTTTCTCTCACATTTATGAACAATTTAGAATGAGAAAATCCACCGAATATGCCATTGAACACTTGGAGGGCAAAGTAATCATCATCGCCATATTGTGTATGAGTCCGATATCCCATATTAAGCTTACCCTGCTTCACATCCTGCTTTTCTTTCACGACGTTTTCCCTTTCTTTTTGTTCCACTTCCGATGAATCGACTTCAAGAGGGGTACGTTCGTTTAATTGGAGGAGTTGATCACACAGAGTTTCAACTTCTGCAACATCTACATCGCCGATGACATAAAGATCAAATTGATCTTCATTCATGACTTTTTGATAATACTCATACAAACTCTTGGCCGTTATGGACTCTACTTCTTCACTAATTCCATTAACATGTAGGGCAAATCGCTCCCCCTTACACATTTCTTCTACAAGCCGTGAATTAGCATAGCGCATTTTATCGTCATAAACTGCCTGTATTCTTACCTTCTGGTTTCGTTTTTCTTTCTCGACTGTTTTCTGATCGAATTCGTTATTTTCAATATGTGGATTTTGAAGGACATCTGCTAAAAATTCTAATCCTTTTTGAAGTAAAGGATCTGAGTCCCTTAAAAATTTTTCGTTGGCGATTTCCACGGACATGCTGACCACGTGGTATTCACCTTTTTTACCTAAATCCGTAAAAAAGTTAGCACCATATAATTCATCCAGGTAGGACCTTAATTCCGTTGTACTCGGATAGGTCTTTGTACTGCTTTGCATCACATGAGGGAGTAATCCGCGTAAGGTCACTGTTTCTTGATCTAAAGGAGCTTTCATTTTCAAAATCAGACTGTTGGTTTTAAACTTATCCGTTTGAACGATATGTAGCGTGTACCCTTGTTTCTTTTTTACTATTTCATTTATGGCTGTCATCGTACCGTCCTCCTTAGTTCCACACTTCCGTCATTTTTGAAATCAATAAAAGATATAAACACCCTTATTGTGCGGTATTTATGTATAACTATACATGTACTGAGATGTTGATTTCAAGCATCTTCCTCTATTGGAAAAATACCCATAGAGTAAACTATTATATGTATGGAAAATATTCAATATGTCTCATTCTTTTGTTTCACCAAAAAAGGTACCTCGAATGCCGAGATACCTTTTTCGTGTATTGCTCATGAAAATTAACGATTTCCTTTGATGTACGGTGTGCCAAGCGCTTTTGGCGCATCTGCACGGCCGATGAAGCCGGTAAGTGCAAGGATTGTTAACACGTAAGGAGCGATTAACAGATATACACTTGGAATGTTCTCAAATAATGGAATGCTCGATCCGATGATACTTAAACTTTGAGCGAATCCAAAGAATAATGCTGCACCCATGGCACCTAATGGATGCCACTTACCGAAGATCAAAGCGGCTAAGGCCATGAAACCTTGTCCACTGATCGTGGCGTGACTAAAATCTGAAGAAATCGATTGAGCATATACTCCCCCGCCAATTCCTGCAAAAGCCCCAGAAATGATGACACCGATATAGCGCATTTTCGTAACGTTGATTCCCATTGTGTCTGCTGCCATTGGATGCTCACCGACTGAACGAAGTCTCAGCCCGAATGGTGTCTTAAACATAATGAACCAAACAATGATGGATACTAGAATGGCTACAAATGGTGGCCAGTATGTGTTAGAGAAGAAAATATTTCCAATCACCGGAATTTTATTCAGTAATGGCACATCCACTTTCCCGAATCCTTCAGAAATAATATCAGTTTGACCTTTCCCGTAAATACGTTTCACTAAGAAAAGGGTTAATCCAATAGCAAGCAGGTTGATTGCCACACCTGATACTACTTGATCAGCTCTAAAGGTGATAGAAGCAACTGCATGTAAGACAGCTAGTAACGCTCCCATTGCCATGGCTATAAGCAGTGCTACCCAAGGAGTTGCATCACCGAATACATCTGCGAAAGCAAGGTTGAAAACGATACTTGCGAAAGCGCCTATGACCATTAAACCTTCAAGTCCAATATTAACGACACCAGAACGTTCAGAGAATGCTCCGCCCAAAGCAGTGAAAATAAGTGGTGATGCCCACAATAATGTTGATGGAATAAGGATTGTCAAGATATCAATAAAGCCCACTTACTTCACCCCCTTTTTACTAAATCGTTGAATTAGATAACGAATCATATAACCAGATGCTACAAAGAAAATAATAAGGGCAATAATAATGTCTACTAGTTCATTTGGAATACCTGCTTCAAGAGGCATATTCAATGCACCGACTTTTAGCCCTCCAAATAATAGTGCTGCGAACACAACACCAATGGCAACATTTCCTCCCAATAGAGCTACAGCAATCCCGTCGAATCCGACCCCTGTAAATCCTCCTTTAATAGAAGCATAACCAAATGTCCCTAAACCTTCCATAGCACCAGCCAGTCCAGCAAACGCTCCTGAGATGACCATGGAAAGAATAATGTTTCCGTTTACGTTCATCCCGGCATATTGAGAAGCGTGCTGGTTAAAACCAACAGAACGCAGTTCATATCCACGTGTTGTTTTCTCTAATAGGAACCACATGATGAATACACAAAGAAGGGCAATGAAAACTCCCCAATGCAGGCGGGAGTAATCCGTTAAGCTTTCGAAGAACGGAGACTTAAGTGATGCCGTTTCAGCGATATAATCCGTACGATCTTTACGCTCAGTTAGGACATCACGGATAATCGCATTGGTGACGTGAAGAGCAATATAGTTCATCATGATTGTTACAATTACTTCGTGCACACGAAATCTTGCTTTAAGCAACCCAGGAATAAAGCCCCATAACGCTCCAGCTAGTGCTGCTGCAATGATGGCAAGGGGCAAATGAATGATTTTTGGTAACTCATCGAAAGCAACCCCCACCCATACAGCAGCAAGCCAGCCTACAATCAATTGTCCTTCGACCCCGATATTGAATAAACCGGTTCTAAAGGCAAAGGCCACAGCCAATCCCGCTAAAATGTACGGTGTAACTTGACGTACCGTTTCCCCTACATAGTAGATTTCGCCGAAAATACCTTGCCATAATGCAGAATATCCGGCAATCGGATCATACCCGCTTACAAGCATGATAATGGTTCCGACAATAATACCCAAAAGGACTGAAATAATCGGGATTAATATATTTGTTAATCGATTAGACATGTTCGTTTTCCCCCGTTTCCTTCCTCTTTGATCCAGCCATCAGCAGTCCAAGCTCTTGTTCGGTCGTTTCTTTCGGATTCACAATCGCTACGATTTGGCCTTCATAAATAACGGCGATACGATCACTTACATTCATGATTTCATCTAGTTCAAATGAAAGTAATAGCACGGCTTTCCCGTTATCCCGCTGCTCGATCAGACGTTTGTGGATGAACTCAATGGCCCCTACATCCAAACCACGAGTCGGTTGAGCTGCAATCAACAAGTCCGGGTCACGATCGACTTCCCTGCCGATAATCGCCTTTTGTTGATTACCACCGGACAATGCCCGGGCAAGAGTATATTCCGAAGGTGTTCTTACATCAAACTCTGAGATTAGCTTTCTCGCTTGATTGTAGATGTTTTTATAGCTTAATATCCCTTTATTTGAATAAGGCTTTTTGTAATAGGTTTGTAGAACCATATTTTCACCTATTGGAAAATCTAATACTAATCCGTGCTTGTGACGATCCTGAGGAATATGACCTACACCTGTTTCGTATATCTTACGCGGCTTCATATTGACTATATCTTTTCCATTCAGCTTAATCGAGCCACCATCGGTTTTGTGTAACCCTGTAATGGCTTCTATCAGTTCACTTTGCCCGTTGCCGTCGACCCCTGCAATACCCAGTATTTCCCCGGCCTTCACTTCAAGGTTCAATCCTTTTACTACTGGTACATTCCGATGATCTTTCACGTTTAAATCACGTATCTCAAGTACATTGCCTGCAGGATTTGCTTCTATTTTCTCAGTTTTGAAGGTTACTTCACGCCCTACCATCAGACTCGCAAGATGGTTCGGGTCAGTCTCTGATACTTTCACTGTCCCAATCCCTTTACCTTTTCTGATAACGGTTACATTATCACACACTTCCATAATCTCTTTAAGCTTATGGGTGATAAGAATAATAGACTTACCTTCTTGAATGAGAGTTTTCATAATTTGAATAAGTTCTTTGATTTCTTGAGGGGTCAGTACCGCCGTTGGCTCATCAAAGATCAAAATTTCCGCCCCGCGATAAAGTGTTTTCAAGATTTCCACACGCTGCTGCATACCTACTGAAATTTCAGAAATTTTAGCCGTCGGATCCACTTTTAAACCATATCTTTCTGATATTTCCAAAATATCCTTCTCTGCCTTTTTAATATCCACCGTTGCACCGGACTTAGGCTCTCTTCCGAGAATAATGTTTTCTGTTACTGTAAAAGTATCCACAAGCATAAAATGCTGATGGACCATTCCGATTCCCAAGTCGTTGGCGATATTGGGATTGGTGATGTTTACTTTCTGACCCTTTACACGAATTTCTCCTTGCTCAGGTTGGTAAAGTCCAAATAATACATTCATCAGTGTGGACTTACCTGCTCCATTTTCACCAAGAAGCGCATGAATTTCACCTTTTTTGAGCTGGAGGGTAATATTATCGTTTGCTACGATGCCTGGAAACTCTTTACGAATATTCAGCATCTCAATTACATAATCCATTGCTATTCACTCCTTGCGTAGGCTAGGGATATTTATCTAGTAGTTAGAGGTCAGACCTTAACTTGCTAGAAAAAAAGGGTTTCCCCGGATAAAAATCTAAATGAAAGATAGAAAAATATTTCTATACTTCAATTAGATTTTTAATTATTATGAATATTCCTTTTAAAAAAGGGATAAGAGACCGGCTATCCTTGGCCCGCTTATCCCATTTAAAATTAGTTAGCTGAGAAAGATTCCGCTTCTTTAACAGATTCTGGAACTGTCACATCTCCGCTATTAATTTTCTCTTTCCATTCATCAACTTTTTGCATTACTTCATCTTTGTTAGAAAGCTCTTCATTTAATTCAGCAAGTCCTACACCGTCTTCTTTAAGACCGTATAAGATTTGTTCTCCACCAGGGAAATTTCCGTCTTGAGCTTTTGTTGCAAGGTCTTTAACCGCGTTGTCAACTCGTTTCAATGCAGATGTCAGAACAATGTTATGGTCGCCAACTTTACCTTCTGCAGCTTGATCAGAGTCAACACCGATTGCCCAAAGCTCACGGGAAGGATCTTTTTCTTTTAAGTCACGCGCTTCTTTGAATAAGCCATTACCAGTACCACCAGCTGCATGGAAAATAACATCTACATCTTGAGAGTACATTTTAGAAGCGATCGTTTGACCAAGTTCAGCTTTATCAAAAGCTCCTGCATAGTCTGCAACGATTTCCGCATCCGGGTTAACTGATTTAACACCAGCGATGAAACCAGCATGGAAACGTTCGATTACCGGAATCTCCATACCACCGATGAATCCAATTTTATTCGTTTTTGTAGCTAATCCAGCTGCAACTCCAGCCAAGAAAGAAGCTTCTTGTTCTTTAAACATGATGCTTGCAACGTTTGGCTGATCTACAACAGCATCAACGATTGCAAAATGAGAATCTTTTTGTTGTTGTGCAATGTCATTGATTGCACCTTCCATAAGGAAGCCGATACCATATACTAAGTCAAAGTCTTGACGAGCTAATGTGTTTAAGTTAGTAGCATAGTCAGCATCAGATTGTGATTGAAGGTAGTCATATCCTTCTTTACCTTTTTCTAAGTCATTTTCTTCACCGAAAGCTTTTAAACCTTCCCAAGCCGATTGGTTGAAAGATTTGTCATCTACTCCACCGACATCTGTAACCATTGCTACTGTAAATTGATCTTCTTTCTTGTTACCTTCACCACTAGATGCACCTTCTTTGTCCTCGCTTGTTCCACAAGCACCTAATAATGTACCTGCAGCTAGAACAAATGACAACGCTAAACCAAATTTACGTTTTTTCACCTAGAGTACCCCCTAATATTGTAATAATTAGTAGAAAGATTGATTGTTGTTATACACGCTTTCTTAATACGTGGAAGCTAAATTTGTCGGATCTGAAATAGTTTACTGAGTACAGAATCGGCTCATCGTTTTCATCAAAATGCATTTGCTTTAAAACGAGTAGTGCCGTTTCTGGTTCACAATTTAGAATAGGGGAGATTTTATCGTGATACCCCATAGGTTCAATTTGTGCAACGGCATGGGTAATTCTCTTATTCTCTCGTTTTTCTAAAACAGTGAAAATAGAGTTATCTTCATGGGTGAAATTACGTGGCATAACCTTTTCAGGAATTTTGTCCACACAATACACAACCGGTTCCCCGTTTGCCGTACGAACCCGTTCAATCAGAATCACGTCGTCCTCTTCATTGCAAGTAAACCTCTTCACATCATCCTCAGTAGCTTCTTGAGTTGTTGAGCTTAAGAAAATGGTCCCTGGCTCCATACCAGCCTGCTTAATCATGTTCGTTACACTGTTCAGTTGCTCAATACCAGAAGTAAAGAGCGGTTTAGCATTTACAAATGTACCTACCCCATGACGTCTTACGATGACACTTTCTTCCTCAAGAATCCTGAGAGCTTCACGGAGAGTAGCCCTACTCACACCTAGTTGTTTGGAGAGATCGAATTCAGATGGAAGTTTTTCTTTTTCTTTGTAAACTCCCGCCTCAATGTCTTTCTTCAAACGGTCAATCACTTGTAAGTATAAATGTCGATTGTCTGTTTTTATTGTCACTGGAACCACCACCAAATTTTCTCAAGACATCAGACCTCTGATGTATATCTTTCCTACTAATCGAAAATACTATAACACTTTTCTTTTCATAAATAAATAGCATTGTGTGATTTTGTCGAAAAAAATGATTAGAAAGACAATTTAAAATCCTTTTTTGTTAATAAGTAGTAATTTCATTGTGATGAATAGGTTTACATGGTGTATTTTTACAAATATTTTACAATAGAGAGTGTGTTCATTTTCATTCTTTACAATAGTTATACAATGACATTACATTTGTAAACGCTTTTAATAGTATAACACATTGGTGGATAAACTAGAATAAGATAAAATGAATCGCATTCATTTTAAGCTTTCCCCCTTAATTACTTACAAAAAAAAGGTGTGTAACCCCATTTGTTTTTAATAGGGTAACACACCTTTTATTAAGAGCTTTGCTCTTCTGAAGGCTTACCGATTAAGACGGTTCTTGGCTTACTTCCTTCATAGGGTCCTACAACACCTCTTACTTCCATTTCATCAATCAACCTGGCAGCTCTCGTATAACCGATCCTAAATCTCCTTTGAAGCATGGATACGGATGCCGTCTGCATTTCAGCGATTAATTGAACTGCATCATTATATAGTTCGTCTTCTGCTTCGCCCGTTTTCTCATCTTCCTGAATTTCATCTGGAATCATTTCTTCCTGATACTGTGCCTTTTGTTGGGAGATAACAAAATCAACGATTTCTTCTACTTCTTCATCAGATAAGAAGGCGCCTTGAACCCTTGTTGGCTTTGAAGCCCCTACAGGCATGAAGAGCATGTCTCCTCTGCCCAATAGTTTTTCAGCACCCCCGGAATCCAGAATGGTTCTGGAGTCGGTCTGAGATGATACGGCAAACGCAATCCTTGATGGTATATTCGCTTTGATGACCCCTGTAATAACATCCACTGAAGGACGCTGTGTCGCAATGATCAAATGTATCCCTGCGGCACGGGCCATCTGTGCGAGTCTTGTGATGGCATCTTCAACATCGTTAGAAGCAACCATCATTAAGTCGGCTAATTCATCTACTATGACCACAATGTAAGGAAGCAGCGGCTGCTTTTCTTCGTTCTCGAGATTCTGTCTCTTGACGTAGTCGTTGTAGCCTTCAATATTTCTTGTTCCTGTGTGGGAGAACAATTCATATCTCCGTTCCATTTCGCTTACAACCTTTTTTAATGCCTGTGAAGCTTTCTTCGCATCCGTTACTACGGGAGCTAATAGGTGCGGCACCCCATTATATACATTTAGTTCCACCATTTTTGGATCAATCATCATGAGCTTGACTTCATGTGGTTTAGCTCTCATAAGTATACTGGTGATAATTCCATTAATACAGACACTCTTTCCACTTCCTGTGGCCCCGGCCACAAGTAAGTGAGGCATTTTATTCAGTTCTGCAAGTACGGCTTCACCCGTAATATCCCTTCCTAATCCAATTTGGAGCTTGGCATCCGGTTTATTATGTTCCTTGGCTTCAAGTACCTCTCGTAAAGAGACCATGGCAACCTCTGAGTTAGGAACTTCAATACCGATAGCCGATTTTCCTGGAATAGGAGCTTCGATTCGGATATCTTTAGCCGCAAGAGCCAAGGCTAAATCATCACTAAGATTCACGATGCGGCTTACTTTCACACCTACATCCGGGTGTACTTCATATTTGGTGACGGCTGGACCCAAGTGAACTTGTGTCACTTTCGCTTTTACTCCGAAGCTTTGGAAGGTTCTTTCAAGTTTGGCTGCGTTGGCATGAATCAGTTGATATTCATTACTCTGATCTGTTTTTCTAGGACTCTTTAATAACGAAATAGACGGTAGTTTATAATCCTTATTTTCTATTTCAGTAAATGTAATTGGTGGTGCAGAGTCCGCTTCCCCTTCTGAATCGGACTTTTCGTTAGCGGCAGCATCGTCTTTTTCACCATTCATTCCCGCTCCTGAAGAGGATGGTTCTTCTTTCGTCTGAGCCCCTCCGTATGCACGTTCCGCGAAGTTTGAGATAATCGGTTCACTTGTTTCCTCTTGCTGAGGCACCTGGGTTTCAACCGCTTTCTCCTGCTTCACTGGAGCTTCTTTCTTTTTCTTTTCTTTCACTTCTTTTTTCTTTAACTGATCTTCTCTCCAGTCATTCATATCCTGTTTGAATGCGGACCATTGTCCGCTTAAGAATGCACCAAAGCGCTTTCCTGCTCTTCCCAGCACATCCCCGATGGATTTACCTGTCACTAGTATGATTCCGATCAATATGAATGTTGCACTAACAATTCTTGCTCCTTGCGAGTCAAATAGAAAATAAGAAACGGCAAATAAAACGCTCCCTATCATTCCACCACCAAGATCAGATGTGCTCGTTTCCCCGCCTACATCCATCCAATACAAATCCCACGTATTCATGATGACACTTGGATTATCGAAAGAACCATCATTTGAGAGCAAATCAAATAATTTCACATGACTCAATAGTAAGAAGCTCGCAATGATGATATAAATCCCAATAAGCCTGCGACTAAATAACATAGGAGTCTCTCGTTTAATCATGAGGTACCCGGCCACATACAGCATCCACAGGAGGGCAACCATATACCATTCACCCAGAAAGAATCGATAGAAATATACCACTGCTTTCCCTACAGCTCCAAGCTCTATGATTGAAATCAAACTGAGGGCAGCAAGGATCATTCCTGTAATTTCATACTTGATGGTTTGTTTTAAGGTTGAACTTGTTGCAGATCGTTTTTTTCTTCTTTTTCGTTTTGCCAATCCAATTCACCTAAATTCTATTGAAGTCTTTCTTCTTATGTACATAAAGATGAAGAAAGGGCTGATCCTTTGGGGCAATCTATGTGCCTAAGGTGTCAGACCCTTCCCGTTAACTTAAAGTATCATTATGATTATCTCTTCCAGTAATATTATAGCATATCCACTATTTCGGGAAAATCCTCTTTCTCTCTTAATTGTTGATAAATTCACCCGGGCAAATCTGATTATCGAGATAATGTGCAGGGTCACTACTCATGACCCTCACAATTCGATACCGGTTCTCCTCCTGCTGAACGAGGACCGGAACACCCTGATATTCCATCATCATTTGACCACTGAATTCACTTGCATCTGTTGGAAATACAACATCATTGGGAACAACTGTATAAAGGATCATTGTACTAACCCTTCTTGTTGATCCGATTGCTTTTTCATCTCAATTAACTCGTTAATCTTTTTAATGGCTGTCCCAATGCCACCTATCCCATCTATCAGGCCGTATTCAACGGCATCGTCACCGACCACATTCGTACCGATATCCCGTGTAAGGTTACCTTTTGCAAACATCAGGTCTTTAAAATCTTCTTCCGAAATATTACTATGCTTCGTTACGAAACTAACTACCCTATCCTGCATTTTATCTAAGTACTCAAATGTCTGCGGAACCCCGATCACTAATCCCGTCAAGCGAACCGGGTGAATGGTCATTGTTGCAGTGCTCGCAATGTAGGAGAAATCGCAAGAGACGGCAATCGGTACACCAATACTATGCCCTCCTCCTAATACAACGGATACTGTAGGTTTAGAAAGGGAAGCGATCATTTCAGAAATGGCGAGTCCGGCTTCCACATCACCGCCTACCGTATTTAAAATCACTACCAAACCCTCTATTTTCGGGTTTTGTTCGATTGCTACAAGTTGAGGAATAACATGTTCATACTTCGTTGTTTTATTTTGAGGTGGAAGTTGCATATGCCCTTCTATTTGACCCACTATCGTTAAGCAATGGATATTGGAATCCTGAGAGAGTTGCGGGACATTGGTTTGCCCTAATTGCTGAATCTTTTCCATTAATCCTGATGGTTTATCTTTATTATCATCCTGGCCTTTATTTGGCTGATCCTGCATACGTTCATGATTTTCTTCCATGAAAACATCTCCTTTTCATTTCCATTCTCTTGTTATTATTTTAATAAGGGAGTGTTTTCATACTTTATAGTTTAGTCCAAATAATAAAAGTGAGGCTATTTGTTCAAACATACTCAAACAAATAGCCTCACGTATTATACTTCCATGATGATCGGTAAAATCATTGGTCTTCTCCGTGTTTTATTGAATAGATAGTAATTGAGTTGATCTCTGATATCTTGTTTGATGGTTGTCCATTCAAAAGAGCCTTTTTGTAAATAGGAATGTACCACATCAGTCACGATACCTCCTGCTCCTTCAATCAACTCTTCTGATTCCCTCACGTAAACGAAGCCGCGTGAAATGATTTCAGGACCGGACACAATCGATTTGGATCTGCGGTTGATCGTCACAACGACTGTAAATACACCGTCTTCTGATAATAGCTTACGGTCGCGAAGGACGATATTCCCTACGTCCCCTACACCAATTCCATCGATTAACACATTCCCTGCCTGTACCCGTCCGCTCATTCTCATCTTGCCGTCCTTGTATTGAAGCACATCTCCCTTATCCAAAATGAAAATTTGCTTATACGGAAGACCGATATCGTGTGCGATCTGGGTATGCGCCACCAGCATTTTATACTCACCTTGTATTGGAATGAAATACTTCGGCTTCATGATATTTAACATGAACTTTAGATCTTCCTGACTCCCATGCCCTGAAACATGAACCTTCTTATTAGCCGTCAAGACGTTTGCTCCTGCTCTGTAAAGCATGTCAATTGTCTTCCCTACAATGACTTCCATGCCAGGTGAAGGGGAGGCGGTAATAAGGACTGTATCACCTTCTTCGATATTCACAAGACGATGGGAGCGTTTTGACATCCGCTGCAGTGCTTCAAACGGTTCTCCTTGTGTCCCGGTTGCGATGATGACGACTTCATCTTTAGGATATTCACCAATCTCATCAATTCCGATGATCATCTCATCCCGTACGTGAAGATAGCCTAATTTTAATGCTACATCATATACTCTCTTCAAACTCTTACCCACTACGGCCACTTTACGATTATTTTGCTCTGCTGCATCAAAAACTTGCTGAAGCCGAATTAAATTAGATGCAAAGCAAGCTACAATCACTCTTCCGGATGCCTTCCGTAAAGCGTCTGTTATATGCTGTTCAATGACGGCCTCGGAAGTTGTGTAGCCGGGTCTCTCCGCTTCGGTGCTGTCAGACAATAAACAAAGTACACCTTTCTCACCGATTTGAGCCATTTTGCCTAAATCCGGGCGATAAAGGTGTTTAGCTGATTGATCAAATTTGAATTCCCCGGTATGGACGATGCCCCCTTCAGATGTATGTATACAAACACCAACAGAATCTGGAATACTATGTGTGGTTTTAAAGAACGTTACATTCACTCCATCAAAGGTGAGATGGCTATCAGAGTGAATCGTATAGAATTTCACATCTTCCCGGATATTATCATCCTTCAATCGTGCCTTTACGAGGGCATTGGTTAACCGTGTGCCATAAACAGGTGCCTTTATCTTATTAAGTACGTATGAAATTGCTCCAATGCTATCCTCATGCCCATGAGTCAAGAAGATTCCTTTCACACGTTCTTTATTTTCAATGAGGTATTGAATGTCAGGAATCACGATATCAATTCCGAGCATTTCATTTTCAGGGAACATCAGCCCGGCGTCAACCACGAAAATTTCATGATCCACTTCAATCACGTACATATTCTTACCAATTTCTCCCACTCCTCCGAGCGGAATGATCTTAATACTTTCATTCTTTGTCTTACTCACATTATGTCCTCCTATGCTGTGCCTTTCCCGATCTTCAATCAGTTACATTTATTATACTTGATAATATTTTGGGAGTACAACCAATTTTATCCTACCTATAACAAGATTAGGAAAAAGACTGCATTCATTTTTACTACATTACTATTTCGATACAATGTGACTAAATCCTTCTTCTTTAAAATAAATTAATCTATTACTGATTTTTGGGCATAATTTTCCTTTTTCATATGAAAAGACTGTGGGGGAATGGCCTCCACAGTCTTTTTCATTGGATATTTTGTAAACGGTGTTGATAAGCGAGCATTGGTTGATTTCGGCTCCAATCAACTTATACAAATTCACTTTCAGTAACAAAGGGCTTTCTGAAAAAAATTTTCTAAGATAATACGTTCAGCAGTTGAGACAGCTTTGCTCTTTCCACTTCAGTTAGTGGAATTAATGGTAAACGGACAGATCCAACGTCCATGCCCTTCATCTGCAGGGCTGTTTTTACTGGGGTAGGGTTTGGACTTGTGAATAACCCTTTCATGATCGGAAGAAGTTTTTGATGCAGACCGGCTGCCTGCATTGGATTTCCACCTATGAATGCAGTAACCATTTCCTGCATTTCGTTTCCGATGATATGTGAGGCAACAGACACGATACCAGTTCCACCTATAGACAATACAGGCAGGGTAAGACCGTCATCGCCACTATACAGCATAAAATCGTCTGGCGTATGTGAAATGATTTCAGTCATGCTATCTAAGTCACCGCTTGCTTCTTTAACAGCTACGATGTTTTCAATCTCTGACAATCGAATGATGGTTTCAGGAGAAACATTGACGCTTGAACGTCCAGGGATATTATACAGCATGACAGGTAAGCTTGTTGATTCGGCAATCGCCTTGAAATGCTGGAATAAGCCTTCCTGACTCGGCTTATTATAGTATGGAGTCACCAGCATGATGGCATCTACGCCTGCATCTACTGCCTTTTTGGTAAGCTCGATTGAGGCATGCGTGTTATTGCTTCCCGTCCCGGCAATCACAGGTACTCTTCCGTTTACTACTTTTACTACATGTCGAAATAAAGCAATCTTTTCTTCTTTTGTTAAAGTAGGAGACTCACCCGTCGTCCCGGCTACTACTAACGAATCTGATCCATTTTCAATCAAATACTGTATTAATTGGGTCGTCTTGATGAAATCAATATTTCCTTTACGGTCAAATGGGGTAACCATCGCCGTAGAAACGCGGCCAAAATTCAATCTTGTCACTCTCCTCTTATGTTTATCCTACCCTGAATGTAGCGGTTCTCTCTTGTAGTTGAAATGTATCATGAAGTGCATTAATCGCATTAATCAGGTCCATCTCTTTCACCAGAACCCAAATAGTCGTATGACTATCTGCTGACTGGAGGATTCGGATTCCTTCGTTGGAAAGCGACGATACAATGGCTGAAGTCACCCCAGGAACCCCTGTCATCCCCGCTCCCACTACTGAAATCTTAGCACATTCAGACTCTACAATCGGTTTATGACCTATATTTTTCAGAACGGTAATCGCTTCTTCTGCAACCGATGAGGCAACAGTGTAAACAACTCCCCGTGGTGAAATGTTAATGAAATCAACGCTTATTCCCTCTTTAGCCATCGCTTTAAAGACTTCGGCTTGAAGATTGTATTGATCTTCCTTAGCGAATACTTTAATTTGGGTAAGATTGGGAACATGAGCGATTCCTGTTACGGGATGACTCCGAAATTCTTTATGTGCTTTCGAATTTTCAAGTGTGGTCACAAGCGTGCCTTCACCATTTGAGTATGTGGAACGGATTCGAATTGGAACGTTCGAATTCATTGCAATTTCAACGGCTCTTGGATGAATCACCTTTGCTCCCTGATATGCCATATTACATACTTCATTATAGGAAACAACCGTTATCGGTCTTGCTTTCGATGAAATGCGGGGATCTGCAGTCATGACCCCTTCAACATCGGTAAAAATATCGATGAATTCAGCCTTTAATGCCACTCCTAAAGCAGAAGCGGAAGTATCACTCCCCCCTCTGCCTATCGTGGTGACATCACCATCTTTCGTTGCACCTTGAAACCCGGCAACGACCACTGCATCGTGAATTTCCAGCTCTTTTACCAAACGGCTGCATTTCATTTCCATAATCTTCGCATTGTTAAAATCATTATTTGTTCGGAACCCAGCTTGAGCACCCGTTAAAGCGGTAGATCGGATTCCATGTTCAAGCAGCATGTTAGAGAAGACCAGGCTAGAAATGATTTCTCCACAAGATAATAATAAGTCTTGCTCTCTCTTACTAATTGAAGTATTTCTGCCACCGATTAAGGATAACAGGGAGTCAGTAGCGTAAGGTTCGCCTTTTCTACCCATAGCTGAAACAACTACCACCACTTTATATCCCTTATCAATCGCTTGCTTTGTGTGGGCAAGTGCCTTTAAGCGACTTGCCTCATCACGTACAGACGTTCCACCAAATTTTTGAACGATCACTTTCATGACTACACCTCATTGTCATATGTTCAAGAGGTATGTGAGAACGAATAGTGGAAATATACAGATCAATTGCTGGCATGGTCCCTCTTAGTTACTTAATTAAACCAAGTTTCATTAAACTTTCTGCGATTTGAACAGAGTTCCAAGCCGCTCCCTTAAGTAAGTTGTCAGACACAACCCACATATGGAAACCCTTGTCTTCGTCAAGATCCTTACGCACTCTACCTACAAATACATCCGGTTTTCCTACAGCATGTGCAGGCATCGGATAAATTTGTTCATCCGGGGCGTCTTCCAAGGTTACCCCGGGAGCATCTTTTAACAGTGAGTGTATATCTTTCACTGAAACAGAATCCTTCTCAATTTCAATATATACACTTTCAGAGTGACCTGTTACAACAGGTAATCTAACACATGTTGCAGACACCTTTAAAGATGGCATGTGCATAATTTTTTTCGTTTCATTGATCATTTTCATTTCTTCAAATGTAAAGCCGTTCTCCTGGAATTTATCAATTTGTGGTATGGCATTATAAGCAATTTGATAATGCTTTTTATCCCCTTTTACAGGCAGGACACTTGGCTCAAATGATTCACCTGACAGTATGGCTTGTGATTGCGCGTGAAGCTCATCGATTGCCACTGCACCTGCCCCTGAAACTGCCTGATAAGTTGACACGATAACTTTCGATAAGCCATATTTTTTACGAATCGGTTCAAGTGCTGCCACCATCTGAATAGTAGAACAGTTAGGATTCGCAATGATTCCGTTATGAAGTTTGATATCTTCTTCATTCACTTCTGGAACAACTAGAGGAACATCTGGATCCATTCGGTATGCACTTGTGTTGTCGACGACAATCGCCCCACGTTTAACGGCTTCAGGAGCAAGAAGTTTGGATACACTCCCACCTGCACTAAATAAAGCAATGTCGACTCCTTCAAAACTTTCAGGCTTCGCTTCTTCAACCGTCCATTCTTTCCCTTTGAAGCTAACTGTAGACCCGGCAGAGCGTGCTGAAGATAATAATGTTAATTGTTTTATTGGAAAATCCCTTTTTTCTAATGTTTGTAGCATTTGCTGTCCCACTGCACCAGTAGCACCGACAACCGCTACATGAAATCCCGTTGTATTCAAATTCTTCTCTCCTTCCAACCATTCAGTATTCTCATAGTAGGTATAACCTTTTAGTCTATTACTATAATAAAGAATATTTTAACATAAACAATTATTCGACAATAGGGAATTCTTTATATAAGTTTTGATTATTTTAATTTAATGAGAGCCATATCCTTCTATATGCATGAAAAGAAGGCCATCTTAACAGTGCAAGGTGATAGCCTTCTAAAGTATTAATCTAAATATCTTTCGATTACGACAGGCTGAAGCTGTCTTCCTTCAATTGCCTCTTCAATGGTTTCCTGAATTAACGTCATTCTAGCTACCATCGATTTTGGTTTACTAACAGGCGCATCCTGACCGAATGGGATAAAGTAAATATCTTTCGTTGATATTAATCTCATTAGATTTACACCATTTAAACCAAGAGCATCATTTGTTGAAATCCCCAGTACTACCGGTCGGTGATTACGAAGAGTCGCTTTGGCAGCCATTAATACCGGAGAATCTGTCATTGCATTTGCGAATTTACTCATTGAATTTCCTGTAAGGGGAGCGATCACCATGCAATCCAATGGAATTTTAGGACCGAGTGGCTCCGCCTTTACGATTGAATCGATCACCTTATGACCCGTCACGTCCTCAATCCGCTTGATCCAGTCTTCTCCCTTACCAAATCTCGTTTCCGTATTCATAACGGTCGAAGTAACAATCGGCATCACTTCCGCACCGTTATTCACTAATCGTTCGATTTCGGGGAATACGGCATCGTACGTACAATGAGACCCTGTCAGACCAAACCCGATTCGTTTTCCTTTTACGCTCATGATGAACTCTCCTTTCCTAAATCAAAATCGTCCTCTAGCAATTGACAAAGAACATTCGCCAGAATCTGCCCGGCTGTCTTAGGTGCCACGATTCCAGGCAACCCTGGGGCTAACAATGCTTTAATGCCCCGCTTTTCTGCATAACGAAAATCTGTACCTCCAGGCTTTGAAGCCAAATCAATAATTAATGTATGAGCTGGCATTTTTGCTATCACAGCAGCCTTGACTATATGCACTGGAATTGTGTTTATACATATATCACAATTCTCAACCTCTTTTTCTAAGTTATCCAAGTGGAATGGCTCTAGACCCATTTCGGTCACCCTGGCCAGATGCTCACTTCTGCGAACACCTACCTTCACCTTTCCCCCTAAATGATGAAACGTTCTAGCTACACTCATACCTACCCTACCCAGACCTAATATGACAATGGTAGATCCGTGAATGGTAAAGTCTGTATGTTGAATAGCCATCATAATCGTTCCCTCTACTGTAGGGATGGAATTATAAATGGCAACATCATCTCTCTCAAACAACTGAACAAGTTTCCGGTGCGTTGAAGACATCACTTGATCCAAGTACTTATTACTAATTCCTGAATAGATCGTACAGTGCTCTGGCGTCTGTGACACGATTTCTTCTGTTAAAATGATTTTCTCGTTGGAAAAAATCGTATCAATTTCTCCTTGTAGATTCGTGCCGGGTACAGGTAAGATAATGGCATCAATCATCGAAAAGTCCACTTCACTCAGCTTTTCTTTCGTAGCCCCTGTAAAGGCATGATCTAGTTGTTCAAAACCTACGAGTGAGATCTTAGCATCCAACTCCGTAAGCTTCCGAATAATCTCAAGTTGACGAGCATCTCCGCCTAGAACTGCGATCTGCATTCCGGTCAGCATCACTGATTTCACCTACTTTTTACATAATCGCTATTCTAAATCCCTTTTCACTTCAACAGTGTATGTTGCTCATACCTAATGGGTGAGAACAAAAGCGATGGAAGGATGTTTAGGGTGTAGGATTGTTTTGAAGGGGGAATTTTGCGGGAGGGTGTGGGTTGTTCATAATTTAAATGAAAGTCCAATAAAAAAAAACGGGGAAGCCCCGTTTCATCAAACTTCTTCTTCCGTTAATCATTCGATACTTCCAGAATGATCATATCAGCTCCGATGGTTCTTATTTGATGCCAGGGTACTCGAATTTCCCCGCCTTGCTTCCGCAGCCATTTTCCGGTTGGAATGATAAGCGCATTGATATTTCCTGACTTATCATTAAATTCAAGATCGGTTTGCCCAAGAATTCCTAGTCGTTCTGCTTTTTTATAATCGACGATTTCTTTTCCGCTTAACTCGCTTAATCTCATGAAGGTTTCCCCCTTAAAAAGCTCTGTATTACAATGTATACACTGTCCACTATTTTTAGAAGGATTTCTTCGCTATTTCCTCCAATGTGATGAATCATTCAAAAAAAAGCAGACTAAAATAGTCTGCTTTCTCCTGTTATTTTCTCATATTTTGAGGAAGATTCCCATCGGGACTGATGAGGGATATTGCATAATCATCTTTAAAGATGTCCAGGGCCAACTGATTCACTTTATCCATCGTAACTCCGTCGATTTCTTCGACGATCTCATCAAGCGTCCGGTGTCGTTTTAGTAACAGCTCATTTTTACCATTACGACTCATGCGGCTATTGGTGCTTTCTAAGCTGAGCATAAGGTTACCCTTTAATTGCTCTTTGCTGTTAAGTAATTCTTTAGAGGTTATACCATCAGCTTTTAAGGCTTGCAGGGTACTGTCGATTGTATCGAATAACTGATCTAACTGATTTGCCCCTGTCCCTCCATAGATGGTTACCATTCCACTATCTTCATAAGCGGAGTGATATGAAAATACGGAGTAAGCAAGTCCTCTTTGCTCTCGAACCTCCTGAAACAGACGGGATGACATACTGCCACCTAACACGTTGTTTAATACAATCAGGTTATAGATGTCTGGATGCCCAATCTGCAGACCGTCAAATCCTAAGCATAAATGAGCTTGTTCTGTATCTTTTTTACGGGCAAGCTTATTGTTGTGAAAGGCAGGCTTAACACGGTCCTCAGGTCCTTTACCGCCTTCATAAGATCCGAATAGCTTCTCTACTTCTTTGATAAAAGTTTCATCTACATTTCCTGCCACAGAGACCACTACTTGCTCTGGTGTGTACATGTCATGCATATATTCCTTTAATTTAGCTTGATTGAATGAGTTCAGGGTTTCTTCCGTTCCCAGAATCGGATAGCCAAGGGGATGCTCTTCATAGACTGCCTTGCTGAGCAGGTCATGAACGATATCGTCCGGCGTATCCTCATACATTTTAATTTCTTCATACACTACATTTTTTTCCTTATTCAATTCCTCTTCTACATAGGTAGAATTAAAGAACATGTCAGAAAGTGTATGTAGTGCATAATCTGCATGATTGTCCAAAACCTTTGCATAGTAGCAGGTGTATTCCTTTGAAGTAAATGCATTTACTTGTCCGCCAATGCTATCAAAGGACTCTGCAATTTCACGTGCTGTTTTTGTTTTAGTCCCTTTAAAAAACATATGCTCCAGAAAATGGGAAATACCATTATTTTGTTCCGTTTCATTTCGTGAGCCTGTTGCGATCCAGACCCCTATCGCTACTGAGCGAACATGCGGAATTTCTTCCAGCACGATTCGTAGTCCATTTTGGCAAGTATATTTCTTTATCAAAAAAACTTCCTCCTATTCATGATGCAAAGTTACTGCTTCTCCTTACTATTTCCTTGCCCGGGATGAATTATCGACGTCTTCTACGATTCGCTCTTCTTTAACCAGACTTGAAATCGTACCCAGTCTCAAATCTTTTTCTTTTACTAGAAGGATTAACGAATTTAATGAATTGGCTGTAGAAGCTGTAGGGTGCATGAGAACTATTGCTCCCTTATGCATCTTACCCATCACACGTTCCACTAACACATGAGGCTGTGGTTTTTGCCAGTCAATGGTATCCACACTCCACATTATTGTTCTCATGTGCATTTCGTCTGCAATATTTACAACTTCATCACGATAGCTTCCGCTAGGCGGTGCAAACCACTTCACTTTTTCACCAGTAGTGACCTCAATAATCTCATTCGTCTTTTTCAATTCTTCCCTTACTTTGGCTGACTCCAACGTTTTCATATCCGGGTGAGAATATGAATGATTACCTACTTCATGTCCCGCATCAACAATCATCTTTGCTAAGTCCGGGTTATTTTTAACCCATCTCCCCTCTAAAAAGAAGGTAGCATACACTTGATGCTTTTTCAAAGTTGCAAGCATATCTGGAATATATTCATTTCCCCATGCTACATTTATGATAAAGGAAACCATGGGTTTATCTGGATTCCCTCTGTATACAGGAGATGCGGGCAAATCCGGTAAATGCTTTTCAGGAGGGATCTGTTTGTAGATCAGTTTATCTTCATCAAATGATTTCTCTTTTTTCATGTTTTGAAGGGACGCTTCTACATCCACTTTTAAACCGTTATAGCCTGGTGTAGCTTTCCAAACTGTATCTATTACAGCATCTTGAGCTGGGATTTCTCTCAATTTTGCTTCTTCTTTTATTTTGCGAGTTAGATCATTGGGTTCGCTAATTCCATTTACTTCTAGTGATTCTTGTTTTAGTCCTGTCACATACTGATCTGTTAACGGATTTTCAACAACTACTAAAGTCAGAATAGCAATGAGACTAATTCCAATCAAGTATCTTTTTTCCATACCTGTCCACCTTCCTTCTCCTAAAAACATATGTTAGGAAGGGAAAAGGTAGAACAAAAGCGGAGGGGCTTTGCTCGAGAGGCGACAAGCATAAGGCGAAGATATCGGAAAGGCGTTTTTTGCCTTTTTGATATCTTTGACTTATGACCTCGAGCCTCTAAGCCCCGGAGCTGGATGATAATCCTCCAGCCAACCAAAGATAAAAAAAGCCATCCCGGAGGAGAGTTTGCTCCTTACAGGACAGCCTGCCAATCTTAAAAGATTATGCCTGGTTTTGTTCTTCCTTTTCGCGCTGCTCTTTAAGAACGGCTTTTCTTGACAAGTTGACTCTTCCCTGGTTATCGATATCCAGAACCTTAACAAGGATCTCATCGCCGATCGCTACCACATCTTCAACTTTGCGAATACGCTCTTCTGCAAGTTCAGAAATGTGGACAAGTCCATCTTTACCACTGAAGATTTCTACAAATGCACCGAATTTTTCAATTCGTTTTACTTTACCAAGGTACATTTGTCCAGCTTCAACTTCTCTTACGATATCTTCGATTGTTTTCTTGGCCACTTTGTTCATCTCTTCATCAGTAGATGAGATAAAGATTGTGCCGTCCTGCTCAATATCAATCTTAACGCCTGTTTCGTCGATGATTTTATTGATTTGTTTACCACTTGGTCCAATAACATCACGGATCTTATCAGGATTAATATGCATGGTTAAGATTTTCGGAGCGTATTGAGAAAGGCTCGTTCTTGCTTCACCGATTGTTGCTAGCATGCTATCAAGAATCTGCATTCTTCCTTTTTTGGCTTGTTGAAGTGCTTCTTCAAGAATCTCTCGAGATAACCCATCAATTTTGATATCCATTTGAAGAGCGGTTACACCCTTAGAAGTCCCTGCTACTTTAAAGTCCATGTCACCAAGGTGATCTTCCATTCCTTGAATGTCCGTTAAGATGGAGTAGTTTTCACCAGACTTGATCAGACCCATTGCAATCCCGGCTACAGGTGCTTTAATAGGAACACCGGCATCCATCATCGCGAGGGTACTTGCACAAATGCTTGCTTGAGAAGTTGAACCGTTTGATTCAAGTACTTCCGATACAAGACGGATTGTATAAGGGAAGTCTTTTTCGTTTGGAATAATTGGATCCAGAGCTTTTTCTCCCAGTGCTCCATGTCCAATTTCACGACGGCCCGGTCCTCTGATTGGTCCTGTTTCCCCTACACTGAATTGAGGGAAATTATAATGATGCATGAATCGTTTTGATTCTTCAATTCCTAAACCATCAAGAACCTGAACATCTCCCAGAGCCCCTAATGTACAAATGCTTAGTGCTTGAGTTTGTCCACGTGTGAATAGTCCCGAACCATGTGTTCTAGGCAGTAATCCAACCTCTGAAGAAAGTGGACGGATTTCGTCAACTTTACGGCCATCAGGACGGACTTTATCTTCAGTAATCAAGCGACGGACTTCATTTTTCACAAGCTTGTCTAACACTTTCTTCACTTGCTTCAGGGTAGCTTCATCGGCTTCCTTCTCTTCTTCATATACAGCCATCACTTTATTCTTTACTGCTTTAATTGCTTCTTCACGAGCATGTTTTTCTTGAACTTGAATCGCTGGAATCAGTTCACTTTCACATAATGAACGAACCTCTGCTTCGATGTCTTGATCCAATTCCACAAGTTGAATTTCTGATTTTTCTTTACCGACTTTAGCGACGATTTCCTCTTGGAAAGCAACTAAACGCTTAATTTCTTCATGACCAAACATGATTGCCTCAAGCATTGTCTCTTCCGGTACTTCGTCTGCACCTGCTTCAACCATGTTGATAGCATCTTTAGTACCAGCTACAGATAAATGGATTTCGCTCTTTTCAAGTTGCTCTACTGAAGGGTTAATGATGAATTCTCCATCAATCAAACCAACAATGACCCCAGCAATTGGGCCCTCAAACGGGATATCAGAAACAGATAGTGCTAGTGAAGATCCAAACATAGCTGCCATTTCAGATGAACAGTTTTGGTCTACACTCATCACTATACTGATTACTTGTACTTCATTACGGAATCCATCAGCGAACAGTGGACGAATAGGACGGTCGATCAAACGGCTCGCAAGGATCGCTTTCTCACTAGGTCGTCCTTCACGTTTAATAAATCCTCCGGGAATTTTACCCACCGCATATAATCTTTCTTCATAATTTACAGTTAACGGAAAGAAATCCAAAGGTTTTGGTTCTTTAGAAGCTGTGGCACTGCTCAGTACCGCAGTATCTCCATAGCGTACCATTACCGCTCCATTCGCTTGTTTGGCAAATTGACCAACTTCGACCGTTAATTCTCTTCCGGCCCATTCAATGGAAAAGGTTTGTTTAGTTTGTTCCATAAAGTGTACCCCTCTCTTTATATATCACTAAAGGGTTCGGTCTGTACCCAACCCGGATAAAACTTAAATAATCTATATCATGCACATTTGCGCTGTTATATTCGTTTGAATGAATCACATAAGTGACTATGTAAATATAGGACGTTCGGCAGATCCTTAATCTTCGCAAGTAGGCCTGGCCTCAACATTTATGTACATATTATGTATTTTAGACAAAAACGATAAAATTGAATACTTAAAATGAAGAAAATGTTTAAAAAGAAGTGGCGAATCATACAAAGATTTCCACTTATGAAAGCTAAAGAAAAAGCGGGAAATAATCCCGCTTCCTTTGTCTGTTTATCGACGTAAACCTAATTTGTTAATTAACTCACGGTAGCGTTGTACATCTTTCTTACGTAGGTAAGATAGAAGATTACGACGGTGACCTACCATTTTTAGAAGACCGCGACGAGAGTGGTGGTCTTTCTTGTGAACGCGTAAGTGATCGTTCAGGTTGTTAATTTCTTCAGTTAGGACAGCAATTTGAACTTCTGGAGATCCAGTATCGTTCTCATGTACTTTGTATTCACTGATAAGTTCGTTTTTACGCTCTTTAGTGATAGCCATCCTTTTCACCTCCTAATAATTTCTTTCAAATCCCCTGTTACTGAGCAGCCGTTGGTGAATCGTGATGCCAAGCAAAGGTTCATTTCATACGCTATTTAGAATACTACTATTTTCAACAAAAATCAAGTATAATCCTCAAATTTCCGAAAAGTAGTGAATCGCTTTGTCTTTATCTTTTTGAATTTGGGAGATTAATTCCTCTATCCCGGAAAATTTCTGTTCATCTCTAATTCTTTCATACCATTCGATATACACTTCTTCGCCATATATTGAAGCATGAAAATCAAAAATATGAACTTCAATTGATAGAGAGTATTCATCAGGATTTTTAAAAGTGGGCTTGTATCCAATATTACATACACCATCAAACCATTTATCATGAATTTTCATTTTAACAGCATACACTCCCACTTTAGGAGTCAGATAGTCGTCGGCTAATTCAATATTGGCAGTAGGAAAGCCTATTTTTCTGCCTCTCTTATCTCCGTGTATGACTGTCCCTTTCATTTTAAACGGTCTCCCCAGGAGTTGATGAACCTTCTTTACGTCCCCATCTTTGAGGCTTCCTCTTATTAAGGTTGAACTTACTTTCAAATCATCGTCTGTCAATTTCGAAATTGTAGTGGATGTAAACATATCCCTGGAGTGGAATGGAAGAGTTTCCATCGTCCCTTTTCCCAACCTTCCATATGAGTAATCGAATCCTGCTACTACATGCAGTGCATTGAGTCCAATAATATATTGATCAACAAAGTCCTGGGGAATCAGACTTGCAAATTCTGATGTAAAACGAACAATAAATAAATAATCTACTCCCAGCTCCTCTATGATTTCTTTCTTATCTTCCAGAGGAGTTATGTAGTGAATATGTTTGTGTTTATGACCCAGTACAACTGAAGGATGGGGATCAAATGTCATGACCGCACTACTCACATTGAGTTCCTTCGCTTTTTTTACTGCTGTCGTGATGACCCTTTGATGTCCTCTATGTACTCCATCGAAGTATCCAAGAGCCATTACAAGGGGAGGAAAATCATTCTTACTAATTGAATGGGGATGATGTACAGTTATTACTTTCACAGTATTTCACCTTTTTCACTAGTCGTTGAAAAGCACCTTAACAGGCTTGATAATCCCAGGTTTGTCCGGATGACGCTGATAGATGGCAATGACCTTGCCATGGTACTCCATCACTACCTCTTTGCTTTCTGGCCAATCCTCAGGCTCTTCTAAGCGTGCTCCGTTCTTCACTTTCTCTGCTAATGTATCACTAATTGCCATTTTCGGCAAATGAGAAAGTCCCATTTCCAACGGGAGAAGAAGTCCCTTTGGGTTTTCATTTTCAACAAACTCTTTTACATCTTCTAAGGTATAACAGTCCTCTTTTCTAAAACTAGCTGATTGCGTACGGGTAAGGGCGGACATATGAGCTGGATATCCAAGTCTTTTTCCAATTTCAACTGCAAGGGTTCTCACATAGGTCCCTTTGCCACAAACTACTTCAAAAGTAAAAGATGGATCATCACTGTCTAATTCATTCCAATTCTCCAGTAATTGAAGATTATGGATATGAACAGTTCTTGATGGTCTGTCTACTTCTATCCCAAGCCTTGCATATTCATATAACCGTTTGCCATTTACCTTTACCGCCGAAAACATTGGAGGCGTTTGAACAATGTCGCCTGTTAAATTTCGGAGTATCTCCTCAACCTCTGCTCTAGTAATCGTGCGGTCCACCTTCTTTTCTTCCACGAGCTCACCCCAGGCATCTTCCGTAGTAGTCGAAAAACCGAGAGTGACTTCCCCTTCATAGGTTTTTCCTGATGCTGTAATGTATTCAGCTATCTTCGTTGCCCTTCCAATACAAATAGGCAGTACGCCAGAAACCTCTGGATCAAGGGTACCTGTATGGCCAACCTTTTTCGTTCTAAGGAGCTTTCTTAATTTAAATACACAATCATGGGACGTCATGCCGCGAGGCTTCCATAAGGGCAGGATTCCATTCATCTTACTACCTCCACTGATATACATTCTGTATTTCACAAATAGAAAACAAAAGGACCGATCCATTGGAATTGTACTTCCGTCCGGATCAGCCCTTTCTAGTTACTCTTCTGTATCTTTAGACTCTTCTGGTTCATCTTGAACTTTTCTTAATAAAGATTCAATATGATTACCATAATCAATCGATTCATCAAACTCAAAAATAATTTCAGGTGTTTTGCGGAGACGGATTCGCTGTCCTACTTCAGAACGGATGAACCCTTTTGCCTTCGCCAGACCTTTAAGCGTGTTTTCTCTTTGGTCTTCTCCACCCAGAACGGTAATATACACTTTTGCCTGTTGTAAATCTCCAGTTACCTGCACATCTGTAACCGTTACAAAGCCAATGCGTGGATCCTTTATTTTTCGTCCGATAATATCGCTGAGCTCTTTCTTCATTTGCTCGCCAACACGATTCGCACGATGGCTCATCAATATCACCTCTTATATATCGTTAATAGTTATATGTTGGAACATAAGCAACTCTCTATAACGACTCGATTTGGGTCTCCAGTCTCTCCCACTCTGGAAAAGAATCAATGAATTTCAATGCATGCTCAATTTCTCTTTCACTGGCTCCTTTAGAAGAAGCGACGGTGACCATGGCAATCCTGGTTCGTTGCCATACATCCTGATGGCCGATTTCAGAGACAGATACATTAAATTTTTGTTTGAGGCGTGACAAGACCCTCTGCAGGACCGCCCGCTTTTCTTTTAAAGAGTGAGAATCATAAATCATACACTCACATTCAACATACGTGATCATTTACGTGTAATTTCCTCCATGATGAAGGCTTCGATAACGTCGCCTTCTTTCACATCATTAAAGTTCTTAATCGTAATACCACATTCGTAGCCTTTGGCTACGTCTTTCGCATCATCCTTAAAGCGTTTAAGGGCATCGAGTTCACCTTCAAAGATAACAATTCCATCACGAATCAGACGAACGCCGCTGTCGCGAGAAATTTTACCTTCTGTTACATAGCTTCCCGCAATCGTACCAACTTTAGACACTTTAAATGTTTGACGAACTTCTGCTTGACCAATGATTTTTTCTTCGAATTCAGGGTCCAGCATCCCTTGCATAGCAGCTTCAATTTCCTCCATTACCTTATAGATAATACGGTGTAATCGAATTTCTACTCCCTCGGTATCAGCCGTACGTTTCGCATTTACATCAGGACGAACATTAAAACCTATAACAATGGCGTTGGACGCTGCTGCCAGTGTAATATCTGATTCGTTAATCGCTCCCACACCAGTATGGATGATACGAATATTTACACCTTCAACTTCAATTTTCAGCAATGAAGCTGCAAGAGCTTCTACTGAACCTTGAACGTCTGCTTTAAGAACAAGGTTCAGGTCCTTCATTTCACCTTGTTTCATTTGTTCAAACAGGTTTTCAAGACTTACTTTAGACTTCTCTCCACGCTGTGCTTGCAGAGCTTGAGATGCACGAGCTTCACCAACAGAACGAGCCGTCTTCTCGTCTTCAAATACAACGAATCGATCTCCTGCTTGAGGAACATCATTTAAACCTGTGATTTCAACAGGGGCAGATGGACCTGCTTCTTTCACACGGCGACCAAGATCATTGACCATTGCACGCACACGACCGAACGTGTTTCCTACAACGATTGGATCTCCAACTTTTAAAGTACCGTTTTGAACAAGTAAAGTCGCTACAGATCCTCGGCCTTTGTCTAATTGTGCCTCAATCACTGTACCTTGTGCAAGACGATTTGGATTCGCTTGAAGCTCTTCCACTTCACTTACAAGGACGATCATTTCAAGTAAATTATCGATACCTTCACCAGATAATGCAGATAGCGGAACGAAGATTGTGTCCCCACCCCACGCTTCAGGAACCAATTCGTATTCAGTCAGTTCTTGCATTACACGATCTGGATTTGCAGCTTCCTTATCCATTTTATTAACGGCAATGATAATCGGAACTTCAGCAGCTTTCGCATGGTTGATTGCTTCAACTGTTTGAGGCATGACACCATCATCAGCAGCTACAACGATGATCGCAATATCCGTTACTTGAGCACCGCGGGCACGCATTGTTGTGAAGGCAGCATGTCCAGGAGTATCAAGGAATGTGATTTTCTTTCCATCTACTTCTACTTGATAAGCACCGATATGCTGAGTGATCCCTCCAGCTTCTCCTGCCGTTACTTTCGTGTTACGGATAGAATCAAGCAGCGTCGTTTTACCATGGTCAACGTGACCCATGATTGTCACAACTGAAGGACGCTCTTCTACTTGCTCTTGTGTATCTTCAGTGAAGTATACTTCAAGATCAGTAGCATCTACTTTGATCTCTTCCTCTACTTCCACTCCATATTCTCCTGCAATCAGCTCAATCGAGTCTTTATCCAACTCTTGGTTGATTGTTGCCATTACACCAAGCATGAATAGTTTTTTAATGATTTCAGATGGCTCTTTGTGAAGCTTTTTCGCAAGCTCTGAAACCGTTAATGACTCAGAGAAAGTGATTTTTGAAGGTAGTTCCTTTTTCTTGGCAGGCTGCTGTTGCTGTGGAGCCTGTTTGAAATTTTTATTTTGCTTATTTTGTTTGTTATTTTTGTTTTTGTTGTTGTTATTATTGAAGACCTTCTTCTCCTTTGACTGGTGCTGTTGTTCGTGTTTTTTTCCTTCACGACTTTTCGGTGCTGATTTTACTTTTTCCTTGTTAGGAGCTTCTTCTGACTTTGATGCACTTGCCTTTGAATCCTTTTGGCCAGGTTTATTCCCTTGACTGCCGGAATTCCCTTTGTACATCGCGTCTAATTTTGTTACTGCGTCGTCTTCTATAGTTGCCATATGGTTTGATACCTCAATATTCAGTTGCTTTAATTTCCCGATAACATCTTTGCTTGAAACATTGTATTTTTTTGCATATTCATAAACACGCGTCTTGCTCATATGTTCACCCCCACTGAGATTCATCGAGCAGTTCGGATAATTTCCCGGCAAAGCCTGCATCCATTATAGCCACCACTACCCTGGCTTCTTTTCCAATGGCCTGACCTAAATCATTTCTGCTATCCACCAAACTAACCGGGACATTGTAGGAATTACATTTGTCCGTGATTTTCTTGTACGTATTAGCAGAAGCATCTTTGGAAAGAATGACAAGTTTTGCTCGTCCATTACGAACTTCTTTAATAACAAGCTCTTCACCTGAAATAATCTTACGTGCCCGATTCGCCAATCCTAAAAGTGACATCCAACGATTTTGGTTCATACGCTAAACGTTACTCCTTCTCCACAAGGCTAATCAATTCATCGTAAAGAGATTCATCTATTTTCGCTTGTAATTGATTGGCTAAAGTATTTTTCTTTTTAGCTTGTAAAATGACGTCTTTATCCTTTGAAAGATAAGCTCCCCGTCCTGATTTCTTACCGGTAGGATCGATGGAAACCTCCCCTTCTTTCGAGCGGACAATCCGGATCATTTCTTTCTTAGGTTTCATTTCACCCGTTGCTACACATTTACGCAATGGTACCTTCTTATTTACACCCATCTTGGTCACCTCTTAATCTTGATTTTCGAAATCAATATTTAAAGGTTCGTTATCATACTCTTCCTCTTCATCCTGAGGCAGGAAGGCATCTTCACGAGGATATAATCCCAGTTCACGTGCATCTGTTTCACTCTTGATATCAATCTTCCAGTTTGTCAATTTCGCTGCAAGGCGAGCGTTTTGACCACGTTTACCGATTGCAAGTGAAAGTTGATAATCCGGAACAACTACCCTTGTTGCTTTATCTTCTTCATTTACCTGTACATCCAGCACTTTAGATGGACTCAGTGCATTGGCTACGAATGTTACAGGATCTTCTGACCATTGAACGATGTCAATTTTTTCACCTTTTAATTCGTTTACAATTGCTTGCACACGCGCACCCTTGGTTCCTACACAAGCACCAACGGGGTCTACCTCTGAATTTTCTGCATGAACAGAGATTTTAGATCGGTCACCGGCTTCACGTGCAACAGATTTGATTTCTACCGTTCCATCAAAGATTTCAGGAACTTCGATTTCAAATAAACGTTTCAGTAATCCGGGGTGTGTTCTTGAAACAAAGATTTGAGGACCTTTTGTCGTCTTCTCAACCTTTGTGATAAACACTTTAATGCGATCATGAGGTTTATAAGTTTCATTGGGCATCTGCTCACTCACAGGTAAAAGTGCCTCAATCTTACCTAATGCCACATAGATAAAGCGATTGTCCTGACGTTGAACGATACCTGTCATGATATCTTCTTCGCGATCCACGAATTCGGAATAGATAATTCCTCTTTCAGCTTCTCTTACTCGTTGAGTCACAACCTGTTTAGCCGTTTGGGCAGCGATTCGGCCAAAGTCCTTTGGTGTAACCTCCAACTCAACAACGTCTCCAACCTCATAGCTAGGGTTGATTTCCCCGGCGTCCTCGACAGAAATCTCAAGGCGGGAATCAAATACTTCGTCTACAACTTCTTTACGAGCGAAGACTCTCATCGTACCCGTTTCAAGGTTAAGGTCTACACGGACATTTTGTGCTTGGTTAAAATTTCGTTTATAAGCCGACACAAGTGCAGCTTCAATTGCTTCAATGATGACATCTCTTGCAATGCCTTTCTCTTTCTCTAAAACAGTAAGAGCATCTAATAACTGAGTGCTCATGGTGGTTTCATCCCCCTTTATAGTGCGGTTAGTTCCTATGAAAATGTAACAGCTAATCGTGCGATAGCTATCTTATCTGTTGGAATTTCAACCTTCTTTTTTCGAGTCTTAATGGTTACTTCCAATGCTAATTGGTCTGAAGTATAGGAAAGAAGTGTGCCTTCGAAGGCCTTTTCACCGTTCAACGGCTCATATGTTTTCACATAAACGTTTTTGCCGATGGCCTTCTCAAAGTCCTTTTCTTTCTTTAAAGGACGTTCAGCGCCCGGTGAAGAAACTTCTAAAAAGTAATTATGAGGAATTGGGTCAATTTCATCCAACTTTTCACTAAGTCTTTCACTTACTATTCCGCATTCTTCAATGTCCACACCTGAATCCTTGTCAATAAATACGCGAAGAAACCAATTGGAACCTTCTTTCACATATTCCATGTCAATGAGTTCTAAAGACATGTCGTCTAAGATTGGTGTAACAAGTTCTTCTACAAGTGTTGTTATTTTGCTCATACTTACCTCCTGGTCTATATGAAAATCTTGCACCAAGACTAGAAATGATAGTTCAAAAAATCTCCATGTAATAACGAAAGAGTGGGGTGCGACCCCACTCTTCTACCTTTAGAGCTATCTTTAGTATTTCCAATAAAAATATACCATAATCAACATTTTTATGCAAACAATTCCCATGGTATCAGCTTAGAATAGAGATAGTTGGTTCTTATCCGGCAAGGCTTCCAAGCAGCCGTGATTATCCAGGTACTCGATAATTGTCTTGGAGACGCGACCTCTTTGTTGAAGATCCTCTTTAGAGAGAAACTCGCCATCTTGTCTTGCATTCACAATATTGATGGCCGCATTCGTCCCGAGCCCGGGAATCGAGTTGAACGGCGGGATCAATGAATCTCCATCTATAACAAATTCAGCCGCTTGTGAACGATACAGATCTACCTTTTGGAATTTGTATCCCCGTTCACACATTTCAAGGGCCAACTCCAATACTGTTAACGTGTTCTTTTCTTTCGGAGATGCATCCAGGCCTTTGCTGTTGATTTCTTCTATCTTAGCTCTGACGGCTTGTGATCCCCTCACCATGGCTTCAATATCGAAATCCTCTGCACGAACGGTGAAGTAAGCAGCATAGTACAAGAGAGCATGATGCACTTTAAAGTAAGCAATACGAACAGCCATTAATACATAGGCAGCTGCATGTGCTTTAGGGAACATATATTTGATCTTCAAACAAGAATCAATATACCAGTCCGGTACCCCATTCTTCTTCATCTCTTCTACCCATTCATCCTGGAGTCCCTTCCCTTTACGTACAAATTCCATGATTTTAAAGGCAAGTGAAGGCTCGAGTCCTTGATAGATGAGATAGACCATAATATCATCACGACAACCGATTACTTCGCTCAGATTACAAATATTATTATGGATAAGCTCTTGCGCATTGCCAAGCCATACATCAGTACCATGCGAAAGACCTGATATTTGAACAAGCTCAGAAAATGTAGTCGGTTTCGTATCCTCAAGCATTTGACGAACAAATCGTGTACCAAATTCCGGGATTCCGAGCGTCCCGGTCTTACACATGATTTGTTCTTCTGTCACTCCGAGCGATTCCGTCCCACTGAAGATTTTCATTACTTCAGGATCATCTGTTGGAATGGTTTTAGGGTCTACACCAGATAAATCTTGAAGCATGCGAATCACGGTTGGATCATCGTGCCCCAGGATATCAAGCTTTAAGAGATTATCATGAATAGAATGGAAATCAAAATGTGTTGTTTTCCATTCCGAGCTTGAATCGTCAGCAGGAAATTGGATAGGGGAGAAATCGTAGATATCCATATAGTCAGGGACTACAATGATACCTCCAGGATGCTGACCAGTTGTCCTTTTTACTCCGGTACACCCGCTTACCAATCGATCGATTTCCGCTCCGCGGATTTGCAGCTGATGGTCATTCGCGTACCCTTTTACATACCCGTAGGCGGTCTTTTCTGCCACTGTACCGATTGTACCCGCTCGATAAACATTGTCTTCACCGAACAAAACCTTCGTATAGTTATGAGCATTAGGCTGATATTCACCTGAAAAGTTCAAATCGATATCAGGGACTTTGTCTCCTTTAAATCCAAGGAATGTTTCAAAGGGAATATCATGACCATCCTTTTTATAAGGAATTCCACATTCAGGACAATCTTTATTAGGCAAATCAAACCCGGACCCTACCGATCCATCATCAAAGAACTCAGATTTCTTGCAAGATGGACATACATAGTGGGGAGGTAAAGGATTTACTTCCGTTATTTCTGTCATCGTGGCTACAAAAGAAGATCCTACTGATCCACGGGATCCTACAAGGTACCCATCATCCAATGACTTTTTCACGAGCTTATGTGAAATTAAATAGATGACTGCGAATCCATGCCCTATAATACTCTTTAATTCCTTTTCCAGCCTCGCTTCTACAATTTCAGGAAGCTCTTCTCCGTAAATGTTTTTTGCCATGGAATAACTCATGCGCCGCATTTCTTCATCTGCCCCTTCAATTTTAGGCGTATAAAGATCATCTCTGATTGGTTTAATTACGTCTACGAGATCGGCTATTTTATTGGAGTTATCCACAACAATTTCTTTCGCTTTTTCTTTCCCTAAGAAAGAGAATGCATCCAGCATCTCATTCGTTGTTCTAAAATGAACATCAGGAAGTTCATGTCGGTTTAACGGATTCGCACCGCCTTGAGAACCGACGAGAATCTTCCGGTAAATCTTGTCGTTCTCATTTAAGTAATGTACGTTACCGGTAGCCACTACAGGCTTATTCAATTTCTTACCAAGATCCACAATGTTTTTTATGATATCTTCTAGGTTCTTCTGACTTTGCACCAAATCCAACTCTATTAAATGCTGATATACTTCTTTTGGATGAACTTCCAGGTAATCATAGAATTGAGCCGTTTCCTCAACTTCTTCTTTCCCTTTTTGCATCATCCCTTCGAACACTTCGCCCTTATCACAGCCTGAACCAACAAGAATTCCCGTGCGATATTTTTGAAGCTGAGATCGGGGAATGCGCGGGACACGGAAAAAATAATTCATGTGAGATATGGATACTAGTTTATAAAGGTTCTTTAAACCTTCTTCCGTTTGAGCAATCAGTGTACAGTGATATGGTCTTGACCGCTTGTACGCATCGCCTTTCCCCATATAATCATTGAATTGATTATGATTGGTGATTCCTTTTTCGACGGCATCTTTCAGCATTTTCAATAACAGGTATCCAGTTGTTTCCGCATCATATATGGCTCGGTGATGCTGGGTCAGTTCAATATCAAATTTCTTGGCTAACGTATTTAAACGATGGTTTTTGAATTGAGGATACAATAGTCTGGCAAGCTCCAGCGTATCGATGACAGGGTTAGTCGCTTTAGGGAGTCCTGCTTTCTGATACCCTGCATTCAAGAACCCCATATCAAAGGAAGCATTATGAGCAACTAATATATCTTCTCCTACCCATTTATGATAGTCGTGAAGAACATCGTTTATTTCAGGTGCCGTTTGCACCATATCATCTGTGATCCCCGTTAATTCAATGGTAGTAGCGGATAATGGATGATGAGGGTTGGCAAACGATTCAAATTTATCAATGACCTCACCATTCTTGATTTTCACCGCGGCAAGTTCAATGACGGTATCGTAAACTGCCGAAAGTCCAGTCGTCTCAACGTCAAAGACAATAAATGTACTATCTTCTAAAGGAAGATCCCGGTCGTTATAGGCAATTGGTACTCCATCATCTACAAGATTAGCCTCTACTCCATATAGCAGTTTAATATCGTTCTTCTTGCTTGCGCTATACGCCTCAGGGAACGATTGTGCAACGGCATGATCTGTGATGGCAACCGCTTTATGACCCCATTTTTTTGCTTGAGACACTAAACTTGATACGGAAGATACAGCATCCATCTGACTCATGGGTGTGTGCATGTGAAGCTCTACCCTTTTCTCATCGGCAGGGGCTGTATCAAGTCTCAGAACAGGTTTGATTTCGTTTACATCATTGGCAATCATCACAAGGTCACGCACGAACGTATCATTTTGAATACTTCCACGGCATCGAACCCACATACCTTTTTTCATAATGTTCATAATTGCAGCGTCCTCTTTATCCCTCGAGAACATTTTGACCAGGATCGAACTGGAGTAATCCGTTACTTTAAACGTTAGTAATGTACGACCGCTTCGTAATTCACGTGTTTCACAATCAAAGACATATCCTTCGATAGCGATTCTTCGTTCCTCATCGTAAATTTCTTCAATCTTCCGGAAGTCAGCATCATCTTTAATTGTAAGACCAAGCATGAATGGACCACTAGGTGCATCACTTGCTTCCTCTTTTTCAGCCTTTTCCATTTCAATAAGAGCCTGTTTCGCTCTTTCTTGATCTTCTTTAAGCTTTTCTTCTAAAAATTTCTCATACTCATTGCTCTGTTCCTCGACCTGACTAACTTCTGCATCCAGAACCAGTTTAGGGAAGCCGAAGTTCTCGAAGGTAGAGGTGATCATGTCACCATATTTTCTCTTTAACTGAGTTGCTTCTGTATCATTGGATGCCTGAACAATGATTTTGTTTCCATTGATTTTTGGCTTTTGAGTATTTAATAATTTTAATAATGGCGGTGATATCCCTTGGATTTCTTTCACACAGTCCTGCCAATAATCTAAAATATGCTGTTCTGTGATTTGGGTATTCAACACTTTAATGGTAAATCCCACGTTTGCAATATGTTTAAAGGATGTTTGCAGTGAAATTGAGAATTTACTCCACACGTTACACGGAATGATCTCCTCAAAAGTAAAGTAAAAATGCCACTTCTTCTCCTTGCGAAACACCGCTAGTTTTTCAATTTCAGCGTTTTGAAAGTACTTTACAAAGGCATCCTCTGTTAACCCTAATTGCTTTAGCAACAGTTGGAACCTTTCTCTTTTGCCCAGGGGCTTTTCTTCCATGATTCTTTTCCCCCATTTCTAATCGTGTTATTTACAGTAGAAAAAGGGCTGACAGCTAAGGATTGCCTCCTTCAAAGTCGAGCCCTTTTATGTTTAAGAAAGAGTCTTGAATAGTTCTTGGAGCTTTGGTAGAAGCTCGTCTTTGTGCACTTCCAGCATATCTCCTGATTTTCTTACTTTTATTTCAACGATGCCTTCCCCTGCTTTCTTCCCGACTGTTATACGAATAGGAAGTCCTATCAGGTCTGAATCGGCGAATTTAACACCTGGACGCTCAGCCCGGTCATCCATTAATACATCATAACGATTTTCCTTTAATGAGTCATATAATTCGTTTGCGAGTTTTGACTGTGCGTCATCCTTCATATTAATTGGAATTAAGTGAAGGTCATAAGGTGAAAGGTTCGTTGGCCAAACCAGACCATTACCATCATTAAATTGCTCTGCAACCGCTGCAAGGGTACGTGATACACCAATGCCATAGCAGCCCATGATGATTGATTGAGATCGGCCATTTTCATCTAAGAATGAGCTACCTAAAGCATCTGAATATCTTGTCCCCAATTTGAATACATGTCCCACTTCAATTCCTTTTGCGAAAACGATCTTACCATTTCCGTCTGGTGAAGGGTCACCTTCTTGAATAAAGCGAAGATCAGCATATTGAGAAACCTCAAAATCACGTTCAGGATTCACGTTTATGAAATGGTATCCTCCTTCGTTTGCTCCGGTAACGCTGTTGCGGAGGTATTTAACTGCGTGATCGGCAACAACTCTTACCTCTTTATCCAATGAGCAAGGTCCAATCGATCCGATTTCACATCCGATGAACTCTTTCGTTTCTTCTGCAGTCGCTAATTCAACCACACTTGCATTCAAAAGGTTCTTCACTTTAATATCATTAATTTCGTGATCACCACGAGATAATACCAGTACGTAATCATCATCTACTTTAAATAGCAGCGACTTAATGCACTGAGCTTTCTCCATGGATAGGAAAGAGGATACTTCATCAATCGATTTACTATCTGGTGTTGAAACCTTTTCCAGATCAAGCATATCTTCATCCGATTTCTGATAGGAGTCAACCACTTCTGCCATTTCTATATTCGCTGCATAATCGGATGTATCGGAGTATGCAATCGTATCTTCTCCGACTTCAGATAACACCATAAATTCATGCGTATCCTTGCCACCCATCGCTCCAGAGTCGGCGATAACTGCTCTGAAATTAAGCCCGCATCGGCTGAATATATTTGAATACGCTTGAAATAACGCATCGTATGTCTCGTCCAGGCTTTCAAAGGAAGAATGAAATGAGTAGGCATCCTTCATAATGAACTCTCTTCCTCTAAGAAGACCAAAACGTGGACGCTTTTCATCACGGAATTTAGTCTGAATTTGATACATCGTAAGGGGCAGACGCTTATACGATTTAATTTCGTCCCTGACTAAACTTGTAATCACTTCCTCATGTGTGGCTCCAAGGGCAAATTCGCGATCATGGCGATCATTCATTCGCATTAATTCTGGACCATACGTTCCCCAACGTCCTGATTCTTTCCAGAGCTCAGAAGGTTGAAGAGCAGGCATAAGCATTTCGACAGCCCCCGCTGCATCCAGTTCTTCACGAATAATCTCTTCTACTTTTTTTAAAACTTTATTCCCCAATGGCAAAAAGCTATAAATACCACTGGCATTTTGTCTTATAAATCCTGCACGCAAGAGAAGCTGATGGCTCTTAATTTCTGCATCAGCCGGAGTTTCTCTAAGTGTAGGGATGAATGTATTACGTTGCTTCATCTATTAGCACCTCAGTTACCATATAAATTATTTATGTAGTGTGGGAATTTCCTTCTCACTATTTTATCTTAAATTAACAGGCAGTAACACCCTCATTTTTTTTATTCTGGAGGGAGAAACTGCCTGTTCATGATTCATACGTTAAATTTTATAAGAAAAATCGTTGAATGTCATTCCATGTAACAACGAGCATCAGAACCATGAGGAGGGCAAACCCGACAAAATGGACCATTCCTTCCATTTGGCGATCCACTGGCTTTCCTCTTACCGCTTCAACAGCGAAGAAAAGAAGTCTGCCTCCGTCAAGGGCAGGGATTGGCAGAAGGTTCATAATACCCAGGTTGATACTTAAGATGGCCGCCCATCTCATCAGGTAGTATATACCTGATTTAGCCACAACATCTGTTGACTGATAGATTCCGACCGGTCCTGATAAAGCATCGATTGAGAACTCACCGGACACAAGCTTTCCTAGTAGAACAAAAATCATTTTGGTCCATTCATAGGTTTGTTGTGCACTATTGGTCACCACTTTGAGAGGGGACTTTTCAACAGGGCTATGAACTCCAATGATCCCTATTTCTTCCCCTTCTATTTCTTGAGGCTTAGGTGTGACAGGAATCTCAGTGTTAGAGCCATTACGATCCACATTAAATCTCAGCTCATCCCCTGGGTGTTTCTGTATGATTGTAACAATATCTTCCCATGTTGAAATCTCTTTACCGTCTATACTTAAAACAACGTCATTTTCCTGAAGGCCAGCTTCTTTGGCTGCCCCGTCTTCTGTCAGTTCGCCCAGAACGGGATCATTCGTTGGAACCCCTTGCAATAGACCCACAAGGATGAAAATGAAGAAGGCTAGAATAAAGTTAAAAAGAGGGCCTGCAAAAATGGCCATGGCTCTTTGAGGCAGAGATTTAGACGCAAATTGCCGATCCCAAGGTGCAATTTGTGTTTCCACTCCATCTTCAATGAACACCGCATCCCTGGAGATCGAGAAGGTTTTCAGTTCCTCCTCATCTTCCTCGTATCCACGAATATGTAGTCTATGCTCTAAATCTGCTTCTTCTACTTCAATGACACGAATGTTCGGATATCGATCTTTGTTATTCAAGACAATTTTTCTTATATTTTCATCCTGATCGAGTACAAGACCAACCCGATGTCCAGCCTTTAACTCGACCATTTCCGGATCTTCCCCGGCCATCCGCACAAAGCCCCCAAGAGGCAGTAAGCGAATCGTATAGGTTGTTTCATCCTTTTTGTAAGAAAACACTTTAGGACCAAATCCAATGGCGAATTCACGGCATAGGATGCCTGCACGCTTAGCAAAAATTAAATGTCCAAGCTCATGGAAAAAGACTAAAGCTCCAAAAATAACAACAAAGGCAATCACCGTTTGCAAATAAAAAACCACCTTTTTTATAACCTGTCGGTAACAGATCTAAATGTTTAAAGTCCAGGCAAACACGTCCACTATCATACTACGTTACAGATCATGTAAACATGCCCAAGTACTCTACAACCAACTTGAAACGAGTTGTCGAGTCTGTCGATCAATCTCATGTATGGTTTCAAGGTCAGGTCTATGTATCACTTGATGGGAATTCAAGGCCTTTTCAATATACGTTTCAATATCAAGGAATGATATTTTATTATCCAGGAACAAGGCAACAGCCGCTTCATTTGCAGCATTTAAAACAGTTGTCATACTACCGCCAATCCGACCAGCTTCATATGCAAATGCCAGACATCGGAATCGATTTAAATCCATTTTCTCAAAATGAAGCTTACCCATTTCAACTAAGTCCAATCTATTACCTGGTCTTCGAAACCTGTCCGGATATGTTAAAGCATATTGAATCGGCACACGCATATCAGGTGTCCCCAATTGAGCCATCACAGATGAATCATGGAATTGAATCATCGAGTGGATGATGCTTTCCCTATGTTGTACAACATCAATTTGATCATAAGGAATATCAAATAACCAATGTGCTTCAATAACCTCTAATCCCTTGTTCATCATAGAAGCAGAGTCGATGGTGATCTTCGCTCCCATTGACCAGTTAGGATGATTCAGAGCCTCTTTAACCGTGACACCAACTAATTCTTCTCTCGTACGGTCTCTAAAGCTGCCCCCGGAAGCTGTAATGATCAATTTTTCAATGTTCTTATCTTGTTCTCCCTGGAGAGCCTGGAAGATAGCAGAATGTTCACTATCAACAGGTAATAGAGTGCTGCCCTTTTTCCGGGCCGCTTCCATCACCAGGTGTCCAGCTGTTACAAGAGTTTCCTTATTGGCGATGGCTATCATTTTTCCTGCCTCTATGGCCTGCAGTGTAGGATAGAGTCCCACACTTCCCAGCACTGCATTAACGAGTATGTCAGCTTCCTGATGACAGGCCACCTCCACAAGACCTTCTTCCCCATACAGGACCTTAATGGAAGAAGGTACCTCTTTGGCTAATAATTCAGCATCTTCTTTATTCTGAACAGAAACCAACTGAGGATTGAATTCTCCAATCACTTTTCTTGCTTCTTCTATATTTCTGCCAACAGACATAGCTGTCAGTTTGAATTCTTCAGGATGCTCCCGAATTACATCAAGGGATTGTGTTCCAATAGAACCCGTAGCCCCCATTAAGCTGATCTTTTTCAATACTACACTCCTCCCGCTAGAAGCCTTCTACCTTTTTTATAAAAGAAAGTGAAGAAGGGGAAATACAAATAATAAACTATCAAAACGATCAAGCATTCCACCATGTCCAGGTAATAAATGACCAGAATCTTTTACTTTGTAATGTCTTTTCAAGGCAGATTCGACTAAGTCTCCCACTTGTCCAAAGACAGAAAGAATCCCAGTCACGATAATGAGTTTGGGAATGGACATATCAAGATCTGTGAAGAATGTCATGATGACACCGACTACGATGGCACAAATGATCCCACCTACAAAACCTTCAATGGTTTTATTCGGACTGATTTCAGGCCATAGCTTCTTTTTCCCCATCGCTCTTCCGATGAAATAAGCACCTGAGTCTGTCGCCCATATAATAAATAAAGCATAGAAAACAAACTGTACTCCTTCATCCAAACGGATCTCCATGAAGTAATAGAATCCAATCCCTACATATAAAATGCTTAATAGAGCAAATGCCACATCATCGAATGTGTAACGGTTCTTGGTTGCCACTGTATATGTTAAAAAGAGCAGCACGGCAAGAAAAGCCATTTCAATTTTGGAATAGCCAAAGTCAGCTATGATCCCAATTGCATCGGTTGGGATCAAGAAAACCCACAAAAGGGCCAGAGATAATAAACCAGGAATGGTAAAAATCCATTGCCCCCTCATCTTTAATGCCTCATATAAACTGATTGAAGCAATAAGATACATTAAAATAATAAATGGTGTTTCACCAAAAATGATGATCGGTAAAAATATCGCTGCAGCTACCACTGCTGTAATAATTCTTTGTTTCATTAGGATTCCTCGCTTTGTAACCCACCAAATCTTCTTGAACGACCTTGATATGCTTCAATTGCTTCTATTAAATGCTCTTTGCCGAAATCCGGCCACAGTACGTCTGTAAAAAAGAACTCTGTATAAGCTAATTGCCATAGCATAAAGTTACTTAAGCGGATTTCTCCACTCGTTCGAATAAGCAGGTCTGGATCTTTTAAATCTTTCGTCATCAAGTAACTCGAAAACACTTCTTCATTTAATTGGTTCTCATCTAGTATTCCATTCTGAACATCTTTTAAGACATGCTTCATGGAATCTATAATTTCTGAGCGGCTGCCATAATTTAAAGCAAAGTTTAATATTAGTCCGTTATTATGCTTCGTAGCTTCCATCGCTTTCGTGACGGCTTTCTTCGTATGGTTCGGCAGTGCATCAGGAGAACCCATCATTTTAACTTGAACATTTTCTTCTACCAATTCAGGCAGAAAAGTTCCTAGAAATTCCTCTGGCAACTTCATCAGAAACTCAACTTCCATTTTTGGGCGTTTCCAGTTCTCAGTTGAAAAAGCATAGAGTGTTAAGGCCTCTACACCTAGTTCGTTTGCCAATTTAGTGATTCTCCGCACACATTTCATGCCTTCATGGTGTCCGGCCACTCTGGGCAATGCCCTTTTTTTGGCCCATCGTCCATTACCATCCATAATAATTGCTATATGACCCGGAATAGGGTGTTTTATTAATTCTTGAAATCGATCATCCACTTCCTCGGAAGTTTGCTGTCGTTTCCATTGCTTAAGCTTGTTTAGCATAAAAAATCCTCCACCAACAATCCAAAAAATATTTACCCTTACTATCATATCAAAAAATAAGGAAGATATCTTCAAGAAAATAGATTATGTATATTCATATAGGTATCTTGAACGTTTTATACGAAGTTGTTCCGCCCCATCACAACTAATATAAACGTTCTATCAGAGAATACGAGAAGCTTGCTATCATTACGCATACTCTAAACAAGCATAAACAAAGGGACTGTCCCATAAGGAATATGAGTTCACTTATAGGTCAGTCCCTTAGGATTAGAATATGATCATTAAACTTCTAACATTTCTTGTTCTTTATCTTTGGCAATGCCATCGATCTTGACAATGCTCTCGTCTGTTGCTTTTTGAACATCATCAGAGTATCCACGAAGATCATCTTCTGTTATGTCTCCGCTCTTTTCTTTCTTCTTAAGATCGTCATTTGCATCACGACGGATGTTACGAATCGCCACTTTTGCATCTTCAGCTTCTCTTTTCACAAGCTTCACGAGTTCTTTACGACGTTCTTCCGTTAAGGCAGGAACTACGATTCGGATAATATTCCCATCACTGGTAGGTGTAATTCCAAGATCTGATTTCAAAATCGCCTTCTCAATATCACCTAAAGCAGATTTGTCATAAGGTTGGATTACAAGCATACGAGCCTCTGGAATGGAAATTCCCGCTAATTGATTCACAGGTGTTGGTGCACCGTAATAATCAACTGTGATCTTATCAAGTAGTGATGCGTTAGCTCTACCGGCACGGATACTTGCTAACTCACGAGAAAATGTTTGAATTGCTTTTGTCATTCTTTCTTTTGCATTTGCAATGATCGTATTTGGCATTATGATTTCCCCCTAACGATTGTACCTATATTCTCACCAGTGATGGCCCTCTTAATATTCCCATCCTCCATAATAGAGAATACAATAAGTGGAATATCATTGTCCATACAAAGGGAAGAAGCTGTTGAATCCATTACAGCTAAACCTTCTTTCAGAACATCTAAATAGGAAAGTTCTTCATATTTAACAGCCGTTTCGTCCTTCTTAGGATCTGCTGAATATACTCCATCTACGTTGTTCTTAGCCATAAGGATCACTTCTGCTTCGATTTCAGCTGCTCTAAGTGCGGCAGTTGTATCTGTCGAGAAGTAAGGATTTCCAGTACCTGCTGCAAAAATCACAACACGTTTCTTCTCTAAGTGGCGGATCGCTCTTCGTCTAATATAAGGCTCTGCCACCTGACGCATGTCAATCGATGTTTGAACTCTTGTTTCAATACCCAGCTGTTCAAGGCTGTCTTGAAGGGCTAAAGAGTTCATAACGGTAGCAAGCATCCCCATATAGTCTGCAGATGCACGATCCATGCCCATTTCACTACCTATCTTACCACGCCAGATATTACCTCCACCAACTACAACTGCCACTTCAACATCAAGTTCAGCAATTTCTTTTACTTCTTCTGCAACATTTTTAATGACAGAAGGATTGATTCCGAAGCCATCATCACCTGCTAATGCTTCTCCACTAAGTTTCAGAACGACACGTTTGTATTTTGGAACGCCCATGGGAACCTCCATAAAATAGAATTTTTCTTGAAAAATAGGGAACACGCTAGGTGTTCCCTACTTATAGATGTTTAACTTTAGCTGATCTTATTTGTTTACTTGGTTCATTACTTCTTCAGCGAAGTTTTCTTGACGCTTCTCAAGACCTTCTCCTACTTCGTAACGGGTGAAGTCAGTTAAAGTAGCTTTATTTGCTTCAAGGTATTGACGTACTTTTTGATCTGGATTCTTAACGAATGTTTGATCTAAGATACAGATATCCTCGAAGTATTTCCCAAGGCGACCTTCCACCATTTTTTCAACGATGTTTTCAGGTTTTCCTTCATTTAATGCTTGTTGCTTAAGTACTTCACGCTCACGCTCTACTTCTTCAGCAGAAACCTGATCACGTGAAACATATTTAGGATTTAATGCTGCAGCGTGCATAGCAACGTCTTTCGCAACATTAGCATCTGTAGTACCTTCAACCACTGTTAGAACAGCGATACGGCCACCCATGTGCAGGTATTCACCGAAAGCAGCGTTATCATCTTTAGTACGGATTTCAAAACGACGCAGAGTGATTTTTTCTCCGATTTTAGCGATAGCAGCATTGATGAATTCACTTACAGTTGAACCATTTGTCATTTTTTGCTCATGAGCTTCCTCAACAGAAGCTGGTTTGTTAGCAAGTAAGTGGTCAGATAATTCTTTTACAAGGTTTTGGAAGTTTTCGTTTTTCGCAACGAAATCTGTTTCTGCATTTACTTCAAGAATAATTGCAGTGTTTCCTTCGCTCGCAATGTAAGTAGTACCTTCTGCTGCGATACGGTCAGCTTTCTTAGCTGCTTTCGCAATTCCTTTTTCACGTAAAAAGTCAATTGCTTTGTCCATATCTCCATCAGTTTCTGTTAACGCTTTTTTACAGTCCATCATTCCAGCGCCAGTTTTTTCACGAAGTTCTTTAACCATTTGTGCAGTAATTGCCATAGTGGGTTTCCTCCTTAGATTAACTATGTAGACTATGTCACCAATAGGTGAGAGTCAAAAATGTACTGTCTCTATAATTGAGGACAGTAAATGTGAATACTCTTTAAAAAAAGGTGATAAGGGTAAACCCTCTTATCACCTTTCATTCATTACTCAGCTGCTACAGCTGCTTCTTCACCTTGCTTAGCTTCTAAAATAGCATCTGCCATTTTACCTGTAAGAAGCTTAACTGCACGGATCGCATCGTCATTCGCAGGAATAACTACATCGATTTCGTCCGGATCACAGTTTGTATCAACAATACCCACGATAGGGATATGAAGTTTACGAGCTTCAGCTACTGCGATACGCTCTTTACGAGGATCGATGATGAATAATGCATCAGGTAGCGTGTTCATATCTTTGATTCCGCCTAAGAATTTCACTAAGCGTTCATGTTCTTTTTTAAGTTGTACTACTTCTTTCTTAGGTAGTACTTCAAACGTTCCGTCCTCTTCCATTTTTTCAATTTCTTTAAGACGGGAAATACGCTTTTGGATTGTTTCGAAGTTAGTAAGAGTTCCACCCAACCAACGTTGGTTGATGTAGTACATACCTGCACGTTCTGCTTCTTCTTTAACAGACTCCTGTGCTTGCTTTTTCGTACCGACGAAAAGAACTTTACCGCCGTTACCAGCTAATTCTTTAACGAAGTTATAAGCTTCTTCAACCTTTTTAACTGTTTTTTGAAGGTCGATGATGTAGATGCCGTTACGCTCAGTGAAGATGTATCTCTTCATTTTTGGGTTCCAACGGCGGGTTTGGTGTCCGAAATGTACACCAGCTTCTAGCAATTGTTTCATAGAAATTACTGACATGTGTGTTTCCTCCTAAATGGTTTTTGTTTTCTCCTCCGTTTCCGTCATCTTGTAGTAGAAACTATTTATCAAAAATAGCACCATCTACCTCAATCGAGAAACGTGTGTAATCACACCATGAATACTATAGCATACCTATTCAGACCAATCAAGAACTTCCTACATAATTTGACGAAATTTTAAAAGAAGCTCAATTTCTGTTTGACCTTTTCCGACAGTTTGAGCTATTTCTTCTACGGTCAATCCTTCTCTCTTTAGTGAGAGAACCTGTTGAAGAAAGGGATCTTCATTGGTTTTTACTGTTGGTTGCACCTCAAACTTTTTTTCGCCGGCTCCCATTTGTGGTGTTAATTTTTGCTGATAGGCCTTTGAAGCTTGCTTATATCCTGCTCCTGACCACTTGGGATTGGTTTGAAGCGGGGAACTGTTTACATTCTCATCATCCGTATTGTCAGTGATACGTTTTTCACTTTTAGCATGTTGATTAAATGTACGCATGAACTCTTCATTCTCTTCTTTCATTTCGATCAGATAAGTAGAGATGACCTCTTCCAATTCCTTGATCATTTTCTTTTGTTCTTTTTCCATGTTAAGAAAACGATTTTGCCTTGAGTATAAAATGACGATTGCCAGCAATGCAACGATATTAAGAAGAAAAGATATAAAAAGCAGGAATGTTACCATGAAATCACCTTAGTTTAGTTTGATTTTAGTCTTTCTTAAAACTATAAAGGACTGCCCCCTTAAACTGCATTTCGTCGGAACAGTCCATCAACATCTATTGGTTTGGCTCATTTACTGTTCTGTCAATCGAGAGGGTCAAGAGCCTAATAAATTGCGCAGTTTAAAGATGGCCTTGGAATGTATTTGTGAAATACGCGATGTTGATAGTTTCATGACTTCCCCGATTTCCGTTAACGTTAATTCTTCTTTGTAGAATAAGCTTAATACAAGCTGTTCCTTTTCAGAGAGGGTTAGAATCGTTTTCTCTAACTCCGATACTTTTTCACCCTTCAACACTTCTTCTTCAGGAGAGATCGTCTTATCATCTTTAATAGAATAGCTCTGAGATTCATGATCATCATCGGTTAGTTGCTCATCCATGGAAAGAATATTGGCAAAGAAATGTTCATTGGTCGTTTGGTAAACTTCTTCCGGAGCGATTTCTAACGAAGCAGCCACTTCCTCAGCCGTCACGTGTCGCAATAAAATTTGTTCGAGTTCCACTGTTTTGGCTTCAATTTTTTTCGCCCGGTCCCTTGTTGATCGCGGAAGCCAGTCTTCTTTTCTTAGTCCGTCAAGAATTGCTCCCCGTACTCTGAAGGAAGCATATGTATCGAACTTTAGATCTCTCGTTGGATCAAACTTCTGAAGTGCATCCAGTAATCCCATCAACCCAAGACTCTTTATATCTTCTCTCGAGACGTTTCTTGGCAGCCCAACGGAAATTCGCTGAACATGATACGACACAAGTGGCATATACTTTTTCACTAACATGTCACCTGCCCGGGTATCACGACTGTTTATCCATCTCTCCCAATATAGTTGTTCATCTGTTCGAGGGGGTTGCTGAGACATAAGTATCCTCCTTGCTTACTATTTTCTTTCTTGAAATCTACTTTAAAGTATAAAACACCTTGAGTATGAGCAAACGAACTTTTTGAAACTGAACGTATACTCACAATTCCTTAGTTCCTTCATTAACTGTGCGAACATGAAGGATTCCAGTCGATGTGAAGAATTCAATGGTTCTCCCTTTATTACCACCAATGTCCTCTGCTACAATCGGAACTCGATGCTTCAAGAGGGCCACCTTAACTGCATCCGCATTCCTCGGACCTATTCTCATCACATCGCTTTTTGCCTGAAATTGAAACATTTGTGCACCTCCCGCCATTTTGCACTTAAGTCTCCCCATATTCGCTCCCCGTATTCCCAGTTGTCGAATGAGTTCCTCTATTCCCGTGTCTGCGTATTTGGCTAAGTTCATCAACGGCTCTTTCCCTATCGTAGAATGGGGGAGCATAACGTGGACCATACCTGCCAATTTGATAAGGTCATCGTATAGTACAACTCCAATGCAAGAACCCAAGCCCGATGTGCGAATTGAACTTCCATTACCCACGATATTCATATCTGCAATCCCCACCTTTACCACGGTGTGTAAAGCATTCATAACTTCACACCAAGTGATTGAAAGATGACCTCAAATGAATCCGGATCGGGTAAGAGGAAGAAATGACCTTTCACACTTTCTGATTTCTGAAATTCTTCTTCTTTCAAGGCAGTATCTATAACAATCGCATAATCACTTACCTGAGAAATTTCAAGTAATCCGAAACCGATGATGGCTCCGGCCATATCTACCGATAAAGCGGGGACTGAAGGTAATAGCTTAAGATTCGTAAAGTCAGATAGGGACGACAAATAAGAACCTGAGAGAATATTACCTAACTCTTGCATAGCTGATAATCCTAATTCTGAATACGGCGGTTCACTAAATGAAAAGGAACGATCCTGTATCATGGTCCGAATATAAATAGAGGCTTGTTCAAGAGGCAACAAAAAAAACATGCTTCCCGGTGCTTCCCCTTCAATCCTTAAGAATACACTTACGACCACATTATCCGGTCCCCCTGCCATCTCCATCATTTCATCGAATGTAACAACCTGCACACTGGGCACCTTCATATCAATCTTCTTACCCAGTAGAGTGGAGAGGGCAGTTGCAGCATGACCCGCTCCAATATTTCCGATTTCTTTCAAAATATCCAAGTGCATTGACGATATTTTCTTTTCATATCCCATTCGTATCTGACCCCCTTAAATGGATTCCAGAATTTTGTCAAGATGGAGCAGGATCAACAAACGTTTGTTCTGCTTGACTACTCCACCAATGTACTCTGCCTCCATTATTCCGACAACTTGTGGCGGCGGTTCAATCATTTCTCTCGCTACATCTAACACATCATTTGCTGAATCTACGATCAATCCTACTTCTTTATCCTCTGAACCAACGATAATCAAACGGGTGCTTTCTGATGAATCTGAAGAGGATAAACCAAATCGGCTTCTTAAATCGATAATGGGAGTTACGACACCACGTAAATTTATTACTCCCCTAACATAGGAAGGCATTCCAGGCACTCTCGTAATATATTGCAGCTTCTCAATTGACCGAACCTGATTGACGGGAATCGCATATTCCTTATCCACCAATTGAAATACGATAAGCTTTAGGTCTTCCATCGTCTCTGATACTACACTCATTTCCCTTACCTCCTATTTTATCAACGCATTACAATCAACAATCAGCGCTACCTTTCCATCCCCCAATATAGTGCCACCGGAAATAGCGAATACATCGTGCAGATAATTCCCTAATGATTTTAGAACAATTTCCTGTTGACCAATAAAGGAATCTACCACTAACCCTGCCATCTTTTCACCTTTACGGACAACCACGACAGAATATAAGTCCTCATCCTTTGAATCTTTAGGAACTTCGAAAACATCCTTGAGGAATAACAATGGTACAATCTTGCCTCTGAAATCAATCACTCTTTGATTATGTGCGTTCATCATCTCTTCTTTTTTCACTATGGCCGTCTCTATGATCGAAGAAAGTGGAATTGCGTATTTCTCAGCTTCAATTTCAACAAGCATGACTGATATGATCGATAAGGTTAATGGTAATTGGATAGAAAACAGTGAGCCTTGTCCAACAGTAGAGTCGATTGTTATTGAACCGCCCAATGACTCAATCGTTGCTTTGACGACATCAAGGCCAACTCCCCTACCAGAGATATCCGAGATTTGCTCAGCAGTAGAAAAGCCTGATGCCAGGATGAGTTCATAGATTTGCCGATCCGATAAGGTTTGCGCAACTTCTTCTGATACAATTCCTTTTTGAATCGCTTTTTCCAGTACCCGCTGTTTATTTATTCCTGCACCATCGTCTTCTAGTTCAATAAATACATGATTTCCACTATGATAGGCTCGCAGCTTGACGGTTCCTTGTTCAGGCTTACCATTTTTAGTACGAACATCAGGCATTTCGATTCCGTGATCTAAAGCGTTTCGAATTAAGTGGACGAGAGGGTCTCCAATCTCATCAATGACCGTACGATCAAGTTCGGTCTCTGCCCCGATGATTTCTAATTCTATTTCCTTATTTAAATCTCTTGCAAGCTGCCTTACCATGCGTGGAAAGCGGTTAAATACCGTCTCTACAGGAACCATCCGCATATTGAGAATGATGCTTTGTAAGTCTCCGGAAATCCGTGTCATTCTTTCAACCGTTTCATTTAATTCCGGGTTATTCAAATCTTTAGAGATCTGTTCCAGTCTGCCTCTATCAATGACAAGCTCTTCAAACAAATTCATCAGCACATCTAAGCGTTCAATATTCACACGGATCGTTTTGCTCGAAGGGTTCGATTGTTTTGATGGATTACTTGTTGTTTTGGGTATCATTTCTTCCCTTTCTTTTTCAACACCTTCTCTATGCTGTTCCTCATTAGCATTATTTTCATTATCATGAAGATGATGAGAGGTGAGTTCCAGTACAGTGACTTCTTCAACCTCAGATACCTTTCGTATACTCTTTTCTATGCCACTTGCATCCCCTTTTGACACAACGGCTACAACAAAGGAATGATCGAACTGTTCTTCTTCCAGCTGATCTACAGTTGGGAAAGACTTAATGACTTCCCCGATTTGTTCCAGCACTTCAAAAACCATATAAACCCTTGCTGCTTTTAAAAGGCAATCCTCCCGCAAGGATACGGTGATTTCAAAGCAATGGAATCCCTGTTCATAGGATTGCTGAATAACGGTTTGTTCAAATGCTTCATACTTCATGGATAATGTATGTATTTCGGTGGCTGAGGATGCGGCAACTTCATTACTAGCTGACTGTAGAACTTCACCCTTTTCAATCGCTTGGAGGAGAGTTACTACTTCTGACACGTCCCGCTTCCCATCTCCGCCGTCTGCGATAGAAAACACCATTGCTTCTAAGTCGTCAACGGATTTAAACACAATATCCAAAATTTCTGGCGTCACTTTTATTTTTTCGTTTCGAATAGCATCCAGTACGTTCTCCATTTTATGGGTAAGGTTTGCTAAATCCTCGTATCCCATCGTTGCAGACATTCCTTTTAACGTGTGAGCTGAACGAAAAATTTCATTAACAATCGCCAGGTTTTCAGGGTTTTTCTCCAATTCCAGTAATTGCTCATTACAGGTTTGTAGATTTTCCTTACTCTCTTCTATAAAAACTTCTAAATATTGACTCAATTCCATGTGCACCACACCTCTCTACAACATGTACTTCATAATGGTTTGAGAAATATCCCCGATGGTTTCCACGCTGTCCACTAAATTTGTCGCGATAGCCGATTTCGGCATTCCAAACACAATACAAGATTCTTCAGATTCTGCAATGGCTCTCACTTCGCCTCGTTCTTTAAGCTTGATCAATCCTTCAGAGCCATCAGAACCCATACCGGTCATAATGACAGCAATTTTGCCATAGTCTAGAATCAAGCTTACGGATTCGAACAATATGTCAACGGAAGGTCTGTGACCATTCCTTGGTGCTTCTTCCTTTGAAAGATGAATGGATAATTGTGATCCAAACTCAACAACCTTTGTATGAAAACCACCAGGTGCTATATATGCTGTTCCTTTTTGAAGGATTTCTTCATGTTCCGCTTCCTTCACTTTAATGACTGACTGACCATCTAACCGATTGGCGAGTGATCTGGTAAAACCAGGCGGCATATGCTGCACCACTACAACTGGTGCATCCAGGTTAGGTGGTAATTCAGTCAGCACCTGCTGTAAAGCGCGTGGACCTCCTGTTGAAGTTCCAATTAGGATTATTTTCGGTGAATTCATGCTCCAGTTGCTTTCTGAAGCTGTCGTGAGTTCTGTCCCATTAGCTTGTCTGCTTGATCCTTTTAATTCTGACCTCTTTCTCTTCCCATAAGTTTTGGTCATCTTTGTCATATTCACCTTGCTTGCCGCGACTACTTTTTCAACTATTTCATCTTGAACTTTATGAAGGTCCAATGATATGGTCCCTGAAGGTTTAGCGATAAAATCCACAGCTCCCAGTTCCATGGCTTTAAAAGTCTCCTCTGCCCCTTCTCTGGTTGTGGAAGAGAGCATCACGACAGGAACTGGACATTCCCCCATAATCCGCCTTAAGGCTTCTATTCCATTCATCCTTGGCATTTCAACATCTAAGGTTACGACGTCAGGACGAAGTTTATTAATTTTCGAGATTGCGTCTTCACCATTCCTTGCAATTCCTATCACTTCTAGTTGCTTTGAGGCTGTTAGAAAATCACTAATAAGTTTTCTCATAAATGCTGAATCATCTACAACTAGAACCTTTTTCATTCAGGACTTTTACCTCCCAAAAAATAAATTTTTCATACTCTTTAAAAAACCTGCTTGTTTACTCACCGGTTGTCCCCCGGAAAGCTGATGCAACATCGTACGCAGACTTAAGGTCATGGCTGAAGCAGGGTAAGAAACGACTAAGGGGGTTTGTTGAATGACCGCCTTCCTGACCGTTGAATCTTCGGGTAAGACCCCTAAAGAGACAATCTCCTTATGCAGGAATTTCCTCATCGTTTCTTGCAGTCTAGTAATCGTTTCAAGGCCTTCCTTCTTGAATTCAGCCCGATTACATGTCAGATAGAACTTTTTCTCTTGATCTCTCAAGTAAATATATTTCATCATCGAGTAGGCATCTGTGATTGAAGTAGGTTCAGGTGTCGTGACTACAATGATTTCATCCATGGCCAGGAGGAACTCTATTGTTTCTTTCGTAGCACCTGCCCCCATATCGAAAAGAATATAATCATACTTTTGAACTGCATACTCTAACACTTCAAAGAAGCGTTCTATCTGCTTCTCTTTCCACTCCACTATGTCTTTCAGGCCATTCCCACCGCTTATGTAAGAAATACCATGAACATTTTCACAAATAATCGTGTCGATATCCGATTCTTTTTCGTCGATATAATCCATGATTGAGTAGGTATGATGACTTCCCAGTAATATATGAATGTTTCCCATCCCGATATCAAGGTCAAATAATAATACTTTCTTATTTTCTCTACCAAGCAAAATAGAAAGGTTAGTTGAGATATTCGATTTTCCGACCCCACCCTTTCCACTTACAACTGCAATCGTTTTAGCAGGAGGAGAGTCATCTAAGAGCATTTTCCTCCTTAGGTTATATGCTTGATCTCTCATAGCGAAATCCTTTCATTAGAAAATGACCTATTTTTTCAATGTTCACCTCGGTGATATCCTCAGGTACATCCTGACCGATTGTTACATAGGCTGCACCGATCTTCATCTCGGACATCATGTTGATCATAGAGCCATAACTGGATGTTTCATCCAATTTCGTAAAAATGAACCGATCAATGTCAATAGAAGAAAACTGTGAAATGATTTCCTTCATATCCCGCTCCTTGCTGGTCAGGGATAGAACCAAGAACGTTTCCATGTGATGCTTGAAGTCGATAATTCCCCGCAAATCTTCTACATATTTCTTTTCTCTGAAATTCCGGCCGGCAGTATCAATGAACACATGGTCATAGTCCCGGAATTTATCGATTGCTTTTTTAAAGTCTTCCATTTTATAGACTACTTCAACTGGTACATTCAACAGACCGGCATACGTTTTTAATTGCTCGATCGCTGCAATGCGATACGTATCCGTCGTGATAAAAGCTATTTTCATCCGTTTCTCAATGACTGCCTCAGCAGCCATTTTTGCTAAAGTAGTTGTTTTACCCACACCTGTAGGGCCAACTACGTTAATATATTTCTTCTTGTAACTCATACCGCCTGAAGAGATTTCCTCCAGAAGAGCATTAAGAAAATACGTGACTTCCTGTCGGGCCCATTCATTTCGATTATTCCCTGGAAGAAAACCACCCTTGATCCTTCCTTCAAGATAGTCACCAAGTTGGAAGAGTGTTGGGTCACTCACATCATGATTTTTAAGATATAACAAGATTTCTTGAATATCTTCAGAGTAATTCTGGAATTGATTTTTTGATTTCATGGTAGAAATCATGTGTTTTAGTTCTTTTAATTCTGACTCTACCGACCGATTAGGACCGTCGTATTTTTTTTCGGAAGGATCGGAAGTAGGAACGATTGGTGCAGATGCGGCTTTCATCTTATTCATTTCCATCTTTTCAATCTCAACCTCTGGATCGATGGCAGCGATGACCTCTATCATCTTCTTTTTAAATAACCCCATAAATCCACCCGTATACGCTACTTTAGAGTTTAGGATGACAGCATCATCCCCTAATTCAGCTCTAACCTTTTTCATTGCCTCATTCATGGAAGGTGCTGCATATTTCTTTACTTTCATCCGACATTCACCACCCCTAAACTTTGTACTTCTACAGTTGCTTCTAATTCGTTATATGAAATGATAGGCACTTGTGGGAAATACCTCTCTGTCAATTGTCTTACGTACATTCTCACAGCTGGGGAACACAGAATGATCGGTGACTCCTCCATAAGAGACAACTGCTCCATTTGTGATGCGACTGCCTCCAGGATTCCTTGAGAATCGTTTGGATCCATTGATAAATAATTTCCATGTTCCGTTTGTTGAATGGCGTCGGCAATCAATTTTTCAACCTTTCCTGACATAGTCACAACCTTTAAGGAAGCATCTCCTTGAACATATTGACTGGTAATTTGCCTTGCCAACGATTGCCGGACATATTCAGCTAAAAGATCTGTATCTGAACTCATTTTGGCATAATCAGCAAGTGTTTCAAAAATAATCGGCAAATTTCTGATAGACACATTTTCCTTTAACAACTTGGCTAATACTTTTTGTACTTCACCTACTGTTAAAGGATTCGGCGTCACTTCTTCCACTAATATCGGGTAGGATTCCTGCAGGTGATCAATGAGCTGTTTCGTCTCCTGCCTGCCAAGTAGTTCATGAGCATTTGTTTTAATCATTTCGGTTATGTGGGTGGACACCACTGACGGCGGATCCACAACTGTATATCCGAATATTTCTGCCTGCTCTTTCATATCTTCTGAAATCCACTTAGCCGGAAGACCGAATGATGGCTCGATCGTATCAATTCCCTCGATCGAGTCATCCTCCACACCTGGACTCATGGCTAAATAATGATCAAGCAAAAGCTCTCCACGGGCCATCTCATTGCCTTTAATTTTCAAACGATATTCATTCGGTTGAAGTTGTATGTTGTCCCGGATCCTTACTACAGGTATGACCAGCCCCAGCTCTATCGCTAATTGACGGCGTATCATCACAATCCGGTCAAGGAGATCTCCTCCCTGATTCGTATCGGCAAGGGGAATCAGACCATAGCCGAACTCAAATTCAATCGGATCCACATTCAGTAAGTTCACGACGCTCTCCGGACTTTTCATTTCATCCTGCTCTACTTCCTCTTCCATTTCCATCATGTCGGATTCAGTTTCCTTAGGTGACCTTGAAAGCATGTAAGCCCCTATCGCTAATAAGGCTGCCACTGGAATGGTTAAGATATCGTGAATAGGAGTTGCTACACCCAGCATGAAGATCGTGAAGGCTGCTACATATAGCATCGCAGGATAAGCAAGTAGCTGATTCATGATATCCTGTCCCAGGTTCCCTTCAGATGCGGCTCTTGTTACCACGATGCCCGTGGCTGTTGAAATCAACAGGGCAGGAATCTGACTGACGATTCCATCTCCGACTGTCAGTAAAGAATAACGGGTTGCCGCTTCGGCAATAGGAAGCCCTTGTTGTGTCATGCCGATTATAATACCGAAGATTAAATTGATCATGACAATGACAATACCAGCTATGGCATCTCCCTTAACAAACTTGGATGCCCCGTCCATGGCACCATAGAAATCTGCTTCCCGCCCTACTTTTTCCCGACGATTTCTGGCATCATGCTCTGAAATCATCCCGGCATTCAAATCGGCATCTATACTCATCTGCTTACCGGGCATTGCGTCAAGGGTAAATCTTGCCGCAACCTCGGACACACGCTCAGATCCTTTTGTTATGACAATAAATTGGATCACGATGAGGATGATGAATACTACGAGACCGACGAGAATATTTCCCCCTACAACGAATGTTCCAAAGGTTTCCACAACGTCCCCTGCTTCACCCTTACTAAGGATTGATCTCGTTGTGGAAACATTTAGACCTAATCGAAAAAGTGTTAACAATAATAATAGGGAAGGAAATATAGAAAATTGCAATGGCTCATTCATATTCATCGAGGTTAGGAGTACAAGGAGTGCAAGTGAAATATTAACGATGATCAGTAAGCTTAATAACCAGGATGGGAACGGGATGATAAGCATGGCAACGATTAATATGACACTGGCTAGTACGGATAAATCTCTTGCTGACATTGTTTCTCTCCTAACTGCTTACATTTGATTTTTTATTCGGTAAACATAAGCTAAAATTTCTGCAACTGCTTTGAAAAATTCTTCAGGTACTGCATCGCCTATTTCAGCCGAGTCATATAGGGACCGGGCTAAGGGCCGATTTTCCACCATAACCACATCGTTTTCATTGGCGATATATTTAATCTTCTGTGCTAGATAATCAACGCCTTTTGCCACTACATAAGGCGCATCCATTTTATTCTCATCGTATTTAAGAGCAATGGCAAAGTGAGTAGGGTTTGTAATTACTACATCTGCTTCAGGAACTTCCTGCATCATGCGTCTCATAGCCATTTCACGCTGTCTTTGCTTAATTTTGGATTTAATTAGTGGGTCGCCCTCGATGTTTTTATGTTCATCTTTTAAATCCTGCTTTGACATTCGAATATTTTTTTCAAAATCATATTTCTGATAAAGAAAATCGAATAGAGATAAGAATAGTAGCGCAAGTGAAGCAGCGATTCCCATTTGCACAGTCAAGCTCGCCATCGTTGCTAATGAATCCCCCACTGATTTAAACGATAAGCTTAACACTTGATCAATATTCATCCAGAGAATGACGAAGGTGATTGCCCCAACAAATGAAATTTTTAAAATGGATTTTAATAGTTCAACGATTGCTCTTAAAGAAAAGATACGCTTGAACCCTTTAATCGGATCAATCTTTTCAAGCTTCGGCTCCAGCGGTTTAGTGGTAAACATGACTCCTACTTGAATATAATTCGAAAACAATCCGGCAAGTAAGGCCACTAACATAATCGGTCCGAGAAGTAACGCAAGCTCTTTCATAATATCCATGGTTATGACTTGAACTGTATTCTCTGTCAGTTCCATCAGCATATATTCCTGAAAGGTTTGATTAAAGAGATCGAACACAATATTTCCAATATAAGAAGCACTGAATGTAAGGAATAAAAAAACGGCAAGAAGGATGATTGCTGTATTCACATCCTGACTTTTTGCTGTTTGTCCTTTTTTCCGGGCGTCATCCCTCTTTTTCGGAGTTGCTTTCTCTGTTTTCTCCCCACTGAAAAACTGTAGGTCTAATGTTAGCCACTGCAATTTATGTGCCTCCAATTATTCTCATTAAATCTCTCATGGTTACAAACATCATCTCAAATAGCTGCTGCATGACAGCAAACATCACACCCATTACAATAAATAACACGATAAAGGCAACGGCAATCTTAATGGGAAACCCAACGACAAAGACGTTTAATTGTGGAACCGTCCTGGCGACAATGCCCAAAGCCACATCTACTAAAAATAATGTTGCAACCACCGGAATCGACATTTGAAAGGCAATGATAAACATTGAATTAAAGGAAGAAATAACATAATCAATTAATCTCTCATCTCCAAATGGAATCCAAGGGCTATCGATGGGAATCAATTGATAACTATAGAAAATTCCGTCCAGTAGTAAATGATGTCCATCCAGGGCAAGCAACAAAAGAAGCGCAAAGGTATATAAATATTGACCCATCAAGGGGCTTTGGGTTCCTGTTTGAGGGTCGATTACATTGGCTATGGCAAACCCCATCTGGAAATCTATGAATCCTCCTGCTATCTGAATGGCCGTAACGATCATATAGGCAACAAAGCCAATGAGAAGACCGATCATGGCTTCTTTCATAATCAATAAAAAGTATTGTCCGTTGATTTCAAATGCCGCAGAATCAATCGTGTAATACATCACCCATGAGAGTACAAGCGAGAAAGCGATCCGATGCTGTGCAGGTATATTACGGTATGAAAACAGGGGCATTGTAACAAAAAAAGCCGAAACCCTTACAAACACAAGTAAGTATACCGATAGAATAGGTACAAGTTCTTCCATTCTCTTACCCTACGAACCTTGTTAAATCCGAAAAGATTTGTGAGGTATACGTCACAAGCTTCGTTAACATCCAAGGGCCAAAGAAAACAATTCCGATCAAGACCGCCACAATCTTAGGTATAAACGCAAGGGTTTGTTCTTGTATTTGTGTTGTTGCTTGAAAAATACTGACGACCAACCCGACTACGAGGGCCAGCAGCAGTAATGGACCTGAAACGATGAGGGTTACATATATTCCACGCTCCGCTATTGCGATAACAGATTCAGCATTCATTGAAGCTCACCTACTTAGAAACTTTGTAAAAGAGATTTTATTACTAAATACCAGCCATCCACTAACACAAACAGTAAAATCTTGAACGGCAAGGAAATCATTACAGGAGGGAGCATCATCATCCCCATGGACATCAAGACACTTGCTACCACCATGTCGATGACTAAGAAAGGAATAAAGATCATAAATCCTATTTGAAAAGCCGTCTTGATTTCACTTAACGCAAATGCCGGCACTAGGGATGTAAGAGGTATGTCTTCCACAGACTCCGGCCGTTCTGCCCCGGAATACTGTAAAAACAACTCTAGATCCTTTTGTCTTGTGTGCTTACTCATAAATTCTTTAAACGGAATCGAAGCCTTTTCGTAAGCTTCTTCAAGATTAATCTCTTCATTAAAAAGAGGGGTCAATGCTTCATCGTTTACCTCTTGAAAAGTTGGAGCCATGATAAAGAACGTAAGAAATAATGAAATTCCAATCAATACCTGGTTGGGTGGCATTTGCTGAGTGGCGAGAGAAGTTCTGACAAAGGACAGGACAATCATGATCCGGGTGAAAGATGTCATTAATATCAGAATACTGGGTGCCAGTGAAAGGACGGTAAATAATAATAGCAGCTTTACGCTTGTCGATACATTATCAGCAGAACTACTATTAAAAAACTCCATGAATTCATTCATCTGAATGATTCTCCTTATTCTTTAAATCCTTAAACATCTTCTTTCTTCCCTTGCTCATTTCCTCAAGCTGTGATTTCAACTGTGATTGAAATGAGCTTTTAGAAGACGCTGGAGAAGGGCCTTTTACCTTTGTCAACCAACTGGAAACGGCTGTTTTAGTATCGGGAAATTGAGCTTCCTGATAATAGGATAGTATCTCTTCTTTTTCTTTTTCATCCTGAATTTCTTTCAGTAGCTGAATATCTTCTCCCACACCCAGTACAAGTACTTGCTTGCCTACCTTAACAATTTGGACAGAACGATTGCCCCCGAGTGGCGTTCCACCTAAATGATTGATTAATTTCGTCTGTTGAAAGGATCTTCCTTTTTGATTTATAAACTTCAATAAAAAATAAATAAGTGCAACTACAAAGATAAGAGCAACGATCATTTTAAGATAATCCAAAAAAGTAACCGAGGTAGAGACACCTGAATCAGAACTGTCCGCCTCTTTACCTTGTTGTTCATTGCATTTCTCAGGATGCTCTATGCAGTCCTTAACATTATTCACTTCCGCAAATGCTGTTTGGTTTACAGCATTTGCAGCAATGATGAAAACGATCAGACCCACTAGAATTTGAAACTTCTTCAATACATGCACCTTCTTATTAATCTGTTAGCTTAGAGCTTTCTGGATAGCTTCGATGACACGATCAGCTTGGAATGGTTTAACGATAAAGTCCTTTGCACCCGCTTGAATGGCATCAATCACCATTGCTTGTTGACCCATTGCAGAGCACATGATAATTTTCGCACCTGAGTCGAATCCTTTAATCTCCTTTAAAGCTGCAATACCATCTTTTTCCGGCATCGTAATATCCATTGTGACCAGGTCAGGTTTCAGTTCTTTATATTTATCAACAGCTTGACTTCCATCGGCTGCTTCTCCAACTACATCGAACCCATTTTTCGTTAAAATATCTTTAATCATCATTCTCATAAAAGCTGCATCATCAACAATCAGAATTTTATTCGCCATTACCGTCATCCTCCATTGTCTAAGTTATTTAAGTTTTTTAATACGATCACTTTGACTTACGATGTCCGTAATTCTGACACCAAAGTTCTCATCTATCACGACAACTTCTCCCTTAGCCATTAATTGGCTGTTCACAAGAATATCAACCGGTTCTCCCGCTAATTTATCAAGCTCTATAATGGAACCGGATGATAGTTCAAGTATGTCCCTGACAGACCGGTTCGTTCTTCCGAGCTCTACCGTAACCTGAAGAGGAATGTCTAATAACATATTTAAATTCTTTGTTTCCTGTTGTCCCAGCGTTGTCGGTTCAAAATGACTAAACGTTGCCGGTTGTACATTTACGGTTTCTCCATGCACGCCTTGTCCGCCCAGATGTTGAGGAGACCCGTGCTGGTGGGAAGTACGGACAGGTTCCTCATACATACCGCTATAAGCAGGCACTGGTTGTGGAGCAGTAGGAGGATCGACGCCCGGTGCAACCGCGGCTGCAACTTCTTCAGTAGCTCCACCATTCATTAATTCATCCACCAGGCTCTTGGCAAAAGTTAGGGGCAACAGCTGCATAATGCTCGAATCAATGAGGTCCCCAATTTTCAATGAGAATGATACCTTCACTAATAGATCTTGATCAGGAAGGTTTTCTTCCCCCTCCCCTTTAGGTATGTACATCAGATCGATGGATGGTGGGGAAATATCCACTTTCTTACTAAATACCGTGGACATGGAGGTTGCAGCAGATCCCATCATTTGATTCATGGCCTCTTGCACGGCGCTAAGCTGAATTTCACCCAATTCACCAGATGGATTCCTTCCATCCCCACCAAGCATTAAATCAGCGATGATCGATGCATCTGATTGTTTGATCACCAACAAATTCACTCCTGAAAATCCTTCAGTATATTGAACCTGAATGGCGACATATGGATGAGGAAATTCCTCTTCTAAATAATTCTTATTAATGATGGTTACTTTAGGGGTCGTTATCTCCACCTTTTTGTTAAGCAAAGTAGACAAAGCCGTTGCAGAACTCCCAAAGGAGATGTTCCCTATTTCACCTAAGGCATCCTCTTCAATTGAACTAATGTAGTCATTACTATTTATCGTTTTGCGCTCTTCTGTGTCCTCTTCGGGTTCTGCAGAACCACGAAGAAGAGCATCAATTTCATCTTGTGATAACATATCATCACTCATCATCGTCGTCTCCCCCCTTCAAGGAATCTAAAATTTGTACCGCCAGTTTCTTATTTGACTTCCCTGGCTGAGCAGTAAATTTGGGAATTTCACCCACTCTGATCGTTAAAGGATCATCGATTCGGGTGTTCATTTCTATTACGTCACCTATATCCAGCATAAGGAACTCTTCAATTGAAATATCAGAACGTCCTAATTCAGCTACAATTGGTACTTGGGCTTTCTTGATTCTTTTTTCAAGATGTGCCGTTTCTTCCGGCTTACTCTCTTTCCGTTTGCTTTCCATCCAATAGCTTCCTGATAATTTCGGAAGGATCGGCTCCAGGACAACGTGCGGAATACAGATGTTAATCATTCCACTTGTTTCACCAATCGTTGTATTTAATGAAATAACCACAACCGTTTCATTTGGTGACACCATTTGAAGGAATTGCGGATTCACTTCAAATTCTGCAAAAAACGGATCTACATCCGCCACAGTACTCCAGGCTTCCCTTAAATTCTCAAACGCCTTTTCAAAGAGCTGACTCATGATCCTTGTTTCAATTTCCGTTAAATTCTCTACTTTGTTAACACTGACTCCTCTTCCACCCATCACCCGATCCATCATCGAATAAGCGATATTAGGGTTGATTTCCATGAGGATTCTTCCATCCAATGGAGGCAATTCATAGACATTTAAAATCGTCATTTTCGGAACGGAACGGATAAATTCCTCATATGGGATTTGGTCAGCAGATGCCACGTTTATTTGAACGTACGTTCTTAGTTGGGCAGAGAAGTAGGTAGTCAAGATACGGGCGAAGTTTTCGTGAATTCTCGTTAAACTTCGGATTTGATCCTTCGAAAACCGTAAAGCTCTCTTAAAATCGTACACTTTCACTTTTTTCTCTTCTTCTTCTTTTTTGAAATCATCTGCGCTCATCTCTCCCGTATTGAGAGCAGACAACAGAGCATCGATTTCACTTTGAGATAAAATTTCACTAGCCATGCCTTCACCTCCAAATACTCTTTATAGTCTACTTTATTGAATCATCATAGAGGTGATATAGACTCTTTCTACCATTCCTTCTTGCATAAGGGAGTTCACTTTGTCTTTAACCCTTGTTTCGATCAATTCTTTCCCTTTTTTCCCTTGCAGTTCTTCTGCTTTCAATTCTGAAAGCTCTTCTATGATGATGTTATTCACTTGAAAATTTCTCTTTTCCAACTCACTTTTCGCTTTTTTACTATCCGTTTGAATCTTAAAGGAAATACGAATAAAATCATTGCTCATTAAATTGGTAGTCGTCTCAGGGATATCCACGGAGTTTTCGATCACTTCTTCAATGGAAGGCTCCTTCGTTTCTTCATCTCCTGAAAACTTCAGAATGACAACTAACGCAATCACACCGACAAGCGTAATCGTAACCAACAAGATCATCATGATTGTCAGGGCTTTATTCTTCAACTAGTACTCCCTCCCCCATGCGGCAGGCTTAGTAGATTTGCTTTTTGAAAGAAAGAAAGTGTAAGGCAGCGAACCTCGTCCACCGTTTCCTTCACAACATATCTTCTGCCATTTGTTAATAGAATCGTAGTGTCTGGAAACGCTTCTACTGTTTCTATGTATAAAGCATTCAACGTAAACGTCTTTCCATTCAGTCTGGTTAACGTGATCATCAGCTTTTGGGACCGACTTTCATCATCGGGGTTTACCAAAGGTACCCTCCGATTAGCCAGTCCCTTCCTCCCTTTTTAACGAACTAACGTTTCAAGTTTACAAGCTCTTGCAAGATTTCATCCGACGTTGTGATGATACGTGTATTTGCCTGGAATCCACGCTGTGCCGTAATCATTTCGGTGAATTCTTCGGATAGGTCTACGTTTGACATTTCAAGGAAACCTGATTCAATTGTTCCGATTCCAGATACTCCAGGTGAATCAACAATTGGAGCACCTGAGTTAGTAGTTACTTTGAAGTAGTTCCCCCCGGCTTTTTCCAGTCCACCGTCATTTGGGAACTTTGCTAATTGTAATTGTCCAGCAGGTGTAAGTACACCATCCTTATCAACAAAGTTCACTGTACCATCTTGACCAATACTCATACTCTTTGCATCAGTAGGAATATTAATTTTTGGAGACAAATAAAATCCATCACCTGTAACCAGATCACCAGATTCATCGAGATAAAAATTTCCAGCTCTCGTATATAAAGTCTCACCACCAGTTGCGTCCGTTACTTGAAAGAAACCAGACCCGGAAACTGCTAAATCTAGTACTCGTCCAGTTGATTGCAGACTTCCTGTAGTGTGAATAGTGTCAATGGTTGAAATTTGCGAACCCAACCCTATCTGTTTAGCATTCACACCACCCCTTGAGGCACCGCTAGCGCTAGCTCCAGAGATATTTTGATTAATCATATCTTTAAATACAACTCGACCTTTTTTAAATCCATACGTATTAACATTCGCAATATTATTTCCGATTACATCCAGCTTCGTTTGAAAGTTTTTCATTCCACTTATACCTGAATACATTGAACGTAACATTGATTTTTCCCCTTTCGTGTTAGCTGCTTCGATCATTCCACAGCTACAGGCTTCCTATTTGGTCCAGCCTATGAGTCTATTAGTATGGTTCCATTTATATTTGTGAAAATTTGAGAACTTGCTTCATCACGGTCTAATGCTGTTATCACTGTTTTATTTTTTGCACTTACAATTAGTGCTGCATCTTTTAAAATCACCAGTGAATCTTGAACACCCTTTGTTTTCGCCTCATCTACTTTCTCCCCTATCTTCTCCCATGTTTGTGGAGTAATAGAGATTCCCCGTTGTTCCATCCTTACTTTTGCATGCTTACTGATCTGCATAAGGGGTACTTCTTGAATGGCTTTATCTAATTGAGCAGCAAAAGATGATGCGATTGAAGGTTTAGTAAAGGCTTTCGTTTTATAATTTGGTGCAATTGGTTGCAGTGAACGATGAACGAATGTCTTTTCCATACAACCACTCCCTAAGATTCAATTTTGATTAATTTATCACTGGAAATTTTGTCCCCTGCTTCTGTATGAAACCATATTTTTGAATCTTTCGTTGATACGGATTGAACGATTCCGCTCATCTCTCCATCTTCGCTGTTCCATGTTACGTTCTTTCCTATTAATAAAGATGCATTTACGAGAGAAGCTTCAGGGATATCCGTCGTATTCACTTGCGATATATTCCCGGGAGTCAGAATCGTGCCGTCCTCCATGATGAATTCAACAGAGTCACCTGTAAAGCGGACTCCTTTAACAAACCCCTGTCCTTCTTGTATTTCGGGTGTATCGCCTTCTTCAGATTCTATAATTTTATGCCATGTCACTTGTTTACCAACAAACTGATTGTAAGAGATCAATTGTGTTTGGGTTTGGTTATCCACAAATTTCTCCATTGTTTGCGTCAGGTTCGTCATTTGCTCTAATGATGAAAAGGTAGCCATTTGTGCGATGAAGTCTTTGTCCTGCATCGGATTTAACGGGTCTTGATTCTGTAATTGTGTCATCAGGATCTTCAGGAAGTCATCTTTTCCCAGAATATCCTTACCACCTTCACGCTGTTTTGTTTGGACGGTTGAATATAGTAAGCTCGGATCGATTTTCGTCATATTATCACCTATATTTCGGTATTTACGAGATATTCCTTAAAGGATTCAGTTCTTTCTTCTCCCCCGCTTCCTCCATGTTCGGGTTGATTCTGCTTATGTTGTTGTGAGGACTGTTGCTGTGACTGCCCTTTGGATTGCCGCTCAGCATCTGTTAACGCCTGTGAGATTTCAATCTTCTCTACCTGGAGGTTCTGAGATGTAAATGCATGCTTTAATCCTTGAATTTGAGAATCAAGCATTTCTTTCGCAGTTGCCGTTGAAGCTAATATTTTTGCGGTCATCACTCCGTTTTGCTGTAAAAGTTCGATCCTTAATGAGCCCAGTTGCTCTGGATACAGCTTGATTAACAGCTTACTCATGTTCGGCTGGGACACCATTTGAGATTTACTTAGGATATTCTGAAATTCTTTCACGAATTGTTCATATTGAACGGAGCGATTTCCTGATGAGAGACTCATGGAAACGGATTCTGTTTTCGGAAGTACAAAGTGTATGTGACTTGCCAGTATCGGTTGAATACTTTTCTTCTCCACTGTGACCCTTTCTGTTGAGGACTGCTTTTCCATTGTTTGCACAGGTGCTTGGCGTTGAAAAGCATCTTTCAAGATCCGGGACCAATCCTTCGCATGATTAAACTCCCTGGACAGGGATTGATCTACAGCCGCTTGAACCATCTTCATCATGTCTTTCAGCTCCGACGCTTTTGATGCTTCCATCACAAGTAAGTCACGGTTAGCTGCCAGAAGTTCAATGACCTTTACAAGTCTCGCCACTTCTTCCACTGGCCCTCTTCCATTTAAGCCCCCCACCTCATTCTTTAATGCGGATTGCAGTAACTGCATCGTTCCCAACAGGGTTTCATGAAGATCCTCTATACTATCACCTGATGAAGACGAAGATTGCTCAGTCCCAATAAGAGCGGATTGGAGCTCAGAAAAAAGTGTTTTGACCGTTTCTTTATCCATACCAACTATTTCAGCGATTTGGTCAAAGTCAAATTCCTTTAATCGGGATAAGTCTTCTAATTGTCCGCTTGATAGTCCAACTTCATCAAGCTCTGTTGCGCGTAAGATGCCTTGCAGGCTAACCAGAAGAGATAGTGTCTCGGGCTGTTTCACTTCTTCCCTTTCAACCACATGATTCGATACAAATCCTAAAAGTTTTGAAAACCCATCCAATTCTTTCTTAAAAAGCGTTGATTCCTGTCTCATCCCCATTAGTGGGTGGGAAGCTTGTGTACCTATTCCGACTTCCACTTTTTCACCTCCTCTCATGCCTTTAGCTTATCTTTCCTCCGTCGAGAGCAGCACCGTATATTTGGCAGCATCTTCCGGAGGCATGTTTTCTAAAATATCAGCTAGAGTATCAGGTTTGATACTTGATAGAATCTTCATCGCCTCATCGTCATTCATATTCATCAGAACAGGTGCTGCACTCTTTGCTGACATGGATTCAAATGTATTGACCACCTCTTTAAAGGCACGTTTGTTTTCTTCGCCAATTTGCCGTAACTCTTCAAGCTCTTCTTTTTGTTGCTGAATGGTTGCTTGTAGTTGTTCATTATCACTGTCTTTTTTTTCTGCTTCACTTTGAAGCTGAACAATTTTCGCCTCTTGATCTTCTGTTAAAGCTTGAAGTGAGATCATTTGCTCATGTAATTCCTCTCCATCCCGTGTATTCTCTGAAGGAAGGACTTTAGCTAAAAAGGGAATATCCGAACTTAAAGATTGAGCTTTTTCAAATACATTTATTCCTGCTACTGTCATGATTACAAGAGCGAAGGTTATAGCAAATAAGAGAGGAATGAAGATGATAAACACTACCCTTTGAAAACGACTTGATTGCTCTTTTTTTTCCTCTTCGATTACCTTTGCCATGAAATCACCTGACTCCCCGTTTCATATATTGAACGACCGACACTTCGTCTAATTGTTTATTTTCCACTTGTTGATTGCTTTGAAGGAAGCGATGGAGATCTTTTTCCCTCATCTTTTCGTATTTCTTCACTTCTACATTCATGTCCACAAGTTTCTCTTCGTACCAGTTCATTCGATTTCTAGCTTGTATCACCAAGTCCTGGTAATAAGAGATGGTCTTTTCGAGATTGGTAATGAATTGTTGATGATGTCGGATATCCTGTACGGATAATCCATTTTGCAATCCGGTTTCTTGGTGCTGTTCAAGGTATTCTTTCTTCTTCAGAAACTCATATAGCTTCTCGGCCACTTTTTCAAATTTTTCAATGGAACCCCTGTACATTTCTTGAACTTCATCTTTTTCTTTTTCCTTTAATGTTAAAATCCGCTCGAACCTGTATTGATAATTCACTCGATTCATCCACCTTTTTCCGATAGCTTTACAAGTTCATCAACACTTCCATGAAGGGAAACCTTCTCGTATACATCCTGCTTCAAGAAGGAGATGATGTCTGGATAGTATAGGATGGCTTCATCAACCTCACGGGAAGTACCCTTTTTATAAGCACCAATTTGGATAAGATCCTCGGAATTCATATAAGTACTCAATAGCTCTCTTATTCTAGTGGCGGCATGTAAGTGTTCATTTGATGCCAGATGATTCATTAACCGGCTCACACTTTTTAAAATATTGATAGCAGGATATTGGCCTCTATTTGCGATTTGGCGGTCAAGCACGATATGACCATCGAGGATTCCCCTGACCGTGTCTGATATAGGTTCATTTAAGTCATCACCATCTACCAATACGGTGTAAAATGCCGTAATACTTCCAAATACATTCGTTCCTGTTCTTTCTAATAGTTTGGGTAAAATAGCGAATACGGAAGGGGTGTACCCTTTAGTGGTCGGTGGTTCCCCGACCGCCAACCCGATTTCCCTCTGAGCCATTGCTACACGTGTAGCGGAATCCATCATGAGCATGACGTTCAATCCTTTATCACGAAAATATTCCGCAATGGCAGTTGCCGTAAATGCCCCTTTGATCCTCATTAAGGCAGGTTGGTCTGAAGTGGCTGCCACAACAATCGTTCGCTTTAACCCTTCTTCTCCTAAATCTCTTTCAATGAATTCCCTGACTTCTCTGCCCCGTTCACCGATTAACGCAATCACATTCAAGTCCGCTTTCGTATTTCGGGCAATCATCCCAAGCAATGTGCTTTTTCCTACCCCACTTCCAGCGAATATACCGACCCTTTGTCCTTTGCCTACAGTCAGCATGCTGTCGATGGCTTTTACACCAACCTCCATTTTCTCGTTGATTGGCGGCCTTGCCAAAGGATTGGGAGGGTCTTGTTCTGTATACGTTGTGCTCAATCCACTTGGCAAGTTACTTCCATCGAGTGGATGTCCAAGGGAATCAATCACCTTCCCTATTAAAGATGGACCAATTTTGATTTCTAACGGCTTTGCGGTTCCTTCAACCAAACTGCCGGGAGAGATATCCTGCATATTGGTATAAGGCATGAGGATCACTAAATCATCATTAAACCCTACCACTTCTGCTAAAATCACTTTCTGCTTGCCTCGGGAATAAATATGAATATGACATACTTCACCAACAGAACTTTCAGGTCCTTGAGATTCGATCATTAACCCGACAACCCGCTTTACCTTTCCAAACTTTTTGAAAGTCGGAATCCGGTGGATATGGTGAATTAGATCTGCGGCTTTCATTCAACATCACCTTCCAGAAAATGAAGAAGCTTCAGCTTTAATTCTCTTAATTGGGAATCCACACTCACAATGACACGTCCCTGATTGGTTTCTATATAACATTCCTCTGGTTTAAGGTCATCATTTGCATAAATAAAGCACTGAACATTAGTGGGGAACATGACTTCAAGCTCGTTTTTGTTTTCAACCAAAAGTTTATGCTTAGACGGATGAACATGAATCTGAATTTGGGGTAAATCTCTTACTTCCCTCAACCCCTGTTGGACGATTGAAAGGAAATGATCGGGTTCGTCCTCAAGTTTCCGATTCAAAATCTTCTCAGCACTTGTAATCCCCAGACTAACAATGACCTTTTCTGCATTGTGAATATAGTCATGATATTGTTGTTTATTTAGCTCGGTCATTTCATTGGCTTCCATTAAAAGCTGTTGATAATCTTGATAACCTTTGTTTCTGCCCTCTTCTTCACCTTGAAGAAATCCGGCATTATAGGCTTCTTGCATGAGTTGCTCCCGCTCGATCACCCACTTTTCTCGTTCACGTTCAATTTGACTCTGAGCATGAAGAGTCATTTCTTTCGCTTCTTCGATTATTCGGGCCGCTTTTTCTTTCGCTTCTTCTATAATGTGATCTACCTGATTTGCTCTGTTCAGTTCAAAGTCATTCGCTTCATGCTGCTTGGATTTTCCTAGTGGCATAACTCTTTTAAGGGATATCACTTTTCCATCTTCATGAATGGTTTGAGCAATGGAAGACTTAATGATTCTAGACAATGATATCGTCTCCTCCACCACGGGCTATGATAATCTCACCGGAATCCTCTAATCGCCTTATCACAGCTACAATCCTAGACTGTGCTTCTTCTACATCGCGCAAACGAACCGGCCCCATGAATTCCATTTCTTCTTTAAGGGTCTCCACCATTCGATTAGACATGTTTCTATATACAACTTCCTTGACCTCGTCGCTGGAGACTTTAAGGGCAAGGAGAAGGTCTTCGTTATCACAATCCCGAATGACACGTTGTATGGAACGTCCATCAAGGGTAACAATATCTTCGAACACAAACATTCTCTTCTTGATTTCTTCTGCTAATTCCGGATCTTGAATTTCCAATGCATCTAGGATTGTTTTCTCTGTAGAACGATCTACCCCATTCAGCACTTCCACCACTGCTTCAACTCCACCCGTTTGCGTATAATCCTGGGTAACTGTCGCAGAAAGCTTTCTTTCAAGGATAGCTTCTACCTCACTTATCACTTCTGGTGATGTACCATCCATAATTGCGATTCTCCTTGCAATATCCGCTTGAACGTCTTGAGGAAGTTCTGACAGAATTTGGCCTGCCTGCTGGGGTTCAAGATAAGATAGAATCAATGCAATGGTTTGTGGGTGTTCGTTTTGAATAAAGTTGAGAATTTGAGCAGCATCTGCCCTCCTTGCAAAGTCAAAAGGCTTTACCTGTAAAGATGACGTTAATCGATTGATGATAGCTAATGCTTGTTCTGATCCGAGTGCTTTTTCTAGTACTGTTTTGGCATAGCCAATCCCGCCCTGAGAGATATAATCTTGAGCAATGGCAATATTGTGAAACTCCTCTAGAATATCCTCTTTCGCTTCATTCTCTACCTTTTTGACTCCGGAAATCTCTAACGTTAATTTTTCGATATCTTCTTCTGACAAATGCTTGTACACTGACGCGGATACATCAGGACCAAGAGAGATCAGGAGGATGGCTGCTTTTTGTTTTCCGGTTAATTCTTTCTCTCTTCTAACCATGTTCACCCCTCCTAATCCTCTGCTAACCAGGTACGTAATAATTTTGCAAATTCTTCCGGCTTTTCTCTAGCCATCTTTTCAAGCTGTTTCCGGCGAATGGATCCTTCTGTTTCTTCTTTAGGCTCAATATCAGGGATATGGACAGGCTCCCTTTTTTCTTCGTAAACCATTTCTTCTAGCACTTCTTTCTTTCTGGAACGAATTAAGAAAAATACTAACAGTAGGATGACAACAAGAAGTATCCCTCCAACTACATAAGTCCACCAAGGAAGAACAGATTTCTCTTCAGAGACCAAGTTGACTTTTCCATTAAACGGTTGAACCGAAACGATTACTTTGTCTTCAATTGCCTCGTCTGTTAATTCAGGGGTAGAATCCTTGTCAATGGACGTTCGTACAATGGTCGATAGTACTTCGCGGATATCATCCACCCTATCTTGAGGAAGAGAATTTACCTCTTCAGGATTTGGAGGCTCCACCATTACCTGAATCCCAAGGTCCCGTATTTTGTATGGACTCTCTACCACTTCTTTACGGATACGATTGACCTCATTGTTGATCGTTTCTTCCATTCGTTCATAATCACCGTTTGATTCAGACCCAGAGCCATAAGTATCTCCGCTATTCGTTGGTTCATTGCCATCCCCGGCTCCAGGTGTCCCTCCCGGATTTGCCCCTTCTCCTGAAAAGGTTTCGGTAATTCGTTGGGCACTAACGGCAATTCCTTCCATATTTTCTTCATCCACTGGGGTTACAATGTTTTCTTCACGGTTTTCCTGGGTAAAGTCTATATCAGTTGTAACCGATACAACCACCTTGTTAAATCCAATCAATGTGCCGAGCATATTCTGAACTTGACGTTGTATATCACGTTCAATTTCTTTCTTAACATCCATTTGTTGAGCAAAGTTCCCTCCACCCATGGAATTATTTTGGGATTCCAAGTCAAAATACTCAAAAAATTGATTCATGATGACGATATTCTCAGTAGGAAGATCAGGAACACTTTTCGAAACCAGATGGTAAAGAGACTTAATCTGCTTTTGATCAAAAGTGAAACCAGGATTAGTATTTAATACAATGGACGCTGATGCTTGCTGAACGTCATCATTCAAGAAAACCTGCTTCTCAGGAAGATTGATCATGACTTTTGCATCTTGTACTCCCTCGATCCCTTTCATGAGTTGAGCCAGTTCCGTTTGCATTGCATCCAGCTTTAACACATTAAATTCATTATCGGTCATGCCAAATCCAGCATTTTGACTGAAGAAAGAGTAATCGATACTGCCCGAGTTAGGGATACCTTCTGCCGCTAACTCAACCTTTAATGTATCTACTTGTTCTTTAGGAACCATGATGGTTGATCCACCATCGGAAATCTCCGATGGTATTCCTCTACCGTCGAGATTTTCTTTTATGGTTCCGGTTTCTGATGGTGATAGATTACTGTAAAGGGGCACAAGAGACGTTCTTGTTGCAAAGAAGCTCACAACACTAATCAGAATGACCATAATCAGGAAGGTGGCACCCATACTAATCTTCTGTTTTTTTGTTCTGCTTGCCCAATAAGACTTTATTAGTTCTGTATATTTCTTTAACGATTCATTCATTACAATCCTCCGGTACATGACTGCATGAGCCTACTACATTGGCATTCTCATTATTTCCTGATACGCTTCTACTACTTTGTTTCGCACTTCCATGGTCGTTTGGAGCGTAATACTGGCCTTTTGCGAGGCGATCATCATTTGATGAAGATCAACATTTTCTCCCCGTACAAGCTTCTCTGTCATTTGATCTGATTGAACTTGCATTTCATTCACTTCTTCAATGGAATTTTTTAGTAATTGACTGAAATTCCCTGTACTTTCTGAAGGTGAAATATTTTTTTTTTCAAATGACGGACTTATAACTCCAGGATTAATCGAATTGATATTATGTATTGTCATAGAATTATACCTTCTTCCCTACTTACCAATTTCTAAAGATTTCATTAACATCGCTTTATTTGCATTAAATACGGTTACGTTTGCTTCATAAGAACGAGTAGCCGATATAAGGTCAACCATTTCTCGTAAAGGATCCACATTGGGTAGTTGTACATACCCCTCGACATTCGCATCAGGATGTTCTGGATTGTAGACCATTTTAAAAGGTGTCTCATTATCTTCTTCGATTCTGGAAACCTTTACCCCGCTACCAACACTATGTTTGTCTCCAGTGTTCATAGCATTATTTAATAATGATGAAAATTGATTTTCCTTAGATGCCATTACAACAGATTTTCTCTTATAAGGCCGCCACTCCCCTTCCACCATTTCTCCTCTTGTAGTGTCCACATTCGCCATATTAGATGAAATGACATCCATTCTTAAACGCTGAGCAGTCAAGGCAGAAGCTGTTGTATTCATACTTGTAAAAATAGCCATTATCATTTACCTCCCCTTACAACCGTTTGAAGACTGTTGAACTTACCATTTATCCGATCTGTCAGGGCGTTAAAATAGATTTGATTCGAAGCCATTTCTGACATTTCCTGATCTAAATCTACACCATTACCATTGTGATTATATTGATAAGCTGTTTTTGTTTTAACTGTTGGATGTTGACCGCTTGAATGAAAGGAAAAATGCCGGTGATCGGTTCTTTTGGCATCTAGTTGTTGAATTGATTGATCCAACATTTTCTTAAATTCTACTTCTTTTGCTTTATAATTTGGCGTATCGACATTTGCGATATTTTGAGAAATTACTTTTTGATTTAATGAGGCGTAATTAAGTCCTCTTTCTAGAGTTGTGAAAGTGTTGGAAAATAATTTCACTTAAGGCACCTCTATCCTTTTTTTTGACAAGATACTACTATTTTTTACAAATTTAGCATGCAACAGTATTTATTGTAATGTTTAGCAAGATTAGTGTCTATGAATATTCCGTAAATTTTCAAGAATGAGCTCGATAATCAAAGAATTCGTGACTTTTAATCTATATTTAACCCTTAAATTCCCAAGGATATTTTTACAAATAAATGATGTTTTTTCTAATTTTATTACATACATGTTACACTTCCGCTTTTTTAATAGAATTATTTTCAATGTACAAAATTCAAAGATGTTGCTTTCTTCATGAATCTCTTACATAAATATAAATCCACCTTTATTACACATGAAAATAACACCTGCAAAGAGGTGAAAGTTCTCATAATTCTCATTCTCTACTGGTTTAGAAGCATTTTGTCGAAAATAGTCGTAACATTGTTGTAACTTTATTGTACTATTCATGTCATTTATGACAATACCTAACGGATAATAATCGATAGTCCATTTGGCTTATTTTCACTAAACAATCTGATATTTCCGTCCATTCGTACCACAAAAGCGGAGGGACTTTGCTTAGAGGCGACAAGCATAAGCCAAGGCCACCGGAAAGGCGCTCATTGCCTTTTTGGTGGACTTGACTTATGACCTCGAGCCTCTAAGTCCCGGAGCTGGATGACACAAAAGCGGAGGGACTTTGCTTAGAGGCGACAAGCATAAGGGAAACCAAATAAAAAAGCTGTTCCCCATTTGGGAACAGCTTTTCATTGTATTAATTTGTACGAAGCTTATCTAATTCAACTAAGAACTTATTGTTTAAGACTTTAATGTAAGTACCTTTCATTCCCAGGGAACGAGACTCAATTACACCGGCACTTTCTAATTTACGAAGGGCATTAACGATTACTGAACGAGTGATTCCCACTCTATCCGCAATTTTCGAAGCCACCAAAAGACCTTCATTACCATTAAGCTCTTCAAAGATATGCTCGATCGCTTCAAGCTCACTGTATGATAATGAACTGATCGCCATTTGTACAACTGCTTTACTTCTAGCTTCCACTTCAATTTCTTCAGCTTTTTCCCGAAGAATTTCCATACCAACTACTGTTGCACCATATTCAGCCAAGATTAGATCATCGTCTTCGAAGCTTGCTTCCAGGCGAGCGAGAATTAATGTACCCAGTCTTTCTCCTCCCCCAATAATAGGAACGATTGTTGTTAACCCATTTTTGAAGAATTCTCTATTTTCAACAGGGAAAGCAGTATATTCACTGTTAACATCCAGGTTTGGTGATGTTTCTTGAACATTAAACAGGTTTTGAGTATACTCCTCGGGGAATTGACGGTCAGCAAGCATTTGTTTCATGCGCTCGTTTTCAATTTGCTGATTGATAGCGTATCCAAGTAATTTACCTCGACGACTTACAACGAATACATTTGCTTCGATGACCTTGCTTAGTGTTTCTGACATTTCTTTAAAGTTAACTGGTTTACCAGCTGCTTTTTGCAGCATAGCATTAATGGTTCTTGTTTTACCTAATAAATTCATTTCATTTCCTCCTACTACAACTTAAGTGTATCTATTATTTAATTTAGTATTGTGATTAATTCATCTATCTTTACCCAATAGAGTGAAGGTGAAAACTTATAGAATAAACTGACTCAGATCCTTATCCTTCGATATGGCGCCTAACTTATCATCCACATACTGAGGTGTGATTTTAACCGTTTCTAGTGTAATGTCCGGAGCTTCAAAAGATAAGTCCTCGAGAAGTTTTTCCATAATCGTATGAAGTCTTCTCGCTCCTATATTATCGGTGTTCTGATTTACGTCATATGCAATTTCAGCTAATCTACGAATAGCATCGTCAGAAAATTCAATTTGTATACCTTCTGTTTCCATTAAAGCAATATATTGTTTGATTATCGCATTATCAGGTTCAATGAGTATACGCACAAAGTCTTCTGTAGAAAGCTTCTGAAGTTCCACTCTGATTGGAAAACGACCTTGTAATTCCGGGATAAGATCAGATGGTTTACTCATGTGAAAGGCACCTGCGGCAATAAAAAGCACGTGATCTGTTTTCACGGAACCATGCTTCGTGACAACCGTAGATCCCTCTACAACTGGAAGGATGTCACGCTGAACCCCTTCTCTTGAAACATCGGCTGAAGATTGGCCAGAGCCCTTGCTTGCAATTTTATCAATCTCATCGATAAAAATGATTCCTGATTGCTCTGCACGCACGATTGCCTCCTGGGTCACTTCGTCCATATCAATGAGCTTTTGAGCTTCCTCATTAGTAAGAACGATTCTCGCTTCTTTCACCTTTAATTTGCGTTTTTTCTTTTTCTTTGGCATGAAGCTGCTCATGGCATCCTGCATGTTCATCCCCATCTGTTCCATACCGGATCCTTGGAGCATATCGAACATGGAAGGCTGCTGCTCTTCTACTTCAATGGTGATGAACTCTTCTTCAAGCTCACCATTCTGTAGCCTCGTTTCCATTCTTCGTCTTTGCTCTTGAAGGGAACTCTCTTCTTGCTTTTCTTCCTCTTCTTCCGAAGTGCCCTGAGTCTGACTGCCACCAAAGATCATTTCAAATGGGTTTTTGTAAGAGGATGACTTTTTCTTAGATGGTACAACCATTTCGACTAAGCGTCGATTGGCGTTTTCAGCAGCTCTTTCACGAACTCCTACCATCTTCTCCTCTTTCACCAGCCGGACAGACGTTTCGACTAAATCTCTTACCATTGATTCTACATCACGTCCAACATAGCCTACTTCAGTAAACTTTGTAGCCTCCACTTTTACAAAAGGAGCTCTTACAAGCTTCGCGATTCTTCTGGCAATCTCTGTCTTTCCGACCCCTGTTGGTCCCATCATTAAAATGTTCTTTGGAATCACTTCATCCTTTAATACATCAGAAAGAAGGCTACGGCGATAACGGTTACGTAATGCAACAGCGACCGCTCTCTTTGCATCTTTTTGTCCTACAATATATTGATCCAGACGTTCAACAATTTGCCTTGGAGTTAAGTGATCGGTACTCTTCATCAAATGGCACACTCCTTACTTTCCCTATAGTGTGAAAGAATATAAAATTTCTACATAATGATCCATGTTTAAAGCTCTTCAACAATAATTTGATTATTTGTATATACACATATATCAGCAGCAATTTGTAAGGAAGATTGAGCGATTTCCCTTGCTGATAAATGGTCACCTGCGTATTGCTTTAATGCTCTTCCAGCAGACAATGCATAATTTCCACCTGATCCAATGGCTAAAATTCCATCATCCGGCTCGATCACTTCACCTGTTCCTGAAATTAGAAGCAAGTGATTTTCATCCATTACAATCAACATCGCTTCAAGCTTTCTTAACACCTTGTCGCTTCTCCACTCTTTAGCTAACTCAACAGCTGCTCTCGGAAGGTTCCCGTTAAATTCCTGGAGTTTCCCTTCGAACATTTCCGATAGTGTGAATGCATCTGCAACAGACCCGGCAAAACCTGCCAATACTTTACCATTAAAAAGCTTCCGTACTTTTTTTGCTGTATGCTTCATCACAACTGTATTGCCAAATGTAACCTGTCCGTCACCAGACATCGCACATTTGCCTCTATGTTGCACGGCAAAAATAGTGGTTGCGTGGAATTGTTCCATATCCTGACCTCCAACTCTTCTAAGCACGTGGATGATGTGCTAAATACGTTTTTCTTAACTGGTCCTTTGATACATGAGTATATACTTGAGTTGATGATAACTGAGAGTGTCCAAGAAGTTCCTGAACCGTTCTTAAATCGGCACCATTATTAAGTAAATGCGTAGCAAATGTATGCCTTAGCATATGGGGATGAATCTTTCCGGTCAAGGAAGCCTTCTCGATAATCTTATTTAAGATAAGACGTATCCCCCTTTGGGTTAATGCTCCGCCACGATGATTGACCAACAAATGGGTATGAGTTTGATTCTTCATTAACATGGGGCGTGATTGTGTTATGTATTGTTCTATAGCATCATGAGCAAAGCTGCCAAATGGTACATATCTCTCTTTGTTACCCTTACCTTTCACAAGAATTGTAGAAAGACCTAAATCTACGTCCTTCAGTTGCATATTTGTGCATTCACTTACGCGAATACCTGTTGCATAAAGAAGTTCAAAGATGGCTCGGTTGCGTATGTCTAAAGGTGTTTCTCCACCGCACGCTTCTAACAATACTTGTATTTCTTCCTCGTAAAAAAAGTTAGGCAATCGTTGTTCTTTTTTAGGAAGATTCACAAAGGAAAATGGATTAACAGTTAGCTGTTTTTCCCGATTTAAATAACGGTAAAAACTTCTTAAACTGGAAACCTTCCTTGAAATGGAAGACCTCATTAAACCATGATCATGCAGCTTGGTTAAAAAAAGTCTCGCATCAGAATACTCGACATCTTTTAATGAACTTAAACCTTGTTCTTTCATAAATACGTAGAACTCTTCAATATCATGACGATATTGTTCAAAAGTGTGAGCAGAATAATGCTTTTCTATTTGTATATATTCAGTAAAGGATTGTAATTGTTCATATAATTGATTTTTCATTTTCAACACCTCACAAGGGCTACTAAATAGTAACACAACCTAGCAGCCCTTGCAATGAATTTTACACTTTTTTCACAAAGTTCTGAATTGTTTCTAAGGCCCGAGTTGCATGCTGTTCATTACGCTCTTTCTTGCCTTTTACCTTTTTGGGTAAATCAGGGAAAAGACCGAAATTAGCATTCATCGGTTGGAAGTTATTTTTGTTGGCAGTCGTTATATATCTTGCCATGCTTCCAATCGCTGTTTCATGTGGAAATACTAGGGCTGATTCACCCTTGGCTATCTTCGCAGCATTGATTCCAGCAATCAACCCGCTGGCAGCGGATTCCACATAACCTTCCACACCTGTCATTTGGCCGGCAAAAAAAAGATTCTCATGTTCTTTTAATTGATAGGTATCTTTTAGAACATTTGGAGAGTTGATGAAGGTATTTCTGTGCATGACCCCATAACGGACAATATCTGCATTCTCAAGTCCCGGAATTAATTGGAGAACTTCTTTTTGAGGGCCCCACTTTAAATGTGTTTGGAAGCCTACAATATTATAAAGTGTGCCCGCTGCATCATCTTGTCTTAACTGAACAACAGCATATGGTCGTTTACCTGTTTTAGGGTCTTCTAATCCCACTGGCTTTAAAGGGCCAAATAACATGGTTTTCTTTCCCCGGGAAGCCATCACTTCTATCGGCATGCAGCCTTCAAAGAAGATTTCTTTTTCAAACTCTTTCAAAGGCACCGTTTCAGCTGAAATAAGAGCTTCATAAAAACGATTGAACTCACTCTCTGTCATCGGGCAATTTAAATATGCCGCTTCCCCTTTGTCATATCGGGATTTCAAATACACTTTGTCCATATCAATGGAATCCTTCTCGATGATTGGAGCTGCAGCATCATAGAAATATAAATGCTCTTCACCTGTTACTTTTCTAATTTTCTCAGAGAGACTCTCACTTGTCAGCGGCCCTGTGGCTACAATGGTAATTCCTTCAGGTAGATCCGTGACTTCTTCATTGAATACTGTGACATTCGGGTGATTTTTTACTTTCTCAGTAACATGTGCTGCAAATTCATGGCGGTCGACTGCCAACGCTCCCCCTGCCGGAACTGAACATGCATCAGCTGCTGACATAATGACCGAGTCTAATTGACGCATTTCTTCTTTTAATACCCCAACGGCATTGGTTAATGTATTTGCTCTAAGTGAGTTGCTGCACACAAGCTCTGCAAATTTATCTGTATGATGGGCAGGTGTTTGGCGTACAGGTCTCATTTCATAAAGGTTTACCTTTATTCCCCTCTTGGCAATCTGCCATGCGGCTTCACTTCCCGCTAACCCTGCTCCAATAACATTTACTGGCATCTATATAAACCTCCTGTAAATCGATCCTTCGTCTTAACCATATTGTATTGTACACCAATGCACAAAGATAAAAAAGACAAAAGCATATTGAGAATTTGTCATTTTGACTAAATGCAAACAGAAAAGGGCTGACCCAACAGATAATAGAGAAATCACCTGTTGGGACAGTCCCTTGTTACATTGTATAAGTTCATTGTTCAACAATCAATCTTTTTATTGATCAGAGGAATAGGAAACTCACACTATTTCTGAGGTTCTTCTTTATAATCACAATTCGTACATTGAATTTGATTACCTTTTTTAAGCTTTTTCTCTACGAGCAATTCTGAACATTTCGGACATTTCCGTTCGATAGGTTTATCCCAAGATAGGAAATCACATTCAGGATACTGATCACAGCCGTAGAAAATACGCTTTTTCTTGCTTTTTCGCTCTATGATATTCCCTTTTTCACATTTAGGACATTTCACACCAATTTCCTTGACGATCGGCTTTGTATTTCTACAATCGGGGAAATTACTGCATGCCATGAATTTACCATATCTGCCCATTTTGAACACCATTGGATGTCCGCATTCTTCACAGTCTTCACCGGCAGGTTCATCGCGGATTTCGATTTTTTCCATCTCATTTTCCGCTTTTTCTAAGTGTTTTTCAAAATCCTGATAAAAACGGTCGATGATACTTTCCCATTTCACATTGCCGTCTTCAATATCATCAAGGCTGCGCTCCATGTTTGCCGTAAACTCTACATCAATGATCTCCGGGAAGAACTCTCTAACTAACTCTAAGACGATTTCACCCAGTTCCGTTGGAATGAAACGCTTATTATCAAGTGTTACATAGCCTCTTCGTTGAATCGTATCCAGAGTCGGGGCATACGTGGAAGGGCGGCCAATACCCAGTTCTTCCAATGTCTTAACCAGCCTCGCTTCTGTATACCTTGGTGGTGGTTGAGTGAAATGCTGATTTGGATCAATACTTTCACTTTTCACTTTATCGTTTTCTTCCAAGGCAGGAAGAAGATTGTCTTTTTCTTCTTTCTGATCATCAGATCCTTCAACATAGACTTTCATAAAGCCTGGGAACTTCACTTTAGAGCCGGTTGCTCTAAACATGACTGAACCATTTACGATATCAACGCTCATCGTATCCATGATTGCCGGGGACATTTCACTTGCCACAAATCGTTCCCAAATCAATTTATAAAGTCTGTATTGATCTCTTGAAAGATATTCTTTCACTGAAGCCGGATCCCTTAATGTACTGGTTGGACGGATGGCTTCGTGGGCATCTTGTGACTTTTGTTGTTTTTTCTCTTTGCGCTCAGTCTGCTTAACGAAGTCATTTCCATATTTATTAACGATGTAATCGTTCGCTTCTTTTTGAGCCACTTCTGAAATACGAGTCGAGTCAGTTCTCATATAAGTAATAAAACCAACCGTACCTTCTTTCCCCATCTCAATTCCTTCATATAATTGCTGGGCAAGCATCATCGTTTTCTTCGCACGGAAGTTTAACTTTCTTGCTGCTTCCTGCTGTAGTGAAGAAGTTGTAAATGGCGGAGCCGGATTCCGTTTTCTTTCCTTTTTTGTCACTTTGTTAATTTCAAAGGACTTCCCTTTTACTTTACCAAGCACTTCTTTCACATCTTCTTCGGTCTTCAATTCAACCTTCTTACCGTCCATTCCGTAAAACGATGCCTGGAATGTATCGTTCCCTTTTGTGAATTCAGCTTCTATTGACCAGTACTCTTCTGGAGTAAAGCTTTTGATTTCATTTTCACGGTCAATGATTAATCGTACAGCGACGGATTGTACTCTTCCTGCACTTAGACCTTTTTTAACTTTTTTCCAAAGGAGAGGGCTGATGTTATACCCAACTAATCGATCTAAAATTCTCCGTGCTTGCTGTGCATCGACTAAATCCATATTGATTGCTCGTGGATGCTTAAAAGATTCTTTAATCGCATCCTTCGTGATTTCATTGAAGACCACACGACACTCGGAACTCGTGTCCATATCAAGGCTGTGAGCCAAATGCCACGCAATGGCTTCTCCTTCTCTGTCGGGGTCAGCCGCCAGGAAGATTTTCTTTACTTTTTTTGCTGCGGTTTTCAGTTCTTTTAATACAGGGCCTTTACCACGTATCGTTATATACTTCGGTTCAAATTCGTTATTAACATCCACGCCCATTTGACTCTTCGGTAAGTCTCTGACGTGTCCCATTGAAGCCCTGACCTTATATTTCTTTCCTAAATAACGTTCAATTGTTTTCGCCTTAGCCGGCGATTCCACTATTACTAAATAATCTGCCATCCAATAAGCCTCCTTAAAGAGGAAAATAATCACTGTTTATAGCACCTTGGAATGATAAAGATCCTAGCGTAACGGAAACGTTTACACTTTCATTCACATAGGTATAGAATTGATATCATTGTAGATAATCACTACTTTTAACGATTTATTTCTCTTATATATAGTTTTAGATACCTGTTGCAAAATGTATAACAGTTTCACAATAATTGCAACCATTTTGTATAAATTACTTGTAATTATTCAAACATTCGCAGGAAAAATCCCACTTTATTAAAAGATTCTATATCATATGTTCTGACTTTATACTCCCAGTTCTGAAAAAATATCTTCTATTGATAAGACCATTCTTGCACCTTCCTGGATTAAACTGTTGGTTCCTTCTGCTAATGGCTCAAATATGGATCCTGGTATACATAATACTTCTCTTCCTTCATTTAATGCATAATCAGCCGTGATGAATGTCCCGCTTTTTTTTCTTGCTTCCGTAACAAGCACTGCGTCGGAAAGACCGCTGATGATCCTATTTCTAAAAGGAAATTGCCATTTTTCAGGTTTGATATAAGGGGGATATTCAGAGAGGAGAAGCTGATGCTTCATCATATGATGGGCTAACCCTTCATTTTGCTTCGGATAAATGTGGTTGAAACCTCCAGCAAGTACACCTATCGTTTGGCCACCTGATTGAATCGTTTCGTTATGAGCCACCGTATCGGCACCTTGCGCTAGTCCACTTACAATGACTACCTCTTTCTTCACCAGCTTTGGAATCATATCGCGAAGAATTTTATCAGTATAAAAGGTGGCATTTCTCGAACCGATAATGGCCAATTTTTTTTGGCCATGAAGGAGATTCCTGTTTCCTTTTAAAAAGAGGAGAAAGGGGGGATCATATACGTTTCCCAATAGAGCAGGGTAGTCTTCGTCCATAATTGTGATCCATTCTATATCATTTTCCGAATAAAGCTTTTTGTATCGCTCTGAATCAAATGAATGAAGATCTCTATAGAAGAGTTCTGAATTGACATTGGTGGAAAGGATTATCTTTTGAAGGGTGGAAGGGGATAAATCAAAGATAGAGTGTAATTTCGGGAGCGATTCTAGTATTCTTTTTGTTCCTTTCAATCCAATTCCCCGACAATGATGAATATGAAATAGAATATGACGACGTTCTTTCATTTATTACCTCCTGAATATTGTTTAATAGAGGATATAAAACTGAGACTGATAGCTTGAATGCCATCAGTCTCAATCCATGATTAATGCGTTTTACATTTATCTAAGATTCCTTCTTCTTTAAGAACCTTTATTAATGTTTCTCCCATATCTGAAGGTGTAGGAGCAACTTGAATTCCGCATTCATTCATAACGCGAATCTTCTCATCAGCTGTTCCTTTACCGCCTGAAATGATCGCACCGGCATGGCCCATACGTTTTCCTGGAGGTGCTGTACGTCCTCCAATGAATCCTACTACAGGCTTAGTCATGTTGGCTTTAACCCATTCAGCAGCTTCTTCTTCAGCAGTACCGCCGATTTCACCAATCATGATGACGGCATACGTATCTTCATCTTCATTGAATGCTTTCAATACATCGATAAAGTCTGTTCCATTCACAGGGTCTCCACCGATACCGACTGCCGTCGACTGTCCGATTCCCGCTTGTGAAAGTTGGTGAACTGCTTCATACGTAAGTGTACCAGAACGTGAAACAACACCTACATGACCTTTCGTATGGATGTAACCAGGCATGATTCCGATTTTACACTCTTCAGGTGTGATGACTCCCGGACAGTTCGGTCCTACAAGGCGTGTTTTCTTGCCTTCCATATAACGCTTGACCTTCACCATATCCAATACCGGGATATGTTCAGTAATACAGATTGCCAAATCAAGCTCGGCATCTACCGCTTCCATGATTGCATCTGCTGCAAACGGAGCAGGAACATAAATGACGGATGCATTTACGCCAGTTGCTTTCTTTGCTTCTTCAACTGTATTGAAAACAGGTACGCCTTCAACCTCAGTTCCGCCTTTTCCTGGTGTTACACCTGCCACGATTTGTGTACCGTATTCAAGCATTTGCTTCGTATGGAAAAGAGCTGTTGATCCTGTAATCCCTTGTACAACAACCTTGGTATCTTTATTAATAAATACGCTCATTAGTCCCCCGCCTTTCTCAGCCTACTTGCTCAACGATTTTTTGTGCGCCGTCCGCCATAGATTCAGCTGCAATGATATTCAATCCTGATTTATTAAGGATTTCTTTCCCTAAGTCAACATTTGTACCTTCAAGACGAACCACAAGAGGAACTTGAAGACCGATTTGCTTAGCTGCTTCTACAACACCTGTTGCAATAACATCACATTTCATGATTCCACCGAAGATATTGACGAAAATACCTTTAACGTTTTCATCAGAAAGAATGATTTTAAATGCCTCTGTTACCTTTTCCGCTGTCGCACCGCCCCCAACATCAAGGAAGTTAGCGGGATCTCCGCCGTAATGCTTTACGATGTCCATCGTTGCCATGGCAAGACCTGCTCCATTAACCATACAACCGATATTACCGTCAAGGGAAATATAGCTCAGGTCATATTTAGAAGCTTCGATTTCTTTTGCATCTTCTTCTTCAAGATCGCGTAGTTCAATGACATCTTTTTGACGGTATAATGCATTTGAATCGAAGTTGAACTTCGCATCAAGTGCCATGACGTCTCCGTCACCTGTCACAACCAATGGGTTGATTTCGACGATTGATGCATCCTTTTGGATGTACACGTTATAAAGACCCATCATGAACTTGGCTGCTTTTCCAACCAGTTTTTGAGGGATATTGATGTTGAATGCAATGCGTCTGGCTTGGAAGCCTGTTAATCCAACAACTGGATCGATGTACTCTTTAAAGATTTTTTCCGGTGTTTTTTCTGCTACTTCCTCGATTTCTGTTCCGCCTTCTTCAGAAGCCATCAGGACAACTTGGGAAGTCGCACGGTCAAGTACCAGACCTACGTAATATTCTTTCTTAATATCACAGCCTTCTTCGATAAGTAAGCGCTTTACTTCCTTACCTTCAGGGCCTGTTTGGTGAGTTACTAATGTTTTGCCGATTAACTCATCTGCATATGTACGCACTTCGTCCAGGCTTTTAGCGATTTTCACTCCGCCAGCTTTACCTCGACCACCTGCATGGATTTGGGCTTTCACTACATACACGCTGGAATCTAATGTCTTCGCCGCTTCTACTGCTTCTTCAGCTGTAAAAGCCACTTTACCATTTGGTACGGATACCCCGTAATTTCTGAGGATTTCTTTACCTTGATATTCATGGATATTCATTTTCCATCCTCCTATCAAACTCTTCAAAAAATAGACTGCGCTTTCATTGTATAAAATGACAGTATATCTGTCTACCATTATGCTAAAAATATTATATTAATTTTAAAATTCTGAACTTGAAATAGTAGAATTACTCCATATGCTCCGTTGTTCCTGAAGTGACTATCCTTGAAATTATTATTCTTAAAAAATATAATTTGCTATTCTAATTCGTGTTGATGCCTTTTAGTGACAGGAAGTATATTCGATTGGCAAAGAATTATCCCTTCCCCGCTATATCCCGATCTAATCGATAGATGAAAGCAAAAACCTCCGCTACAGCGCCATATAATTCTTCGGGTATTGATTCTCCTATATCCAGGTTCCCAAGAAGTGAGAGTAAGCTCTTGTCTTCTTGTACAGGTATTTGATGGTCTTTTGCTTGAGCCAAAATGTTTTCAGCAATGATTCCCTTCCCTTTAGCAAGGACCTTTGGAGCTGATTCACTACTTTGATTATATCCTAAAGCAATCGCTTCTTTTCTCTCATGAGGGTTTTTCATATCTTTAAATCAACTCCCGAAAACGTTTTAAAACGTTCTGCCATGATTTTATCAGAAAGCTCAACCTGCTTATCCGGAGCTTTCACCTTTACCATAGATAGTTGATAGTCCAGTTTCTCCAGACCTTCTTTTAATCCAGGAATAAATGATCTGGACATCCTCTCTGCGTTTGGGTGGTCATTCCAAACGGTCAAGGAGACCACCCGGTTTTGAACCTGCATATCGATCAATGTCTCTCTCATGATATCCAGCTCTAAATAAAATAAAACCCGGCAGTAGTCTCCATCAATCACACCTTTTTGTTTCTCTTTCCCTGTCCATTGAAGGGTGATATCGGTGCCCTGTCCATTTAGAGAAAATGGGAATTGCTGTACGATTGTTAGAAAAGGAGAACTCTCCTGTGATTGAAGCACTTGGTGGTTCATTTTGAGAACAAGATCATCGGCTAACATTCGAATATCTGCGAGTGGGTGATTTTGACTTAACCCAATGAGATACTGCTTAATTGTTGGATGATTTTGAAGCTCTTGTCCGTTTTTTTGTAACTGAGCTTCAAAGTTAATCCCAAACGTTCCAATTACTTTTTTCAGCATCCTTGCCAGTTCTTCTCCCCGAATCGTCTGAGTGATTTCTTGCTCTATCTGTAGGTGAAGTTTTTGTAATAGCCGTTCCATGTTCGATGCAGGTGCTCCTTTTCCATAAGACTGCAAGAGCCTCATATAGTTCATCTCAATGGACCGCCATTTTCCCTCTCCAACTACTCCCATCAGCTCTTTAGCTGCCACAAGAGAAGGTTTATCCCTTTCTCCATTTAGTACAGTCTCCGAACTCAATAGTATATTAATCCATTTATCGATATGAGTTCCAGATCGTTTAGGAATTTCCGGGATCCTGCCGGTAGTCGTTGATAGGAGCTGATTCAGATCATTTCGAAGCTTTACGGGAGCTGGACCTGGATGATTTGCCAATTGGGTTCTTAGAATATCGATCTTTCTTTCCCACTGCCCGTATGTAGACTGTTTCAGTTCTTCTGAAAGCATTGTCTTTAACCCTTTCCTCCACTGATTCATGGGAGTGTCTTTCGGAAAGACTCCTAGTGATTTCAATAGATCGAAATGGCCTAATCGATTTGAGAAGGTTTGGGATGAATCAACTAAACTGGATAAGGCATTTATCACAAGTTTTTCAGACGCCAGCCTATTCAACGGTTTCTGGATCCCCGTAAGTAAATGAAGTGCGGCCGTGTCCCCTCCAGTTCCCCTTAACTTTGAAGACAGCTCATTTAACATGGATAAAATGCTGGTGGTTGAAGTTCCCGCTCTCATTGAGAGAAAGACCCTGTCAGAAAGCGGCATGTTCCTCTTAGCCATTTCAACCAGGTTTTTCACATTTTCCGATGAATCCTTCCCTTTCAAATGTTTCTCTCCGAATAATAGCAGTTCTTTATGAATGGGAATGTTTTTTTTCATTAGCTCCATTACAAATTCGTTCATTTCTTTTCCACTTGTTGATATGGAAAAATGCTGTAATAGATTTGCTGCTATTTGCTTTCCATTTTCTACTCCAGTTTGCCCACGGCTCGGGATCAGATGTAGACTTACACTACTTTCAGATTGCTTCACTTCTACCCAATAACGTTCTCCAGCTTCCATAGGCGCTTCAATTTTCGCAATAAACCGTCGTCCATTTGCTGACACCACCGCATTGCCCTCTCCTAACAGCTTATGGACGCTGATAATTAGAACTTTTCCACTTTGAATGGAAAAGGGCTTTTGATCAAGGGGTTGGTTACTGTTAATACCATGAATATGGGTCATATCCTTATCTCCCGTTCATTGTGAATCCTAATCGTTTATACAGGCGAACCGGCTGCTAATCTATAGCAGCTCCTTCACAGGTGCAAAGGTCTTTCGATGAATGGGCGTCACTCCTAATTTCTCCAGCCCGCCTAAGTGATCCTTTGTTCCATATCCTGCATTTTTCTCAAACGCATATCCAGGATAGGTAGCGGCATACTCCTTCATCAGCCTGTCACGTGTCACCTTGGCAATGATGGATGCTGCGGCGATGGATATACTTTTCGAGTCTCCTTTAATGATCGACTGACTCGGAAAGGGCGATTGAATTTTCATCGCATCGATCAGTAAATACTCAGGCTGAACCGGCAGGCTGACGATCGCTTCACTCATAGCCTTTTTTGTAGCCTGATATATATTTATGGAATCAATTTCTTCCGCATGTACCATTCCTACTCCAACAGATGTTGCGTGTTCCATGATGTATTCATAGAAATCTTCTCTTCTTGCTTCTGTTATCTTCTTGCTATCATTTAATCCCGCCAAATAGAAGTCATGGGGCAGGATGACGGCAGCCGCTACCACAGGACCTGCTAAAGGACCTCTGCCTACTTCATCGATTCCTGCAATAAGGGTGAATCCTTGCTGGCGAAGTTCACTTTCATATTGAGTAAGGACGGCAAATTCTTCTCTTTCCTTCTCTCGTTTCATCTGCTCGCGTTCAATCTGTTTTAATAGTTTTTGGACACCAATTCTTTTGTCCTTCTTCAATCCCTCAAGAATCGGACTATGAGCAGAAGCAGACTTGATGATTTCACTTATTTCCTTAATGGTCATATGTACTGTATTCATATTGCTCCTCCTATCTATATCGGATGTACTTCACATAAATAAAGAGGCTGCGCTAAAGAGATCCCCTCTTTTTACAGCCTCTTTTTTATTCGCTCTCCCGCTCAGTCTCACCAATGATGTCAAACGTCATGGGTCCTAATTGTACATTTCGAATGTCACGGACGATAATTTCAGATGTCTTGTCATAGTTCACTTCTCCACCAGCCATCAGACAGCCTCTTTTAGCTCCGATTTTATCGAAGCTATCCACTACTTCTTCAGGTATTCCTTCGAGGCCGTAGCGCTCTTCTAATCGCTCTGGATAGTTCTCTTCAAGAAATCGCAAACCATAAACGGCGATATCCTGTAAATTCAGGATGGTATCTTTAATGGCACCGGTCAATGCCAGTTTATATCCAACTTGCGGATCTTCAAACTTAGGCCATAATATACCAGGCGTGTCGAGCAGCTCAAGCTCTTTCCCTACTTTGATCCATTGCTGGGCTTTTGTCACTCCAGGAGTATTTCCTGTTTTCGCTATATTTTTCTTAGCCAGGCGATTGATTAATGTGGATTTTCCTACGTTAGGAATACCGACAATCATGGCTCTTATGGCACGAGGTCTCATTCCTCTTGATTTCATGCGGTCGAACTTTTCTTTTAATATTTCTTTAGCGGCTTGAACTATGACTTGAAGTCCTTTGCCAGCCTGTGCATTTACAGCAAGGGCTGTTATTCCTTGCTCTTTAAAATAAGAAATCCACTGATTCGTTCTATTTGTATCTGCCATGTCTGCTTTATTTAACAAAACAAGTCGCGGCTTTTGTCCAATAATTTCTTCTATCATTGGATTTCTTGATGATAACGGTATTCTTGCATCTACTAATTCAATCACAATGTCTACAAGTTTTAACTTCTCAGTAACTTGCCTACGAGCTTTAGCCATATGCCCTGGGAACCATTGTATTGTCATATGACCACCTCCAAACAACTTTTTTCTATTATTTCACGAAACCTATATCTTTAACAGGCCAATAGATCACTTTTGTATCACCGATGACTTCTTCCATTGGAACTGTACCGATGTGACGACTATCTTTACTGAATCGGCGATTGTCACCCATCACAAAGATTTCCCCTTCAGGAACAGTGCCTTTTTCAATGATATCATTTAAAGTGAAATCTTCTGTTAACACACCTTCATTTAATTGATCTTTATACTCTTGTAAGTATGGTTCATTATATGCTTTTCCATTAATATATAATGTGTCATTTTTGTACTCTACTTCATCACCCGGGAGCCCGATGACGCGTTTAATATAGTCTTTTTGTTCAGGTGCATGGAAAACGACGATATCAAATCGCTCCGGCTCCCCTAATTTACTTACAATCATTCGATCTCCATTATGTAAAGTAGGCATCATTGATAATCCATCGACAACAATGGGTGCAAATAAAAAGAATCTGATAATTGCAGCTAAACCTACTGCGATCAACAGTGCCTTCATCCACTCCCACCACTCATTTTTCTCTTTAACCACATCTCCACCACCCAATGTATTTTTCTATCTTTTTCTATTCTACTAGAAATTCTTGTATTTCTCATTAAAAAAAGGTGGCTTCATTAAAATAGGCAGGCCGTTTTTCCGCGGATGTTTCATTTATTTCACAACAAATCTTGTAAAATAAGGAAAAGGAGCTTGTCTCCAAGCTCCTTTTCTTACATTCTTATCGAATTTCTTTAATACGTGCCGCTTTACCACGCAGGTTACGCAGGTAATAAAGTTTCGCACGACGGACTTTACCGCGACGAATAACTTCTAATTTAGCGATCTTTGGTGTGTGTACTGGGAACGTACGTTCAACACCTACACCGTAAGAAATTTTACGAACTGTAAATGTTTCGCTGATACCGCCACCGCGGCGTTTGATTACTACTCCTTCGTATACCTGAATACGTTCACGAGTACCCTCAACGATGTTAACGTGTACACGTACTGTATCACCAGGACGGAAAGATGGTAGATCAGAGCGAAGTTGTTCTTTCGTAATATCTTCGATTAATTTGTGCATCTTTTTCAACTCCTTCCAACAGATGCTCTTACAAAAGCGATTGATTGCAGCGGAACATCGGGATCAATGGCAACAGGGGATAACCCCTCAAGCCACAAAGAATATAATATCACACAGACAACCAGGATGCAATAGCCTATTTAGACTTTCTCCATTCCTCTATCCAGGCTTTTTGTCGATCTGTGAGCTTATAGCTTTCCAATAGATCCGGTCTTCTTTCATAGGTTCTTCTCAAACTCTCTTTCTCTCTCCATTCATCGATCAGACGGTGATTCCCTGAAATCAGCTCCTCCGGTACCTTCATCCCCCTAAAGTCGGACGGGCGGGTATAATGGGGATGTTCAAGGAGTCCTGACGAGAACGAATCCAGAATGGGAGAATCCTCATTCCCAAGCACACCTGGAAGCAGGCGTACTACACTATCAATGACCACCATGGCGCCAAGCTCTCCACCAGTCAAAACATAGTCTCCAATCGAAATTTCATCTGTGACAACATGCTCCCTGATTCGCTCATCGTAGCCCTCATAGTGCCCACATATAAATACGAGATGATCTTCCTTGGCCAATTCCTCAGCCTTTTGTTGAGTATAGCGTTCACCTTGGGGACACATGAGGATAACCCTCGGTTTTGATTGTTGTTCACTCTTCAATGCGTCGACGGCATCAAAAATAGGCTGGGGCTTCAAAACCATACCTGCTCCTCCACCATACGGATAATCATCGACTTGATTATGCTTATTGTCAGCGTATTCCCTGAAGTTAATCACATTATAGCTTACAGCTTCTTTTTCATGTGCTTTCTTAAGTATCGATTCACCTAATATTCCTTCGAACATAGGTGGGAAAAGAGATAGGACATCAATTCGCATCATGATAACAAGCCTTCCATAGGTTCTATCGTGATGAGCTGCTTCTCAATATCGACGGTTTTCACAATATCCTCAATGTAAGGAATAAGGTGTTCTTTCCCCCGTTGACCCTTCACTACCCAAACGTCATTCGCTCCGGGGCTCAGAATCTCTTTAATCGTCCCCAGTTCTTCTCCTTCAGTCGTAACGACCTTACAGCCAACGATTTCATGGAAATAGTATTCCCCTTCTTCAAGTTCCTGTAATTGGTCTTCTTGAACCTTTAAGATGCCTTCTTTAAATTTCTCAACCTCATTAATGTTTTCATAACCCTCAAAGGTCAGTAAATCAAAGCTCTTATGATTTCTATGAGATTTAATCACGAGATTGATCGGTTCATTATTTTGACCTTGGAACAAATAAAGTGTGTTCCCTTTTTGATAGCGTTCTTCCGGGAAGTCGGTAGTCGAGACGATCTTTACCTCTCCTTTAACTCCGTGCGTGTTGACGATCTTACCTACATTAAACCACTTTTCCATAGCTTTCACCTCTTGCATTAACGAATTTCTTTCACAATACCATCTTCTACGACAATCGTCTTAGAAAGTGCTTCTTCCTCCCAATTGTCACCAACTTGAATGTCCATCATACCTTGGACTTCCCTTTCCTTTAGTTCGCTTCCGATAGGCAGGATATTTAACTGCTCGATTTGGAATTCCAAGAGCTTGATCTTTTCAGCACGTTCATTCAATTCTCTTTCAAAATGCTGACTTAACTTATGTGACGGGTATTTCTTCCCACGTTCGATCTTTTTCATTTCGAACTGCAACTGGTCACATTCCTTGGCTAAATGAAACTTTTGATTTTCATATCGTTTCATTAACAAGTCCTTACTGTTTACTGTCAGCACTTGTTTAATCGTAATCGTATGTATCACATTCAAAAGCTCTTCCTCCTCCTTCTATTCACCCCACGCTGTCATATTAAATCCTTAGGGTGTTCTCTTCGGGGAGTGTTGGATTGTACCATTTTTTCTTTATATACAGCAGCCTAAGCCTATGAAAAAGGGGACTGACGTCTTAAGGCTATATAGTAACCTTGTGGGTCAGTCCCCTGGTTCTAAAAGAGCAAGTGTTGAAGGTCTAAAGCCTCATGAGAAGGCAGCTGATGAAAGCTTCCTTACTCCACTATCTCTAAAAAGATTTTCTTCTGTTGTGAAGATCCTGCTGCAGCGTATACCACAGTTCGAATCGATTTAGCTACTCTCCCTTGTTTCCCAATAACCTTCCCCATGTCCTCGGGATGAACAGATAACTTATACGTTATGCCGTTCGTTCCTTCATCCGTTTCGATGTGGACCGCGTCAGGATGGTCAACTAAGGGTTTCACAATCGTTAGAATAAGATCTTTCATCGATCTAATCGATTACTTGCTGTTTTTAGCATTGTGGAATTTTTCCATAATGCCTTGTTTTGAGAATAGGTTACGAACTGTGTCAGATGGTTTAGCACCATTAGATAACCATTTAAGAGCTAACTCTTCATCGATTTTCACTTCAGCTGGTTTAGCAACCGGGTTGTACGTTCCAACTGTTTCGATTTGACGTCCATCACGTGGTGAACGAGAATCTGCAACTACGATACGATAGAAAGGAGATTTTTTTGCTCCCATACGTTTTAATCTGATTTTTACTGCCATAATTAAAGCACCTCCGAATAGTTTCACACAAGTTAGTATAATATCAAATGTGTATTTTGTTTGTAAAGTGTTTTTTCTTAACAGTTCTATTTTTCTTATGAAAAACAGAATGAATTGCTTACATAAATGGGAATTTCATCCCTTTTTTCTTACCTTTTCCTTGCATGCCGCTCATCTGTTTCATCATTTTCTTCATATCCTCGAATTGTTTCAGAAGCCGGTTTACCTCTTGAATAGAAGTTCCACTTCCTTTGGCAATCCGTTTACGGCGGGAAGCATTGATGGTTTCCGGATGAATTTTCTCATCACCAGTCATGGATTGGATAATCGCCTCTACATGACTGATCTGCTTGTCATCGACTTGCAGCTTATCCAGACCCTTCATTTTGTTTGCTCCCGGCATCATTTTGAGTAACTCATCAAGTGGACCCATTTGCCTTACTTGACCTAATTGCTCAAGGAAATCATCAAATGTGAAAGACATGGTACGCATTTTTTGTTCCAGTTCTTTGGCTTTCTCTTCATCCACATTGGCCTGAGCCTTTTCGATGAGGGATAAAACATCCCCCATACCGAGAATCCGTGACGCCATACGCTCAGGATGGAATGCTTCCAAAGCATCCATCTTCTCGCCCATCCCAACAAATTTAATTGGTTTTTCAGTGACTGAACGGATGGATAATGCGGCCCCGCCACGTGTATCACCATCAAGTTTTGTCAGCACAACACCGGATATGCCAAGAGCTTCATTGAAGCTTTGCGCAACATTTACTGCATCTTGACCAGTCATGGCATCCACCACAAGGAAAATTTCCTCTGGATTTGAGAGTTCTTTAATTTCTTTCAACTCTCCCATTAGATTTTCATCAATGTGAAGTCGACCTGCCGTATCAATCAGAACATAATCGTGATGTTCTTCTTTTGCCTTTTCGATGGCTTGCTTTGCAATTTCCACCGGACTGACCTGATCCCCCAATGAAAACACAGGAAGGCTTAATTGCTTCCCGATGGTTTCTAACTGCTTGATTGCAGCAGGACGGTAAATATCAGCAGCCACTAAGAGTGGTTTGCGGTTATGTTTCTTTCGAAGCAGGTTCGCAAGCTTACCAGTGGTGGTCGTTTTACCTGCACCTTGTAAACCAACCATCATAATGACAGTCGGAGGACGTTTAGCGACGGCAATCTGACTTTGTTCGCCACCCATCAAGTTTGTAAGCTCTTCTTGAACAACTTTAATGACCTGTTGTCCAGGTGTAAGACTTTTCATGACTTCCTGTCCGACAGCCCGTTCACTTACTTTCTTGACGAATTGCTTCACCACTTTAAAATTAACGTCTGCTTCTAAAAGAGCAAGACGAACTTCACGCATCATTTCTTTAACATCCGCTTCTGATATCTTTCCTTTTCCACGGATTTTTTGTATTGTACCTTGCAGTCGGTCGGCTAATCCTTCAAATGCCATTCATGCCGCCTCCTAATCCAATATTTCAAGATCATCAATGAGTTTTAAACAATGAGAAGAATCGATTGATGGTTCTTCTATTTTTTGTCTGAGTTGATCAAGAATCTCGTTGCGTTCTTGAAATTTTTTAAATAATAAAAGCTTTTCTTCGTACTCCTCGATCATGGCCTCTGTTCGTTTAATGTTATCATACACTGCTTGTCGACTAACATTATACTCTTCAGCGATTTCCCCTAAAGAGAAATCATCCAAATAATAGAGGGACATATAGCTTCTTTGCTTAGGAGTTAACAAAGATTGATAAAAATCGTAGAGATAATTCATTCTGGTTGTTTTCTCCAGCACGGATATCCCTCCTTGTTAAGTGAAAAACCTTTACATATGAAGAATACAGTCTTTACGGGCGTTTGTCAAGGATACTTATAGATTTTTCAGAGAGAAAACCTAAAAAAACATACTGATTCCGTAAACAAAAGAAGAGTAACCTGCAAGACCGCTTCTCAAAGTCTCTCATCAGGCTACTCTATCGATTCTTGTATCTATTCTTCTTCTTTATCAACCAGGTTTGAGAATAAGCCATAGACATACTTTTCAGCGTCGAACGGCTGGAGGTCGTCCATTTTTTCTCCAAGACCTACATATTTCACAGGGATTTCGAGCTCGTTTCTGATCGCAAGGACAATACCACCTTTTGCTGTACCATCAAGCTTCGTCAGGACGATTCCTGAGACGTTTGTTGCTTCTTTAAAGGTTTTCGCCTGTACCATTGCATTTTGACCTGTGGTTGCGTCAAGAACGAGTAATACTTCGTGAGGAGCTCCCGGAATTTCTCTTTCAATCACTCGCTTCACTTTTTCAAGCTCTTTCATAAGGTTCACTTTATTTTGCAACCTTCCTGCCGTATCACAAATGAGTATGTCTGCTTTTTTCGCTTTGGCAGACTGGACGGCATCAAACATAACCGCCGCAGGATCGCTTCCCGCCGCCTGCTTAATGACCGGAACTCCTACACGTTCACCCCATACTTCAAGCTGCTCGATCGCTCCTGCTCGGAATGTGTCACCTGCAGCAAGAACAACATTCTTACCCTGTTCCTTAAACATATGGGCCATTTTTCCGATGGTCGTCGTTTTTCCGACACCGTTCACCCCGACGAATAATAAAACTGTTAGCGCATTGTCTTGAATGTTCAGGCTGCTGTCTTCTTCACGATCCCCCTGGTAGATTTCTACGAGCTTCTCTGAGATGACAGATTGAACATCTTCCGTGTCTTGAATATTCTTTCGCTTCACTTCAAGCTTTAGTTCATCAATCAGCTCCATCACTGTATCAAAGCCGACGTCCGCTCCTATCAGGATTTCTTCCAGCTCTTCAAAGAAGTCTTCATCGACTTTGCGGTATCTGGCAACCAGGTCATTCATCTTTGAAGTGAAGTTGTTCCTCGTTTTACTTAATCCATCTTTAAATTTCTCTGTTACATTATCACTCGACTGTGTAAATTTATCTTTAAGTTTCTTAAAAAAACTCATTCTTCCGCACCCCTTACCTAAGTTTCAAGTAATTCCTTTGTTTCTTGCAGTCTGACAGATACCAATTTGGACACACCGGATTCCTGCATCGTTACACCGTACAGTACGTGGGCTTCTTCCATCGTTCCTTTACGATGGGTGATGACAATGAATTGTGTTTCATCACTGAATTTTTTTAAATACTGACTGAATCTCTGCACATTTGCTTCATCAAGAGCTGCCTCAACCTCATCCAATATACAGAATGGCACAGGGCGGATCTTCAGGATTGAAAAAAGGAGTGCAATGGCCGTCAAGGCCCTTTCCCCACCTGACATCAGGCCCAGGTTCTGCAGCTTCTTCCCAGGTGGTTGTGCCACTATATCGACCCCGGTATGAAGAAGATCTGATGGATCTGTCAGCTTTAACTGAGCTCGTCCGCCACCAAACAAGGCTTTAAATACACCTTCAAATTCCACTTGAATGGCCGTAAAAGTTTGATCAAAACGTTTGATCATTTCTGTATCCATTTCATTAATGACCAAATATAGTGTATCCTTCGCTTCAGTTAAATCATTCTTTTGCTCAACTAAAAATTCGTACCGTTCTTTTACTCGTTCATATTCGTCAATGGCACCTAGATTGACGGTCCCCAGCTCTTCCAAGGCCAATTTCACAAGTTTCACTTTCTTTCTTGCTTCTTCAACCTCAATCGTCAATGGGTAGTCGGACTTAGCCGCTTCAAATGAAAGCATATACTCATCACGTAAATGATCAAGACGATTTTCCAGTTCAACATCAAGACGATTGATCTTTACTTCCTCGTCCCTTAAAGCTCCAACCAATCCTTTATGCTGACGCTTCAATTCTTTTAACTCAAGCTCCTCATCTTCAACCCTATGTTGAAGCTCCAAGCGCTCTTCACGTCGCAAAGAGATCAAATTTGACGTTTCTGCCTTTTGAATTGCACATTCTTCTGCCTTCATCCCGAGCTGCTCTTCACCTGAAAAATTATCCTTCATTTCCGTCTGCAACCATTCTAAATCATCCTGCAAAGTCGCTTTTCGCTTCTTTGATTCAACGATTGTTTCCTGCACCCGCTTTAATTGACTACGACTGTTGACCAGTTGCTCGTTTCGCGCAGCCAGGTTCGCTTTAATATCGCTGATTTCGTTCAATAAAGCGTCTTTGGACGTTCGTTCACTATTCTTCTGCAGAGTAAGCTCACTGATCTTTAGATCGAGTCTTGTAATCTCTTCTCCAATTTCATCGAGTGACGATCTTAATTCTTTCGTTCTGGAATCATGCTTTTCTTTAACCGACGTAAAGTCTTTTTTCTCCAAGTCATATAGGGAAAGCCTTTCATCCAGATTCTGTTGGGATAATTCATTTTCACGAAGTTGGGAAAGAATCTCTTGCTCCTTGAGTCGCAAACGCTCTCCCTTCACTCTCATTTCCTCAAGCTTCTTTTCTCTGAAGCTGCTCTCTTCTTTGAGTGATTTCACTTGAGACTGAAGCTGTTCAGTCTGATTTTCCATTGTAGTAAGCTTTGCTTTCATTTCTTCAAGCTCACCTTTTCTGGAAAGAAGAGAATTCTTTTTCTGCTTTATCGTACCACCCGACATGGATCCGCCGGGATTAACCACATCCCCATCAAGAGTCACGAGACGGTAGCGATATTGTATAAGCTTCGCGATTTCATTGGCACCCTTTAAATCCTTTGTGATGATCACATTTCCAACCAGGTTGGAGATCACCATTTGGAAGCGCTGATCATAATTCAGGAGATCGGTTCCAACTCCTATAAAGGAAGAATGCCCCTTCAGCATGTTTTTTTGACTATCGGGTATCGATTTCCCTTTGATCACGTTCATCGGTAGGAAAGTAGCACGGCCATATTGGTTCTTCTTTAAGAAAGCAATGGCTTTACGACCATCTTCTTCAGTGTCGACCACAATATGCTGCATGGAGGCTGCCAGAGCAGTTTCCATAGCTGTTTCATATGCTTTAGGTACGGTAATCAGTTCTGCAACCGCACCTTGAATACCGGTTAACTGACCGTCACGTTCCTTAAGGACTTCTTTTACACCTTGGAAGAAACCTGTATAGTCCTCTTCCATTTCCTCAAGCATTTCTTTCCGGGATTTTGCTTGTTGCAGAAATTGGATAGCTTGGTAAAGGGTTTTTTCTTGCTTTTCATATTTTTCTTTAACCGATTCAAGCTTCTTCTGTTCTTCCCTATAGAAGAATATGTGCTCATCGATTACCTCTTTTTGCGCTTGCAGCTCTTTCGAAAGTTCTTTGTGACGCAGATGAAATTCCTCACGCTGAATCACATATTTTTCATTCTCTGCTTCTAATCGGCCGCTTCGATTGGATTGCTGCTCCAGTTGCTGCTCAAGGTACTGAATTTCATTTTTGGCTGACGCCTGCTGATTCAGCTTTTCAATGTAATCACTTTTGAAGGATTCAATCACATCTTCAATATTTTCATTGTAATGCTTAAATTGATTCTGTTTCGTTATGAGCAGCTCTTTTAGTTCCTTGACGTCTGAATCGATAGACTTGAATTCCATTTCTCCTTTTTCTTTTTCAGAAGTCAGTTGTTGGATTTGATCCTTGGTTTCTTCTATCGATTGCATTAATTGAGATTCGTTGGAAGACGAATTCCTCTTCCGCTCCACTAATACTTGCTTCCTGCCCTCAAGCTTCTCCAATTCTTCACTAGTAGCCAGGAGCACCTCTTGAAGATTCGAAATCGACTCATCAAGAGCTGCAATTTTATCCCGGGTGTGGGTTAGAATGGCCTCTTTCTTTTGTATACGCGTGGAAAGTGCAAGTTCTTCTTTCCCATGATGCTCGAATTCTTCACTGAGCTTTTCCCATTGCTTATGTAAATCCTCAATATCATAAACCGTCAGGGCAACCTCGAACTTCTCCAGCTCTTCTTTTTTCTCTAAATAGTCACGTGCCATGGAAGCTTGAATCTTAAGAGGTTCTACCTGCCCTTCCAACTCATGAAGAATGTCATTTACACGATTAAGATTTTCCTGTGTTTCGAATAACTTATTCTCAGCCTTTTTCTTGCGTGATTTATACTTCAATACGCCCGCTGCCTCTTCAAAAATGGTTCGTCGTTCTTCGGGCTTACTATTAAGGATTTCTTCCACTTTCCCCTGACTGATGATAGAGAACGCTTCTTTCCCCAAACCTGAATCCATAAATAATTCAATAATGTCTTTCAATCGACAAGGCTGTTTATTGAGTAAATACTCACTATCCCCGGAACGGTAGACTCGTCTTGTGACACTGATTTCACTGTAATCAATCGGAAGGGCTCCGTCTTCATTATCCAAGACAAGTGTTACCTCTGCTATATTAAGGGCTTTTCTCGAATCACTGCCGGCAAATATAACATCTTCCATCTTTGATCCACGTAAACTTTTTGCTGATTGCTCGCCCAGCACCCAGCGAATCGCGTCGATAATATTGCTTTTTCCACTGCCGTTTGGTCCAACAACAGCTGTAACACCCGGGACAAATTCCACGGATATTCTTTCTGCAAAAGATTTAAACCCCATTACTTCTAGTTGTTTGAGGAACATCTTCTTTCCCCCTATTTAGCGTCTAGCTTTTGTTTTAGCTTCTCAAGAGCCTTCTGTGCGGCTTGTTGTTCGGCTTCCTTCTTAGATCGACCTTTTCCGATACCTAATTCTTCGTCATTTAAACTGACACGGGAAATGAACTGACGATTATGGGCTGGCCCGCTTTCTTCAAGGATGCTGTATTCAATCATTCCTGCACTGCCTCGTTGGACTAGTTCTTGTAGCTGGCTCTTATAATCCATCACATGAGAAAAAGCACCGACATTGATTTTTGGATAGACAACTTTTTCAAGGATTGAAATCACTGTATCTAACCCTTGATCCAAATATACCGCTCCGATAAACGCCTCAAAGACATCTGCGAGTAGTGCTGGTCTTTCTCGACCACCTGTCATTTCTTCTCCTTTACCAAGTAAGATGAGCTCGCCGAAATTCAGTTCGATCGAGAACTTAACCAAGGATGGCTCACATACTATGGCTGCCCTTAATTTCGTAAGTTCACCCTCACTCATCATTGGATACTTCTTAAATAAGAATTGAGAAACCGTTAGTTCCAAGACGGCATCTCCAAGAAATTCTAAGCGTTCGTTGTCTTCATAAGGCTTACGACGATGCTCATTCACATAGGATGAATGAGTAAAAGCTTGTTTAAGTAGTTTTTCATCATTAAATTGAATCCCGATTTCATCTTGAAACGTTTTGAACTTTCCATCATTTTTATATCTGGTTATTCCTTTATTTCTACTTTGCTTCCGCATAAGGCACTCCACCTTGCTCTATATATGTTCTCATTGTATACTAATCAAGTTTATGCTAAAAAAATCATTTACGCAAAAGTTTCTTGCGTACGTTAGAACACAAATAAACTTGGTAGAGGTGAGACCTCTACCAAGTTTTAAATGGTTTTGAATGAAAGATGGACGTTTGCCCATCTTTTAATTCAATCTAACGATTAAGCGTTTGCTTTTATGTAGTTCACAGCATCACCTACTGTGCCGATTTTTTCAGCATCATCGTCAGAAATTTCCATGTCAAATTCATCTTCAAGTTCCATAACCAGCTCAACTACATCAAGGGAGTCAGCTCCTAGATCTTCTTTGAAAGAAGCTTCAAGAGTTACTTGAGATTCATCTACACCTAGACGATCAACGATAATTTTTGTTACACGATCTAATACTTCTGCCATTTTTGTCACCTCCCCTCAAGTATTATAGAGCATTTTGACCTCTAATGAAAAGAGTATACATGAAAACGATCAATAATTTATTATTTTCTTGCCGTTACATGACCATTCCGCCATCGATATGAAGAGTTTGGCCTGTCATATAAGCAGTTGAGTCGGAAGCCACAAATGTTACTACCTTGGCGATATCTTTTGGGTCACCAAAGCGGCTTAAAGGAATTTGCCTTAACATTTCATTACGCACATCTTCCGGCAGCTGATCCGTCATATCCGTAGAAATGAAACCAGGAGCGATCGCATTTACCGTGATGCCACGGGGTGCCAACTCTTTTGCTGTGGTTTTCGTTAATCCGATTACACCCGATTTAGCAGCTACATAGTTTGCCTGACCAGGGTTTCCACTCACACCAACAATCGAAGAAATATTGATGATTCTGCCGCTTCTTTGCTTCATCATTTGGCGGGTAACGGCCTTCGTACAAAGGAATACACCTTTTAGATTGATGTTAATGACATCATCCCATTCTGCTTCTTTCATTCTCATTAATAAATTATCTTTCGTAATTCCAGCATTGTTAACCAGAATATCCACTGAACCGAATTGACTAATCGTTTCCTTTACCATGGCCTGAACAGCATCACTATCCGATACATTACATTGTACGGCAATGGCTTCTCTGCCTAAACCTTTAATTTCATCGACGACTTCATTAGCCTTCGCTTCACTTCCTGAATAGTTTACGGCAACATTACAGCCTTCACGGGCAAGCTCTAGAGCGATCTCCCTACCTATTCCCCGGGACGCCCCCGTTACCAGGGCAACTTTTCCTTCTAAATTCATTTAAGCTTCCTCCTTTAACGCTTGAATGGTTTGTTCTAAAGATGCTTCATCTTGAACAGCATACGTTTTCACTCGTCTATTGACTTTTTTCACTAAACCTGAAAGGACTTTTCCGGGTCCAACTTCGATAAACGTATCCACATCTAATTCAAGCAGCTTCTCAACAGTATCTTCCCATTGAACAGGAGAGTATAATTGTTCAATTAATAAACGTTTGATTTCTTCACGATCCGTCACAGGTTTGGCCGTCACATTCGCAACAACCGGTACAGCTGCATCTTCAATCGTGATCGAATCTAGAATTGAGACAAACTGGTCGGCAGCAGGTTTCATTAATCGAGAATGGAATGGTCCACTCACTTGAAGTGGAATGACTCTCTTTGCTCCAGCTTCTTTCGCTTTCTCTGAAGCAAGCTCCACTCCTTTCACCGTACCTGAAATCACAATTTGACCAGGACAATTTAAGTTTGCCAGCCCCACTGGATGTCCCTCATTTGTTACAAGATCGGTAACTTCCTTTAGCGGCTCTCTTTCCATGCCAAGAATAGCAGCCATCGTGCCTTCTCCACTTGGAACTGCTTGTTCCATGAATTCCCCTCTTTTACGAACCGCATACACAGCATCTTCAAAGCCCAGGGCTCCGGCAGCTACCAGGGCGGAATATTCACCTAAGCTATGTCCGGCCGTATAATCTGCTGTGATGCCTTCTGCCTTTAAACGGTCAAGAATCGCGATGCTCGTCGTTAATAAAGCAGGCTGGGCATTCGTCGTTTGGGTAAGCTCCTCTTGGGGTCCTTCGAATATAACCGTTGATAGCTTTGTATCTAATGTTTTGTCCGCTTTAGTGAAATACTCCTGTACTTCAGGATATTGATCAGCCAATTCTTTTCCCATCCCGACTGATTGGGAACCTTGTCCAGGAAAAATGAACGCGATTTTACTCATACTTTTCTTCACTCCTATTGATAGCATCTTTAATTGTATTGGAGACATCGTGCTTCACCATTTCTCTGGCTTGTCTCATGGCGTTATATAAAGCAACTTCATTTGATGAGCCGTGGGCTTTGATCACCGGTGCTTTTAGACCAAATAAGCCCGCGCCTCCATACTCTGTATAATCAAGCATGTCTTTCATCTGCCTTAAATCATTTTTCACTAACCCGGCAGCCAATTTATTTTTTGTTGAGGCTGTAAAGGTCTTCTTGAGCATCGAGAAAACAGAAAGAGCCGTCCCTTCAATCGTCTTCAACACCATATTCCCGGTGAAACCATCGGTTACTACGACATCCGCAGGGCCTTCAAGTAAGTCCCTGGACTCTACATTTCCCACGAAATGAATAGGGGCGTCCTTAAGAAGTTGGAAAGACTTCTTTGTTAATTCATTCCCTTTTTTATCTTCGGTCCCAATGTTTAATAAGCCTACACGGGGATTGTTGATTCCTCTTACTTTCTCAGCATAAATGCTCCCCATGATGGCATATTGAAGGAGATGCTCAGGCTTGGCATCAACATTTGCACCTAAATCGAGCATGAGAAATCCTTTACCATCCAATGTCGGAAGGGTTGGTGCCAAAGCGGGGCGTTCAATCCCATCAATTCTGCCTACAATGAATAATCCGGCTGTCATAAGGGCTCCCGTGTTTCCTGCAGAGACACACGCATCAGCTTCCCCATTCCGGACTGCTTGGGCCATCAGCACCATAGAGGCATTCTTCTTGCGTTTAACGGCTCTAACAGGTTCATCTGTCCCCTCTATCACTTCATCCGTATGAACGATCGTCAAACGATCAACGGGTGTGATGTACTGCTTGATTTGGTTTTCATCTCCGAATAAAAGCACTTCTATATCGTTAAATTCCTTCAATGCCCTCTTTACACCAAGAACAATTTCTTTAGGAGCATGATCTCCGCCCATTGCATCAACGGCTAACTTCATCTACGCTTCATCCTTTGCAGAATTTTTAGAGCGATACATTTCGAATTCACCAGTGAAAACGAGCTCGCCACCGACTAAACTTTGAACTTCTACCGTTGTTCGGTCCTTTAGATCCTTCATATGTATCACTTTTGCTTTCGCGACAACACGCTCCCCTTCCTTTACAGGCCGGGTAAAACGGATTGTTGACTTAGCTGTTAATGCTAAGTCATCATTAATGACTGCTACCGCAAGAGAGTTTGCTTGAGCGAACAAATGATGCCCTCTCGCTATTCCATTTCTTACGAAAACATGCTCTCGTTTCACATCAAAAATGGAAATCGCACTCTGATCTAATTCTATATCAATAATTTCTCCAATAATCTCTTTAATAGGTAATGATTTCACTTCGTCTTCAAACGATTTCTCTGCTACATATTTAATCCGTTCACGAAGCTCCGGTATAGACAATTCCATACGATCCAACCGGATTGTCTGTACGCTCACCCGAAAACGTTCAGCTAATTCCTCATCTGTTATAAAAGGATTTTCCTTTATCGTGTCTGTAAGGTTTCCCTGTCTTTCTTTTTTTGAAAGTCTCAATATCAACACCGTCCAGTATTAGTACTAGGTACTAATAGTAGTATATAATCTAAAAAAGCAGATTGCAAGAAATAATCTCACAATCTGCCTTTCTAGTCTAGCTTTTCACCTTCTAATATCCCTGCAACCGACAGATACGCCCGAAGAGGTTCAAACTCGGGATCCTTCCAGAAAAGATCGGATTGAATTAAGCTTGCAGCATCATCTCTTGCAACTTCCAACGCACGATAGTCATGCACCATATCTGCCACTTTAAACTCAGGAAGCCCACTCTGCTTTCTGCCAAAGAAATCCCCCGGGCCTCTCAGCTCCAGATCTTTTTCACTCAGAACAAATCCATCATTGGTTTCGGTCATGATCTTCATTCGCTCTTTTCCAACCTCTGTTTTCGGTTCGGCAAGAAGAATGCAATAGGACTGATGTTCCCCACGTCCGACTCTCCCTCTTAGCTGATGAAGCTGAGACAACCCAAAGCGTTCAGCATCATAAATAAGCATAAATGTGGCATTGGGAACATTCACGCCCACCTCGACAACCGTGGTGGATACGAGTACTTGGAGATGATTTGCACTAAATTCCCTCATCACTTCATCCTTCTCATCAGGGTGAAGCCTTCCGTGCATCAATCCGACGTTGTATCGTCCTTCAAAGTAGTGCAGTAATTGATTGTAGACATCGATCGCATTTTGAACATCCAGTTTGTCAGACTCTTCAATCAGCGGACAAATCACATAGGCCTGTCTGCCTTGATCCAACTCCTTGTCCATAAATGAAAGCACCCTTGCTAGCATATCGGCTTTAGCCCAGTAAGTTTCAATCGTCTTTCTTCCTGCTGGCATTTGGTCGATTATACTCACATCCATCTCTCCAAACACCGTAATAGCAAGTGTTCTTGGGATGGGAGTCGCTGTCATAAATAATACATCAGGACTTTCCCCTTTTTCCCTGAGAACCCGTCTTTGATTTACCCCAAAACGATGCTGTTCATCGGTTACTACGAGTCCAAGAGACTTAAATTGCACATCCTCCTGGATAAGTGCATGTGTTCCAATGAGGATATCTATTTCTCCTTCTTTTAACTTTTCTAATAAAAGCCGTCGTCTTTTTCCTTTTACGGAGCTTGTTAACAGGGCAACAGACAGGCCTACCGGCTCCAATAATTCACTCAGAGAATTTGCATGCTGTTCTGCGAGGATTTCCGTTGGAACCATTAAAGCCCCTTGAAATCCTGCGGTTACACTCGAATAGAGTGCGATAGCCGATACGACTGTTTTCCCCGATCCGACATCCCCTTGCAAAAGCCGATTCATTCGGTAAGGAGACTTCATATCTGCCGAAATTTCATTCACTACCCGCTTTTGTGCATCGGTTAGCGGAAACGGGAGAGAGTCAATAAATTCTTTGATTTTACTTAAATCATAATTCTGTTGTAGACCAGACGAATGTTCTCTTTCAAACTTCCTAAGCGCCTGCATTTTCAGTTGAAACAACAAGAACTCTTCATACACAAATCGTCTTCTCGCCTGCTTCATGTCTTCAGTAGAATCTGGGAAGTGGAGATGAAAGAGAGCATCTTTTCGACTGGACAGCTTATATTTCTCCATCAACTGGTGGGGCAGGTTCTCCGTTACCAAATGACTGTAATCCTGAAAACCCTTTTTAATGAATTTTCTTAGTGTGTTGTTTTTTATAGAGCCCTTCAACGAATAAACAGGTTCAAAGTCTCCCTGTTTCCCATGTGGCCCCGACTGAAAATGCTGAACCGTAATGATTTGCCTATTCTTATCCCATTTCCCTGTGACCGTCACCGTATCGTGAAGGTTTATTTTCTTCTTTAGATACGGCTGATTAAAGAATACGGCCTGAACTAAATTCCTCCCGACCAATATTCTTAACGTCAAACGTGATTTTTTTCTCCCATAATACATTAATGCAGGTTCAGAATGGACCTTCCCTTCCACTGTGACACGCTCATCATGGGCTACTTCCTCTAAGTCCCGAAGCCTGTAATCTTCGTACCTGTAAGGCAGATATTCTAACAAATCCAGAACAGAATATATCCCCATTGCATTCAGTTCCACAGCTGTTTCTTCACCAATCCCCTTTATGTTCTGGATCGTTAGCCCTTCTTTATGAGTCTTCACGTTTATTCAGGGAAACCCCAAAGATTTTCGCTTCCAGCTCTCTACCTGTAGGGGTGGCAGCCAAGCCACCTTGAGCTGTCTCTCTTAGTGCCACTGGCATTGTTTGACCGATTTTGTACATAGCGTCAATCACTTCATCACATGGAATCCGACTCGTTATGCCCGCAAGTGCCATATCCGCTGCAACCATTGCATTTGCCGCCCCCATTGCATTCCTTTTCACACAAGGTACTTCAACGAGGCCTGCAACAGGGTCACACACAAGACCTAACATATTCTTTAAGGTAATGGCCATGGCCTCGGCTGACTGGCTGGGTGTGCCCCCGGCCATTTCAACGATGGCAGCTGCAGCCATCCCACTGGCAGAACCAACCTCTGCTTGACATCCGCCGGCTGCACCTGAGATGGAAGCATTATTCGCTACAACAAAACCGAACGCCCCAGACGCGAATAAAAAGCGGATCATTTCATCTTTAGTAGGATTCAACTTATTTTTCACGGCAAACAATGTTCCCGGAACAACTCCTGCAGATCCCGCAGTAGGCGTCGCACAAATCGTTCCCATTGCAGCATTCACTTCATTGGTTGCTACCGCTTTACTAACTGCATCCAGGATAGTGTCCCCGGAAAGTGAACGGCCTTTCTCAATATATTTTTGTAAAAGTACGGCATCCCCGCCAGTTAAGCCTGAATGTGATTTCACACCTTCCAGACCTCTGGCTACTGCCTGTTCCATCACTTCCAGGTTTTTCTCCATTTGACTGTAGACTTCTTCGAATGTTTTACCTGTAAACTCGATTTCTTGTTCAATCATAATGTCAGAAATTTTCTTGTTCTGACTTTCAGCAAGTTCAACTAACTCTGCTACATTTCGAAACATTAAAATGACCTCCTCGCCTGAATGTAAACGCTATCATTATATTAATTGATTAATCGGAAATTCGGGTAACCTGAGTAATATTGGGCAGAGACGTTAATTCATTGATGACAGCCTCATCAATCGGCTGATCTACTTCAATGGTCATCAATGCCATTTGACCTTTCTCTTTGCGTGAAACATCCATATGTCCTATATTCAATTGATGTTTGGCAATGACATTGGATACAGATGCAATGGCTCCAAATCGATCATCATGAACAACCAATATGGCAGGATGGTGACCTGAAAGCTTGAGCTCAAAACCATTAAGTTCTATTATTTCAACTTTCCCGCCCCCAATGGAGATACCCACTAATTCGATTTCACCCTGCTCATCTCCCATCCTGATACGGGCAGTATTCGGATGATCCGTAATGGCGTCCTCCTCTTGGAACTTGATCTTTATTCCTTTTTGTTTGGCTACATTGATTGATTCGATAATTCGTTCATCATATGTATCATAATCAAGGATTCCACCTACAATGGCTACATCTGTTCCATGACCCTTGTATGTTTTTGCAAAAGATCCGTAAAACGATATCGTCGCCCATTTCGGTTCCCGACGAAACAGGTTTCTCGCTACTCTTCCTATTCTCGCTGCACCAGCAGTATGAGAACTTGATGGACCAATCATAACGGGACCAATAATATCAAATACACTTTTGTATTTCATGACTTTTCCCCCTAACTTAACATCCGGTCTATACTACCATTCTAACATAATGGAAGGGGACAAACTCCATATAGAGCTGTCCCCTTCCTTTATTCCTTATTCAACTGAGAATATATAGGAGTAAAGTGGTTGTTTACCATTATGAACTTCCACTTCTACATCTTCATAATGCTCTTCTACATACTCTTTTAATGAATCCACGTCCTCTTCTGTTACATCCTCACCATAAAGAATGGTTAAGATTTCAGAGTCTTCATCCAGCATTTTCTCTAATAAGCTTTGCGCTGTCTTTTGACGGTCATGATCAGAAATGACTATCTTTCCTTCTGCGATTCCCATAAAATCATCTTTTGCAATCGCAACACCATCAATATTCGTATCTCTGACAGCAAACGTGATTTGACCGGTTTTGACCTGCTTAGAAGCTTCAGTCATTAACTGCTTGTTATCTTCAACAGAAGCTGAAGGATTAAAAGCAAGTAACGCGGCCATTCCTTGAGGTACTGTCTTCGTTGGGACAACAGCTACTTCCATTTCCAGAACTTCAGCCGCCTGATCAGCTGCCATAATAATATTTTTATTATTAGGCATGATAATGACTTTCTTCGCATTCACTTCTTCAACAGCCTTCACGATATCCTCCGTACTTGGATTCATCGTTTGACCACCTTCTATCACAGAGGTAGCCCCGATGCTCTTGAACAGCTCGGCGATCCCTTCTCCCATCGCTACAGTCACAATGGCAAAGTCAACTTCTTTTGCTGCAGCAGGAACTTTAGCGTTCACAGGCTTTGTTTCACCAACAATGCTGCTGTGCTGCTGTCTCATGTTTTCAATCTTGATATTAATGAGACTTCCGTATTTATGACCATACGTCAATACATCCCCAGGTTGTTCAGAATGGATATGTACTTTAGCTAATTCATCGTCACTAATGACAAGCAGTGAATCACCGAATTCACTTAAATCCTGACGGAAGTTTTCTTCCACAAAGGATTGTTTGTCTTGTTCAAATCTGACCATGAATTCAGTACAATAACCAAACTCAATATCTTCTGTACTCATGAAATCCTGAGCTGTTTTGTGATGCTCAGCACTTACAAGATCATTCATGGAAGGTAACGAAGCTTGATTTGAAACCTTTTCACCCTTTAGCTCGGCTAAAAAGCCTTCATATACGAATAATAGTCCTTGACCACCACTATCGACTACTCCTACTTCCTTTAGAACAGGAAGTAAATCAGGTGTACGATTTAATGAAGCCTGTGCCTCATCGACGATTGCCTGCATAACCTTTACGAAATCACTTTCTGTTTCAGCTGCAGAAACACCTTTTCTGGCAGCATCTTTGGCAACCGTTAAAATCGTTCCTTCAACAGGTTTCATGACCGCTTTATAAGCCGTTTCCACACCTGTTTGAAGTGCATTGGCAAATTCCACACTCGATAAGGATTCTTTCCCTTCAATTGCTTTACCAAAGCCTCTGAACAATTGGGATAAGATAACACCTGAGTTACCTCTTGCTCCCATCAATAACCCTTTAGAAAGAGCAGCAGCCACATTTCCAATATGACCTTGAATATGTTTTTGGACTTCTTTCGCACCAGAAGTCATGGATAAATTCATATTTGTTCCAGTATCACCATCAGGAACAGGAAAAACGTTTAATGCGTCAACTAACTGCGCATTCGCAGATAATTGGGTGGCACCTTGTATCACCATTTCAGCAAAACGTTTTCCTTCCAAAGATGTAATCGACACGAATCTTCCTCCTCACTACGGGTTCGTGACACGAACCCCCTGCACAAAAATATTTACTGAATCTACCGCCAAGCCGACGGTCTTATCAAGAGTATATTTAACCTTGGATTGTACGTTATGAGCAATCTCAGAAATTTTTGTACCATAACTCACAATAATATACATATCAATATGTACTTCCTCTTCATCTTGACGAACGATCACTCCGCGAGTGAAATTTTCTTTACGTAAGATATCTGTGAAACCGTCTTTAATTTGGTTCTTTGAAGCCATTCCAACAATTCCGTAGCAATCCACCGCTGCACCTCCAGCAATCATTGCAATGACATCATTCGTAATATCAATTTGTCCGTACTGCGTTTTTAATTCGATGGACATGGAATGTTTTCCCCCTTTAATTACATGCTTGGCTAAAAACATTTTACTATAAGTATGGTGTTTTTGAAAGCTAAACTATTATCTCTACGTGATATGTTGGTTATGCCATCTATTTTTTCCTTAATATGCAAAGATTAATCAATTATTCTTCAGGTGGATATGACATATCATATATCGTGTTTTTAAGTAATGATCTGTTATTTTCCAAATACGTAATCAAAATTACTGCCTGTTTTTCTATGGTTCCAACAGATTAACTGGCCCTTCTTCCATCAGAAGGTAGAAAAAAGACGCCTAGCAACTAGACGTCTTCTCATTTTAAGTATTATACGCGTTCAACTTTACCAGATTTCAACGCTCTTGCAGAAACCCATACTTTCTTAGGCTTTCCGTCTACAAGAATTCGAACTTTTTGCAGGTTTGCACCCCAAGTACGCTTGTTCGCATTCATTGCGTGAGAGCGAGCGTTACCTGAGCTAGCTTTACGGCCTGTTACTACGCATTGTTTTGCCATAATATATTCCCTCCTCACTAACAAGAAGCTGAAGTTAATTTCAGTTCCACATTTCGCTTATTATCATAAAGATACTTTAATAATTTATCACACAACTTTCTAGAATGCAATACTACAATTAAAACCTTTCAAGAAAAAATACTTTACAGGCAGAAAAGCGGAGGCGGCTTGAGTAGGCCTGACAAGCACAACTGGGAAATCCCAAAAGGCGCTTTTTGCCTTATGGGATTTTTCAGTTGTGACCTCGAGGGACTAGCCGCCGGAGCTGGACATATAGAAAAGCGGAAGGGGCTCGGCCTGAGGCGACAAGCATAAGGCGAACTAACCGGAAAGGCGCTTTTTGCCTTTTTGGTTAGTTTGACTTATGACCTCGAGCCTCAAGCCCCTGGAGCTGGACATCGCAGAAAAGCGGAAGGGGCTCGGCCTGAGGCGACAAGCATAAGGCGAACTAACCGGAAAGGCGCTTTTTGCCTTTTTGGTTAGTTTGACTTATGACCTCGAGCCTCAAGCCCCTGGAGCTGGACATCGCAGAAAAGCGGAAAGGGCTCGGCCTGGGGCAGGAACACGACTGTTCACAATTTGGCGCAACAAACTCCAAAAGTGGCACAAGTTTGTGTGAAAGTGGCGCAACAAACCCAACAAGTGGCACAAGTTTGCTTGAAAGTGGCACAAGTTTACCCCAATGGAGGACTCTACACAGCCAAAAATACTCTTCCAGCACACTATTGAAAGCTCTCATCAACATTTCCCTGTCCTTAAATAACAATTACGCTCTCATTTTTCTAAAAACCACCTCACTTCTTCCATAAACAAAAAAGAAGATGGCACTAAAGCCATCTCCAACAAACTATTTATTCTTTTTTAAACGTTCCTAACATCGCCCTCACAAGTCCACCCAAGAATTTTGGTAATTTAATTGTATAAAAGCGCATTTTTAGTCCCTCCCCACAATCTAAAGAACGTAATGTTTCGCTTGACAACAGTTCAGTCTATTCAAGCAGTGTCAGTTAAGTACGTCTTCTTTTCTACCTGGTTTAAGAAGCTTTAATCACTGCTTCTTATCACCATTAATATGCCATTTGAAAAGGAAAAAGTACCAGATGATTGTATAAGTTCATTACTAATACATAGTGTGGATCCTCTGGAAATATTCCGATTTTCTAATGGATATTTAAAGCCGGTGAGGGTGATCCCTTCGACACTTTCGGTTACCGGAACGAAGGAAATATACTGTAATTCCGGGCTTTTTTCAACGGAATGCTCTCCAGGTTTGGCTATGTATAAACGATTTTGCACATCTATGATTTCCACTTCAATATCCGTATTTAATAGTCTCGGAGTCATTAATAATTGCAGGTTGCCCATGAAATGATCAAGCCGTCCACCGGTCGCACCAAAAATGTTGATTTTGTCAGGATTCTGATCAATCGCCCAGTTCAGCGCAAGCTCCAGATCCGTCTCGTCCTTTTCAGGCTTAAAACGATTGACTTCCTTAACTTTTTCTTGGATCAGCTCCCACTCTTTCTCGTTCACTGAATCAAAATCTCCAAAAGCGACATTCGGTTCAATATTTTGTTCAAGTAACGTGTATACCCCACGGTCCACACCAATCCAGTTTGCCTCACCATCCGAATATGCGTTCAATTCAGGGATGTATCTTTCTGGTCCGCCGGCAACGATATTGATTTCCATATTCTTCACTCCCTTTTTTATAAAAATAGACTGACCCTAAAGGATCAGCCTGTCATCTCTTATGTGAGAGATTTCTTTAATTCTTCGATTGCTGCCCCTCGGTCGCTGCGGTTGTAGATGGCAGAACCTGCAACAAACACATCTGCTCCTGCTTCAGCACAAATAGCTGCTGTTTCAGGGTTAATGCCACCGTCCACCTCGATTTCAAGTGTAGGATTGATTTCATGTGCCCATTCACGAATCTGTTTGATTTTTGGTACGACCGATGGGATGAATGATTGCCCACCAAATCCAGGGTTCACTGTCATAAGCAGGACCATATCGACATCTTGCAAAATTGGCTTGATCATTTCTGCCGGTGTTGCAGGATTTAGGACGACTCCCGCTTTTACACCTTTGCTTTTGATCATCTGAATCGTTCTATGCAAATGGGGATCAGCTTCTACATGGACGGTAATATAGTCAGCTCCAGCATCAGCAAAAGCTTCGATATATTGACTTGGATTTTCAATCATAAGATGTACGTCCAGTGGTAACGTCGTTAATGGACGTATCGCTTTCACGATCATTGGCCCCAGCGTGATATTCGGGACGAAGTGACCATCCATCACATCCACATGGATATAGTCGGCTCCCCCTTTTTCCACATCTTTAATTTCGTTCCCTAACTCTGCAAAATTTGCAGACAGAATGGAAGGTGCGATTTTCATGTTTAGTACCTCGGCTTTCTTTCTTTTATTTCTTTATGGAATGTTAAGTAGTGATCGTAGCGGTAAGTAGGGATTTCTCCTTCATCCACGGCAGCTTTAACGGCACATTTGGGTTCATTGATATGAAGACAGCCCCTAAATTTACAATCGTCTGATACTTCAACCATTTCGGGGAAGCATTGTGGCAGCTCTTCTATTTCAAGCTCTGAAAACTCCAATGAACTAAAACCTGGGGTATCCGCTACTAAACCATCCTCAATATCAATCAGCTCCACGTGACGAGTGGTATGTTTTCCCCGGCCCAAATGGGAGGAGATCATAGCCGTCTTTAATTCAAGTTCAGGTTTCAAGGCATTAAGCAAGGATGATTTCCCAACTCCGGACTGGCCTGCAAAGACAGAAATTTTATCACTTAAATAAGGTGTTAATTCCTCTACTCCATGCTCTGTTTTAGAAGACGTCATCAGGACTTCATAACCAAATGAGCGGTAATCTTTCACATATCGTTCGATCTTGTTTGTTTGATCAGGCGTTAGCAAGTCCATCTTGGTAACACAAATAAGCGGTTCTATTTCTTTACTCTCCACTAACACAAGAAAGCGGTCAAGTAATGCCGGGCTAAAATCTGGTTCGCTTGCAGAGAAGACCAATATCGCTTGATCGACATTCGCAATCGGCGGACGTACTAACTCATTCTTACGTGGAAAGACTTTCAGGATGTATCCATCCGTTTTGTTCTCTGCTTGAAATTCAACATAATCACCCACCAGGGGGGTTATTTTATTCTTACGGAAATTTCCTCTACCCCGGCATTGCGTAACGCTTCCTTCTGAAAGTACATAGTAAAATCCACTTAATGCTTTAACGATTTTTCCTTCAGGCATTCGAAACCTCCTATTCAAAAACATTCATTAAATAATTTAGTCATCTGGGTTATGTATCATTATCATTATAAATGAAAACAAGAGGACTGTCCCGTCAGGTTCATAAAAAACCTCGGTACAGCCCTTTGGCAATTGTCATTTATTCTTCTTTAGGATACTCGACAGTACCTGTTTTATACTCTTTTTCATCAACGAGAATGCGATATTTCCCAACAGTTCCTTCTTCCAATGTGAACTTCATTGTAATGGTCGTATCCTCATAAATGCTGATGAGTTCGTCACTATCTTCAATCTTTTTATTCTTGTCCTCAATAAAAATATCCACTACTTGAGGATCTCCATTGTCCTTGGTATAAGGAATGGTCATTTCCTCTGTAAACTCCTTGGTCGGTACTTCCTTCGGTGGCTCAGGACCCTTAGACATGATAACGTAAACATCCTCACCCTTACTAATAGGAGTATCTGCCACAGGCTTATGAGAAATCACCCTACCTTCTTCAACCTCATCTGAAAACACTTCACTCTGTACAATGATATTTATTTCCTTTGAAGCTTCATATTTATCAAGTGCAGTTTGATCGAAACCTACCAAGCTTTCTAAATCAAACTTTTCAGTTCCCTTACTCACGGTAAAGGTTATCGTCGTTTCATCTGCCACGACTTCTACTCCAGGAGATGGATCCTGGTCGGTGATTGTTCCAGCAGGTTCGGATTCATTGAACTCTTCTTCTTTCTCTACCGTGAATCCTTTTTCTTCAAGTTCAGAGGACACCTCTTCAAAATTCTTTCCTACATAGTCCTCTACTCGAACTTTTTCTTTACCTGTACTAACATAGATATCTATAGCCGATCCTTCATTCGCCATCCGTCCTGCCTTTGGGTTGGTCTTGATTACAAAACCTTCAGGAATCGTTTCATGGGATTGTTTTTTTGTTTCTCCGACGACAAACCCCTCTGAAACGATGGTGGAAATGGCTTCAGTCTGATCTTTTTCGACCACATCGGGCACCTGAATTTCCTTTGGCCCCAGCAGCTCAGGAACGAAAGTAACAGCAGCAACTCCTAAAAGAATAAGCAAAAAGAATAAACTAATAATAAGAATCGGCCACTTCTTTTTACTCTTTTTCTTAGGTGTTCCCTTCTTATTTTTCTTCTTTCCGTTCTTCTTCCCCTCTTGAACGGGAGGAGTTGGCTTCGTTTGTAATTTGTCTGTATCCGAATGATGGTGAACAATCGTATCGTCTAGATTCGAATAAGCCTTTTGATCGGTGATGACCGGAATGGCCTTTGTTGCCTCGTCATCAAGGGGAACGGCGAATTTCGGTTCATTCATCCGGTCCGGGTCCAAGGCTGAGCTCAATGCCTCGTCCATATCCTCGAGGCTTTCATACCGTCTGAATGGGTCTTTAGCCGTTGCCTTTAATACGATATTCTCAACACTCTGTGGAATATCCGGATTCCATCTTCGTAGAGAAGGAGTTTCAGATTGCAAGTGTTTTAAAGCAATCGAAACCGCTGATTCCCCAGAGAATGGGAGTCTGCCCGTTAACAATTCAAACATGACGATTCCAAGTGAGTAGATATCTGATTTCTTTGTGGCCATGCCGCCCCTCGCCTGTTCAGGGGAGAGGTAATGGACCGATCCCAGGACTGAATTGGTCTGGGTGATCGAAGTGGCACTAAGAGCCATCGCGATCCCGAAATCCGTGATCTTCACATTTCCATCTTCATCAAGCAGGATATTGTGAGGCTTAATATCACGGTGAACGATATGATTCTGATGAGCATGAGACATCGCTAAGGTTAACTGCTTCATAATATCGATCGCTTTGTCTACATGAACAGGTGAATGCTGCTGTATGTATTGCTTTAAGGTCATGCCATGAACATATTCCATGACAATATAGTATAGATCGTCTTCTTCTCCTACATCGTATATACTCACAATGTTCGGATGTGTCAAGCTAGTAGCAGATTGGGCTTCTCGTTGGAATCGTTTAATGAATTCCTCTTCATTGGCAAAATCGATTCTGAGCATTTTAATAGCCACTTCACGATCCAAAATCACATCATGAGCTAAATAAACGTTGGCCATCCCTCCGCCGCCGATTAGTTTAATGATTCTGTAACGCCCACTGATGCGCTTTCCTTCCATCATGTTATCACCCGCTTTCCGTTTCAGCGGCAAACTCAACAATTACTACGGTAATATTATCCTCACCGCCATATTCATTGGCTAAATGAACAAGCGACTCTCCTTTATTTTCTAGGGAGTTGTCATGAACCAATATCTCTTTCATTTCTTTTTGGGAGACTTTATTAGAAAGACCGTCTGAACACAATAAAATAACGTCTTCTTCTTCAAACATTATCGTTTTAATATCCATCGTAATTGAAGCTTCCGTACCTATCGCTCTAAGTATTACATTTTTTCTTGGATGATGCTCTGCATCCTCTTTCGAAATTTCACCGCTTCTAACTAATTCATTCACAAGTGTATGGTCTTCTGTTAGCTGATGAAAACCATTTTCGTTCAGAATATATCCTCTGCTGTCACCAATATTAACAATGGTTGCAAATAATGAGGTGCAAATGGCTCCGACAAGAGTCGTTCCCATTCCCTCGCACTCCGAATTGGATTGAGAATAAGTATATACTTCTTTGTTTACTTCGTTAATAGTTGTTTTTAACCAATTTTCGGCTTCATCAGCGGTGTGAAATTTTTCGGTTTTCTCCCATAAGTCCTTTAAGATCGAAATGGTGAGCCCACTAGCAACATCTCCTGCTCGGTGGCCCCCCATTCCATCTGCTACAACAGCTAAATGATCGCCGTGATGATTCACAAATACCCCGGCACTATCTTCATTTAGTTGACGCACTTTCCCTTTGTCCGTAAAATAAACAGTTTTCACTTAGGTCACCTCGTCTCTTCTTCTGCACCTGATTCAAGTAGCTCCTTATACTCATAGTTGGATGCATTTCAGTTCAAAAAATGAATTCACTTTGATTATCTTCGTTATATACGATCAGCTTCACATTCATTCTGAATGGAGTTGATAATGAAAAGAGCGAATATTTTCGGGCTTATCACTTTTGAGGAAATAAACATATGATTACAAAGTATTAGATAATCAAAGATTCATTAAGGGCTGTTGTACTTTTACGACTTTTCTAGTGAGTTTTCCTGCTTTTCTTTCGACATTTGATTTATTTCGACTCATTTTTTTCTAAAACACGAAATGAAAAACCCATCTCCACCAAAATCTTGTGGAAATACTTGTAATTGATTTTCTTTAATAAAAGGAGTAATGGAATCCGGAAGTCCATCTAGAGGATCAGGCTTAAATTCACTATGATCACTTAAGAAAGCCGCCACAGTACCTTCATTCTCATTTTGGTCTACAGTACATGTGCTATAAACTAAAAGTCCATCTTTTTTTAACAGTGGTGCAACCGCTGATAAGATGTCCAGCTGAATCTTTTGTAGTGATAGAAGATCGGACTCTTTTTTAGCATATTTAATATCCGGTTTTCTTCTTAATACACCTAAGCCAGAGCACGGAGCATCGACTAAAATACGATCGAAACTTTCTTTTTCAAACTTCTCTCCTGCTTTTCGACTATCAAGGGTTGCCGACTTTACATTATTTAATCCAAGTCGAGTCGCATTTTCGTCAATTAATTTCACCTTATGCTTGTGTAAGTCCAATGCATGGACTTCACCGGTACCTGAGAGTTTTTCGGCTATGTGGGTCGTTTTGCCCCCAGGTGCTGCACACGCATCTAACACTTTCATCCCCTGTTCAAGCTTTAAAGCATAGGAGACAAGCATGGAACTTTCATCCTGGATGGTACACTGTCCGTTACGATAAGCTTCTGATTTTGCCAGGTTACCTCGAAGTGACTGAATAGCCTCCGGGACAATTGCGCTTACTTTCACTTCATTTCCACTATCCGTTAAACGTTTAACCAGTTCTTCCCGACTGATTTTGGTCATGTTGACACGTGCCGTTTGTTTAGGTGCGATTAAATTGGTTTCACACATTTCTTTCGTCTTCTCCAGACCAAATTGTTCTTCCCATCTCTTCACTAACCAATAAGGATGACTCGTTTCGATGGCCACCCGCTCGATCGGATCTTTAATACTGTCAAGGGAAGGAAGCCCTTTCCTCTGAACAGAACGCAAGACCCCGTTTACTAATCCTGAAATGCCTTTGTGTCCTCTCTTCTTGGCGATTTCTACAGCTTCAAAGAAAACAGCACGGTCAGGAATTCGATCTAAGTACACAAGCTGATAAAGGGATAAGCGCAAAAGTTGACGAACCCACTCATCCAGCTTCCCTTTAATAAATGGAGCTAAATAGAAATCCAACGTCATTTTCCGTTGAATGGTTCCATACGTCAGCTCCGTTAATAATCCAATGTCTTTACTTGGCAGTTGATTTTTTTCAATCACAGAATTCAATAATAAATTACTATACGATTGATTTTTCTCTACTGCTTCAATGACATCAAGCGCTGCTTCACGAACGGTTTTATTTCTTTTACTCATTATTTTCTCCTAACATCATTCCTGCTTTTAGGTGAGAGCCAGCCCCACGCAGGTAATCCTTTGCACTCATTCTCTTTTTACCGGAAGGCTGTAAATCGGTTATTTTAATTCCCACAGAATTGCCTGTAGAAACGACGAATCCATCCTCTTCAATCTTCACGATTTCACCAGGTGCAGCAGAAGTACCTCCGACTTTTTCTCCCCACCAAACTTTGATCACAGAATTTTCTAATGTAGTGTAAGCAACCGGCCAAGGGTGAAGTCCTCTAATATGGTTGTAGATTTCTTCTCCAGTTTTCTTCCAGTCAATTTTTTCTTGTTCCCGCTTGATGTTTCGTGCAAACGTCGCTTTTGAATCATCTTGCTTGACCGGGGAAATGTCCCCCGCTAATAATTTGGGCATCGTTTCAATCAGTAACGCTGCACCTGCAACACTTAGTTTGTCATGAAGCGTCCCGACATGATCCCGCTCTTCAATATCCACTTCCACTTGACTTATAATGTCTCCTGCATCAAGCTTTTCGACCATATACATAATGGTAATGCCCGTTTTCTCTTTTCCTTGGAGAATGGAATAATGAATGGGTGCCCCCCCTCTAAGTTCAGGAAGTAAAGAGGCGTGAACATTGATACATCCATATTGTGGAGCTTCCAGTAATTCGTTAGGAAGAATTTGCCCAAAGGCCGCTGTAACTATAAGATCAGGCTTCAATGCAAGCACTTTGTTTAACTCATCTTCATTCTTTATTTTCTCTGGTTGGTAGACTGGGATCCCGTGTTTTTCAGCTGCTACTTTTACAGGAGGAGGCGTGAGGATCCTTTTTCTTCCCACCGGGCGGTCAGGCTGTGTCACAACCGCAATAACATCATACTTTTCATCTAATAGAGATTGAAGAACAGGAACTGAAAAATCAGGTGTTCCCATAAAAATCACTTTCGTCATTAAGCTTCATACCTTTCTAATTCTTCTTCTGTAACATATTTTTCTACCTTTGAGGTAAATAGGATACCGTGAAGATGATCGATTTCATGTTGAATCGCTCTCGCTAAAAAATCCTCCGCATGAAATTCAATCATTCTTCCTTTTCGGTCATGCGTTTTGACCTTGATGGAATAAGGACGGGTCACTTCGCCATATAAGCCCGGGAAACTTAAGCATCCTTCGAGGTCGGTTTGAGATCCCTCCGCCTCGACGATTTCCGGATTGATAAGCTCGATTGTTCCAGTGTCATCCCCGACATCGACCACTGCTATCTGAAGGTCGATTCCTACTTGGGGCGCTGCAAGGCCGACACCGTCCGCTTCAAGCATAGTATCATACATATTTGCAAGTAATTTTTTTAATTTCTTATCAAATGCCGTTACCTTCTCACATTCTTTTTCTAAGATCGGATCAGGGTGCATTACAATTGGAAGTATTGCCATAAGTCTCCTCCATTTTTCCGTATAAATAGTGTTACATCATCATATAAGGGTTCACATCTATGGAGATTGTTAACCCTTGGGATGCATATTGTTGCTGGTACTGGTCTAATACTGTCTTTAATGTAGTTCCAAGATTTGGTTCCAGCTTGTATTTTATCAAACATTGATAGCGATATCTATTCTTTATCCTGGGGATTGGTGATGCAACGGGCCCAAGAATAATCGTTGTGTCGGATAGCTTTGAACGAATATAGTTCGTCATCTTCTCTGCAATATCCACCACTTTCATTAAATCTTCATGACTCAATGTGATCAGAGTGATGTAGTAAAAAGGAGGATAGGAACCCATTTTCCTCATCATCATTTCCTGCTGATAAAAACGGTTGTAATCATGATTTGACGCTAACTCGATTGAATAATGCTCAGGTGTATACGTTTGAATCACGACTTCTCCGGGCAGCTTGTGTCTGCCGGCCCGCCCACTTACTTGTGTCAGTAATTGAAACGTCTTTTCTGCTGCTCTGAAATCCGGAAGATGGAGCATCGTATCTGCACTGAGGACCCCAACAAGTGTGATATTCGGAAAATCGAGACCCTTAGCAATCATTTGAGTACCAAGAAGGATATCCGCTTTCCCTTCTCCAAAGGCTGTTAACAGTTTTTCATGGGAGCCTTTTCGTGAAGTTGTATCTACATCCATACGAATGATTCGAGCATCTGGAATGAGTTTCGTCAATTCCTCTTCAACCTTTTGAGTTCCGGTCCCAAAATAACGAATATGCTCACTCGTACATTCAGGGCAAGTACTTGGAACTCCCTCCTCGTAACCGCAATAATGACACTTCATGCCATTTGAAAAACGATGATAGGTCAAAGATATGTCGCAGTTTGGACACTGAAGGACAAAGCCGCAATCTCTGCACATGATGAAGGAGGAATGCCCTCTTCTATTCAGGAATAGAACGGTTTGCTCTCCCTTTGCCATCCGGTCCTGAAGCTTTTCGAATAGTTTTGTTGAAAACATGGAACGGTTTCCCTTCCTCAGTTCCTCTCTCATATCCACAATGTCAACGGATGGTAATGGACCGTCATTCATGCGTTTATCCAAAGTGAGAAGCTCATATACACCTTTCGATGCCCGTGCAAAGGATTCCAAAGAAGGTGTAGCACTTCCTAAAATTACAGGGCACTTATGATATTCCCCTCGATAAATGGCGATGTCTTTAGCATGATAACGGGGATTTTCCTCTTGCTTGTAACTTGTCTCATGCTCTTCATCGATAATGATGATCCCGATATTTTCAAAAGGGGCAAAAACGGCTGAGCGGGCACCGACCACTACTTTTACTTCCTTACGCTGAATTTTCCTCCACTCATCATATTTTTCACCAACTGACAAACCGCTGTGCAGTACAGCTACATCATTTCCGAAACGGCCCTTAAAACGGTGAACCATTTGGGGGGTAAGGGATATTTCAGGAACTAATACAATCGCTTCCTTCCCTTCTTGTAAGACCCGTTGAATGGACTGCAGGTAAATTTCTGTTTTACCACTCCCTGTTACTCCGTAAAGAAGGAATGTATGATGTTTGTCTTGATCGATGGTGTTTAGTATAGGACGAATCGCTTGGTCTTGCTGGGACGTCAACGTTAGGGGTGAGGTTTTCTCAAATGTTTTGTTTTCAAAGGGGTCACGATACATTTCAACGTTTTTTTCAATCAGAAGCCCTTTATTGACCAACGATTTAACGGTAGATGAAGTGGTTGCCATCTCTTCAAGGAGGGTTGACGCTAGTATCCCGTCACCACCCGGAGCAGAATCACTCATGTACTCTAGGATTTGTTTCTGCTTATTTGCTTGAAGGGGCAGGCTGTTCTTTACCTCTTCTAAATCATCGTCTGGAACATTAAGATAAAGTTTTCGAACCGTTTTCTTATTTCCTTTCGCTTTCACCCTGTAAATCACTTCCACCGAACCATTTTTAACCTCTTTATGAATGAGAGGTAGAAGTCCGCTGTCTTCAATCGCTTTCCAGGAAACCTCTTTCCCCTGCTGAAAGAAGCGCTGTAAAGAGTGATGAAGCTCGTCAGGTCCCTTGTTTTCTTCTAGCTGAAAGAACTTTTCGTATTTGGCTTTCATTGCTGCAGGCAGCATGGATTGAAAAGCAGAGATTTTAAAACAAAGTGTTTTCTCTGTCAGCCAGTTCCCCAGTTTAAGCAATTCGTTGTTGAGAACTGGTACAAGATCCATTGGCTCAATGACCGGTTTGAGTTTCGACACTTCGCCTTTTTCCTTTAATTCAATCACAAAACCTTGAATTTTCCTTGGTCCAAACGGAACAACCACCCTCATGCCGGGAAGGATGCTGCCTCTCCATTCATCCGGGATACTATAGTCGTAGGTGCGATCCGTTTGCATGGCAGGGACGTCGACGATTACACTAGCTACGTTCATATGGCGTACCCTTCTTTAATTGCCGGACTGCTTCTTTATAGATTTCTTTCGCTACATCCACTTTTGATAATAACGGCAGATCCCGAACGTCCCCACCTTTTGTCACGATTGAAACCCGGTTTGTGTCGGTACCAAAGCCTGACCCCGCTTCTTTCACATTATTTGCTACGATCATATCTGCCTGTTTTTTTTCAAGCTTAGCCTTGGCATACTCCTCAACATTTGTTGTTTCCGCAGCAAATCCGATAAGAAATTGATGATTCTTTCTCTCTCCAAGACTTTTTAAGATATCCTTCGTCCTTTCGAATTCAATCACGAGATTTCCATCTTTTTTCTTTAACTTATCCCCGAATATTTCTTTCGGACGATAATCAGCCACCGCAGCGCTCTTCACCACGATATCCGCCGTTGGAAAAGCTGCGTGAACCGCATTGTACATGTCTTCGGCACTCATGACGGAAACCAATTCAACACCACGTGGAATCGGTAAATGAGATGGTCCTGAAATCAACACGACCCGGGCTCCTAAAGACACAGCTGCTTCTGCAAGGGCATAGCCCATTTTCCCCGTTGAACGATTGGAAAAGAAGCGTACAGGATCCACCATTTCCCTGGTAGGGCCAGCTGTTATCACTACTTTTTTCCCTTGTAATAGCATTCCTTCACTATCAAGATCTGAAAAATAGCGATCAACCAACTCCACTACTCTTTCAGGTTCTTCTAATCTTCCTTTTCCAACGTATCCACAAGCCAAATACCCTTCACTTGGTTCGACAAATTCGTAGCCAAACTCAAAAAGGGTATTAATATTTCGTTTCACCGCTGGATGATCATACATATGTACATTCATGGCTGGGGCAATCCAGACTTTCGTTGTAGTTGCCAGTATAGTTGTAGATATCATGTCATCTGCAATTCCATTCGCGAGCTTCCCGATGATGTTGGCCGTTGCTGGAGCTACGAGTACAAGGTCCGCCCAGTCAGCTAAGTCGATATGAGCAATCTTTGACGAATCCTTTTCATCAAAGGTATCCCAATATACATCTTGACGGGATAATGCTTGGAAGGTAAGTGGAGCCACAAATTTTTGAGCTGATTCAGTCATGATGACTTTCACTTCGGCACCGCTTTGGACCAGCTTGCTTGTTAAAGCAGCCGCTTTGTATACAGCAATTCCACCAGATACACATAGCAGTATTTTTTTCCCCTTGATCATTCTGCTTTCCCCCATTACTCTTTATACTTCCTTTATTATGAAGGATATTGATAGAAAAAGAAAATAGGGTTGTCCCGAAAAGATCATGAAATCTTTCGAGTCAACCCCCTAGAGTTTTTCATTAAGCATGATGATGCTTATTCATCAGAATAAACAGCTTTGGCATCTCTTTCTTTCATAGATAATTGACCGGCCTGAATTTCTTCAAGGGCTTTTCCTACAAATTTTTGAGACTCATAGCGGTTCAAACGGTAATCCCCTGTGTCTTGCAGGTTTCTCGCTCGCTTAGCCGCAATACTGACTAACGAATATTTAGAATCAATCTTCTTCATTAATGAATCAATGGATGGGTTTAACATTTATTCAACCTCCAGCATATTTAAGTATCGTTGTTGCACTCGTTCCCGTTTACAGTGTTCTGCTTGAACAATGGATTTAATCTTGTTTACTGCATTTTCAATTTGATCATTTTCAACAATGTAATCATATAAATTCATCATTTCGATTTCTTTTCTAGCAGTATTCATTCTGCCCTGAATCAAATCATCCGTTTCAGTTCCTCTTGTTACGAGACGATTCTGAAGTTCAGAAAGACTAGGGGGTGCCAGGAAGATAAATAAACCTTCAGGGAATTTATCTCTAACCTGCTGTGCACCTTGCACTTCAATTTCAAGAAAAACATCTCTTCCTGCATCAAGTGTCTCTCGAACGTAATCAACCGGAGTGCCATAATAGTTTCCAACGAACTCTGCATACTCCAAGAGCTTTCCTTGCTTTATAAGCACTTCAAACTCTTCTCTTGATTTAAAGAAATAATCTACACCATCCACTTCTCCTTCTCGGGGTTTACGAGTGGTCATGGAGATGGAATATTCAAATTTTGTATCTTCTTGGGAAAAAATCGCTTTACGAACGGTTCCTTTTCCTACACCTGAAGGTCCGGATAGAACGATCAGCAATCCTTTTTCTTTCATTTATTTACCCTGCCCTTCTTCTACTATATCCTCTTTATCCGTTAAACGATGAGCAACGGTTTCGGGTTGAACAGCTGAAAGAATAACGTGATCGCTATCCGTAATAATAACCGCTCTTGTTCTTCTTCCGTATGTAGCATCAACAAGTGTTCCCCGGTCTCTTGCATCCTGAATCAAGCGTTTGATCGGTGCTGATTCGGGACTAACAATCGAGATGATCCGGTTAGCTGAAACGATATTTCCAAATCCTATATTGATGAGCTTAATCGACATAACGCTCCTCCTAATCAATAGTTTAGTTTCGCCGGAATGATGGGAAACTAAACTTCTTATTCTACATTTTGCACTTGTTCTCTTAGCTTCTCGAGTGTTGATTTCAGTTCCACAACAATCGTGGCGATAAAGGAATCATTTGCTTTCGAACCAATCGTGTTCACTTCCCGGTTCATTTCCTGGATCATGAAATCCAACTTCCTGCCTACAGGCCCTTCACCAGCCAATGTGGAATGAAAATACTGGATATGACTTTCTAATCTCGTCAGTTCCTCGGTAATATCCGATTTATCAGCAAAAATGGCAACTTCCATAAGTAAACGACTTTCATCGAAGGAAGTTTCATTGTATTCGAGAATCCTTTTTCTTAACCGCTCTCTATATTGATCGACCAGTTCAGGAGCATGATTGGTAAGTTCAACAATTTTGTTCTCAAAATGATTGAGATGGGTGAGAAAATCCTTCTTGAGAAGCTGTCCTTCTTTTTCCCGCATTAACCTAAGGTCAGTTGCCGCTTTTTCTACAGCTTTTAACACCAAATGCTCAAGTTCTTCATTTTCTTCTTCCATTTCTTCAATCAACACAAATTCTTCCCTGTTTAAGAGGTGGGCTAATTGCACTTCATCTTTTAGGGAGAAGGTTTCTTTCACTTTATTTACTAACTGATAATAATCTTGAATGAGCTTCCAGTCAATATGTAGATTTTTATGTACTAAGCCATCACCGGTAATGGTGATGAAAATATCCACTTTCCCTCTCTTAACGGACTGGGATAGTTGTTTTTTAATTTTATCCTCAAGTTTCATTAATTGGCGGGGCATTCTTATGTAACATTCACTGAATCTGTGATTAACGGATTTCATTTCTACCGTTACAGTATGTTGTTCAGAGTCTACTTTGCTTCTACCAAAGCCTGTCATACTGACAACCATTACGATCACATCCAATCTTTTGACGTAGATCAACTGATTTCATGCGTGCATTCACACTATAAAAAAAGGTAATAGAGGCTTTTCTCTATTACCTTTAGGATTATACCACATTTCACTATTTTTTTCTTGCAAAAAATGACCCTGCCAGCAAAAACGTTGGAACGGAGCTTAATCCGATGATTAAGAACCAGTCTTTTAGCGCGATCGGTACTGTATGGAAGATCGGCTGCAATGATGGGATGTAGATCACAAGAAGCATTAATACGAGTGAAGATAACACGGCCCACACCAGATACATATTTCCAAACGGATTTCTTGAAAACACTGATACTTCACTTCGACAGTCGAACACATGTATCAGCTGTGCCATAACCAATGTAGCAAAGGCAACCGTTTGGGCATAAGCCAAGTGATCAGGATGAGTCTTATATGACAACATAAATGCAAGTAAAGTGACTCCTCCGATTAAGAATCCCCTTGACACCACTTTCCAACCTAATCCCCTTGCAAACACCCCTTCTTTCGGATGTCTTGGCTTTCTCTTCATGACATCATCTTCAGGCTTATCAAGACCCAGTGCCATGGCAGGAAGCCCATCTGTCACAAGGTTCACCCATAGAATCTGAATCGGCACCAATGGAAGTGGGAGTGCAAGAATCATAGCAAAGAGCATGACGAGGATTTCCCCGACGTTCGAAGCCAGCAGGTACCGGATAAACTTTCTGATATTTTCATAGATGTTCCTGCCTTCCTGAATCGCCGATTTAATCGTCGCAAAGTTATCATCCAACAGGACCAGTGAGGAAGATTCCTTGGCTACATCCGTTCCGGTTATTCCCATCGCTACTCCAATATCGGAGGATTTTATAGCAGGAGCGTCATTTACTCCATCCCCGGTCATCGCCACCACATGTCCCCTGTTTTGCAGGGCTTTGACGATTTTCAATTTATGCTCAGGAGAAACTCGTGCAAATACGGATACATCTTCTACCATTTCTTCTAGTTCATGTACTTCCATTTGATTTAACGCTTTTCCATCCAGAACGCGATCCTTGTTTTTTAAGATCCCGAGTTGTTTAGCAATCGCTTTAGCCGTTAAAATATGATCCCCAGTAATCATGACCGTCTTGATACCGGCTGCACGGCACTCTTTTACCGCCTGCTTCACTTCAGGTCTGGGAGGATCAATCATACCTTGTAAGCCAATGAAGGTGACTCCTTCTTCAATTTTTTCTTCGGTAATTCCTTCCATGGAACTTTCATTGAGGGGTTTATACGCGATCGCAATGTTCCGTAGGGCATTGGAAGACATCTCGCTGATTGCATCTTCTACTTTTTGAGACATTTCAGTTGTTTTATGTTGAAGTCTTCCTTCCCACAAGATGGATTCGCTTTTACCGACCAATACGTCGGGAGCACCTTTCGTTACAGAGAATTGTTTCCCATTTTGATCGACTACGATAATACTCATCATCTTTCTGGTAGAATCAAAGGGGAATTCTTTTACAACCTTAAATTTTTTCTGCAAAGACTCCCGGCTTAATCCAGCTTTCAACCCTGCAACAAGAAGAGCCCCTTCTGTAGGATCTCCATCAACTGCAAAGCTTTCTTCACGTGTCACCAGTTCTGCATGATTGCAAAGCATTCCAAAAGTTAATAATTGTTGCAGGGCGTTCTCATTGTGAGGTGTAACCCTTTGTTCCCCGTTGTAGAATTGGCCGTTCGGCTCATATCCGGTCCCCGTTACCGTCCACGTTCTCCCTCCACTCCATAGATGTGTGACCGTCATCTTATTTTGGGTCAGAGTCCCTGTTTTATCTGAGCATATTACCGATGCACAACCTAATGTTTCAACAGCCGGCAGCTTTCGAACGATCGCTTTCTTCTTGATCATCCGCTGGACGCCGAGGGAAAGGGCAACGGTGACAATGGCTGGTAAGCCTTCAGGAATAGCGGCTACAGCCAATGAAACTCCCGCTAAGAACATGGTGTACATATCATGGCCTTGGATCACACCGATTCCTACGACTAATGCCGTCAATACGAGGGCAACCGTGATCAGTATTTTCCCTAATTCTTCAAGCTTTCTTTGAAGTGGAGTTATCATCGTTTCTGCTTTTTGAATCATATCAGCAATTTGTCCCATCGCTGTTTTCATTCCGATTGATGTAACCACACCAATTCCATTACCCCTTGTGACCATCGTCCCCATAAAGGCCATATTCTCTAAGTCACCGAGACTCATATTTTCGCCATTAACGGGGTTCGTTAATTTAGTAACAGGTACAGATTCCCCTGTTAAGGCAGATTCCTCTATTTCCAGGTTGTTCGCTTCAATGAGGCGTACATCTGCCCCGATCCGATCGCCGCTTCCAAAGCGAATAATATCTCCAATAATAACCTCTTTTGAAGCGATCTTCACCCATTCCCCATCCCTTAATATCGAAACCTGAGGTGCTGAGAGTTCCTTTAAAGCCTGTAGGGACCTTTCTGCTTTTCGCTCTTGAAAAAAACCTAAAAAACCGTTGATTAATACAATGGCAATGATTGCAATCGCATCGATGTATTCCCCAAGTAATCCTGAAATGAGTGTGGCTGCCAATAACACAAGAACCATAAAGTCCTTAAATTGACTGAAAAATAATAACAAAGCCGATTGCTTCTCAGCTTCTTCTAATTGATTGTACCCATATTGTTTCCGTCTTTTAGCTACATCCTCTGTTGAAAGACCTTCTTGATAATTGGTATTCAATGACTGCTCTATATCCTCTTGTCTCATCTCATGAAATTTCATGCAACCATTTCACTCTCCTCCTACGGTACGAAAAGTTGTCCCTTCTCATAGCATTCTTATTCAGACTCGTCCTAAAAAATGATATGATTTATGTATGTTTTGCATTTTATCGTTTAGAAGGGTAAAATCGATTACATTTGAAACACGGAGATCTTGACAAAGTCGGATAGAATTAAAAACGAATGAAACCGTTTAAAGTAGAGGATGTTTTATATGTCATTTGATGGATTATTTACGAGAAGCATGACGAAAGAATTGAATGAAAACTTATTACACGGACGCATTAATAAAATACATCAACCTTATAAAAATGAAATCATCATGATTATCCGGGCGAATGGAAAAAATCACAAAGTTTTATTATCCGCCCACCCCAATTATTCCAGGGTACAATTAACCAACGAAAATTACGAAAACCCTTCTGTTCCTCCTATGTTTTGTATGCTTTTACGTAAGCATCTAGAAGGGTATATCGTAGAAGGAATCAAACAAGTAGAGTTGGACCGGATGATTATATTTGAAGTAAAAGGAAGAAATGAAATCGGTGATATTTCATACAAACAATTAATTATTGAGATCATGGGCCGACACAGCAATATTATTTTAGTTGATAAAGAACGAAATATGATTCTGGATAGTATCAAGCATATTTCACCAAGTATGAATACCCATCGTACCGTTTTACCGGGACATACGTATGTTCTACCCCCACAGCAGGATAAGAGAAATCCTCTTGAAGCAACAAGTGATGATATCCTAAGAGCACTGGACTTTAATTCCGGCAAACTCGATAAGCAGATCGTTCAATCTTTCGCCGGAATTTCTCCTCTCTACGCTAAGGAAGTCGTCCACCGGGCAGGAATTGGAAGCCAGTCGACCTTTGCAGAATCCTTCTTAGAATTGATTCAACATGCAAAATCGAATGACTCAACACCAACCCTCATTAGCGGAGAAAAAGAAACGTTTTACTGGATGAATCTTGACCATCTTCAAGGAGAGAAACAAACCTTTCCTTCGTTAAGTGCATTATTAGACCGGTTCTTCTATCAGAAGGCGGCACGAGATCGGGTCAAGCAACAAGGAAACGATTTGGAACGATTCATTCGAAACGAAAGGGATAAAAATGTAAACAAAATCGAAAAATTAAAGCAAACGTTGGAGGATGCCCGACAGGCTGATCGCTATCAATTGCTGGGTGAACTCCTCACGTCGAATCTATATGCCGTTGAACGAGGAATGACTGAGGTTAGCGTTGTAAATTACTATGATGAAAACGGGGAAAGCATTACGATCCCCCTCAACCCACAAAAGTCTCCTTCGGATAATGCCCAAAACTATTTCTCACGCTATCAAAAAGCAAAAAATGCAGTGAAAATCGTACATGAGCAAATTGAAAAAGCCGACAATGAGATAAAGTATCTAGAGCAATTACTTCAGCAATTAGAATCGGCTTCTACGAAAGATGTAGAAGAGATCAGAGAAGAACTTGAGGAAGAAGGTTACCTGAGGGTTCGCAAGCAGACGAAAAAGAAAAAGGCCAATGTGAAGCCCGTTCTGGAAAACTACACATCGAGTGATGGCACACAAATATTAGTCGGGAAAAACAATAAACAAAACGACTATCTAACAAACAGAGTCGCAGGAAGGGAAGAGATTTGGCTTCACACGAAGGATATTCCCGGCTCCCATGTTGTAATCAAGAGTCAGAATCCTTCCGATGAGACGATCAAGGAAGCGGCTAACATTGCTGCCTACTTTAGTAAAGCACGTGATTCAAGCTCGGTACCTGTTGATTTCACTCAAGTCAAACAGGTAAAGAAACCAAAAGGAGCCAAGCCGGGGTTTGTCATCTATGAAGGACAGCAAACCGTGTATGTGACACCTGATTTGGATTTGGTCCGGTCATTAAAAGAATAATTTTAGTTAGAATGTACTTTCCCCCAGGCTGATATTGGCCTGGGGAAAGTATTTTGGTTATAGTACAGGCGAAAAATGCAGAAAGGCAGATAAACGCCTCCCCACTATCATTCTCCTATTAAAACTAAAAAGCAACTCACAAAAGAGTTGCTTTCCACCTTAACTGCCCCACTTCTCAGGATTTTCACTCCAAAGCTTCAATTGTTCCAGATCTTCTTCACGAATGATGGAGTTTTGAAGCGCTACGTCCAATAAGCTTGAGTAATCGGATAGAGCATATGCTTTAATGTCGTGTTCCCCCAGCATCCTTTTTCCTTTTTCTAACTCGTATGTGAAAATGGCAGCTACCCCTAATACTTCACAGCCCGCTTCTCTTAATGCGTTTACAGCCGTAATACAGCTACCTCCCGTTGAGATGAGGTCTTCTACCACGACCACTTTTTGTCCAGGCGTCGCTTTCCCTTCAATCTGTTTACCTTTTCCGTGAGCTTTCGCTTTTGACCTGACATAACACATCGGAAGGTTTAATTTTTCACTCACCCAAGCAGCATGTGGAATTCCAGCTGTTGCAGTACCCGCAATGACTTCCACCTGAGGAAATTGCTCTTTAATAATCTCAACAAGACCCGTAGAGATTTCATCCCGCACTGTAGGATAAGATAAGGTCAGTCGATTATCACAATAGATCGGGGACTTTATTCCGGATGACCATGTAAATGGCTCCGTCGGATTTAAAAATACAGCTTCAATGTCTAATAGTTTTTTTGCGATTTCTTGTTTCATTCTTTGTCCTCCCATTCATGTACGATCCGCTCATATGCAAGTACCGGATTATCGGCACCTGTGATACTTCTTCCAACGACAATGTAGGAAGATCCTAATTCTTTTGCCGTTTGTGGTGTAGTGACTCTTTTTTGATCTCCTAAATGATCTTCTGCTAATCTGATCCCAGGAGTTACACGTATAAAGTCAGAACCGCAATGTTCTTTAATCAGGCGTGATTCGTGAGGAGAACATACCACTCCATCAAGTCCCGCTTCTTTCGAAAGGGTGGCATAATGTAAGACAGACTCATTAATGGATTTAATAATTAGTTGTTCTTTCTGCATTTGTTCTTCCGTTGTCGACGTCAATTGTGTGACGGCAATCAGTTTTGCTCGTTTATGATTGGCAGGAGTACCCGCATGCAGACCTTCCAGCGCCTTTTCCATCATCACACTGCCACCTGCAGCATGCACATTGATCAGGTCCAGGTCGAACCCGGCAAGTCCCTTCATGGCGCCGTATACTGTATTGGGAATGTCATGTAGCTTCAAGTCCAGGAAGATACGATGATTTTTATTTAAAATCTTTTCGATGATAACCGGTCCATTTTGAAGGTATAGCTCCATACCTACTTTTACATTTAAACTCTCTGAAAATTGATCTAAGAAGATTGATGTCTTCTCCCACGTTGGGAAATCAAGAGCTATAAACGGCTTTTGATTCATGCTTCCCCCAGCTCCTTCCGGTCAATTGGGATATATGGTCCACTCCCAGCTCATCAAGTAACGGCGGTAAATCTTTTATGATACGCTGACACACGAATGGATCCACGAAGTTTGCTGTACCGACGGCTATGGCACTTGCCCCTGCGTAAAAATATTCAATCACATCTTCAGCAGTTTGTATGCCCCCCATTCCGATAATCGGAAGATCCACCTGTTGACTTACTTCATAAATCATACGAATCGCGACAGGTTTAATGGCTGGTCCTGACAATCCACCTGTTTTATTAGCCAGGATCGGCTTTCCTGTCTTCATATCCAGCCTCATCCCGAGGAGTGTATTGATCATTGTCAGCCCGTCTGCCCCCCCTGCTTCAACAGCCTTGGCCATGTCGACAATATTGGAGACATTCGGTGATAACTTTACATATAGTGGGACCTGCGAGACTTCTTTTACTCTCTCAGTCAATTCTTTTGCCACTTCGGGAATGGTACCAAAGGCAATTCCCCCTGTTTTTACATTTGGACAGGAGATATTCAATTCAAGGGCCTTAACGTTTTCTGCGGTTGAGATGACTCTTGCCACCTCCACATAATCCTCAACTTGAGAACCAGCCACATTTGCAATGATTGGTACATCGTACTGGGAAAGCCATGGAAGTTCGTTTTCCATCACACCTGTTAGTCCTGGATTTTGTAAACCAATCGCATTCAGCATCCCGGCGTTCGTTTCTGCGACGCGGGGAGTAGGATTTCCAAAACGAGCTTCTTCCGTCGTCGCTTTGATCATGATCGCCCCAAGCTCGCTTAAATCATAGAATTGACTATATTCGCGACCAAAGCCAAAGCAGCCTGATGCCGGCATGACCGGGTTTTTTAATGATAATCCCGGTAATTCGATTTTTAATGATTTCATAAAAGCACCACCCCTACTGGAAATACAGGTCCGTCACTACAAACCTTCACGTAGCTTGCCCCTTCAGGATCATCCTGTTTATGACAAACACAAGCGAAGCATGCACCTATTCCGCAGCCCATTCGTTCTTCTAAAGAGATAAACCCTCGTTTGTCCTCTAATTCGACTTGAAGTGCTTTTAGCATCGGAGTCGGACCACAGGAATAAAACACATCAAAGGCCGGTGCTTTTTCTCGAATAACATCTGTTACAAAACCGGGAGTTCCGAGGGTTCCGTCCACTGTGGCGACAAAGGTTTCACCCAATTCTCTGAACATATCTTCATAAAAGCTCACGGATTCAGTTTGAAAACCGAGGATGTGTTTCACTGTCCAACCATTTTCAACCAGCTTTTTAGAAAGACCGTAGAGGGGAGGAACTCCAATTCCTCCACCTACTAACAGTGCGGTCTTACTTGCGTCTTCGACTGGGAAACCATTTCCAAGAGGTCCTAAAACGTCGACTGTTTCTCTTATTTTCACCTCTGAAAGAAGGATCGTTCCCTTCCCTTCAGCACGGTAGATCAATGTCATCGTGAGGTTTTCCGGGTTGTGAGAGGCGATGGAAATCGGCCTTCTAAGTAAAGGGTCTATTCCCGTACCCACTTTAATATGGACAAATTGCCCAGGAGCCTTGATCTCGTTCACCAATTCCCCTTGTAGAACCAATTCAAAGATGTTTTCAGCTATTCTTTCATGAGAAAGCACAACCATCTTTTGATTTACGATCATTGAAAAACCGCCTCTCTCGTCTTCGGTTGTGATGGAAGAGCCTCAGCAGAGAATGTCATGGATTCAATCACTCTCAGGATGGCTTCTGCCGTGTCCAGGGATGTAAGACATGGAATGCCATTCTCTACAGATTCTCTACGGATTCTAAATCCGTCCCGGGCAGGTTGTTTTCCTTTTGTTAAAGTGTTTATGACAAGCTGTGTTTCTCCACTTTGGATGATATCCAGCAGGGTTGGTCCGGTAGATCCGATCTTATCCACCTCACGAACGGTGATGTTTGCTTTAGTCAGATGCTCAGCCGTGCCCTTAGTTGCAAGGATCTGATACCCGATATCGATAAAGCGTTGCGCCAGGAGAACCGCTTCTTCTTTGTCTTTATCTGCTACGGTCATGAGTACAGAGCCGTACTCTTTCATTTGCATCCCTGCTGCAACCATTCCTTTGTAGAGGGCTTTTTCCAGTGTAAGATCTTTCCCCATTACTTCACCTGTTGATTTCATTTCAGGCCCTAAAGTGATGTCCACCCGTCTTAGCTTGGCAAAGGAGAATACAGGAACCTTTACATATACACCATGTTTTTCAGGAATTAATCCTGATTCATATCCTTGATCTTTCAGGGAGATTCCAAGTATGGACTTAGTTGCAATATTCGCCATCGGTACATTCGTAATCTTGCTGATGAATGGTACTGTTCGGCTGGAGCGTGGGTTCACTTCCAGAACAAATATTTCTCCTTTTGAGATGACATATTGGATATTCAGTAACCCAACGATGTTTAAGCCTTTGGCGAGTCTCGTTGTATAATCAACAATGGTTTGTTTCTGTTCTTGAGTGAGCTGCTGTGGAGGATAGACCGCGATGGAATCTCCCGAGTGAACTCCAGCCCGTTCGATATGTTCCATGATTCCAGGGACGACTACGTCTATTCCGTCAGAAATGGCATCCACTTCAATTTCTTTTCCGATCAGGTAACGGTCGATTAGAACCGGATGCTGTGGATTCACTTTCACTGCATTCTTCATGTATTGAAGAAGTTCTTCTTCCCGATACACGATTTCCATCGCTCTTCCACCAAGAACGTATGACGGTCTTACCAGAACCGGGTAACCGATGCTTTCTGCGATCTTAATGGCTCCTTCTACAGATACCGCTGTTTTCCCTTCAGGTTGAGGGATGCCCAGTTCATTCAGTGTATGTTCGAATTTGTCCCGGTTTTCTGCACGATCTAAATCTTCAAGGGATGTACCGAGAATCGTGACTCCTCTTCTCACTAGCTCTTCTGCAAGATTGATCGCGGTTTGCCCACCAAACTGCACGACAACTCCCTTAGGCTTTTCAAGATCAATGATGTGCATCACATCTTCTACCGTAAGAGGTTCAAAGTATAATTTATCCGAGATGCTGAAGTCGGTCGAAACCGTTTCTGGATTGTTATTTACGATGATCGCTTCATAACCCGCTTCTTTAATGGCCCAGACAGAGTGAACGGTCGCGTAATCAAATTCGACTCCCTGACCGATCCTGATCGGTCCTGACCCAAGAACGATGACACTCTCCCGAGAAGTGACCTTGGATTCATTCTCATCCTCATAGGTTCCATAGAAGTAAGGAGTTTCCGATTCAAACTCAGCCGCACATGTATCTACCATTTTATAGACAGGTGTCAATTTATTTTCTTTTCTCCAGCTATACAATTCTGCTTCTGTACTATTCCATAGCTTGGCAATCGTGATATCTGAGAAGCCCATACGCTTTGCTTTTTGGCCCAGCTCAAGATTGAAGGGATGTAGAGTTAATTCCTTTTCGAATTCTACGATTCTATTCATTTTATACAGGAAGAAAAGATCGATTTTGCTCCAATCATGAATGGTTTCAATCGTCACTCCTCTTCTAAGTGCTTCCCCGATATAGAAGAGGCGTTCATCTCCTGCTTTGCGGATTCTCTTCTCGATCCACTCGTCTGTAAATTGTTCAGCATCACTTAATTCTATATGATACGTGTTGCTTTCAAGGGAACGAATCGCTTTAAGAAGTGACTCTTCCAATGTTCGCCCAATCGCCATTACTTCACCGGTTGCTTTCATTTGCGTACCGAGGTTACGCTTGGCAGCCTCAAATTTATCAAATGGCCATCTCGGGATCTTTGTCACCACATAGTCCAGGGCAGGTTCGAATGATGCATATGTTTTACCTGTTACAGGATTCATCATTTCATCCAGGGTCAGTCCTACAGCAATTTTTGCTGCAAGCTTCGCAATTGGGTATCCCGTTGCTTTTGATGCAAGTGCAGAAGAACGGCTCACCCTTGGGTTCACTTCGATGATGTAATACTGGAAGCTGTCCGGATCAAGGGCAAGCTGGACGTTACAGCCCCCTTCTATTCCTAATTCACGGATGATATTTAAGCTTGTATTCCGCAGCATTTGATACTCACGGTCACTTAAGGTTTGACTTGGTGCTACAACAATTGAATCTCCCGTATGAATTCCAACCGGGTCGATGTTTTCCATATTACACACCACGATGGCGTTATCGGCTGCATCTCTCATAACCTCATATTCTATTTCTTTGAAGCCAGCAATACTTTTCTCCAGCAAACATTGGGTTACCGGACTATATTTCAATCCTGAGCTTACAATCTCGACCAATTCGTCTTCGTTGTGACAAATTCCACCACCGGTTCCACCTAATGTATAGGCAGGACGAACGATGACCGGATAGCCTATTTCATTCACAAATTGATAGGCTTCATCTAAGGAATGAATGATTTCACTTTCCGGAACCGGTTCTCCCATTTCATTCATCAAGTTCCTGAACAAGTCACGGTCTTCCGCTTTCTCGATTGCAGAAAGCTTCGTCCCGAGAATTTCAACTCCGCATTCTTCTAAAACGCCCGATTTAGCAAGTTCAACAGCCAGATTCAATCCCGTTTGCCCACCTAATGTAGGAAGTAGGGCGTCAGGTCGTTCTTTGCGAATAATTCGACTGACAAACTCCAGTGTAAGTGGCTCGATATACACTTTATCTGCCATTTCAGCGTCAGTCATGATTGTAGCTGGGTTTGAGTTTACAAGAATAACACGGTAGCCTTCCTCTTTTAAGGCGATACACGCTTGAGTTCCGGCATAGTCGAATTCTGCAGCCTGTCCTATGATGATTGGTCCGCTTCCGATAACTAAGATGCTTTTAATGTCTGTACGTTTAGGCATGTTGAAGCTCCTTTCTTTTCTCATCTTTCATAAGTTGTAAGAAATCATCGAATAAGTAATTTGAATCCTCAGGTCCAGGTGACGCTTCAGGGTGATACTGAACCGTAAAGGCCGGGAAGTCTAAATGCTTTAATCCTTCTACTGTGCCATCATTGATGGCCATGTGAGTAACTTGAAGCCTTGATCCTGTCAATGACTTTTCATCTACTGCATAGCCATGGTTCTGGGAAGTCAGTGCTACTTTTCCAGTTTTTATATCTTTTACCGGGTGGTTGCCTCCGCGGTGACCAAATTTCATTTTGAAGGAGTCCCCTCCACATGCCAGAGCAAACAATTGATGCCCTAAACAAATACCAAACAGTGGAATTTCTCCCAGTAGCTCTTTAATGGTCTCAATGGCTTCCGGCACATCTTTCGGATCCCCCGGCCCATTTGAGAGCATGATCCCGTCAGGCTGCAAGCGACGAATCTCTTCAGCTGACGTATTGTAAGGAACCACAATCACGTCACAATCACGCTTGTTTAATTCTCTCAGAATTCCGTGTTTCATCCCAAAGTCCATTAATACGACACGATATCCTCTTCCTGGACTGGCATAAGCTGTTTTGGTCGAAACCTGCATGACTTGATCTGTTCTTAGAGCTGTATCATGCAATTTCTCAAGCATTTCTTTTGGATCTAATTCAGCTGAGCAAATGATGCCTTTCATTGCTCCATGCTGTCTGATGATTCTTGTTAACTTTCTGGTATCGATATCTGAAATTCCTGGAATCCCTTTTATTTTTAATAATTCATCCAATGTTGATTCATTTCTCCAGTTAGAAGGAAAATCAGCAACTTCTCTCACAATGAATGCTTTGATAGCTGGAGTGATGGACTCAAAATCGTCGCGATTGATTCCATAGTTCCCTACTAGAGGATAGGTTAATGTGACAAGCTGTCCACAGTAAGATGGATCTGATAGTATTTCCTGATATCCTGTCATACTTGTGTTGAAAACCACTTCTCCAATCGTTTCTTTATTCGCTCCAAATCCTTCTCCTACGAATACTGTTCCATCGTCTAAAATGAGTTGTCTTTTCATTGTTTGTTTCCTCCTTCATTCCATACAAGAGATCCCTGATAAAAAGTAGCTTTTGGAAAGCCTCTGCACTCCCAGCCTGTAAATGGGGTATTTTTTCCTTTTGATAAAAATTCAGCTGGGTCAATCCCTTTTTGTTCATTTAAATCTATAAGCGTAAAGTCAGCTTCTCCTCCTACTTCTAGTAGTCCAAACGGAAGGTTAAATGCTGAGCTTGGTTTAATCGTCATCCAGTCAATTAACTGCTTTAATGTGAAGATTCCTTTTTCTACAAAGTGTGTATAGAGTAACGGAAAGGCTGTTTCCAATCCTACAATTCCGAAAGGAGCGAGCTGCATCCCTTCTGACTTCTCTGCTTCCGTATGAGGTGCATGATCCGTCGCAATAAAGTCGATGGTGCCATCCAGCAATCCTTCTATTAACGCTTGCTGATCTTCTTTGCTTCTAAGAGGCGGGTTCATTTTGAAATTCGTATCAAGCCCTGGAATATCATCTTCACACAGGAGAAGATGGTGTGGTGTTACTTCAGCTGTCACATTGATCCCAGCCCTTTTAGCATCACGGACCACTCTTACTGACTCTTTTGTTGAAATATGACATACGTGATAATGTACACCTGCTGCTTCTGCAAGCAGCACATCCCGGGATATATGTACGGCTTCACAGATGGAAGGTATTCCTTTCAGGTTATGCTCTTTGGAGAATGTTCCGTCATGAACCGCTCCTCCATAAATCAGGGTATTCTCTTCACAGTGGGCCACAATGGATGCATTGATGCCGGCTGCCTTCTTCATGGCTTCAAACATCATCCCTGCCGATTGCACCCCTACCCCGTCATCTGTGAATGCAAATGCCCCATTTTCTTTTAAGGAAGGTAAGTCATTAAGCGTTTTTCCAATTTGTCTCTCTGTGATGGCGGCATAAGGTAATACGCGAACACTCGCTGTTTCAGAGATTTTCTTGTTTAGGGCTTGCAGATTTTCTACCGAGTCAGGTACGGGTCTTGTATTAGGCATTGCAGCGATGGTAGTGAAACCACCCTTCGCAGCAGCTTTTGTTCCCGTTTCGATTGTTTCTTTGTGTTCGCCCCCTGGTTCCCTTAAATGGACATGAAGATCAACAAAGCCTGGGGAAATCAATAACCCATCTGCTTGAAATTCCTGGTGATCGGTAAGTTTGAGGTCTGTTCCCATCTCGATGATTTTCTGATTCTCCACCTTCACATCCACTATCTCAAGAACACCATTCTTTGCTAGAATACGTGCATTTCGGATTAACCAATTCATTTCAAATTCCCCCTAGTTAGTTGCTTTCAAGTGCTCTCTTTAAAACAGCCATTCTGATGTAAACTCCATTTTCCATCTGCTTAAAGATTCTTGATTGATCACATTCCACCAATGAATCTGCAATTTCAACCCCACGGTTGACCGGTGCCGGATGAAGAATGATACCGGTTGGTTTCATTCGTGCTTTTCGACTTTCCGTCAAGCCAAAGCTTTCATGGTATTCCTCTTTCGTTAAACTTGATGTACTATCGTGTCGCTCATGTTGAATTCTCAGTAACATGACCACATCGGAATCTGCTATACAATTATCTATCGGCCTATATTGATGTCGGTCCTGTGATGGGAACCATTCCTTTGGTCCAGAGAACATGACTTCGGCTCCCAGCTTTGTTAACGCTTCTGCATTGGATCGTGCCACCCGGCTGTGGGCAATGTCTCCAATGATCGATACCTTCAGTCCTGCAAATCCTCCAAATTCCTGTCGTATGGTCAACAGGTCCAAAAGGCATTGAGTTGGATGATTACCACATCCATCGCCTCCGTTGATGACGCTTATGTTAAGTGGTGCAAGTTCATCGAAATATCGTTCAAGTGAGTGCCGGATTACAACGGTTTCGACCCCGATGCTTTCTAATGTTTTCACCGTGTCATACAAGCTTTCTCCCTTTTGTACACTTGAAGTCTGTGCTTCAAATGGAATGACCTCGAGCCCAAGTTTCCTTTCCGCCATTTCAAAACTGCATTTCGTCCGGGTACTTGCCTCGAAAAAAAGATTGGCTACATATTTATTGGAGCCTTCCTTCCATGTTTCCCCCTCTTTAAAGTGTTCAGCTGCATCTAATATTTCAATGATTTCCTCTTTTGATAAGTCATTCATTGTCAACAAGTTCTTCATCATGGGACAACCCTTTCTTCTCTTCTTTCAAAAAAACACCCTGCCAATTTTCTGACAGGGTGTTTTTGAACATGCCAACAGGGACCGTGCGAAAAATCCCACGTGCCTGTCTTGTTCAAATTCACCCTTCTTAGACTCTCTGGACCATGTTAAAAGGTGCTTCTATGCAACATCATGCTTAGCATTTTCTTCTTCGAATAAGTTGTTTTCTCCTTCGCTTTCTTCTCTGCCTGGTAAGACAAGATTAAGGAGAACTCCGACAATCGCTGCTAGAGCCATTCCTGATAAGGATACCTGCTCATTGACCTTCACGAATGCCCCTCCTACCCCGATTACCAGGATCACTGAGGAAATCACCAGGTTTCTCTTGTTTCCTAAGTCTACTTTGTTATCAATCAGCATGCGCAGTCCGCTAGAGGCGATGATTCCGAACAGAAGGATGGATACTCCGCCCATGACGGCTGATGGTATCGATCCAATCAAGGCTGTTATCTTACCGACAAATCCGAACATGATGGCAAGGACTGCGGCTCCTCCAATTACGAATACGCTGAACACTCGTGTTATGGCTAATACTCCAATATTTTCACCATACGTTGTATTAGGTGGTCCACCGAGGAAGGATGCAATCACAGTTGCTACCCCATCCCCAAGAATGGAACGGTGAAGACCTGGTTTCTCAATGAAGTTTCTTCCTACTACTTTACTTAGAACCATCTGGTCTCCTGTATGCTCTGCCAAAGTTACGAGGGCAACAGGTACCATTATGGACACGATTTCCCAAGAGAAGCTTGGCGTGTAGTCAACAAATGGCATGAAGAAGTCCGGCATTTGAAAAAGCGGTGCATCGATTACTTGTTGGAAATTTACTAACCCTGCAAAAACCGCGATGACATATCCACCAATGATTCCAGCTAAAATCGGTACCATTCCAAGAAACCCTTTGAAGTAAATCGAGCAAATCACGGTAATGGCCAGAGTCGCAAGTGCCACCATAAAGTGTGTGTTACTGTAAACCAATTCTTCTGCTCCAGGATTTTCATACATGGCCATATTTACGGCCGTTCCTGCCAGGCCTAATCCGATAACCATAATCACTGGTCCTACAACAATCGGTGGAAGAATTCTCACCAGCCATTTCAACCCCAGTTTAGATATCAGTAATGCAACAATTCCGTAAACAATCCCGGCGAGAAAGCTTCCCATCATGGCAGCCTCCGGTCCTCCAAAGCTCTTTGCAGCTAAGATAGGTGCAATGAAAGCAAAGGATGATCCTAAGTAAGCAGGAATTCTGCCCCTTGTAATGAAGAGGTAAGCAAGTGTTCCTAAACCACTTGAGATAAGGGCGACTCCCGGGCTTAACCCTACCAGGAATGGAACTAATACCGTTGCTCCAAACATGGCGAATAAATGCTGTATACTTAAAGTGATCCATTTTCCTAACTTCGGTACTTCTTCTACATCTAATACAACTTGTTGGTTTTGACTCATTTATTTTTCCTCCTCTAATACCCAAATTCCCCAATAAAAAACCCTCTTTGTCCAAAAGAGGGCACAAAGAGGGTACAAGAAGGTCTATTATTACCTTCATTCCCATCCTTTGTCAGCCTCACGGGACCACTCTTAAAAGGACTTCCGTTATTCTTTTTCGTGTATTGCGACGATATCTTCCTGATCGACCTCTGTTAAGGCAACCATAATTTTTTCGGAGCTGGATGTAGGAATGTTTTTTCCAACAAAGTCTGCTCGTATCGGTAATTCTCTATGTCCACGATCGACCAGTACTGCAAGTTGGATTTGACTTGGTCGTCCAAGATCCATCAATGCGTCCAAGCCTGCCCTGACCGTTCTTCCTGTAAATAATACATCGTCTACCAGGATGACTTTCTTGTTGGTAATATCAACAGGCAGGTCAGAACCTTTCACCTCGGGTTCATGATCTTCTGTTTTCTTAGTTAAGTCATCTCGGTATAGGGTTATGTCTATTTCCCCTACGGGAATCTTTTCGCCTTCAATATCATGGATTCGCTCCGCTAATCGGTTAGCGATGTAGATGCCTCTTGTTTTGATTCCAACAAGAACACAGTCCTCAATTCCTTTGTTGCGTTCAATGATTTCATGAGCTATCCTTGTCAGAGCTCTTCGAATGGCGGGTTGATCCAATACCGTTGCTTTCTTTGTCACTTTCGCCACCTCGTTTCTTTAAAATAAAAAATCCCTCTCACCGTAGGGATGAGAGGGCACACTTATCGTTGTAATCTGATTGCACGCCAAAACGATTTGGTCGTACATGCTCCTTCTCAGCCTCACGGGACCGTATTAAAGGTTACTTATTCAATTAACTAAATCATAAAGGTCGAGTCGGAATTTGTCAACGATTATTTTCAAGATGCTTCACAAGTTTAGTGAACTCTAAAGGTAACTCCGAGTGAAATTCCATATATTCTTCTGTTCTGGGATGAACAAACCCTAAAACCCCTGCGTGAAGAGCTTGTCCCTCTATGCTCAGTGTTTTCCTTGGTCCATACTTAGGATCCCCGGCAAGGGGGAAGCCGATATACTTCATATGCACACGGATTTGATGCGTTCTCCCAGTTTCCAATTCACATTCAACTAATGTAAAATCTTTATAACGATCAAGCACTCTGAAATGAGTAACTGCTTGTTTGCCGTTATCCACTACAGCCATACTCTGACGATCTTTAGGGTCTCTTCCGATTGGAGCATCAATGGTGCCGTATTCGTGGGGAATAAGACCATGTACGATGGCTGTATATTTTCTTGTAACGGACTTTTCTACAAGCTGATTTACCAAATGCTCGTGGGCCATGTCATTTTTCGCCACCATCAGTAAGCCGGAAGTGTCTTTATCTATACGGTGGACGATCCCCGGTCTTAGAACTCCATTAATGCCTGATAGATCCTTACAATGATACATCAATCCGTTCACCATTGTACCTGAATAATGCCCAGGTGCAGGGTGAACGACCATTCCCTTCGGCTTATTTACAACGATGACATCCCCATCTTCATATGCAATGTCAAGGTTAAGATCTTCCGGCTCTACATCCAGCTCTTCCGGTTGAGGGATTGAAACCGTGATGACTGCATCTAGAGGACATTTAAAGTTGGGTTTAACTGCATCACCATTCACTTGAATATGCCCTTCCTTTATCCATTGTTGAACCTGTGAACGGGACCATTCCTTATTCAACTGACTTACGACTTTATCAATTCGTTCTCCCTGGTCTTCCTGCTGTATGTTGTGCTGAATTACTTCCATTTTTGTTCTCCTTCTTTGCTTTTCGTTCGTCTAAATACATGTAAATTAGTAACAATGCCACTCCAATGGTTAATGCTGCATCTGCAATATTAAATATCGGAAAATCATAGGAAAAGATGTATGTATTTAAGAAATCAACCACTTCTTTTCGAAAGATACGGTCAATAAAGTTTCCAATAGCTCCACCAAGCATAAAGGCTAAACTTAAACTGAATAAAGAATGCCCTTTCGCATGGACTTGCATATAATACACGATACCTACAATCACTACTACTGTAATAATGTAAAAAAACCACATTTGCCCTTGAAGTATTCCCCATGCTGCACCTTGATTTCGATGAGAAGTAAGATATAAGACGTTGTCAATGATCTTTATACTTTCTCCTTCTGTCATTCGTTTCACAACCAACCATTTTGTTAATTGATCGAGTCCAATCACAACCAAAGCCAATAAATAATAATACACAAAGGTAACCTCCGAACATCGTTTAAATGATTACCTTTGCATTTTAGCATAAAAGGGAGAATAAAGACACTTAAACTAAGGAGAACGACGAAAACCTATAGTGTGGCTGTTAGGAATAAGATGAGATTTTTCCAAATCGTCTCCATTCCAATGCATCTTCCAGAGATGTGCATGTTGGGTTCATCTTAATGAAATCATAGGGAATTTCTTCTCCGCTCATTTCACAATAGCCATATTGATTATCTCTAAATCGATTTAACGCTTGTTTCACTTCTGTAATTTCTTCATCAATATACTGCTGAATTAAAGGATGTTGAGATTGACTTGCCTCCAGCTCTTTCAAGGATGTGGTCAGTTCTTGAACAATGGATGTGTATCGGTCATATGTCATCTTTGATCCCTCCATTTATAGTATGGGGGAAACAGACCTAAAAATTGTGTTGCAAGATATAGCAATTTTGGAATTAGAAAGGCTGTCTGGACGAAAAAAGACTGACTCACATTGAGTGTGAGTCAGCCTTTTTAAATTATGCCAGGTGTGAATAGCTTTCTTTCACTACTGATGCACATCTTGTGCAAAGAGTAGGATGATCTTTATCCTTGCCGACTGTCGGTGTGACAATCCAGCAGCGGTCACATGTTTCACCTTGCGCTTTTTCCACGACAATATTGATTTCACCAAGACTTAATGCATGTTCTGGTGCTTCGTTCACTGCTCCACCGATTTCAAATGCGGAGACGATGAATAATTGTTTTAAGTCTTCCTTAATTGAACCTAGTAAAGCTTTCGTTTCATCATTTACGTAAAGGGTCACTTTAGCCGTTAATGATTTACCAATCATCTTCTGATTACGCGCTTCTTCAAGAGCCTTTAAAACATCATCTCTTAACTCAAGGAAAGCATTCCATTTCTTCTTCAACTCATCAGCATTTCTTACCTCTTGCACTTCAGGCATATCTGTTAGTTGAACACTCTCTCCCTCTACTCCAGGGATATGAGCCCACACTTCATCAGCTGTATGAGACAGGATTGGAGACATCAGTTTCGTAAGCGCAATCAGGGATTCATATAACACAGTTTGAATGGCTCGACGCTCTTCATGATTTTCTGACTCGATATATAGAACATCCTTCGCAAAATCTAAATAGAATGAACTTAAATCAAGCGTACAAAAATTATTTACAGCGTGATAGATGCTTGCAAATTCATATTTGTCGTATGAATTTCTCACATTTTTCACAAGATCATTAAGCTTTACAAGCATGAATTGATCCACTTCTCTTAATTGATCGAAGGATACCGCATTGGTACTTGGATCAAAGTCGGAAAGATTTCCCAATAAGAAACGGTACGTATTACGGATTTTACGATACACTTCAGCCACTTGCTTCAAGATTGGATCCGATACACGTACATCTGCTTGATAATCAACCGATGCAACCCACAGACGAAGGATATCGGCTCCAAGCTGCTTCATCACTTTTTCAGGAACGACTACGTTCCCTAATGATTTACTCATTTTTCTTCCGTCACCATCAAGAGCAAATCCATGACTTAACACGCCTTTATATGGAGCTTTACCCGTCACTGCTACACTTGTAGTCAAAGAAGAGTTAAACCATCCGCGATATTGGTCAGATCCCTCTAAATAAAGGTCTGCAGGACGCTTGAGGTCATCTCTTTCTTCAAGCACCGCTTGATGTGAGGAACCTGAATCAAACCAGACGTCCATGATATCCTGTTCTTTTGTGAACTTCCCATTCGGACTTCCTTCATGGCTGAATCCTTCAGGTAGAAGATCCTTCGCTTCTTTTTCAAACCAGATGTTTGATCCATGTTCACGGAAGAGCTTCGATACATGGTCGATTGTTTCATCTGTAATGATTTCCTGGCCATTTTCAGCATAAAATACCGGGATAGGCACTCCCCATGCACGTTGTCTTGAAATACACCAGTCTCCACGGTCTCTAACCATATTGTAAAGGCGTGTCTCCCCCCAAGCAGGTACCCATTTCGTTTCATTGACAGCTTCCAGCAGTTCTTTACGGAATTTATCGATTGACGCAAACCATTGTGCCGTCGCTCTAAAGATAACAGGCTTTTTCGTACGCCAATCATGTGGATAGGAGTGAGTGATAAAGTTAAGCTTTAATAATGCTCCTGTTTCCTGTAGCTTTTCTGTAATCGGTTTATTGGCTTTATCGTAGAATAAACCTTCGAATCCAGGTGCTTCAGATGTCATAACGCCTTTATCGTCAACCGGGCATAACACATCCAAACCATATTTCTTTCCTACCAGGAAGTCATCTTCCCCGTGTCCTGGAGCGGTATGAACACATCCAGTACCAGAATCAGTAGTGACATGCTCCCCTAGGACAACAAGTGAATCCCGATCATATAATGGATGTTTTGCCACGATATGCTCAAGCTCTGCACCTTTAACCTTTTGGGATACAGAGTAATCTTCCCATTCCAGATTCTTCGCTACTTCTTCTAATAAATCTTCAGCTACTACATAGCTGCTTTCTTTCACATTTACTACGACATAACTTAGATCTTCGTGCACGGCAATTCCCAGGTTAGCAGGAATCGTCCAAGGTGTTGTCGTCCAGATGACTAATTGAGTCCCTTCTTCAAGAACTCCCTTTCCTTCTGTAACGGCAAAACCGACATAGATGGAAGGAGAACGCTTATCCTGATATTCAATCTCTGCTTCTGCAAGAGCGGATTCACTTGATGGAGACCAATACACTGGTTTTTTACCTTTGTAGATATAGCCTTTCTTCGCCATATCACCAAACACTTTAATCTGTTGAGCTTCATATTCAGGCTTTAATGTAATATATGGATTATCCCAATCCCCGCGCACCCCTAATTGTTTGAACTGAATGCGTTGATTGTCAACCTGCTCATATGCATATTCCTCACACAATTTACGGAACTCAGCGATAGTCATTTCTTTACGTTTCACGCCTTTGTTCGTTAACGCCTGCTCAATCGGTAAGCCATGGGTGTCCCAGCCTGGAACATACGGTGCATGAAACCCGCTCATGGATTTATAGCGAACGATAAAGTCTTTAAGGATTTTATTTAATGCATGACCCATATGAATGTTTCCATTCGCGTACGGTGGTCCATCGTGAAGAACAAATAATGGACGATCACTCGTTCTCTCCTGCACTTTTTGGTAAATATTCATTTCTTCCCATTTTTTCTGTGTATCCGGTTCGCGTTTCGGTAAATTGCCTCTCATCGGAAATTCCGTTTTGGGCATCAATAATGTATCTTTATACTCCATGAAATCTTCCTCCTAAACGTTTCTCTTAATTGCCATCTTTTCTAAAACCTGCAATTCTTAATCAGGCTATCCCTTTTAGAAACAAAAAAAAGCTTTCTCATCCCTGGAAAGGGACGAGAAAACTTTTCCCGCGGTACCACCCTCATAAAGATCGAAACCGACCTTCACTCGTTTTGATTCGTAACGTGATCAAGACGCTATTCATTACTCTTCAGAAGTGAATTTCATGAGTAGAGCTCTAGGGTGATCTTCCGTACCTTTGTTCCTTGTCGGGCTTTCACCGTCCCCGACTCGCTAGAAAGGAATGATCATAAGAAACGTACTGTCCCTGTCTTAGCCTTCATTATGGCAATTTAGATTGTTGTTCAATTATATGAAAGTATTGCTCTTTTCGTCAAGACAATGTCTCTTCTTCTTTTAAAGTTTTTAAATCTGTTGCATCCAAATCGAATTCCATTAATTGATCCCAGTCATTTGTATCAAGTAAATCAAGTTGGGCTTCAATTAACATCTTGAAACGAGTTCGGAACACCTTTGATTGCTTCTTTAGTTCTTCAATTTCAATGGCAATCTTACGGGCTTTGGATAATGATTCGTTAACGATGCGATCAGCATTCTTCTCGGCTTCCTTAATGATCAGCTTCGATTCTTTCATTGCATTACGCTTAACTTCTTCCCCTGCTTCTTGAGCAATGACGATTGACTTGTTTAATGTTTCCTCGATGCTTGTAAAATGACCTAAACGTTCATTCAAGGAGTTTAAACGTTCTTCGGTTTCTTTCTTCTCACGGATAAGAATTTCATAATCTTTAATAATTTGATCTAAAAATTCATTAACCTCATCCTCATCATAACCACGAAAGCCACGACTAAATTCTTTGTTATGTATGTCTAATGGCGTTAAAGGCATGGGAGCCACCTCCAGTACTTGGTGAATTACATATTTATTATAACTAAAATTTCGACAGTATGTGGGAGTATTCCTTTATTTTTCTTAAATTATTTCAGTATTCCGACAGAAATTCGCCATTTCTCCCGTTTTGTTCTTCCTTCAATGGACAATAACTTACTTCTTCCGTATCCTCTTGCTGAAAGTACATCGCCGGCTTCGACTTCAAAAGAGGCATTTTCGACTGTTTTCCAATTAACTTTTACATGATTACTCTTGATTAAGCTTTGAGCTTTTTGGCGGGAATCATTATAAACTGCTGCAAGAACAACATCTAACCGCAGGGAACTTACAGTAGTCACTTTTTCGAGCCATTCTTCCTTACTCACGATTCGATCCTTCAAAGGAATATCCTTCAAGGATATCTTTGCCTTCCCTATTTGTGTGAGTTCCATTCGAACGTATTCAGAAATCTCATCAGCAAGCATGAGTTGAATGGTATCGTCCACTGCTAAAATATCCCCGAATTTTTCACGTTTCAAGCCTAATGACATAAGAGACCCTAATACCTGTCTATGTTCTATTGTAACAAACTTGGACGGGTACTGTATTTCAAATAGCCTAATTCCAAAATCTTCTTCTTCAGGCTGAAAATAAGAAGGATACAATAACGCTCTCTTCCTCTCTGTATTCTCAGGATAGAATGAGAGGAGAATTTCATCGTTGTTTCCGATGATTGACTCGACAATATACTGTTGTCTCGGATCCAAAAAGTCTGTTCGTTTGGCTGAATATTGGTTTTCCACTGCCAGTTTCCATTCCAATACAGCATCCACAAACTCTTTCTCATCCGGTCTGAAATGTTGATGAATTGAAGACAAACGCTCACCTCCTCTGTGATTTACCCAAAATAAAAAAACTGAAACTGTTCAATACGTTTCAGTTCTTTAAAGGATATATGATCTCCTGCTTCTCAATTAAAGAAGCCATCTAAATAATTGGTATAACCCAGATTGTGCTAAGTTCAACACAATGAACGCCACGATTGGTGAAATATCAATCATCCCGATTGAAGGAACAAAACGTCTAAACGGTTCTAAATACGGTTCGCATATTCTTGCTAAGAACTGCCCAATCGCCGTCTCCCTTGCATTTGGAAACCAGGACATTAATATATAAATGATTAAAGCCCAGGAGTAAATTTGAATAAGGTTCGATAAAATCTCATAAAGCAACACCATAGTTTACATTACCACCTCGAATCTGATAGATCTTCCTCTTTTAAGAATTCTGAGATATTTCCACTTACTTCAACATTATCAGGCGTACAAAGAAAAATATTATCTCCAACACGCTGAATGTCGCCGCCAATCGCGTAAACAGTTCCACTTAAAAAATCGACAATGCGTTTCGCTTGATCATGCTGAATTCGCTGTAAGTTAACAAGTACAGAGCGCCGGTTTTTCAAGTGATCAGCAATCTCTTGAGCTTCGGCGTATACTCTTGGTTCAACAAGAATCATCTTAGAGGACTTTTGAACACTTTGAAGACTGACAACATTTTGTTTCGAATTTGAAGGCTGCGACTTCATGGGCTTCTTCTCCTCGTATTCTTCTTCAAACTTTTCTTCTTCATAATCATATTCATCTTCATCTAACAAAAAGAACGTTTTAAACTTCGACTTGATACCCATTTGTATTCATCCCCTCTCAGTCATTTCCAACTAATGCAGTTCCAATACGAATAAACGTAGCCCCTTCTTCGATTGCAATCATGTAATCATTGCTCATCCCCATTGATAATTCTTTACAAGGGGCGTATGGAAGGTTTAATGCTTTGATTTCTTCCTGGATTGTTTTCAACTGTTTAAAACATGTCCGTAAGAATGGTTCATCGTCCGTATGTGGAGCCATCGTCATTAATCCTACGACTTTAATATTTGTGAGGTCTTTTAAACTCCCAATAAATTCTTTTACTTCTTGAGGAGATAACCCATGTTTCGAGTCTTCTCCCGAAACATTCACTTGAACAAAACAAGACACAGGCTTGTCCGCTCTTTTATGAATTTCTTTGGCTAATGACAGACGATCCAGAGAATGTATGTATGATACTTTATCAATGATGTTTTTTACTTTTCTAGTTTGCAGAGATCCAATGAAATGCCACTGGGGTTTGTCCTGTAGAACTTCCCACTTGGAGAGCAGTCCTTCGTCACGATTTTCCCCTAAGTGAATAAGGCCGGCTTCAACCGCTTCTTCTGCCCTCTCAATTGAAACGTATTTAGTGACCGCAACAACATGTACGTCTTCAGGGTTTCTTCTACTGCTCTTACATGCATTTTCAATATTTCCTTGGATGATTCTAAATTTTTCAGATACTTTCATCTTCTTTCTCCTTCCAGCCAATAAAGCTCATGATTCTTCCTGTTTTCCCACCATCTCTTCTGTAGGAGAAAAACTCATTGTGACAGGATGAACAATAACTAGAAGTGTGGATCTGTTCAGCATTTAAACCAGTTTGTACTAAAAGCTGTTCATTCAACTTCTTTAAATTGAGGTAATATTGTCCCTCTTCCTTTAAATTATAGGGTAAGTTGTTTTCATCTTCTAGTGTTTTTTTCACTTTATCAATCACATAGTCATCAACTACATAACAATTTTCACATATGGATGGCCCGATAACAACCTCTAGAGAAGACTTGGAGGCCCCTTGTTCCATAAAAGCACCGACCATTTTGGGCCCGATTTCTAAAACTGTACCCTTCCATCCGGCATGAGCCAATCCGATAGTACCCGATTCTCTGTCCAGGAAATATAGCGGAACACAATCTGCATAGCACATGGTTAAAAGAATATTCTCATTACATGTGATAAAGCCATCGGTATCTTTAATGCTGGTATGATAGTACTCTGCGCCTTTTCCCTTGTCTACTTTTCCTACTGTATGAATATTATTTCCATGGGTTTGTTCAGCAGCTACCCATGATTCAACAGGCATAATTAAACTGGAAGCAAGTATTTGACGATTACCAATCACCGAGGATTCATCGTCTTCAACGTGCAACCCCATATTGAAAGAGTGAAATGGTCCGGTACTGACACCTCCCGACCTTGTCGTGATCCCTGCAACTAGCCTTGGATTCTCTTTCGTCCATGTATCTATAAAATAATAAGATTCTGTTTCTCTTTTAAAAGGCTCCTTCGACACGTTGAATCTCCTTCGTTTTTATTAAGTGTACCATAGACTTTGAAGATTCGTCATGTATCGGGAGATTGTTTCGGTTCCTGGAGCTGACCTTGAATATGATGATTTTCTTTATATCGTACCAGAATAACATCCTCCCCTATTTTTACAATGCTGCTCCAAGGGATCACAATATCTTCATCTTTACCGAAGAATCCTAATATTTTTCCTCCTCCCCCGATTACGATCGCCTCAATCCTTCCTGTATCCAGGTTAATTTCTATGTCCCCTATATTCCCTAACTTTCTCCCGTCCGAAATACTCACGACATCTTTCACCTGAAACTCAGATATACGCACCATCCGTTTTCACCCTCTTTTCTCCTTGTTTCACATTTATTCACATAAATTAATCGCTGTTCCTTCACCTTATTCAAGTAGTTATTATTAGTGTATGCAGCAAAAAGAAAGGCAGACCTTTCAGAGAAGGATCTGCCTTTCTTTTCTTATTGTCCAGCTTCAGCGGCTAGCCCCTCGAGGTCACAACAGAAAAACCCCATAAGGCAAAAAGCGCCTTTCGGGGTTTTCCTGTTGTGCTTGTCGGGGCTGAACGAGCCGCCTCCGCTTTTCTTTGTCCAGCTGCAGGGCTTAGAGGCTCGAGGTCATAAGTCAAACCATCCAAAAAGGCAAAGAACGCCTTTCCGGATGGTTCGCCTTATGCTTGTCGCCTCTGGGCAAAGCCCTTCCGCTTTTCTTATTGTCCAGCTACGGCGGCTAGCCCCTCGAGGTCACAACAGAAAAACCCCATAAGGCAAAAAGCGCCTTTTGGGGTTTTCCTGTTGTGCTTGTCGGGGCTGAACGAGCCGCCTCCGCTTTTCTTTACTTATTGAATATTTTTGTTCATTTGTTTTATTGCTGCTTTTTCCAGACGTGATACTTGTGCCTGAGATATGCCTATCTCGTCAGCGACTTCCATTTGAGTTTTCCCTTGAAAGAAGCGTTTACTGATAATGAGTTTTTCTCGATCATTTAATCGCCTCATTCCTTCTTGAAGAGCGATCTCTTCAATCCAATGGAAATCACGGTTCTTTTCGTCGCTCAGTTGGTCCATTACAAAGATAGGATCTCCACCATCGTTATAAATGGGTTCAAACAGCGAAACAGGATCTTGGATGGCATCTAACGCAAATACAATTTCTTCATGAGATACATCAAGCACTTTAGCTATTTCTTCAGCAGTCGGTTCCCTGGATGTTTCACCCATTAATCTTTCCCTTACTTGCAGAGCTTTGTACGCAATATCTCGTAGTGAACGGGATACTCTTATTGGGTTATTGTCTCGTAAATATCGACGGATTTCTCCAATAATCATCGGAACCGCGTATGTAGAGAATCGAACGTTCTGACCTAAGTCAAAGTTATCAATGGACTTCATTAACCCGATACACCCTACTTGAAATAAATCATCAACATACTCACCACGGTTATTAAAGCGTTGAATTACACTTAAGACGAGGCGCAAATTCCCATTTACAAGTTTTTCTCTTGCGGTAATATCGCCCGCTTGCATTTGCTTGAATAGTACTCTCATTTCATCATTCTTGAGAACTGGTAATTTGGAAGTATCTACACCACAAATCTCGACTTTATTACGTGTCATTCTTTCCCCTCCTTGTAGGAGCTGCTGTACAAAATTCAGTATTTCCTTGAAGAGGAAAAATATGCATTTCATTCTGCCAAGTAATGGCTCATACTTTCCAAATCCCTTAATTTATCTGGGTAAATCCGACAAAAAAAAAGTTCAAATCCTGATAATAAAAAAAAGCTGACCTTTTCGATTGAAAAGGTCAGCTTTCTTGTCATACCATTTTATTAAATTCCTTCTTTAGACGTTTAATAATCCTCTTTTCTAACCGGGAGATATAGGACTGTGAGATGCCAAGCATATCAGCGACATCCTTCTGGGTCTTCTCTTCTTCTCCCATTAAACCAAAACGCAGCTCCATAATTTGTTTTTCACGATCAGAAAGTTGGTGAAGGGCGTTAAAGAGTAATTTTTTATCAACGGTTGCTTCAATGTCTTTTGTTATAATGTCTTCATCTGTTCCAAGTACGTCTGATAACAGTAATTCATTTCCATCCCAATCAATGTTGAGGGGCTCATCGAACGAAACTTCAGATCGGATTTTATTATTTCTTCTTAAGTACATGAGAATCTCATTTTCAATACATCTAGAAGCATACGTAGCTAATTTGATTTTTTTCTCTGGATTGAATGTGTTAACTGCTTTAATCAAACCGATTGTCCCGATGCTGATTAAGTCTTCAATATTGATCCCGGTATTCTCAAACTTTCGTGCTATATATACGACTAGCCTTAAATTACGCTCAATCAATAGCGAACGTGCCGCCTTGTCTCCATTAGGCAATTTATTGAGTAGGACTTCTTCCTCCTCTTTTGTCAATGGAGGGGGAAGTGCTTCACTACCACCTATGTAGTAAATTTCATCTGTCTTCAGCCCAAGTTTGATTAACAGTTTGTACCAATAGTATAAAAATTTAAATTTGAATTTTTTCATTGTTGCTCCCCCTTCTATTTCTTTAAATTGTGAGTATAGTAGTAATAATTGATTTAAGAAACGTTAAGAACCGGCTTTTGCGAAGCCATCTTTGGATGAACGATCGCTTGAAAATTTCCATCTGCTGAAAGCGGATCCTCTCTGAAGGCAATCAGTCCATTCGGAATCGCCCATTCTGTTTCATGATCCTTCAGAATGAGAGAATCAGGCTTTATAGCGGCAAGAAGTTGGCTTTTTCTTCCGACTGATTGGGCGGGGACAATTCTCATCCGGTCAGACCAGCGTGGGTCAATAGATTTTTCACCAGAGAAAATGTCTTCAACATCGTGACAAAGTGCCATCACTTCACCTGGAATTTGACCTTCAATTTCGGCGATTGACAGAATCATGACCGGGCTTTTGGATATGGGGTCTTGAAGTTGATTCCCACTGTCAACAAGGCCGTTTACGGTACAATGAAATTCTTCAATTTTTATCCTTACCTTCAGGAGCTGATCATACTGTATCTTCACATGCTCGATGCTATCTACTCTCCCTTTAGAAAAATACCAGGCAAGAGGCAGAGCGAGCATAACGAATACCCAGCTTATTGGATCACCAAATCCACGGATACTTGCAAGTAGCATGGATGATTCTGCACTTGGGTCGAAACTTATAAAATAATGAGTTCCTATTAAAATCCCACCTGTAAAAAAGGTAACAAAATAAAACATAAGAAGATTTGATAAGTAATAGCGTAACCTTCTATACCCGAATGCTGAGTACACCATGATGATTGAAAACAATAATTTCATAAAAGGATTTCCTGCAAGATGCGCATAAGGTGAAAAGGCAAGGAGAATAATGATCGAGCCCATCAAACTGCCAATTCCAATCCTCCAAAGGGCATATTGTCTCTTTAAGATGATCCCAGTTAACCATAATAAGAAAAAGTCTACTAACAAATTCAACAACCAGATGACATCCAGATATAAGGTCAATCTCTACCCTCCTTTTGAAACTTCACCCAGCTAAAGTTACTTGAATTTCGAGATAGGAATGACTTATCAGAAGTATATCGTACATACCCTTTAAAAGGTTGTCATTTTTTGTATGCTTCAGAGGAAAACTTTTCAGAGATAAAAACGAAATATGTCACTAAATATATTCCTGATTCGAGGTATAAAAAAATGCTTTAGGGAGGGGATTCTGATTGAATGAATTAGAGAAAAAAAACAGTCCCAAAGGCATGGGTGCCTTTGGGACTGTTTTACTTTTCTTATGGTCAAGCCATTATCTACGGCGATTACGGTTTCGTAAGAAGGTTGGAATATCCAGTGTTTCTTCAGCACCCTGGTTCTGGTTTGAAGAGGTTCTCACCGGCTCTTGGTGTTGAGGCTCTTCACGTTTAGGTTGTTCGCGCTTGATAGATTGGCTTGGGTTTGGATTTTGATTCGGTTTCATTCCACCAAATGTAGGTCGAGTTTGCTTTGGAGGTTGAATGACCTCTTCATTAAACCCGGTTGCAATAACTGTTACCACAATATCATCTTTTAAATCTTCGTTAATGACGGAACCGAAGATCATATTCACTTCTTGATCTGAAGCGGATGCTACAATGTCAGCAGCTTCTTGAACTTCATATAGACTTAAGGACGTACCACCTGTAATATTCATCAGAACACCTTGTGCCCCGTCAATGGAAGTCTCAAGTAATGGACTTGAAACGGCTTTTTTTGCGGCTTCCGTTGCCCGGTTTTCACCAGATGCTGCACCGATACCCATTAGGGCTGAGCCTTTGTTAGACATAATCGTCTTTACGTCGGCAAAGTCAAGGTTAATCAGACCAGGTGTAGCAATTAGATCTGAGATACCTTGTACACCTTGTCTTAAAACGTTATCAGCTTCACGGAAAGCTTCAAGCATTGGTGTGCTCTTATCCACAATCTCAAGAAGACGATCGTTTGGAATAACGATAAGGGTATCCACTCCTTCTTTCATTGCAGCGATACCACCGCTTGCCTGATTTGAACGCTTTCTGCCCTCAAAGGTGAAAGGTCGTGTCACAACACCGACTGTTAATGCACCGATCTCACGGGCAATTTGAGCGATTACCGGAGCTGCACCAGTTCCGGTACCCCCACCCATTCCAGCCGTGACAAAGACCATGTCCGCACCTCTTAAAGCCTCTTCAATTTGTTCTTTACTTTCTTCAGCAGCTTTTTTACCTACTTCTGGATTCGCACCTGCACCTAATCCTCTAGTTAATTTACCACCGATTTGCATTTTTATTTCAGCTTTTGATAGATTCAGAGCTTGCGCATCTGTATTAACAGCAATAAATTCAACACCCTGTACTCCATGCTCAATCATTCGGTTTACAGCGTTATTTCCTCCACCACCGACACCGATAACTTTTATTGTCGCTAACGAATCTAAATTTGTATCAAACTCCAACATGACAAATCCTCCTAACTCATCGAATCTATGGATTCCTTTATTTATTCAAAGAAGTATCCAAAGAACTTTTTCACTTTTGACATGGCCTTTTCATCTTCATGTTCTTCTTCTTTAACCTTTGCAGGCTTTGGCTTTTTATTAGCTGGTTTCGATTGACGCTTCTCAGCAGCCTCTACAGGCACTGGTTCTGCACTAACAGATCTTCCTTGTAATCTAGCATTCTTTTGAGCGTACTTGATCAATCCTACTGCTGTCGTATACTGAGGTTCTCTCACTCCAATATAATCCGGAATTGCCACCCGTACACGATTTTGGAAAACGATTTGTGCTAATTCTAACACACCTGGAAGATTTGCTACACCACCAGTTAAAACATATCCACCCGGCAGGTCTCTTATCCCCATTCGTTTCAACTCATGGCTGATTAGGTCTAAGATCTCTTCCAGCCTTGCTTCTATGATATCAGAAATTTCTAATTGATTAAATTGCTGATGTTGATCACTACCAATAATTGGTACACTGAACACTTCATCTTCTGATGCATGGTCATAATAAGCATGTCCATATTTTGTTTTGATTTTCTCTGCATCGTCAGTTGAAGTTCTTAAACCAATAGATAAATCCTTGGTAATATGTTCTCCCCCTACAGGTAGTACAGTTGTAGCTTTTAAGTGACCTTGTTCAAAAACAGCTATCGTTGTAGAACCGCCGCCAATATCTATTAACGCGGCACCCAGATTCTTCTCATCCTTTGATAAAGCAACAGAACCAGCTGCCAGAGGTTGGAGAACGATATCTACAATTTCAAGGCCCGCCTTTTCTACACAACGTAGAGTATTATGTAAAATCGTCTTTGATCCTGTAATAATGGTGCCTTCCATTTCCAGTCGAACACCGATCATGCCTCGAGGATCTGTAATCTCATCCAATCCATCAACAATGAATTGTCTTGGGATTACATTGATGATTTCTCTTTCTGGAGGAATAGAAACAACCTGGGCTGCATCCATCACTCTTAGAACATCTTCATCGCCGATTTCCCGATTATCACTTGATACTGCCACCACACCATGACAAGATTGAAGAGACACGTGGTTGCCAGTAATACCTACGATGACTTGGCTTATGGATAAACCAACCATCCTTTCCGCTTGTTCAACTGCTTTCTTGATTGTATGAACAGTTTCGTCTATATCTACGATGGAACCTTTTCTGATTCCTTCTGAGTTCACATTTCCTACACCGATAATGTTTAAGGAATCATTTGTCATTTCACCAATGATTACTTTTACTGTGGATGTACCGATGTCTAGGCTAACGTAAATTTCATTGCTGTTCACTCTATGGCACCTCCTTAAAGAATGTTTATTTGGAACAACAATCCTAGAAAAACACTATTCTAAGTATATCTTATTATGATATTCGTCGTAACAAAAACGATTCCCTTTTAAAATTCTAATTTTTTTCTCTTTTTTCTTGTTTATTTGACCAATTGCTAATAAGTATTCTCCTAATCACTGCAATGTTCTGGAATAACCTTACTCCAAAAGCAAATACAGCCGCCAAGTATAAGTCTACACCAAGATGTACACCTAGAAAAGCTAAACTTGCTGCTAGTAAAATATTAAAAAAGAATCCAGATACAAAGACCTTGTCATCATAAATATTCTGGAGGTGGGCACGTATCCCGCCAAATAATGTATCCAATGCTGCCAGGACGGCGATTGATAAATAATTCGAGTACTCATCTGGAATTCTAATATCTGTAAGAAGCCCCAATACGACCCCTACCAGCAACCCTAAAAGGGGAAGCCACATATTACCCGTTCCCTCCTCTTTCCTTAACCGGCTCCATTAAACGGACCCGTATGGTATCTTTGTGTGGTGGAACCGTCACTTTTTCTAAAGGCTTTGAAATAGAGACTCGAAGATTATCGATAAAAAAGTCCTCCACAGATTGTGATACCTGCATCCGATTATACAACTCTTTTGCAGAGGCTAAATCTTTGGTTAAAACTCTCACTTCAAATGGTATTGTCTTAATTGAATAACCATCAACCTTGGTTTCTCCATTAATATCACGAATGACCGAGGTATTGATCAAGCGATGGCCATCTATGGAAATGTCCACTGCATCATAACGATTCAGCTCATTCACAAGTCTTTCCAACAGTTCAGGTGATACATTTTGAACTTTTTCCCCGAGTAGGACTTCTTCCATGGCAGGCTCAATCGTTAAGATAACTCCAGCTCCTGTTTTCTCAGTCAAACCCGCTTCTGTTTTCAATTCCTCTAATGTTTGTTTCAACGCTCGTTCTGGACTCGACTGCTGTTCTGTCTTATACTGTTCCAACTTCGTTTCTACAGCACGCATTTCTGCATAAAGATTGGAGTTGACTTCTTTTTCTTTTAATAGTGCATCTCGTAGTTCCCATATATCTCGTGTATCCCGGACAACAGGTTCTTTGACTGTTTGGAACTGTATAGCAATCATAAACCCAATAATAATCGTAATGATGGTGAAGCTTATCTTTAATTTGTTGTCCATTCATTGCACCTTACTTTCACATCTAGCCCTTACTTGTTAACTGGGCGAATCGTCAATGCGTCATCAATTGCTTAGGATTCGCTGATGCTTGGTTCTAAAATAACGGTATTCTTTTTTTCCAGTTTAAAAATAATATTATCATTTACAAGCTGGTCTTTAACCCCGCCCGTGATGTTCATGGCTGAAGATAACACTTCCGGGTCACCAATAGCGGTAATTTCAAACGGCGCAGGATATTCGATTCCATCAATTTGAATAACAGGACCATTACACAGTATGTATGAATCATGCTTTAGCCTTTGTCCATTTATCGCTACGGCAGAAGCCCCGGCAATGTATAATTCATTGATCACCTTAAAGACATGGTGCTCATGAACGATATAATTATTGGCGTTTTCTTCATTCGGATCGTAATCAGCATCTGATAACGTTACGTTTACCCCAGGACCTTGTACTTTCGTCTTCCCCAGGTACATGCGATACTTCTCTGCATCTTCTGCCAGGTTAAAATAAATTTGTTTCTCTTTAGAAAATTCCTTCTCCATATTGACGACCTTCTCCTGTTTCTCAAAGAGTTCCTCTTGCAGATTATTATTCTTCTGCTGATACTCAAGGATCTGATCTCTCAATGCTTCTTCCTGTTTCCACTGACCATTCGTTCGGTTCCCAAGTTCTGCTTGTTCTGTGTTAGCAAGACTAAATGAAAAAGCAAGGATGAAACCTAACACCAGACATACAAGAGAGAGGATTACATGCTTACCTCTCACCCTCATCCTCATCATCGCTTTGTTCACCTTCCGTTTCATATGCTCTGAAATAAGAACCTACCTCTAAATCAATGACTCCTTTTACTGAAGGATCCAGTTGACTGACAATGGAGGGGTAATGGACCATCTTCTCTGAAAAGGTCCTGATGGTAGCACTCACTTCGAATCCATCATTCATAAATAGAGTCAAGTGATATTGGTCTGTTTTCTTTGGAACCAGGTTGATTTCCGATATGAGATGCTGAACCTCTTTCGGAAGCTCACCTAATTCTTCCACCATTTTCACAAGGACCTTATCTTCCTCGAAACCTCTAAGTAAAGGAGCGTCCACAGGTATTGATTCCGTGCCTTTATTCAGAACGTTCCCATTTTCTAATATGACAAAGAATTTATTATCTTTCGAAAGATATGCCTTTTTATCATATTCTTGGATGTGAACTTCATAGGAATTCGGAAAGGACATCTTAACCGTCGCATTCTTCACTTCAGGAAGCTTCTTTAATTGTTCCACAGTTTTTTCTTTGTTTACGCTCCACAAATTCATACCGCTGTCAATTCCACTATTCAGAAGGACCGTTTCATTTGAAACAAGCTCATTCCCGTGTACCACCACTTCTTTCACATGACTTAAAGGTGACTGAAAGTAAACCACCGATAGAATCATGAGCAAGAACAAAGAAAGTAAAAAAAGCAGTCTGCGATTCGCTTTCTTTTTTCGGTGTTGTTTTAATTTAGGAATACGATCTTCAAGGGAAACAACATTTTCTTTTTTCATTTCGTTCTCCTCAATTTCACTTTGTATTCATTAAGTCATGAATAAGATATTCTCACCACGTCTTATAATGAAAGTACTCTTTACATTGGGATACCTTTCATTCTATCTGAAGGCAGCAAATGTTAAAAGAGGAACAGAACGTTATTTTCTGCCATATGACATAATGTTGAACAAGAAACCCTTATGATAGAGTTGCAGGATGGATAATCGGGAGTTTGCACTCTAAGATACATTGTCCATACCACTTTTCGTATATGTATTTCCATTCACCATTTCAAAAAGAGGCCATCCTTACTATTACACTCTTACACTCTATTTTAAACAACAATTTCTACATAATGAAAGTATGTCATTGAATTGTAAAAGATTTGGCTAACAAAAGTAATAAACTCTCCTTTATTTTGAAAAGGTCTGATCATAATGCATTACGTATATGTAATTAATTGTAACATCTCCCCATTAAATATCCTATCGTTATTTCAATAAAAAACAGGGAATTCAAGCGTTTTTTTCATTAATTCAAAAAGAGACTGACCTTAAAAGACAGGTGAGGACATGAATGATGAATTCCTGACTATCAGGCTTTTATCATTCACTTCTTCCCGGCTTTTAAAGTCAATCTCTTTTTTTAATCGTTACTGTCTCGTATAGCGGCTTATATTCAGCAGCACCCCGACAGCCATTAGCATGAGGGTCAAAGAAGATCCCCCGTAACTTAGAAACGGGAGGGTGATTCCCGTAACAGGCATAAGACCTGTTACAACCCCTACATTGATCATTACCTGGATAGCAATCATTGACACGATTCCTAACGCTAGAAAAGTTCCGAATAAATCAGGAGCCCCCAAAGCGATTCTAATTCCCCTCCATAAAATCAATGAAAACAGAAGCAATACGAGCGTCCCCCCAATAAAACCGAGCTCTTCTGCTAAGATAGCAAAAATAAAATCGTTTTGAGGTTCTGGAAGATAGAAGAACTTCTGCCTGCTTTGTCCCAGTCCTAATCCAAACAAGCCTCCCGGTCCAATTGCATATAAGGACTGAATGATTTGAAATCCGCTGTTTAACGGATCCTGCCATGGGTCTAAAAAGGACGTTATCCGTGCAATGCGATAAGGTGCAGATATAACAAGACCAATAAAGCCGACTAATCCAATCATCCCCAGACCGACAAAATGCATGACCCTCGCCCCTGCAATAAAGATCATCACTACTGAAGTGCCAACCATGACAGTACCCGTACCCAGATCCGGTTGTAACATGATCATTCCAAAAGCAGCGAACACTAAGAGAAGCGCCGGCAGGACTCCTTTTCTAAAGGAAGTAATATACTTTTGGTTTTCGGATAAATACTTTGAGAGAAACGCAATCATGGCAAGTTTCATAAATTCTGAAGGCTGAATGGAAAACGCCCCTACTCCAATCCAGCTCCTGGAACCGTTCCTTAGAACCCCTATACCCGGGATTAACACCAGTACAAGAAGGACAAAGCAAATGATGATGATGATTTTCGCCCAATTTCTCCATGTCCAGTACTCTACATTCATGATGAAGAACATAGCGACTAACCCTACACCCGCAAAGAGCACTTGCCTTTTTGCAAAGAAAAAGGAATCATCGAATTTGTAATCAGCCCAGACAGCGCTCGCGCTGTACACCATTATCAATCCAATCGCAAGTAAAGTGAGTGTAACCATAATGAGTATAAAATCGGGAGTCGATTTTTTTAAAGGCAATCTTCAACACCTCGAATAGACAAATTTAGAGCCGTTCGAGCAAGGAAAACTACTTATCTTGGATTGGTATACTGGTTGTTAAAGTATGGATGCTCTTTATGGACAAGCCCTTATTAAAGCTTATGCACCGCTTCAATAAAAATGTCACCACGTTGTTCAAAAGTTCGATATTGATCCCAACTTGCACATGCTGGGGAAAGTAACACAACATCTCCCTCTTCGGCATATCCAAAAGCAACAGGAACTGCCTTTTCAACATTATCGACAGGAATAATGGATTGTATCCCTGCCTTTTCTCCTGTTTTCACGAACTTCTCAGACGTTTCCCCGAAGGTGATCAACGTTTTTACATTCTTCAAATATGGAATCAGGTCATCGAATTCATTTCCACGGTCTAAGCCGCCAGCCAGGAGGATGGTTGGCCCTTCAAAAGCATGCAGAGCACTTTTCGTCGCCAGGCTATTCGTTGCTTTCGAATCATTGTAAAACTTTACACCCTTCACTTCACGAACAAATTGCGTCCGATGCTTGACCCCTGTAAAAGTCCCCAGTACTTTCTCAATACTTTCATTTGGCACTCCGTAGATTTTACATGCAGCAACCGCACAAAGTATATTCTCCAGATTATGCGCACCAGGTAAAACGATAGAAGCTATTTCAACGACCCGCTCACCTTTGAAGAAGATAGCTCCATTTTTTATATATGCCCCTTCCGCTACTTCTTTCCTTGTGGAAAATGGAATTAATTGTGCTTTTGTAAAGGCAACTGATTCTAACACATGGTCTTGATCTGCATTAATGATCAAATAATCATGTTCTGTTTGATTTTTCGTTATATTGGATTTCGCCTTCCAATATTCACCCAAGTCACCGTGGTAATCCAAATGTGCATCATATAAATTCGTAATGATGGCAATATGAGGAGCGAACTCTTCAATCCCCATCAGTTGGAATGACGAAAGCTCAACCACCATTTTTTCATTTTCTTTCGCTTTCTGAGCTACTTCAGAAGCGACCGTTCCGATATTGCCTGCAATAAGAGGCTTTTGATCGGCCTCTTTTAGCATTTCAAACAGAAGTGTCGTTGTCGTGGTTTTACCATTTGTTCCTGTAATCCCAATCATTTCTGCTTCAGAAATTAAGAAAGCAAGTTCAACTTCTGTCAGAACGGGTATGTTCTTTTCGATTGCTTTCTTAATTAATGGGTTGTGATATGGTATTCCCGGGTTTTTAATTACATACTGAAAGCCTTCATCAAGAAGTTCGATGGGATGGCTTCCGCAAATCACTTTAATACCTTCCTGAAGTAGACCCTGAGCTTCCGGGTTATCAACTAAAGGCTTCTGATCGTTTACCGTTACAAATGCTTCTAGCTTATGTAGAAGAGAGGCAGCACTTACCCCACTTTTTGCTAAACCTAATACAAGAACTTTTTTATGTTTGAACTTCGTTATCTTCTTCAATTATAACCACACCTCAATATAGATTCCTAATACGGCAAAAAGCAGCCCAACGGTCCAAAACGTTACAACAACCCGCCACTCTGACCAACCGACTAATTCATAATGATGATGCAACGGGCTCATCTTGAATATTCGTTTACCTGTTGTCTTAAATGATGCGACCTGTAAGATGACGGAGAGCGTCTCAATGACAAAAACTCCCCCGATAAGAATTAAGATGATTTCCAATTTGGTTAAAATGGCAATCGTGGCTATTGCTCCACCTAACGCCAGTGATCCAGTATCTCCCATAAATACTTTAGCAGGGTGGGCATTGAATACTAAGAAGCCGAGAACAGCCCCGACTACCGCCACTCCGAAAATCGCGACGTCATATTGGGATTGATTCCAGGCTAATACAGCTAGTGCACCAAAGGCAATGGCGCTCGTTCCTGATACTAATCCATCTAAACCATCCGTTAAATTGACAGCATTTGAAAATCCTACAAGCCAAAAGATAATGAATAAACAATAAAACCAACCTAATTCGAATGAAAAATCCGTTAACGGAATCGAAACTGTAGTCGGAAAGTCATTTTGCTTAAAGATGAGATAAAAAATGACAGAAATGACAATCTGACCTAATAGCTTTTGCTTAGATGTCAGTCCCAGGTTTCTCTTCATCACAACTTTAATAAAGTCATCAAGGAACCCTAATAAACCAAACCCGACGGTCACAAGAATCATTAAATAAGTTTCAGGACCAGGCTCTGAATATTTCCCTGTCATTACAAATGTAGTAATCACGATGGAGACCAGGAACACAATTCCCCCCATTGTAGGTGTACCAGTTTTCTTCATGTGAGATTGGGGGCCTTCATCACGGATACTTTGCCCAAATTTCAATCTTCTCAGGAAAGGAATAAAGATGGGGGCAAGCAATACGGTAATGAGAAATGCCATAATGATTGTAAAAAAGATCACTTGTTCCATCATCATTATTCCCCTCCTTTTCCGTTGTTGGATTCGTTCGATAATATGTCCATTGTTTGATTTTGTTCAGATTCGTTATTAGAAATAAACTTCGTCATAATTTCCCACTTTTCTTGATTGTAATTTTGTTTGTAGTTTTCTAGTAAGTCAATATAAGCCTTGTAAACATCTTCAACCATAAATAATGGAAAGTGGTTCGGAACAAATGAAGGTACTTCTTTATTCTTAGGCCAAAGTGAAGCAATTGCTCCTTTTTCGATACTTTCAAAAAGATCTATTTCATCACCAAAAGGGACGTATAGTCCCTTCTCCATTCCCATCCTAGTTGAATTTGAAACTACTAGAAACGCAAAGCCTGGTAAATGTATCCCTGAAGTTTCAGGAAATAATTTCTTGACTTCATCATAAAAGAGCATACTTACAACCCCTTTATGATTTGTCTGGCCACTTCGCGGTCATCAAAATCGTATACATTGTTTCCAATGATTTGATAGGTTTCATGACCTTTTCCCGCAATCAGGACAACATCATCAGTTTTGGCAAGACTTAAAGCCTCTTTAATTGCTTCTTTCCGATCCACAATTAATCGATACTGTTTGCCGACCACACCAGATTCCATATCTTCGAGGATACCATTTGGATCCTCAGTTCTTGGATTATCAGAGGTGAAGATGGCAAAGTCCCCATATTCACAGGCAATCTCAGCCATTATCGGCCGCTTAATCTTATCCCGGTCCCCTCCACACCCGACCACCACAATAACCTTTCCCTTGGTAATCGATTGGATGGTTTCTAATACATTTTTCAAACCATCCGGAGTGTGTGCGTAATCTACAATTACCGAAAATGGCTGACCTTCAGAGATCGTTTCGAAACGGCCCCTGACACCGTGTGCGCTCTCCAGGCTTCTTACGCTGTCCTCTAGGGGTATACCAGCTGCACTAGCCGTTGCAATCGCAGCCAAAGCGTTATATACATTAAATTGTCCAGCGAATTTTAATACCATCTCTTTTTCTCCAAATGGTGAAACGAGTGTAAAAGTGGACTCTGTAGCTTTTAAGACAATATCTCTTGCATGGAAGTCAGCAGAAGGAGACAGACCATATGTAAACACATGTGCGGCTGTGACTCTAATAAAATATTCAGCTGCTTCATCGTCCTTATTAATAATGGCATACTTCGGAGATTTCTTAAAATAAGTATTCCCTAATTGAGAAAACAATAAGCCTTTTGCATTTCGATAATCATCCATGGATTTGTGATAATCCAGATGATCCTGAGTCAGGTTTGTAAATACGGCAATATCAAAGTCGCAGCCGTGAACCCGCCCCTGATCTAAAGCATGTGAAGAAACTTCCATAATCGCAGAACGTACTCCTTTATCACAGAACCGTTTAAACGTTTGTTGGAGTGTTAAGCTGTCAGGAGTCGTATTATGACTTACATGTAACTCATCCCCCACTTTAATGTGCAATGTCCCAATTAAACCGGTCATCATTCCACAGTGGCTAAAAACCTGGTCAATCAGATGGGTGGTCGTGGTTTTCCCATTTGTCCCTGTCACCCCGACCAGTAAAAGCTGATGGGAGGGCTGCTTATAGAAGTAGTCTGCAAGAATTGCCATTGCTTTCTTCGTATCAGGTACGATGATAACCGGAACGTTTGCCTCTATGCTCCTCTCAGCGAGAATTGCAGCTGCACCGTTCTTCTCTGCCTTTGGGGCGAGTGAATGACTATCAATCTCCAACCCGTTAATGCAGATAAATAAATCACCATTTCTCACTTTCTTATGATGGTTAGCGATGTTTGAAATAGCTGGATTCCCTTCACCCTCTACTGAGAAAAACGGCAGTACTTCCAGCAAAGTGTGCAATCTCATCTTTTCAACTCCTCACAGGTAGAAAGCAACCTTTTTATATTTTACAAAAAAATGCGTATGAAAGCTATCAACCTTTTAACTTAGTTCGTTATAATTATCGAAAACTTGCAGCCCCGGGCATCATTTAAGGGGATACAGGACCTCCCCTTATGGTTATAAACCCCCGGCATAAATAAGAAGTATATCATGAAATGGGCCATCATGTTGACATTCTCGGCACTTATTCCGATAGATACACCCTTACTTTTGAACCTTGCTTGATCTTCACCCCCGGATCAGGAGACTGGCTAACCACTTTATCCCCAGTTCCGCTTATATCCAAGTCCAAATTAATAAGCTGCTCCTGTAACTCTTTTTTTGTTAATCCGACTAAGTCAGGGGTTTCAATCATCGGAGTATCGGTCCACGTCATTTTCTTTTCAATTTGATCTTTTCTTTTCGGAACTCCCATTGCTTCTAAACTATCCCCTATAATACTCCCTGCAATAGGGGCCGCTACTACCCCACCGAATTGAACCGTACCTTTCGGATTATCGACAGCTACGTAAACGACTATTTCCGGATCATCCGCGGGTGCTACTCCCATAAAGGAAACGATATGATTATTCTCTAAGTATTTACCATCCTTTGCTTTTTGAGCGGTTCCCGTTTTCCCACCTACCCGATAACCATCTACAAAAGCTTTCCCACCTGTACCTTGTGCAACTACACTTTCCAATGCTTCACGAATTTGTTTTGATGTTTCTTCCGAGATGACCCTTTTCTTTATTTGAGGTGTTTTTCTCATCACCACTTCTCCACTTGAAGGGTCAATAAGCTCTTTTGCAATATACGGTTGATACAGGATTCCACCATTGACGGCTGCTGACACAGCGGCTACCTGTTGAATCGGCGTAACGGCTACCCCCTGACCGAAGGCGGTAGTAGCTTGTTCTACAGGGCCGACCCGATCAAGGTTAAAGAGAATTCCTTTTCCTTCTCCTTGAAGGTCTATGCCTGTCTTTTCTCCAAAACCAAAGTCATGAATATAGCTAAATAGTTTTTCTTTCCCCAGCCTCTCACCTAACTCTACAAATCCGGGGTTACATGAATTTTGGACCACTTCCAAAAATGTTTGGGTTCCATGTCCTCCACGCTTCCAACAATGGAGGGTAGAGCCCGCTACTTCAATATGACCAGGATCATGGAACTTTTCTTTATAAAGATCTACCTTATTTTCCTCTAACGCTGCCGCAAGAGTAATAATTTTAAATGTAGAACCTGGCTCATAGGTGCTCCAAATCGGTAAATTCCGGTTATATATTTCTTGAGGTACGTTTCGGAAATTTGCCGGGTCAAAGGTAGGACGGCTTGACATAGCCAATATTTCGCCATTTTTAGGGTTCATGGCAATGGCGATAATCCCATCAGGGTTGTAAGTGGCTTGTGCAATATCCAATTCACGTTCCACGATGGTTTGAACCTTCGTATCAATCGTCAGCTTTAAATCCAACCCATTCTCAGGCTTCTCAAAGTCATCTGCCATGTCAGGCATTCTTTTTCCTTTGGCGTCTGAGAAAAATTTCACATATCCTTTATCTCCACTAAGCTCCTCATCATATGAAAGTTCCAGCCCCATCAGCCCCTGATTATCAATTCCAGCGAAGCCAAGTACATGAGATAAATAACTGCCATATGGATAATAACGCTTAGAGTCTTCTCCTAAGTAAACCCCTTTTAAATTAAGGTCTCTAACCTCTTTCGCTTTTTCATATGAGATCTTTCTAGCTTCTTTAATCAGCACCATATTTGCCCTCTGTGTAACATATTTATATGCAGATTCCACTGAAATATTAAGAACAGCCGCCAGTTTATCCGCTGTACCCTGAGGATCAGTGATTTGTCTTGGAACGACGAATATCGTCGGTGCACTCTGATTTCCGGCAAGTTCTTCCCCATTACGGTCAACTATTTTTCCTCTTTCAGGTTGAAATGGGATATTTCGACTCCAAGAGTCCTTTGCTAAGCTTGTAAGCCAGTCCCCTTTAAAAAACTGAACATACCCCAGCCTTATATCAATAATGGAGAAAATCAGGACTCCTACTACAAGTGCTACCGCTAACCTCTTCCTAACAGTTACATTGGATACTCTTTTCACTAATGGAACCTCCCCTTCTATGGCTCGTTCCATTATATGCTTGGACTTATTGTGGTATGTTTGGAAATCCACGAAAGGAAAAGGAAAGCATATTCATTCACATCAATTTGACCGATTATTCCAATAAAAAAAGGGCGACTTCGATGTGAATGGCACTCATACACAAATCGGTTCAAAAGGAATAGATCCAGTTGCCGTTGAATGAGTCACATACATAAGTCAGCCCTTTTCATTTAATTTAGAGGTGGTTCTTCCGTATTCTCATTTTCACCTTGCTGTACTTGTTCTTCCGGGGTACTAAAGTTAACCACGAGAGGCTCTTCTTTTTCCACAGGTACTCCCGGTTGAATATTTTGACTGACGGCATAACCGTTCCCAACCATATTGATCTTCAGTCCAGCAAGATTTGCCACTTTAAAGACATCCCTTACAGACCATCCCTTCATATCAGGAATCGTGATGTCTCCATCGGTTTTGATCACAACTTTTTCCCCTTCAAGTATCGCACTTCCAGCTTGGGGCAGCTGCTTCTGAACCTCTGATCCGTTTCCAACAACAACGGGTGAAGCCCCTGCTTTTTTCAACTCTTCTTTAGCTTCTTCCACACTCATTTCTTTCGTATCAGGTAGAGACTGTTTTTTCAAACTCACTTTTTCCTGAGGTTTTATATTCAAGTATTTCAAGCTATTTTGCATGACAGGATTGAACACAGCCGCTACGGGATCCGAACCGATTTCAGTAGGTTCTAATTCGGGTTGTTGAATCCCTACATAGACAATTAGCTGAGGGTCATCAGCAGGTGCCATACCCATGAATGAAAATAGATAATTTTCTTTTCCGTACATATACCTTCCCGTTTCACGATCTGGTATTTGAGCCGTACCTGATTTTCCTGCAACGCTATAGCCTTCGATGGCAAAGCGGGTACCTGTGCCATTCTCAGATGTTACTGTTGATTCTAAGTATTCACGTACTTTTTCAGCAGACTCCTTTGTAATTGGGTTTCCAGCAACTTTTGGTTTTGTTTCTTCAACCACTTTCTTCGTATTCGGATCTACTATCTTCGAGATAACATAGGGCTGCATCATTTTCCCATCGTTCGCAATGGCCGATTCCGCTTGAATCATCTGCAGCGGGGTAACGGTTGTACCTTGTCCAAAGATCGTAGTGTATTTTTCAATCGGGTAATGATAAAGGATAGATCCAGAAGCCTCATGTGGTAACCCCACACCTGTTGGTTCTCCAAATCCAAAACTATTTAAATACCCTTCGAACTTCTTGAAACCGATTTTGTCCAGTAAATTCGCAAATGCCACATTGGAAGATCTTTGAACGCCTTCTAAATAAGAAATCGTCCCCCAACCTTCCCCTCCATTATGATCCCGGATAGGATTAGGAACATTATCAACATAATATTTACCAGATTCATAGGCTTCGTTCGGATTAAACTTCCCCTCATTTACAGCAGCAGCCAATGAAAATGCCTTCATAGTTGAACCCGGCTCAATCGTTTCCTCCACAATGAAGTTTGTCCAATTATCCAGTAGACCTTCTCTCGTGTCGGGATGAAAGGAAGGTCTTTGAGACATCGCAAGTATCTCTCCCGTTTTTGGATCAGATACGATCGCAAACATTTTCTTCGGTTTATATTTCTTTTGCACTTCATTCAGGGCTTCTTCTAAGAATGTTTGAACTTTCTTGTCAATCGTTAAGTAAATATCATTTCCATCCTGTGGTGATGTTACATGCTCATCTGCATTTGGTAATAAATACCCCCATACATCACTCTTATATTCCACTGAACCGTCCTTGCCACTTAACACATCATCAAAGCTTGCTTCCACACCCATTTTCCCTACGGTTTTGGAATCACCGTTATCCGAAGTGGACTTTTGCGCAAAACCAATAAGATGAGGCGCGAAGGAACCATTGGGATAAAATCGTTTCGCTTCTTTTCTGAATGTGATCCCAGGTATGTTTTCTTCTTTAATCTCCAGCATCATTTGATGAGTCAGGTCCCTACCAGCAGATCCAAATTCCACCTGATACGGCCCATCTTGATCGAGACGGTCATAAATTTCGCTCTCTTTCATATCAAGATATGGAGCCAGAGCCTTTGCTGTTTTCTCCGGATCTGTCACATGCTTAGGCTTTTTCGGATCACTCGTGATGCTGGGGTCTAAAATGGCCACGAGTGTATAGGCTGAAGTATCCTCGGCGATGACTTCACCTTTCCAGTCAAAAATCGTTCCCCTGTGAGCTTCTAAAATGTGACTTTTTATATATTTTTTTGCCGCTTGTGATGCCAGGACCTTACCTTCAGCTTCCCCGGTAACCTGAATCGTGACAAAGCGAACCATTAATACAAAAAAGAGCAAGCCGAAAATCCCGAAAAGGATGGCTGCCCCTATGTTCATGCTTGGTCTTTTTTTCATTATTGTTCAACAACCTTAACGTTCTTTTCTTTCAAATTAAGTCCAAGCTCTTTCGCTTTTTCAAGAATACGCTCATACGTACTAAGCTCACTTACTTGAAGCTTAAGATCATTATTTGCCTTTTCCTGCTTTTCAATGGTTGATTCAACATGCTGGACTTCTTTATTCACATCATAGATGGCAGCCTGTGTTGTCACAATCTGAACGGCTAAGAAGCAAAATACTGCTGCGAAAATCGCGACAAGGATCTTTTCCCCGGGTGTGATGACGGATCTTCTCTCTTCACTCAAGCGCTTTGGTTTGGCTTGAACGGATTGATTCTCAACTTTTTGCTGCTCGTAATTTCTGGCTAAGTTACTCAAAATTCTCCCTCCTGTTTCCTTCTATTTATATATTTTTTTCTGCGATTCTTAATTTAGCTGACCTAGCGCGATTATTTTCTTCTAATTCGTCATCACTAGGCAGGATCGGTTTTCTCGTTACAAGCTTAAGCTCTGCTTCATAACCTTCAGGAATAATCGGTAATCCCGGAGGCAGATCAGGTCCTGATGCCTTCTCCTTGAACATCGTTTTGCAAATGCGGTCTTCTAGGGAATGGAATGTAATCACGCTCACCCTTCCTCCCTTATGAAGAAGCTCTATCGCTTGTTCAAGTGAATCTTCAAAGGCCCCCAATTCATCATTCACGGCAATTCGTATGGCTTGGAAGACTCTCTTAGCAGGGTGACCACCTTTTCGTCTTGCAGGTGCAGGGATACCATCCTTAATGAGCTCGACAAGTTCACCCGTTGTTTCAATCGCCTTAATATCTCTTGCCGCTTCTATCTTTCTCGCTATTTGCTTTGAGAATTTCTCTTCTCCATATCGATAAAAAATCCGAACCAAATCTTCAAACGACCAATGATTAACCACATCATAAGCAGTTACTTCACCTTGCAAGTCCATTCTCATGTCGAGTGGAGCATCATGGTGATAACTGAACCCTCTTTCTGGAGTATCCAGTTGAGGCGATGATACACCCAGGTCGTATAGAATCCCATCCACACTATGTACTCCAAGTTGTTCAAGTTCTTCCTTTAGGTTTCGGAAGTTTGATTGAACGAATGTAACTCTATCCTGGTAGGATGAAAGCTTTTCTTTTGCGTGGTTGATGGCTGTTTCATCCTGATCGAAGCAATATAGATGCCCTTCCGGTGATAACTGGCTCACAAGATACTCGCTATGCCCTGCTCCACCCAGAGTACAATCTACATAAACTCCATTTTCTTTAATACTCAGACCATCCACCGTTTCTTTTAATAATACAGTTGTATGTTTAAACATGTTGACTTCACCTTTCCAATCGAACGTTTTGTGGGGGGTCAAATATCAAACCCTACCATATTCTCTGCAAGCTCAGCAAATGAATCTTCAGACTGTGTGAAATAGTCTTCCCATAATGATTTACTCCAAATCTCAATTCGATTGGAAACTCCTAAAATAATGCATTCTTTATCCAATTGTGCATAATTCACAAGTGTAGCAGGAATATTCACCCTACCTGTTTTGTCTAATTCACTCTCAGTCGCTCCCGAGAAGAAGAATCGAGTGAAGGCACGGGCGTCTTTCTTTGTCAGTGGTAGGGCTTTGAGCTTGTCTTCAAGAGCTCGCCACTCATCCATGGGATAACCAAATAAACATTGATCCAACCCTCGGGTAATGACAAATGAATCTCCGAGGTGATCACGGAACTTGGCAGGTACGATTAAACGGCCTTTATTATCAATGTTATGTTGATATTCGCCCATGAACATATGCACTGCCCCCACTTTCTAACACAAATGTACCACATCCCCCCACTTTTCTCCACTCTTTTATAAATTCTTTCCTTGCAAAATATTTCCTCTATTTTTCATTAGTCTTTTTCTCTCTTTTCCAGACAAGTTTTCACCGTTGAAATTTGTCTTTATTCAACGTAAAAAGGACCTAATTCGCAATATAAAACGAATTAGGTCCTTTAGTTTTTGTGCTTGTCGACTGGTAATATTGCATATTGTTTCCAATCAGATATATACCACTTTATGAGTTCCGTCAAAGGTGAAATCTTGAAGTGTCAGGTCTCTTACGAAGTTGGGTCCGTATTTGTTTAAGAAATAGAGAACATTCCACGTTCTTTCCTGCGGTCCTTCATTTGGCCTGATGCTGTTTTCCACCTTCATAAACTGATTAAAGGTTAATGAGTGCTTATCTTTCAGGGCTTTATCCACTTTGTTGCGTAAATAATCGAACTGACTCAAGTGGAATTCAAGGTTCTTTTCAATTATCGGATGTAATCCTTGATCAATACTAAGCGCCTGTTCGCGAATTCTCTCATACTTACGCTGGAGTTCTTCCTGGATTTCTTGCATTTCCAACTTTAAAGCGGGACGCTCGAGGGATTTCCAAAAAGCATCACGAGCAGTAGAAACACCTTCCGTAATCACTCCATGGAGCGTCAATTGAAGGTCATGAATTCTCTTATCTATTTCACGTTCCACGATGGTAATATTTAATCTCGGGACGACCGGCGGCATTTTTAAATCTACAAGTTCAAAGGCTTTTTTCAATTCGCCCCAATAGGCAATTTCACCAGGTCCGGCAACAAATGCGAGAGTTGGAAATAACCATTCCTGCATCATAGGTCTCGTGACCACGTTATTACTGAATGATTCTGGACTTTCTTCCAGAATGGATAGCAGCTCCACACTCGAATAAGTTTTACCACTATTCTTTTCAAAGAACGTATTCCCTTCTCTTTCTAACAAAGCCCTTTCGTTCTTAAGTTGAATAAAGAGATTGGCAGCTGCAGGGGAAATGTCTAATTGAGTACTATATCCATTTTTGCGGATTTCTTCTTGTTGCTCAAACACCGCATCCGATATGGATTGACTGCTTTCAATCAAATGGTGAAAATGTCTTGATTCAAGCTTCCTTAGTAAAGGATAGGCAGAATCAATCACCAATAAGCCGAAATCTTTGAATAAGCTCATCACAAAGTGGGCAAAGAATCGAACAATATCCTCTTCTTCATCAATCATTTCAGTAAGTTCCGATGCCAGTTGTTTTGTATGCTGTGTTTCTCCCAGTATCAATAGTATATCATCAAGCCATTTCTTCATCACTGGTTTCGTATACGTAATATGAGAGGTCATTTTTTTCTCTAATACTCTCTCCGGATATCCTACCTTTTCAACCTTTGATCCGTTTTCTACGTATATATGATTGACTTCTTGATAATCATGATCTTCTCCTGCAATCCAAAAAACAGGAACCACAGGATGCTTTAACTCGGCTTCCTGCTGTCTGGCTAATTGAATGACAGAAATGATTTTATGTATCGTGTAGAGTGGGCCAGTCAGCAGACCTGCCTGTTGTCCGGCGATGACGGTTACGGCATTGTTTCTCAATTTCCCCAACGATTCTTCAACCTTTTCAGATGATGGCAATGACTTCATGTAAGAAGAAATACATTCTGCAAGACCTTCTCTCTGAAATTGTCTCGAATCTAAATCTTTCATGCGATCTGAATAGACTGAAGAACTGTTTACGTTATAGTGGAAAAAAGAAGTGACGGGCTCTTCTTGTTTTAAGTATTGAGAGGCAAACTGATTTATTGCTGGAATGTTTAAGCTTTCCAATTCCATTTGAATTACTCCTTTTCTAGCTCTTTATATCCTAACGATGAGTATATCATTCCACATTAAGAAAAGGAAAAAACTTGCCTGTTCTTTTTTCTAATATAATTCTAGGATACGGAGGACCAGTCCTGTAATCATTAACGTTATATAAGCCGTAAAGAATAACAGGAAGTTCATCCGCCAGAAACCTCTCAATACCTTAGGGTAATGGATTTCCCCCTTTGCCTTCCAATACATGATGGCAAATAGAACGCCAATGGAGCAAATTACAAGGAAAATAAGCCATAGGTAAGAAGTTTGCCAAATGGCAATGACAATAAAGTGAACAGAGACGATTAGTAGAAAAGTCGTAATATCAATCGCCAAATGAACAGCTTTCCGATGGTTCTTCATGATTTCTTTCGCTAGAATGAAACTGATGAAATATCCCAAAAATGGGATCATTACAAATATGGCAATGATGGTCGAAAAAATCGAAGCCATTTTATCCCCCCAGACCTTCTCTTTCAATTCCTTTAACTAATCTGTAAACGACATTCATGATGGGTACAAAATGGTGTTCTTTATGTGCTTTTTCAAGTAGAACGCCTAAGATAGACTCTATTTCTGTTTTCCTACCGGATTCAATGTCTTTTAACATGGAAGATCTGTTTTGGTATGTATTGGTGCAAATTTTTTCAACCGCTTCAAAGGAAATAATCCCTTCCATTTGTGGAAAGAGGCGAAGCAGTTCCTGGAATAAATCCATTTGTAATTGATGCAAGTGTGGGTTTTCAACCAGCTTCCCGTTCGTTAACCGGGTTAAAGCCGTTAGAGGGTTAATTAGTACATTTACAAATAGCTTGGTTAGGAGCATTTCCTCGAAGTCTTGTTTTAATAAAAATGGAAAGGAAGGAATGCTCTGTGATACTAATTCTTCCATAACTCCCCATTCTCCTTTAATTAAAGCGAGATTTGTCTTTCCGTCTCCTAAATGATGGAGAGTGTGGTCGTTTTCTTTCAAAGAGCCATGCTCTACCGAACCAGCAAGTAAATTTTGGTGGGGCAATGATTTCACCCAATCCAGGTGCCCAATACCATTTTGAAGGAATAGTAGTGGTTGACGCTTATCCATAAGCTCTAACACATTTTCCAAGGACTTTAAATCATATTCCTTTACTGCCACAATCACTAGGTCAAATTCCAAGGGAACTTCTGTAAGAAGATCCGAATGGACTTGTGTTGTGAATGAAGAGGTTTCCCTATGTACATTTATGCCATTCATTAACAGGGACTGAACCTGCCCTTCTCTCCTTACAAGGAGAGTGACATCAAACTTCTGGCCCAAATACCCTGCAAATAAAAGGCCGACTGCTCCTCCTCCAATGATTCCTATTTTCATAAAGACTCCTTATCGTACATGTTTTTAAGAATAGTTTACCAAATTTTCCGTAACTAGAAAACCATAGGCTAAAAGAATCAGTCAACGTTCGAAAGAAAGGGCCCGTCCCAAAGGAACGAGCCCTATCCAACAATCTAAACAGGATATACGGGATGTTTTCTCTCACTAAATTGAACTTCTTTGGTTTCATAGAGCTTATAACGTTGAATTAATACGGAACGCAACTCATTCGGTGCTGTAATTTCATCTACTATTAATTCCGATGCCAATTTATAAATATCGATATGCTCTTTATATTCCTTCTGCTTTTCCTGTACATACTGTATTCTCTCTTTTGGATCTTCGATAGCTTGTATCTTATTTGAATAAACAGCATTTACGGCTGCTTCCGGTCCCATTACTGCAATTTGTGCAGTAGGGAGGGCAATACAAACATCAGGATCAAAAGCTGGACCTGCCATTGCGTATAGACCGGCGCCGTATGCTTTTCTTACAATGACGGATATCTTCGTAACCGTTGCAGAGCTCATGGCAGCAATCAACTTTGCTCCATGGCGAATAATCCCGGCTCTCTCTACTTTTGTCCCGATCATAAACCCAGGTACATCTGCAAGGAATAATAAAGGAATATGGAAGGCATCACATAACTGGATGAATTTTGCCCCTTTGTCTGCAGAATCGTGGAAAAGTACTCCTCCCTTTACCTTTGGCTGATTGGCAATGATCCCCACCACTTTACCATCCATGCGGCCGAAGCCTGTGATCAATTCAGGTGCAAAGAGTTTTTTCATTTCAAAGAAGCTGCCTTCATCGATCAATGTATCGATGCAATCGTACATGTTAAAAGGCGCATTTTGATGTTCCGGGATAATGTCTTCTAACAGCTTCTCATGCTTAGGGGCAAGACCATCCTTGACAGCAGGCTTCTGTTGATAATTCGCTGGGAAATAACTTAAATATCTCTTCGCTTCTTCAATCGCTTCCTCTTCAGAAGCTGCAAGAAGATCTCCACACCCACTGACAGTGCAGTGCATTCTTGCACCACCCATTTCTTCAAGCGTTACCTTCTCACCGATCACTTTCTCTGCCATACGAGGAGAACCAAGATACATAGAGGCATTCCCATCCACCATGATCACTATGTCACAAAAAGCAGGGATATATGCCCCACCAGCTGCCGACGGACCAAAAAGAACACATATTTGCGGAACCATCCCTGACATTTTCACTTGATTGTGAAAAATCTTACCTGCCCCACGTCGATTAGGGAACATTTCTAACTGATCGGTAATACGGGCTCCGGCCGAATCCACTAAATAGAAGATAGGCACTTTCAAATTAAGGGCGGTTTCTTGTATTCGGATGATTTTCTCAACGGTTCTCGCTCCCCAGGATCCAGCTTTAACAGTGGAATCATTGGCCATTACACAAACGGTCTGTCCACCTACTTTACCGATTGCTGTTACAACGCCGTCAGCAGGTAAATCTTCTGCCTTATTGTTTGCAAACATACCATCTTCTTGATAATCCCCATTATCAAATAGTTGTTGAAGTCGATCTCGAACAAACATCTTTTTCTGTTCTTTCAATTTCTCATGATATTTCGGCTGACCACCCGAAGCAATCCTTTCTCTCTTTTCCTCGAGAGTGTTGATGATCGTTTTAGATGTCGACATAGTATCCCCTCCGTCGTTTTATGTAAATGCGTAAACAAGTCAGAGATGTTCATGCCATCTCTGACTTAACGTTTTCATACTCCCATTAACTTTCAATAACGAGTAATACATCTCCTTCATTAACGAAATCCCCTACACTAACCTTAATTTCCGAAACTTTCCCTCCCGCTTCGGCTTCAACGGGAATTTCCATTTTCATTGATTCAAGCATTAATACAGTATCTCCTACAGACACTTCTCCACCTTGTTCTACCAGTACATTTAAAACCGTTCCTGCCATTGATGATGTAATTTCCTTCATGATTGATTCCTCCAGTTTGTTCTCTTTTAGTTAAATTTTATCAGGGACTAACATCCCCCATTCTTTTTACGTGCGGTTGGCTGTCAAGAAGTCCTGTAGCCATTTCGTGGTGTAAGACCCTTTGATAAAGCCTTTATCTTCAATGATTTCCTTGAATAGAGTGACATTCGTTTTGACTCCTTCAATCGTTACCCCTTCAAAGAAGACCTTGGCTTTATGTAATGCATCTTGACGATCGTTTCCTTTGATGATGCATTTGGAAATCATCGGATCATAGAATGGAGTGACCTTGTTTCCTTCTTCATATCCGCTGTCGATTCGAACATCTTCTCCTTTTCCCCATCGCAAGGTCATTAACTGACCTGGAGACGGGTAAAACGTCTTCGGATCCTCGGCATAAACTCTAAACTCAATTGCATGACCCTTAACAGAGATTTCCTCCTGTTTGCATAGAGGAAGGGGCTCTCCGGAAGCTACTAAAAGCTGCCACTTCACTAAATCTAATCCCGTGATGGTTTCAGTGACCGGATGTTCTACTTGCAGTCGAGTATTCATTTCCAGAAAATAAAAATTTTCATCTACATCAACAATAAACTCAACTGTTCCAGCATTCGTATAGTTGACTGCCTTACCTGCCTGTACAGCAGCGGCAAACATCTTCTCCTTCGTTTCTTGAGAAAGCGCGGGAGAAGGTGATTCTTCTATCACTTTTTGATTTCTTCTTTGTACAGAACAATTCCGCTCAAAAAGATGCACCAAATTCCCATGATGATCTCCAAAGATTTGCACTTCGATGTGTCTCGCATTTTCAATACATTTCTCAAGAAAGACTTCCTCTTTCCCGAAATAGGCTTTAGCCCGGTTTTTAGTAGAATCGAAGCTTTGAACGAGCGCTTGCTCATTTTCACACCGGATCATTCCGATTCCCCCGCCTCCACCACTGGCCTTCAACATGACGGGATAGCCAATATCGCTTGCTACACGCTTGGCAGCATCAAGGGTTTCGACCCCTCCATCACTTCCTGGTACGACCGGTACAGACGCTTCATGCATCACTCTTCTAGCTTCCACCTTGTCGCCCATCTTTTCAATAATGTCATGAGCCGGCCCGATAAAGGTGATGCCTTCTTCTGCAACTCTTCTGGCAAAGTCTGCATTTTCTGATAGGAGACCATACCCGGGATGGATTCCATCCACTTTTTCCTTTTTTGCTACATCAAGTATATTGTCCACTACCAAGTATGAGCGATTCACTTGTGATTCACCTATGCGGTGTGCAATATCCGCTTCTTTAACGAAGGGCATATCCTGATCTGCATCGGAATAAACCGCGACTGTTTGAATGTTTAGTTGTTTACAGGTTTTAATAATTCTTGAAGCAATTTCTCCCCTATTTGCAATTAGAATCTTATGCACAATCTCTCCCCTTTCTTCATAGAACACATCTGTTCATATTACGAATTCTACAAAAATCGTCGAAATCCTTCTTCTTAATTGTAAACGTTTTCTTAATTAAGTGCAGAATTTTTTGTTTATTTGTTATATAATAATAATAAATACTTGCTTGATCATTAAATCCGTTGCAAACGGATTCATGATTCACCATGTTTTCCCATACTTATTTTTTAGCATTTTAGGAGGTAATACGATGGCAGTAAAAGTGGAGAAATTAAAAGTAAACTATAAAACTCTTGAAGAGTTTAAGAAATTTAAAGAATATGGTGTACAGGAATTATCCATGTTAGAAGACTTACAAGCCAACATCATTGAAAACGATAGCGAGTCACCTTTTTATGGAATTTACTTTGGCGATACCTTGGTTGCCAGAATGAGCTTGTACCAGCGCAATGCTCGTTTTGATCAGTACTTCGATCCTCCCCAAAATTACTTGGAACTATGGAAGCTAGAGGTATTACCAAAATATCAAAACAAAAACTACGGAAAAATGCTCGTAGAATTTGCAAAAAGCTTTGGTTTACCTATTAAAACAAATTCCCGTATTAAATCCCAGGGATTCTGGGAGAAAATGGGCTTCGAAGCCGTTACGTACGAAGTGGAAAGAGATTTAGGTGAAAATCCATACGTATGGTTCCCAGAAGGGGTCACAGAACAGAAAATCAGTTAAATACGAAAGCGGAGGCGGCTTGCCCAGAGGCGACAAGCATAAGGCGGACCTACCGGAAAGGCGCTCTTTCCCTTTTTGGTAGGTCTGCTTTATGACCTCGAGCCTCTAGCCGCCGTAGCTGGATGAAAACGAAAGCGGAGGCGGCTTGCTCAGAGGCGAAAAGCTTACGAAAACCATTATCAATTAACTAAGATAGGCTGGCTAAATAAATTTATTTAGCCAGCCTATCTTTCTCTTCATTTATTCAACCGCTGAAGGTTGCCGTTTTTATCCATCTGAAACTTCACTTTGTCTTCATTTCCTTGCAAAAGAGCCATTTTCCTTGCTTTTTCAAAAATAGCTAATAATGACTTATGATCTTCTTCAAGAAGATTAAATTTTGCTTCATACTCTTTCAACTCAGCTTCAACCTCTTGAAGCCTTTCTTTCAAATAAGAGATTTGTCCATGAAGCTGAGTATTTTCATTCCGTACTTTTTCCCCGTTTCGAACGGCATCTTCAGCTTTTTGAAGATAATTTATCATACTCCCCATTGAAAACACTTCAGAAGCTTCAAGCTCTGGTGAACTCTCTACTTGCACTTCTTGATTTTCTTCATTTGCCTTACCTATTGGAGAGTCCTTTTTAGATTGCTTTCTTTGTTTTTTAGCAAGTTCGATTCCGGATTTATATTGTTTACGAACAAATGAGTTCCAACGAAAGCCGCAAGCCGCTGACGTTCTTGATAGTTTTCTTCCTACCTCTTCAAACGCTTGAAGCTGGGTACCACCTTCTCGTATATTGCGTAATACCACTTCCGCTAACAACACATCTTCATCTTGACTCCATGCATCCTGCCTATTTGAAGACATTTCCATCCCCCCTGTAAGATCCAGTTTATCCAATCATATGCTCTTACTAGAGAAGATAGAATCTGCACCACTATTTTTTTAATGCATACAAAAAGGAACCGGCTTTCTGGCACCGGTTCCTTTTTATTATGCTTTACCTATTTATTAAAGAATCTCTCCACTGCCTCGTGATGCTCATCACTTGCCCATAGCTTTGAACATTGGCTTATTTCCTTCATTATATTTTCTTCTACTCTTTTTCTATCCCATTTCCCAAGAAGTTGCTGCTTATATGCCCTCAAGACTCCCTCTGATTTCTGTGAGATCAATTTAATGAGGGGAATTTCATGGATTGGGACATTGGCATCGACTAGTTCATCTACAAACCCTATATCATAAAGGACTTCTGCTTCTTCCACCCTTGCTGTCATTAGCAGGGAAAGCGCATTAGACGCTGAAAGCCTTTCAAGAAGTAAGGTCCCACCTCCCCATCCTGTGGTAATGGCGAGATTCCCTTGAACGAATCCCATCTTAGTTGTTCTTTTGGCGATTCTAAAGTCACAAGCAGTGGCGATCTCACACCCTCCGCCAATCGCCGTTCCATTAATAAAAGCGATTGTAGGTTTTGGTAGGAAGGCTAGTTTCATAATGAGGCTGCCCATTTTACTGAGCATTCCATAACTTTCACTTTCTGTTTTAAGGTTATGAAATTGAGATAAATCTCCCCCGGAGCAAAAAGCCTGATCACCACTTCCAGTAATAAGCAGCGCTTTCACATGATCATTTTGAATACACTCATCTAGCGCTTTTTCGAGTCCTGCCATAATTTCATAACTCACTGCATTTCGTTTTTCCGGACGGTTGATGATAAACTGCAGAATCCCTTCTTCATTCATATGTATCATATATTCTCCCAAATCAGACCCTCCTTTCATACTTTTAGTGTATGGTTTTCTAAATGAGATGAACAGACATTTCTTTAAAATGACAATAAAAAAAGCGTGAAGAGCCATGGCCTCTTTCACGCTTTTTTTGCTGTAAACAATATTATTTGTTTACAACTTCTTTACCTTTATACGTTCCGCACTCTTTACAAACACGGTGTGCTAGTTTCATTTCACCACAGTTTGGGCATGCTACCATACCAGGTACACGTAGTTTGAAGTGTGTACGACGTTGTCTTTTTGCTGTTTTAGATGTTCTTCTAAAAGGTACTGCCATTCTTCCCACCTCCTTAAAAGAGATTCATACTCATTATGAAGCCAGTCGAACTGGTACTTCGCTTTTAAGATTTCTTGTTTTGATCAAGAAGTTTTGCTAACTCAGCGAGACGAGGATCAACTTTCTTCTCTTCCTCTTGTTCGACTTGATAAGCTTGTTCTTCCGTCAGAACTTCCCAGTTCTTACCTGAAGGCATCTCATCTTGTTCTCTCGCTTCATCACTGATTACTTGCATTGGAATCTCAAGTAATAGTAATTCTCTTATAGCAGGTTTTAAATCAATAACATCACCTTGAATACGATGTATTTCCTCTTCCTCATACTGATCATAATCAGTTTCATTTAGAAGATAGGTTTCAATCGTTTTAATGTCAACTGGTAAATCAACATCCACAAGGGTTCTTGAGCAAGGTAATACTAACTTTCCTTCTATATGAAGATGGAAGGTGACCCGGTTCGAACCGATATCTGCCTTTCCAGACACTCGAATAGGTGAGACTTCTATAATTTGGGGATCGATTTTTTTCAATTCATCCAAATTAATTGTTTCGTCAATGGAAAGTCCCTTGTCTCTAAATTTTTGTAATTGTATTATTGACCATTTCAATGTAATCACCTCAAGGCAACAAAGGTAATTATAGCTTTCATAATACCGTTTGTCAATATTTTTTCTTTACACTCTTTACAACCATAGTGTTGTAATTATAACGTTTAAATATAAGGACTTTCAAATATTTTATAATATTAGTTATGATTATGTCATAAAAGGAGAGAATCTATATCATTTCCATATATAATGAACTACATAGCAGATAGTTGTGACTTAGAAAGGATGTGGAGAATTTCATGAAAGCAACAGGAGTAATAGTAGAGTATAATCCCTTTCATAATGGCCATTTACATCATTTAAGGGAAACGAGAAGGGCAACAGGAGCTGATGTAGTGGTTGCGGTTATGAGTGGGCATTTCCTGCAACGTGGAGAGCCGGCACTGGTATCAAAATGGTCCCGCACCAAAATGGCTTTAGAAGCAGGGGTTGACGTTGTCATTGAGCTTCCCTATAGCTTTGCCACACAGCATGCTGAATTTTTTTCACGGGGAGCCATTTCACTCCTTGATGCCATCGGGTGTGAAAGCTTTTGTTTCGGCAGTGAAGATGGAGATATCGATACTTTCGAGAAAACGGTCCTATTCATCGAAGCGAATAGGAAGAAATACGATACATATATAAGTGAGTTCATCCAGGAAGGCACGAGCTATCCTTCTGCGTTGGCCAAAGCTTTCCAAATGCTCGGGAGCGGGGACTCGGTCATCGATCTAAGTAAGCCGAATAATATACTGGGATTTCATTATATGGAAGCAAGAAATCAGATTCACTCATCATTGAAAGCTTTCACCATCCCAAGGGAATCTGCTGGATACCATGATGAACATTTTTCTTCTCCTTCGATTGCGAGCGCTACAAGCATCAGGAAAAATATTTTCAGCAGTGAGGGTGATATCAAGATCGACTCTTATCTCCCCCCTACATCTGTTGATCAATTATCTCAGTACCAACTTGAGTACGGGGGATTCCATAGATGGGAAAATTATTGGACATTTTTGCAGTATAAGCTTCTTTCTTCGTGCAAAGAAGAACTGAAGGAGATATATGAAATAGAAGAAGGTATAGAGAATCGGATGATAGAGTTTGTTAAAAGCTCGGCTTCCTTTGAAGAATTCATGATGAAGCTTAAAACAAAACGATATACATGGACGCGTCTTCAACGAATGCTCCTTCATGTTTTAACCAATACAAATAAGGAAGAAATGCGAAGCAGACACAACTCCCCACGCCATATTCGCCTGCTTGGTATGAATAAAACTGGGAGGGAATTTATCCATTATCAGAAAAAAGCAATGCCTTTGCCTTTAATCAGCAAGCTTTCAAGTGCAAATCAAAAAGATATAGCTTTAGATGTCAGAGCGGCTGAAATTTATTCTTTAGGTTTAGAAAATGGGGCAGCCCGAAAAAAACTGCTTCATCTAGAATGGTCTCAACCGCCAATTATGATATAGAAATAGAAAGAGGCTGACAGAAGGCAGCCTCTTTGTTTATTTTTCTAATGTCTGTAAAAATGCTAATGCTTCATCAAATGTTTTCACAGGTATTACTTTCATGTCCGTACCAATGTCTTCAGCTGTTCTTTTGGCAGCAGTATAGTTTGATTCAAGATCAGGATATTTTTCTTTCATTTCCTTTGTAACCGTTTCATGGGGAGCAAGAAAATACTCTGCACCCGCTTTGTCAGCCGCAATGACCTTCTGCTCTATACCGCCAATGCGTCCAACTTCCCCGTTTTCGGAAATCGTCCCGGTTCCCGCAATAGAATGACCCTTCGTAATGTCATCCTTCGTTAGTTGATTATAAATCTCCAAGCTAAACATCAATCCTGCGGAAGGGCCACCAATCTCTTCAGTATCCAGTTCCACCGGTGGGTCTGTTTTGATGTCTTTATCGTCACTCAGCGTAATACCAAGACCTACTTTATCGGGCATATCAGGGAAAGCCTCCAAGGAAATCGTCTCCACCATTTCTTCCTTATCCCGAACGAAGGTAATCTTCACACTATCCCCACTTTTTTTCTTACTCACATATTCAATGAATTCCTCTGATGATTGAAATGCATTCCCATCAACGGCTGTAATACGATCACCAGGCATCAAAACTTCCTCGGCTGGCATCGACGGGTAAATATTTAAGACATAGATACCTTTATATGTGTATTCATAGGGTTTACCTGCTTTTTTGAAGGCCACTTCAATGGCATGGTTTTGAGAGTCGGCCATAAGGTGAAGTTGACGAAGATTATATTCCTCGTCACTTTCATGAGGACTTCTGATTTCTTCAACAGGAAATATATATTCGTATTTTTTTATGCTGGCAATAAGATAGGCATAGATATTTGCTCTACCCATCCTGACGGTTGTAAGCATTAATTCACCTTCATCCTCATATCCATCCTTCACTTCTACGATCGGATCCAGTTCATGTGCACCTCCCGGCTTCGTTACATAGAATGGAAGATAATAAAAGGATGTAGCAACCATAAAAATGGTCATGATGACTAAGGTTCTAATTAATGTTTTCGTTTTCATGTTCTTACTCCTTCCAATTATCTAAAACTTTCTGAATAGAAGGAATAACCTTCTTTGCCTCTTCCTCTCCCATATCTATAATTTCTTCAATATTTTTGAACGCTCTGGTACTGTACATTTCTACATGGGGTCTTATCATAAAGTCGGAGGCAAATTCCCTGTGTGCGACGATTTCTAGTTGAAGGATATCGATGCTTTGCATAATCACATCATAGATCGTTGTGATTTCTGCATTACGTTTCACATGAGATACATCGACTCCTATGACGATGTCGGCACCCATCTCTTTTACAACCGAAACGGGTACCCGGTCAATGACTCCTCCGTCCACGAGTAAACGGCCGTTTATTCTTTCAGGTACAAATATACCTGGAATCGCAATACTTGCCCGAACCGCACTTGAAACAGGTCCCGTCGTAAATACCACTTTTTCACCATTTGTTATGTCTGTAGCGACTACACTTACGGGGATGTTTAAATCTTCAATATTTTTATTATGTGTAAAAAGCCGAATGAATTCTCTTATCCGTTTACCCGAAATAAATCCCATCTTCGGAACGGTAAAGTCTAAATAATATTTTCTTCTGAAGGTGGTAGAAAGCTTGTAAAGGTCTTCCATCTTATGCCCTACCCCATAAAAGCAGCCGACCAAAGCACCCATACTGCTTCCTGCTATCATATCAATCGGAATCTTCGCATCATCAAATGCCTTTAACACGCCTAAATGTGCAAAACCTCTTGCCCCACCCGAGCCGAGGGCTAATCCAATTTTCGGTCTCTCCATGCCCTTCCCCCTTTTCCCGAGTTATCGGTACATTTCATCATATGGTCTATTTCAATTATGTATGAGTATATTGAATAATATGAGGACAAGTTGAATTAATCCCATTTTATCATTCTTTTCCCATTTCACAAGGAATTGATATAGAAGGAACTTATTTCATAAGAGGGGGAAGTCCGGTTGTTCAAATCGAAAATCAAAACCTTGGCTTTATCCATAAGCGTGACGGTGTTTGCGGTATCTCTCATCATAATGCCCGGAGAATCTCTTGAGGCGTCCATACGTGGATTAGATATGTGGTGGGAGATCGTTTTCCCTTCCTTACTGCCATTTTTTATCGTGTCTGAAATGTTGATTGGATTTGGGGTGGTCAGGTTTATCGGGGTCATTCTGGAGCCCTTGATGAGGCCATTATTTCGGGTCCCCGGAGTCGGAGGGTTTGTGTGGGCAATGGGAATGGCATCCGGGTTTCCATCGGGAGCCAAATTGACGGCTCGCCTGAGACAAGAAGAACAAATCACCAAACTGGAAGCAGAGCGCCTTGTTTCCTTCACGAACTCTTCCAATCCTTTATTCATATTTGGAGCTGTGTCAGTCGGCTTCTTTCAAAACGCTACCCTTGGCATTGTTTTAGCTGCCGCTCATTATATTGGAAACATCTGTGTAGGTGTCGTCATGAGGTTCTATGGTGGAAAAGAAAAGGAAGAAATGAGGAATCGCTCTCCCAGAAAAAAGGGCTTTATCATTCGGGAAGCCTTTTCTGCCCTTCATCGCACAAGACTGCAAGATAAGCGCCCTATAGGTAAACTCTTGGGAGATGCTGTCACCTCTTCTATTCAAACCTTACTAATGATCGGTGGTTTCATTATCTTATTTTCGGTCATTAATAAAATGCTTTACCATCTTCACATTACGACCTTTTTTGCAGAAGGGTTGTCAACTTTATTTATTCTGCTTCAATTACCAGAGCAATTAAGTATTCCTTTTATATCCGGCTTATTTGAAATTACGTTAGGCTCAAAACTGACAAGTGGAGTAAATGAAGCCACTCTCCTTCAGCAAGCCATTATTACAAGCTTTATATTAGGGTTCAGTGGATTTAGTGTCCAAGCACAAGTGGCAAGCATATTAGCCGAAACCGATATACGGTTCAAACCTTTTTTCTATGCCCGTTTTGTTCACGGAATAGCCGCGTCCATCACGACCATCCTGATTTGGAAGCCGATATATGAGAGATTTTCCGATGAGCAGCTCTCAAATGCCATACCCGTATTCGCAATGAAGAATAATGCATTCTGGACGGAAATGCTATATTTGTTTAAGACTGCAGGACCAGTGATCACGATTTTCAGTTTGATTCTCTATATCGTTCTGTATGCAAGAAGACAAGTGTATAAATAAAGAAAGGGGTTGATCCTTTTGCCTATGCCGGTTTACTTTTCACATCATGTGTAAGTTAAGGTTTAGACACCTGGATCAACCCTGTTTAATTATTCAGGCTTATTTAATTCATTATATTTTTCCTTTAACGATTCTTCCACACGCTTCGGGACTAATTCCGAAATGTTACCTCCATACTTAGCCACTTCTTTTACAATACTCGAGCTCAAGAAAGAGTATTGATTATTCGTCATGATAAAGAACGTCTCGATATCATCTTCTAAAACCCTGTTCATGGACGTGATCTGCATCTCATATTCAAAATCTGATACCGCACGCAACCCTCTAATAATCGCTTTCGCATTCACTTTTTTTGCGTAATCTACTAAAAGCCCTTGAAAGGAATCGACCACTACATTTGGAATGTCCCCGGTAACCTCACGAATCAATTCAATTCTTTCATCTACAGAGAATAGAGGTTTTTTAGAAGAGTTATTTAAGACCACTACATAAATTTGATCGAAAACCTTTGCGCCTCGTGTAATAATATCTAAATGTCCATATGTAATGGGATCAAAGCTTCCCGGACAAACTGCTATGCTCGTCATCTTTTTACCCCCAGTATATTTAGTATCTTCAATCGTTTTCCTTCAAAAAAATGGAGATCCTTATGATTCCATACGTTTCTTCCCTTACTTTCTTCAAGCCCCCGGCTCTGTCTTCCAATGTAATATCCGAGCCATGTTCACACATGACGTAACCGCTTTCATTTAGAAGATTGTGCTCATCGATGAATTCCAAGAGGTGTTGAAGCTTCTGCTGTTTATAAGGAGGATCCAAGAAAATATAATCAAAGGTTAACTCTCTTTTTAAAATCGCCTTTAATGCCCTCGTTGCTTCATTCCGATACACTTCGCTCTGGTCCATTAAGTCACAATCCTGGAGGTTTGCCTTAATGGTTTGAAATGCTTTTGCATCACGGTCTACGAATATAACAGAATCAAGCCCCCGACTTAGAGCTTCTATTCCTAGTCCACCGCTTCCTGCAAACAAATCCAATCCTGATCCCCCTTCAAAGTAGGGACCTAACATATTAAATATAGACTCTTTCACCTTATCTGTTGTCGGCCGTGTTCCACTACCAGGAACAGCTTTCAACGGTCTACCTTTTAACGTACCTGATATTACTCTCATAATCATCCACCATATATGTATTTTTTCTTCACTATCCTATCATATCTCGACAGATATCGCTACATACTGAAATTGTTCCAAAAATGTATAAAATCATTTTGATAGGTGATAATGGAAGTAACAGCATCCTAACTGATGTTGTTGCCAACCGCGGAGAAGACTTACGATTCCCCATAAGTTCTTCCTCCGGTTTCTCCTCTCCCTTTGCCTTCTTTCCAGAAATGGATATAGAAGGACCCTGCAGAATTTCTGCAGGGCTTTTTACATTTCTTCTTTAATTTCGATTGAATTTCCTTTATTCACCACTTTTACATTAAACAATTTCTCAAACCAGTGAACATCCATATAAATGGAGCCTCCAACCGTTTGCACAGGCTTCGTTAATAAGCCGTAATTTTCTTCATTATAAATAAAATAATCTTCATTCACATAAAACCTGAATGTATTTCCGTTTATCGATGTGAAAAATACGTTGGGCTGAATCTCTTTTATATCCAGTCCAAGAGCCCTCACTGCTTGTGGAAATTGAATTAACTCTTTCTGTTTATAAGAAATGTAAGACAGGTTATGGGATTTCTTATTGATGAACACCGGGTGATCGTTTTTAAGAACCATTGGGACATTCTTTCTTCCTTTTGCACTTTCATTAAAAAATGTAGATTCAAAGCCTGTAACCGCTCCTAAAATCATATCTAATTTTAATGCATCGACCGATTTTGTCTTTTCCCCTTCAATTCTTCGCTTAAATGCATCCAATTGGGAGGAGGTTAGTCCTTCAATTAATTCCTTATACGCCCATGCGGAATTTGAAGTGTGCGGTTGTTTTTTTAAGATGATGCCAACAATAAACTCTTTGAGCCAAACCTCTTCATCAGTGGAAGCATACTGTTGATACAGTAAGCCGCCTTTCACATCATCCAGGAGCTCCTCTTCAGCTGTGTTCCTCACAATCAAATATGGAGATTGATAGGGCTTTATTTTGTTCGTCATGATGACGGTCACAAATCCTTCAAAGGAACTCAGGGAAGCCATACCGATATCTTTGATGACCGTCGTGTCGTACAACATTCTCACTGTAGATGATTTTTTTTCTAACATCGTCTCTTCTGTCCAATATAAAGCGGAAGGCTCACTTCCACCGCTGAAGGAATAGTAATCAATATATTTCATTTTTTTATGGCTGGCAGATTTATATCCTGTTATCCATTTTCCAGTCCTGAAGCTCTTTTCTGTTATTTGAATATCCGTATTTATTGTAAAAACAGAGGAAAGTGTGGGATGCCAATCTTTTACTAACATTACTTCTGCATTAAGTGGCTGTTCGAATGTATAGGTAATCGTGATCTCCTGTAGGTCATCATAGAGATTACTTAATAAGAATTCCCCGTCTTCTTTTGTGAAACAATCTTCCCCTCTGTCATTGACACATAAAAAATCCCTTGCATGATCTGGCCACTCAATTGATATACGTTCAGGGATCGATGATAAAAAATGAATGGTTTGAGTAACAATGAATTCGTCTCCCGTATGCGTAATGGAATAAGACTGATTCACCTTTACTGCACCGGACTCTTCGGCACTTTCCGTCGTAAACCCCATCCATTGAAAGAAAAGAATGCTAAAACTAATCAGTACCATAAGTAGACCAAATGTAAATAGAATGCGTTTCATACCATACTCCTTAACTCCGTCTGCTACATAAAGAATAGCAGATTCCAGCAGCTAATTGTGGAATATTTTAAGGATATTGCCATTTATTCATACAATATCCAGATCTTTACTGTCTGTAAGAAAAGGGGAGTCGCCTAAATGATCGCTCAGTAAATGATTCCATTCACTTTTATCGACCAAACCATTACCGATAAGAGTTTCTTGTAAACCTTCAAGAGTAGAGTTTTGCAGTTCATTTTCTTCTATGAGGGATAAGATTCCGTGAGCCGCCAGTGTGGATAGGATCGCTGACACGATAAAAGAATCACTATTCTTTATCTCAACAATCTCTTTCCTTTCAAGCCTCCCACCCATTATATACAAACATGATAACCCCAGGACGATAAAAAGAAATAACCATACCATCACGATCACCCCTATAAGTTATTTTAGAATCTTTACTTATGACTATATGTTTGAAATAATAAGGAATTGATAAACTCGGTAAGAAAAGGAGATTGAATGAATGATTCAACGTTTTATAGAATTAGGAGAAGGATATTCAGATATTTATGAACTAATGGAGCTAGCAAAAGCTAATAAAGAACGATTACAGCATATGATGACATTTCATACAATTGTAAAGAATCGGGCCGTTTCATCCCTGGCTCTTGTGATGAAACCTACAGAACAGGGGAAATTCCAAGCAATCTATGTGTGCAGGGAAGGAATTCCAAACCCGAACATCACACCGAACCAGCGCTACTCCCTTTTTGAAGAAACAGCTAAGGAATTAGACAAGGTCATTATCCAAATGGATGTTAAACCATCCACTTTATATCCAGAAAAGGCATTGTACTATCAACATCTGATTGCGATACTGCGCTTGAATCATTATATACTGCCTTTACAATAAGGTATGTTAATCGTGCAGCTTTTTGAACGGGGAGCTATTCATACTTAAGAAAAAAGCTGCCAAAACAACAGTCTTTGGCAGCAAACATTAAAATCCCATTTTGTAATCATATTCCTTCGCCTTATCGGGGCGGGAATTTTCAAAAACAGACTTAATAAATGGCTTAAATGAAGGATCTACTTTTTTCACATATGAATAGGTAGCTATTCGTTCCATTACAGAGTCAATTTCATCCTGATTACAATAAAGTACAACATATTTCATTTTCTTTGAAACATAGTGAACATTCCCAAATCGTCTCAGGGACTTGGCATGCTTCAAACTATGTAACCAAACAACTAAACCTTGTCTCTCTGTTAACATATAGTTTCCCCTCTAGGAATCACTTTTTTATAAGTCTAGCATAATAATGTGGGGGTAAGCAATATGTAATGGTCTTAACTTACATTAAATAAGCGTACAGTGAATACTACATAATGAAGTAGAAAACGGAGGGCCACCATGGACTTAAATGTGATTTGGGACTTTTTTATCGATCAGCTTCGACAAGAAGACGGGATTGAGGATGCCCGTGTAAAATGGAGCGCAGGCATTCCATTCATCTATATACAATCCAATAAAGAGAAAAGCGACATCGAGTACTCCATTAAAAAGTGGTCGGCTAGAGCGATGCGGGGAAAGAGATTGCATTCTGATACGATCTTTTTCAGGGAAGAAGAATCAATATATGTATATCGCCACCGGTTTTATGTTCCACAGGAAAAGATGTTTTGCTGCGGGAACCTCTGCGTGGATTGTGTTCGGTTAAGGCAGTAATAAAAGAAGAGCGGACACATCGCCCGCTCTTCTTTCGACTTGTTTACGCTGAACAGCCGCAGCTTCCGCCAGAACCGCAGCCTCCCCCGCAGGATCCTCCGCTTGAGAAGAAAGGATTCCCTGAAGGAACCTTTACATTTTTAGATACGGAATGGCCGATTAGCAGGCTCACCTGATCAAGGAGATCTTGCAGCTCGTTTTCCACTCTTCTGAACTCCGCTACATTCTCATCAAGGTCCATTTCTCTTTTCACTTCACGGATTTCCTTCATGATGGTTTTGTAGTCCGGGTGGTAACGTCCGAAGCGTTGAACTTCTTCGTAACTTTCTTTCATTCGCGAAAAGGTTTGTATTTTTCGTTGAGTTTCAGAATTGTTGCGAAGTTTATATAAAGACTTACGATAATTTTCTGCCACATCAGATTCTAAAATCCACTGAGATAATTCGTCAGCTGAATCCAATATTTCCATTCTTTCTATAGTAGCAAGCATAATGCTCACCTCCGTAAAGTCATTTTAACATGTTTCACGAAAGGAAGCGAATATGCAAATTGATTTATTAGACTTGCTCACTTAATGAAATGCTGGGCTCATTCATCCTAAAGAAAAAAACGCCGTGAAATAGTTTTCACGGCGGCAGATCCATAAACACTATTGAATCGTCACATAAAACTGCTTTTTCATCCCTAAAGGTTTGTTATTCGTCCCTACTATTTCCACGTTGAGAAGATGTACACCTTTTGGTAACCCTTTTACAACAAAGGCAGCTGTATGATACTCCTTATACAAATTCCCTGTATTTGAACGAACGACAATCTTCCCTTTTTTCGCTCCGCTTTTTTCAGAAGTGAAAGTTACATTGGGAACGATACATTCAATATATACTTGACTTCCTTGTACCATATGTTTGATGGAAAGAGGCTTTTGCTCAGTGTTCGCTGCTTCAACTTTTTTAGTGAACGTAAAGCTTTCTGGTTCTGGCATTTTTTCCTTACAGCCACTTAATACAATAAGTAACGCAATGGATAGAAAAATGATTTTCTTCATCGTGTACACCACTCCTTACTAATAGCCTTGCCCAATCCACACGAATTTTACTCAAAATAATTGATAGGTGTTTGTGATGAAGTATGATGCAGAGCCATTTACCAACCTCAAAAAAAAAATAGCACCTCAACTATCGGCACTATTCATTGATTGAAACATACTGATCATCATGGAAGCCATTTGGACTCCGTTTGAGAATTTTTGTACGCGATGAGGAATCGTCTTTTGAAAATGGTTGATGGACGCTATTTCGAATTTCTCTAATTCATTGGGATTTCGAGAAAGTGTACGATACCACTGTGGCTGATCCCTTAAAAATAATTTCAGATCTTCTTTGGCATAAATATACTCAATAATGTCTGCTCGCATTATTAATCACCCTCCTAATCTTTCCGGAATGAAAATGGATGGGAGGGTTTAGATGGTGTTTCAGTTTTCGTTGCCGTTCCTGATCCCCTATTGTTATTTGACTGAAATTGACTAAGTACCCCTTGCACGGCTCCCAAGGCTTCACTTAAGTTGTTAATATGTTGTTGCAATTGATTAGCGTCCATTTTTTTCACCATATCTCCAACTTGATCCATCCAGCCGCTTTTACTTCCCTGGTTGGTTGGGGTTGATTCTTTCGCAGCTTCGTCTTTATACTTATCCCACCTTGTATCATCTTCCCCCAGTAAGTACCAGTCTTCAAAGAGATCCTGCCAATTGGCATCACCATTCCGCACATCTTTCACAATTTTCGGATGCTTTCTCACAAATCCTTTAAACTCTTTTACCTTAGGGTGTAATGATTTACCCATTTTATGAACACCTCCATTACAGGCATCTACCTACTATACTTTATGAAGGATCGAAAAGAATGGTGATACATTCCTTTTTGTAGTAATATTTACAAGTATATAGTGATGATTTTCAACAAACAGTTTCCAAGGACAGGCGGCTGTGAATAAAGAAAAGGATGTATGATGATGAAAGAACGGGTACAACAGTTATTTGATGAATGTCTTTCAGCTGCAACGGATGAGGAACTGCTTATCATGAAGCAGCTTTTAGAAGGGGTTAAAAGGAAGAAAGAAAAGGAAAATGGGTCAATCATTGGCGGAATATTTGCTATGGACCGTGAAGTGAAAGATGGGAATTTCGAAATAAGTATTCCGATCACCCCAGTTACATATAATTCACTGGAGATCGTTCATGGAGGAGTAACGGCTACTTTGGTAGACTCAGCTATGGGGACATTAGCCAATATGATGCTTCCAGAGGATTATGGGGCCGTAACGACAAATTTAAACGTTCACTACTTGGCCCCGGGTGTAGGAGAACGATTAACTGCTCATGCAACAGTGGTTCATCAAGGCAGTAAGACAATTGTTGTGGATGGGAAAGTTGTAAGTTCGGACGGTAAGATTGTTGCTCATTCTACAGGTTCCTTTTTTATATTCAAAAAGAAGCAGTAAACGAGCCTTATAAGACAAAAGAAAAGGTTGATTCCCCATTCGGCATTGGAGAATCAACCTTTTTATTATTCGTTTTCGACTTTTTCTATAAAGTTTTGAGTGTAGTACCTTTTGTATACTCCTACACCAAGATGGGTGAATTTTTGTTCCAATAAAATCTTTCGATGCCCTTCAGAATTCAGCCAGCCATGAACGGCTTCAGGAGCATCGGCGTACTGAGAAGCAATGTTTTCCCCTGCTGTATTGAACATAACATTTTCACTTTCTAGACGCTCGGAAAGGTTTCCAGATGTAGGTGAATCATGGGAGAAATATTCCTTTTCATACATTTCTTTACTATGCCCTCTTGCTACCTTTGCCGTTTCTTCATCCCATTTTAGGATATCTTCCTCAAATTGATGTCTGAGCACATTTGTAATATCAAAGATCTGCTTTTCACTGGCACCATTCACTTTATCCCATTCATCTTCACTCGGCTCCTGTTCTTCTGCCAGTTCCCCTCGATACATCATTTCATATGGATGCATCTCAATCAATGTCTGGCTATCCAGAAAGCGGATACTCGTAAGCTTACCGGTGAATTTGTCTAAATAAAGCTGGGCATAAATATCTCCAAGAGATATGAGTAACCTTGTATTCAGATCTTCTTCATTCAATTCAAATTGATAAGCCCCTGAATCATCATTTACCACGATTTCGGAATCAACAATGGTAAAACGGTAAATGTCTTCTAAACTTTGCCCCAATTTATAAGGGGCCACATCCACTTGGTTCCCAATGGCAAACAACGTAACGACTTTATGATTATTAACGCCCATTTGTATGTACTGTTTATCCGAAATCGGGTAGATCCACCATTCATAACCATAGGAGCTTGGTTCAACCCGTTCCGGCTCTCCAAATGCTACTGTTACCTTTTTCGTATCTTTACCAATCCACGTTGATAAACCGGATGTAGGACGTTCACCAGGTGTTTCAATTGATTGGTTTAATTGGTTTTCGTTGTCTTCTTTAAGAGTTTGGGTTTCTGGTCCTTTTAGAGGTTCATTTTCTTGTTTTTGACCTTGATAAATACCAATAAATAAGATAATGACAAGAATGATCAAAATACGCAAAACTGTTCTCAGAAATTTCCCTCCTCTCTACTTTCTCTACCAAGATATGCTGCAAATGCTAGATTTATTATACCATTGTTTATGATTCTAAAACTTCAGTCTAGTATAAAGGATAGCATATTTTCATTCGTTCTAAAACAAATGAATCTCTAATGGGAGAGGTTTCTGTCCCAATTATAATAGAGATGATCAAAGATCATCTCCTCAAGATTAAAACGGTTTATTTCTGAAATTCGATTCAGATATATTTTCTAACGCAACGTAGGCCTGTCTGCCCAGTGATTCCCTTATAGCAAAATCACCTAAAGAGACCATCCCGAGCAATCGGTCTCCATCGACAATAGGGAGTCTGCGAATCTGATGCTCGGCCATGATATGAGCCGCTTCTTCTGCTTCGCTCTCAGGGCCAATGGTTATTAAGTGTGTACTCATAATGTCCTCTACCTTTGATGAAGCTGGGTGTTTTTCAGCAATACAGCGGAGGACGATATCCCGGTCTGTCATCATTCCAACAATCTTTTCACCATCCACGATGGGAATGGATCCTACATTATGTTCCTTCATTTTAAGAGCAACCTCATAGACATTGTCCAGTAATGAACAGGTTTCAACGTCTTTTGTCATTATTTCCTTGATTTTGGTCATATTTATCCTCCTCATGCGTTCAGAATCACTTTCTATATTTTTCACTTTCTCCTGAAGGATATTCACCTTTTATAAAAATGACATAATCAAATGATGCAAGACATTGCAAGATAAAGGTTTTTCCACTATTATTAAGAATGAGAAATACCGCATTAGTATCATTGTACATACACCGATATAAATGCTTCTACCATACGTATAGCATGTGGGCTCCATAGCCATCATGCCAGACAATATAGGAGGGAATTATTATGCGTTTTGAAGGAACAGAATTTGAAAGCTTAAAAGTGGATTTAAACCGATTAGACGAAATCATGGAATCTCATGGTCTTGTTCGTGCAGGTCAATGGGATTACGAAAGAGTAACATACGATCGCAAATTCGAAATTAGAGAAGGTATTTTCTATTTACGAATTCAAGGTCTTGCTGTTGAAGGAGATATCGGTAAGCATGACGCCGTTATTCAATTAATGACCCCACTATTAGGTAAGCACTATTATCCACATGGTGTAGAATACGGTGAAGGTGAAGAATTCCCTAAACACCTGGTCACTTCTTGTGAAAAACTTATTGCAGATGTCAAAAAAGAAGCAACGAACTTCGCTTGGTAATATCTGATTATGATTAGACTGTCTATCTTCAGACAGTCTTTTTCTATGTCTCATTTAGAGTGGACCTATCCTTCAATCTCCCCTATTCAACATTCGATAGAACGTGTATTAAACAGAAATAAATCCTTTGAAATTTCATTTTCTTCCTACTGTTCATTCTTCACATTCTCTCATATAATATATAGTAAGAGGTTTCTGTTAGAAAGGGGTACACAATTGTCAAAGTTTTTCACGAAAAAGGTATTAATGATTACGCTGATCTTCTTAATACTTGCTATAACTGCTTTTTTTATATTACCAGTTTCCGTCCCCTTAATTACTGCGATTATTACTGCTCTTTTCCTGGAGCCTGCCGTTAGCTTTATTCAAAAGCGTTTCTCGGCAAAACGTCGAATTGCGGTACTTTCCGTTTTTATACTGTTTCTACTTCTTATTAGCGTTTCCTCGTTCTTCGTTACTACCAAAGTCGTTGGTGAAGGTATCAAGCTGATAGAAGATGCACCGAAATATGTTAACCAGTTGAGCGATATATGGCTTGATTATGAGGATAGGCTGTTGAACGCGACGGAGGATCTTCCTGATGAATTAGTGAAAAGCTTCAGTGAAGACGTTCAAAACTTCCTGAATAGTGGAAAGACGAAAATTCTTAACTCTGTAAATATTGAAAAGATAAGCGTATTTTTATCTTATATACCCAATTACTTAGTAAGTTTTCTCGTTTACTTAATAGCTCTTTTTCTATTCATGTTGGATTTACCACGCATTAAGAAATCCATTTATGGTCACTTGACAGAAAGAACTGCAGAGAAAGTAACGTTTATGACTTCCCGACTCACTTACGTTATTTTTGGATTCTTTAAAGCTCAATTCCTGGTGAGTATTATCATCTTTATCGTTTCCTTAATCGGATTATTATTTATAGCTCCCGATGTTGCGATCGTTATGTCGATCATCATATGGGTGATTGACTTTATTCCTTTGATTGGATCGATCGTCGTGTTGGGCCCTTGGGCTATTTTCCATCTGCTGACAGGAAATATCGCATTAGGAACCCAACTTGCTGTATTAGCTGCCATTCTGCTTATTATTAGAAGAACGGTAGAGCCTAAGGTGATGGGTACCCATATTGGTTTATCTCCGCTTGCTACATTGATCGCCATGTATCTCGGGCTTAAACTCTTTGGTGTATTGGGCTTTATCATCGGTCCATTATTACTCATTGTGTTTAACTCCGCTAAAGAGGCAGGTATTATAAAAACGAATTTCAAGTTATAATTTAAAGGACAAATCCTATCGACTAGGATTTGTCCTTTTCTATTTGTCCTTTTCTGAATCTGTAATGATAATTTCTTTGGCTATGTCACATTTTTGTTGATCTGTTAAGACGGACTCACGGACTTCATTTTAAAAGAAATCATAAAAAAACGGCTGTTTTCCCTGCGATAAGGCTTTTAGCTTATGAAGCTCCCCATCTCCGCATTGGAGTTTTCCCATTTGGATTAGAGCCTGTGGGGTATGTACTCCAAAAGCTAACCCGGAAAAAGTGTTTATATCCATTGAGATAGGATCCTCCACCTTTCCTCCCGCGAGCACTTCATTTTTGTTAACAATGAAAGTATTGTTATTCCAGGCAGCTGTTGAATCAGTAATGGAAAGTGACAGTTGATAGGAAAAATTGATTTCTTTTACATGTTTCTTTAAGAAGTTTTCCACGTCGACGATTCTTGCCATAAAGTATGGGTACTTCTCCATTTTAACTGCAGGGTCCTTCAACATATACGGTAAGGCTTCACACGGATTCAAAATAAGCTCTGCCTCTTTTACCATGGAGTCGTGCTGACAAATAAAGTTCCATAATCCAATTCTTGCATCACTTGTAAGTGGAATAAATTCTTCAACCTTTATCTTTTCCTTTTTCACTTCATATGTAAGATATCCGGTTGCGTCACCTTGTTCATTATAATATATAGCTATCCATAAATCCGTGATGCTTCTTTCCCTCCACCAGTTTTCAGAACGGACGAGCATACCATTATAGTCTTCCGCGTAACGATTATAAACCACTTCTAATTCATTGGGATACGTATCCTTGGTAAATCTTTTAATGTGGCCATTGTGAGGTTTTAAAGGTACAAGGTCCTTCTTCTCAAGCTGTACCTTGTGGAAGAATGTAAATACCTCCCAGCCGAATTTACGATAGAAATCAATATAAAATGGATGAAGCATGGATATGACTTTGCCTTCTTCCTTCATCATTAGTAATGAATGGTTCATCAATTGACGTATGTGCCCTCTTCTTCTAAACTCCGGATAGGTGGCGACTCCTGCAATGCCCCCCATGGGGTACACCTGTTTCCCCATCTGTATTTCCAAAGGTATCAGGTGAAGCTTTGCTGCTAATTTTTCTTCTTCATATATTCCATATACAGTATGTTCTTTAGTTTGTTGAAAACGTCTCTCCCTGTCTTCACTTGGTACAGCATACTGAAACGCATATTCGGATAACTGTAAGGATTCTTCAAATTGATCGTAGTTTAATTTTGTAATCATTATTTTTCTGCTCCCTTCTACTATTTCTACATTCGACGGGTATTCTACCATTCCCTTTAGTAAATCACCATTTATTAAACAAAGAAAAAAACCTATTATGTGATGTATCACATAATAGGTTTTTCTTTAATATCCCAGGATTGCCCGAATGACTGAGGTTGTTTCTCCGCCTTTGTAGAATACGTAAAGGAGGAGATACACAGCGACTCCTGTAATAGCCGTAAAGAACCAGATTAAACTAGTGATCGGTCCCAGCTTACGGTGCCTCGCTAAACGATCTTTATATCCTGTCCACAAGCTCATTAAACCAAATACAGCACCCGTTGTGGCCAAAGTAATATGGAAAACCAAGAAAACCGTATAATAAATCTTAATGCTATCAGGACCGCCAAAAGACGTATTTCCAACAAATATCGTTCTGCTCATATAAATGATGAAAAAGATAAGCGCAAAAATACCTGCAAGTGTCATGGTTTTCTGATGTTGCTCAATCTTTCTCTGTTTAATCTGCCACCATCCAATTGCGACTGTCACTGCACTTAATACGATGAAGGTGGTACTAATTGTAGGTAAAATAGGTAAACCCATCTCTATTCCTCTCTTTTCTAAAAATACTAAGCTATGTACTTAGAGGAATGAAGTTAATCATCCCCTGATTCGTTACTGTTCTGTCAATTTTGGATCAATGGGATCATACGAGAGCTTTTCTTGTTTCTCCTGATCTTTGCGATACCATTGAAAAAACAGGTTGAATAGCATAACTCCAAATACAATCTCCTGAACAATCTTCATGATCACTCCGCCAAGCTGCTGATCATTTTGTGTAGACATATCAGTAAATAATTCCGGCCCAGTCAGCGTCAACCCTTCAAGAGTATTAACAGGCACACATAGTGCCAATGCTTTAAGAAACTCTTGTGGATCATAATAAGGGGCATATAAAGGATTCTCGGCAAAAATAATCAAACCGCATGCCGGTGTCAATAAGACTGCACTCCCAAGAATATATCCAATACGCTTGAGCCCACTTAAATCAATATCGTCATCCACTGGATTTAGTAAAGGCCACCACATGAATAAGGCTAGCAAGAATAGAATGATGGTCGCCAAACCGTGAAGAGTAGCATCAGTTCTGACATTATCAAACACTAAAGGAATATGATAAATCGAAAAGATGATATTGAAAGATAGTAAAGAGATCAATGGTTTTGTCATAAACTTAAAGATTTGCTTAACCACTGGTAACTCAACTGCAGCTTTCCAGACCCATTTAGGTATTCCTAACACGAGCAGAGGAGTTACCACTAAATATAGTAACGCCATTTGTGCCATGTGAGCAGAAAATAAAATTGTGCTCATAATTTCTACTGGCGAACCCTTAATTCCATATAAGAGAACCATTGATAGAATAAAATAAGTGGCTTCTTTGCTGGTCAGTTTTTTACTTTCTTTAAAGCTGTCTCTCCATTTGACAGTGATTAAGAAATACACGACCGTTATAAATGCTAAAGCCAAGAAAAAAAACGGGCTCCATAAAGCCATAAAACCAAAAATACCTAAAGGCATTTCTTCACCTCATTTCACGTTTCCTAACCCCATTATACTGACAACCCTCCCCCACTTCAATGTAAGGTAATGACAAGTTCTTGACAATTAGAAAAGCGGAGCCGACTGTACAGGCCCGACAAGCACATTGGGAAAACCCAAAAAGGCGTTCTTTGCCTTATTGGGTTTTCTCAATGTGACCTCGAGGGACTAGGAGGCGCAGCTGGACAATGAAAAGCGGAAGCGGCTTGAACAGGCCCGACAAGCATAAGACGATTCTGCCGGAAAGGCGTTTTTTGCCTTTTTGGCAGAAGTGGCTTATGACCTCGAGGGCCTAGCCGCTGGAGCTGGACAATGAAAAGCGGAGCCGACTGTACAGGCCCGACAAGCACATTGGGAAAAATCCCACTCCAACGAAAAAAAGCCAGCCATAAGGCTGACTTTTTCTTTAGATCCATACAATCGTTACAAATGCTAACACTGTGATAAATGCAACAAGTGCACCAGAGTACAGGAATAATGCAGGAGCTTCATGACCTTTATGACTCATATGCATGAAGTAATAAAGTTGAAAAATTAGTTGAACGACTGCAAGTAAGAGGATGAAAGGTACAATAAAGTACTTATCAAAATCTCCTGCCACTGCAATGAACGCCACTAATGTTAAGAAAATCATTAACATGAAGGATGTAACCTGCATTCTCATGTCTTCTGCATTTTTCTTACGACGATATTCGTAATCTACACTTGGGTTACCTGAATTTGATTGTTGATTCGCCATCAGTTTATCCCACCATTCCCATTAAGTATACTACTGTAAAGATAAATACCCATACAACGTCGATAAAGTGCCAGTATAGAGAAGCTAAATAGAACTTTGGAGCATTGTAAAGGTTTAAACCACGTTTAGCGTTACGAAGCATTAAGCTTACAATCCATAGAAGACCGAAAGCTACGTGTCCTCCGTGGAATCCAACTAGTGTGTAGAAGGCTGAACCAAATGCACTACTAGTAAAAGTATGCCCGTATTCATGTACGTAATGATTAAACTCATAAATCTCTAATCCAAGGAACGCTGCACCTAGAAGAACCGTGACTAATAACCAAGCCTGCATACGTTGGAAGTTATAATTCTTCATATGATACATTGCATAAACACTTGTAAGAGAACTTGTTAAAAGTAACATAGTTGCAATAAATGCAAGTGGTAGATCGAAGATGTCAGCAGCAAGTGCATGACTGTCACTAGGGACTTTGTCTTTAAGCGCTAAATATGTTGCAAAAAGAGATCCGAAAAGAACCGTTTCTCCACCAAGGAAAAACCAGAAGCCCATGAACTTGTTTTTCCCCTCAAGGGTTGCCTTTTCAGGGGAGGCTGGCCAGGTCTTTGGCGTGAATTTTTCTTCAGCGTGCATTATGCCTTACCCCCTTTATCATCATCCATTAAATCTTCTTTGTGAACATGATATCCATGATCATCAAGTACTGAACGGAAGAACATTGCACCTAATGTAATAAGCATACCAATTACCAGAACAGGAATTGCCCATGCTTTATCACCATCCGGATGATACATAGCACCAAACGCTGCGATAAATAATCCGAGTGAAATGATCACCGGTAAGATGGAGTTATTCGGCATATGAATGTCTCCGATTGGTTCTGCTGGAGTTAAGTCTTTTTTACCCTCCATTTTCTCTAACCAATAAGCATCCAAACCACGGATAAGTGGAGTTTGCTTGAAGTTATAGAATGGCGGTGGTGATGGGATCGCCCATTCAATCGTACGACCATCTCCCCAAGGGTCATTAGAAACCTTAACACCTTTGACTTGAGTCATGATGACATTAACAAGAAGAACAATAACCGCTACTCCCATGAAGCCTGCTCCAATAGAAGAGATCAGGTTTCCTGTTTCTAACCCTTGACCAGGCAAGAACTTCCAAATGCGACGAGGCATACCCATTAAGCCAAGGAAATGCTGAATAAAGAATGTTAAGTGGAATCCGATAAAGAATAACCAGAAAGCGATCTTCCCTAAGAAATCATTTAACATTGTACCGAACATTTTTGGCCAGTAATAGTGAGTACCTGCTAATAGGGCAAATACTACCCCACCTACGATAACGTAGTGGAAATGGGCAACAACGAAATACGTATCATGGAATTGATAGTCAGCTGTTGCAGCTGCGTTCATGATTCCAGTAACCCCACCGGCTACGAAAGTAGGAATAAACGCTACTGCGTAGAGCATTGGAGTCGTGAAGCTGATACTTCCTCCCCACATGGTAAGGAGCCAGTTAAAGATTTTGATACCTGTTGGTACGGCAATGGCCATTGTCGCAACGGCGAAGATTGCATTTGCGATTGGTCCAAGACCTACTGTAAACATATGGTGAGCCCAAACCATGAAGCCTAAGAAACCGATAAGCACGGTCGCAAATACCATGGATGAGTAACCGAATAAACGTTTTCTAGAGAAGTGTGGAATGATCTCAGAGAAAATTCCGAAAGCAGGCAATACAAGGATGTATACCTCAGGGTGACCAAAAATCCAGAAGAAATGCTCCCAAATAATGGTGTTACCGCCATTCGCTACATCAAAGAAATTCGATCCGAACATACGATCAAATAACATTAAGAATAACCCTACCGTTAATGCAGGAAACGCGAATAAAATAAGTGCCGAGGTAACAAATACTGTCCATGTAAATAGCGGCATACGCATGTAGGTCATACCAGGGGCACGCATATTAATGATGGTTACAAGGAAGTTGATCCCACCTATTAATGTTCCTGCACCTGAAATCTGTAAACCTAGTACATAGAAATCAATACCATGCCCTTTAGATGCCATTGAAAGTGAAGCATATGATGTCCACCCTGCATCTGGTGCTCCTCCTAAGAACCATGAGAGGTTAAGGAAAACCCCACCTGCGAAGAATAACCAAAAACCTAATGAATTCAGGAATGGAAATGCAACGTCACGAGCACCGATTTGTAATGGTACAACCGCATTCATGAATGCGAAAATCAACGGCATGGCCGCTAAGAAAATCATCGTTGTACCGTGCATTGTTAAAACTTCGTTGTATAAGCCTGCACTAACAAAGTCATTGTTAGGAACAGCCAGCTGTATACGAATGATAAGAGCTTCCAATCCACCGACTAGGAAGAAGAATCCTCCTGCCATAAGGTAAAGGATGGCGATCTTTTTGTGGTCTACTGTTGTTAAGTAGTCCCAAACAGTCGCGCCGAAGCCTTTTTTCTGTGCATAGCTACTCACGATTAAACCTCCCTTTAACTAATCCCCAATTAATCTTGAACTTTTAATCCCATTAAATATTCTGCAAGGGCATCAAGTTCATCTTCCTTCAGGTTACCGTATGTACCTGTCATTTTATTTCCTGGCTTGTACTGCTCAGGGTCAACTAACCAATTTTTTAGTTCTTCTTCATTGTGATCTAAAATACCTGCGATTCGGGTACGCTCACCAAAGTTTGCTAAGTTCGGAGCAAGACGTGCTGATTCAGGACGTCCATCCTGAGGTGATACTGCGTGACAGCTTAAGCATTTTTGGTTGAAGATTTCTTGTCCTTGTTGTGCTAAATCAGAAGTTGGTTTAGGTTCTCCTGCATTTTTCATATCTTCTACCCATGCCGTAAACTCTTCCTTAGGAAGCGCTTTTACTTTAAAGTCCATTAGTGCATGAGAAGGTCCACATAGCTCAGCACATTTCCCGTAGAATAATCCGCCTGCTTCTTTAGACTTTTCTCCATCAAATTCAAGGAAGAATGTGTTTACGTTGTCGACGTTTGTATCAATCTTTCCTCCAGCTGCCGGAATCCAGAAAGAGTGCTTAACGTCAGAAGCCGTAACATTGAAGTAAACCCTTTGATCGGTTGGGACAACTAAGTCCTGTGAAGTGATGATTTTTTCATCCTCATACTCAAATTCCCACCAGTAAAGATTAGCGCGAACATTTATAACTAAAGCTTCGCGATTACCATCTGCGTCTTTTTTGTCCATAGCTTTTGTATCCGCTAATTCGAAAGTCGACGTTACGGTTGGAACAGCCAGGATAAGAAGAAGGATTATTGGTATTACTGTCCACACGATTTCAAGTGTGTGACTACCTTCAACTTGTTTCGGGATAGTAGTATCTCCCTTTTTTCTGCGGAAACGAATAATTGCCACCATATAGACGATGACTACTACAATGATTACTAATACCATTATTAATGTAGACAGTATCATTAAATCATATTGTGACTGTGCTACTTCACCAGCTGGCTGTAATGTGGAGAGAAATGGCTCTCCACAACCAGAAAGAACTAGCGCTAACATTGCTACAATTGAGAATAAGCGCCACTTAGATAGCCTTGCTTTCATAGCTTAATCAAACCCCTCTTTCGTGTAATATACTTTTGAATAAAACAAGGACTCATGAAAATATCTATTTGGATTTCTTATCAGAAAGAATTCCCACTAATCTTAAATTACGGTAACGATTACCATCGCTACGAACAAGATAGTTAAATAATTTAGTGAATAGACAAACATAAGTTTCGACCACTTAATATCGTCTTTCATTTTGTAACCTGCGAGACCCAGTGCCAGCCAGCCAATGTTAAAGGCTGTTGCAAGGACAAAGAAGAACATTCCTAAATCCATCAAGAAGAATGGAAGTGGCAATAAAGCTGCAACCCATGCTACGATATGGTGCTTTGTGGTAGCAAATCCCTTCACCACTGGAAGCATTGGGATATTCGCTGCCCTGTATTCTTCCACCCTCTTCATCGCTAATGCGTAGAAATGAGGTGGCTGCCAGATAAACATCATTAAGAATAGTACCCAAGCGATTACATCAAGGTTTGCATCAACAGCTGCCCAACCGATTAATGGTGGAACCGCGCCAGAGATACTTCCTACAATCGTGTTGCTCACATATTTTCTCTTTGACCACATTGTATATAATACAACATAACTAAATACCCCGATAATTCCTATTACACCTGCAGTAACAGTGGTCATAAATAACATAATGATTCCCACTGCAATCATTATTAATCCCAAAGACAATGCTTTAGGTCCATTGATCTTGCCCGTTACGGTAGGACGTGCTTTTGTACGTTCCATCAGATGGTCGATGTCACGATCATACACATTATTAATGGTGCAAGAACCCGCAATAATAAGGGAAGAACCTATCAATGTAAGGAACATTATATCAAGAGAATTTAGAAAGTGCGTATTCGTAAAGTAAAAAGCTAACCACATACCTGTAAAGGTTGTAATTAAATTTGAATTAACGATACCAATTTTGATTAATGCTAAAAAATCCTTCCACGCAGTTGAGGTTGTCAAATCTGCTTCTTCTACGTTTGTCATCATTCGACTATTAGCCATTTTCTTCCTCCTCTCTATAAAAAGCCAGAGGCCAGTTGCCACCTCTATACTATATAGGAAATGTTTCACTATTTCTATATCACCTGTTAACATGCACAGATAAGAAATAGTATATATGCTATCAATATTATATTAAACCATATATTTTTTCCTTTTTGGGGGAGAATTAGACAATTATGTGAAGAAATTGTGAAGAAAGAAAAGCGCAGAGGTTTCTTCAAATTTCTACAAACATTTTAAACCCATCATACCATAAAACGAAGCTAAGCGCTTACAGATTTTGTTTTTCTGCAAATTAGTCATTATCTACTAATACCTATTCTCTTCATATAATTAATTATCATGCTCATAATTCTGTAACATTTTATCGGTTGAGTTTTACTGACCTTTTATGTATTATCGTAGGGGCATATATATTTTTCTACTATATTTATAATTTAGAAAGTGTGTAGAGTCTATTAGTTAAGAAGGTGAATAGATTGCATAAAGGTGTTCACAAAGGATTAAAATGGCTTGCCGTCCTCACTACTCTTGGCATGTTATTTGTTCTATTAGGAGGAGCCCTTGTAACAAAGACAGAATCTGGTATGGGATGCGGCCGGTCTTGGCCACTATGTAACGGGCAATTAATTCCAACTGATATTACATTTGAGCTTGTCATAGAATTAGCACATCGGGTTGTCTCCGGTGGTGTAGGCTTACTGGTATTGGCCTTATCAATATGGTCATGGAGAGCGATTGGATATAAGCGCGAAACGAAATTTCTTGCTGCACTCTCTTTCTTTTTCTTAGTATTACAAGGTCTTATTGGAGCTGCCGCTGTACTTTGGGGACAATCAGACTTCGTACTCGCATTGCATTTTGGAATTTCTCTTATATCATTTGCTTCAATCTTATTATTGACACTGCTGATTTTTGAAGTCGACCAGAAATTTGATGCCCACTCATTGGTCATCAATAAACGCATGAGATTTCATACAATCGGGGTCACTTTATATAGTTACATTGTTGTTTATACTGGAGCTTTAGTAAGACATACGGATTCAAGCTTAGTATGTAAGGATTGGCCGCTATGTGTCAATTCGTCCCCGGGTCTGCCCACAAATCTCTATGAATGGATTCAGATGGGACATCGAACAGCAGCAGGACTCATTTTCTTATGGATTGCATATATCACATATATTGCGATTAAAGAGCATAAACACCAGAAGGTTATTTATTGGGGATGGATCATTGCATTTACGCTGGTATCTCTTCAAGTCATGTCCGGAGCACTCGTTGTGTTCACACGATTGAACCTTGGGATCGCTTTATTACACGCATTGATCATCTCTTGTTTATTCGGTTTACTATGCTACTTCATTTTACTTGCTTCAAGAAGTAAACTTAAAGAATAGAAAAAGGATTCCGGACTTATCCGGAATCCTTTTCTTTATGCTTTTTGCACTTCAATTAATAGATCTCCAGGATTAATGGCATCGCCGTTTTGTACATAAATGTCTTTAACTACCCCTGCAAACGGAGCTTGAACGGTCGTTTCCATTTTCATGGCTTCTGTGATCATTAGATGATCTCCTTTTTCAACCGTTTCTCCTTTTTCTGCAATGACCTTTATAACGGTTCCTGGCATGGAAGCCCCGATATGATTTTCATTCTTCACATCTGCCTTCATCTTGGCTGCAACTGTTGATTTAATACTTTCATCCTTAATGACAACCTCACGGGCCTGGCCATTCAGCTCGAAATAAACGATTCGTGTACCATCTGCCTGAGCCTGACCAATCGAAACAAGCTTAACAATCAGTGTCTTCCCAGTTTCGATTTCCACCTCTATTTCTTCACCCAGTCTCATCCCGAATAAGAAAGTCGGGGTATCAAGAACTGAAATATCTCCAAACTGATCCATTGTTTGTGCGTATTCCATGAACACTTTCGGATACAGGGCATATCCAAGGGCATCAAAGCTCGTGACAGGACGCTGAAGATCCTCGAAGAGCTTTTCTTTAAGGGCGGTAAAGTCCACATCATCAAGGAGCTCTCCTGGACGAACGTTCAATGGAGTGCGCCCTTTCAGAATCACACTTTGTAAGTCTTTCGGGAATCCTCCATGAGGTTGTCCAAGGTACCCTTCGAATAATTCTACCACTGAGTCAGGGAAATCGATTTTTTCACCTTTTTCGATTACATCTTCTTCTGATAGATCATTCTGAACCATAAATAATGCCATATCTCCCACGACTTTAGATGAAGGAGTAACCTTTACGATATCCCCAAAGAGGTGGTTGACCCTTGCATACATTTCTTTCACTTCTTCCCAACGGTGCCCAAGTCCTACAGCTTTTGCCTGCTGCTGAAGGTTACTATATTGCCCCCCTGGCATTTCGTGCTTATAGACCTCTGAATGTGGAGACATCATGCCGCTTTCAAAGTCTGTATAATACTTTCGAATGTCTTCCCAATAGTGAGAAAGAGTTTCCAGTGAGTTAATATTTACATTCGGTTCTCTTTCGGTTCCTTTTAATGCGTAGTATAGCGTGTTGGCACTTGGTTGAGATGTTAGTCCCGACATTGTGCTTAGTGCTGTATCGACAATATCTACACCAGCTTCAACAGCTCTTGCGTATGTGTATATTCCGTTACCGCTCGTGTCATGAGTGTGTAAGTGGATAGGCAGGCTAACGGTATCTTTAAGTTCCGAAATTAGTCGGTAGGCAGCCTGAGGTTTTAAGAGCCCTGCCATATCTTTAATCGCTAAAATATGCGCTCCGCTTGCTTCTAACTCTTTTGCCATATCCTTATAGTAATCAATACTATACTTTGTTCGGGTAGGATCATCTATGTCTCCGGTATAGCAAATGGCAGCCTCGGCGATTTTTCCGCTTTGTCTTACAGCATCAATCGCTACTTCCATCCCCTTAACCCAGTTTAAACTGTCAAATATTCTGAAGACGTCTATACCTGCAAATGCGGATTTCTCAACAAATTCTTTAATGACATTATCAGGGTAGTTCTTATAACCAACGGCATTGGATGCTCTCAGAAGCATTTGGAATAGAACATTTGGAATGCGCTCTCTCATTGTTAATAATCGATTCCAAGGATCTTCCTTTAGGAAACGGTAGGCTACATCGAACGTTGCCCCTCCCCACATTTCATAGGAGAACATATCCGGAAGTAAATGAGATGTAGGCTCTGCAATTTGCTTCAGGTCATTTGTTCTGACACGCGTAGCAAGTAAAGATTGGTGCGCATCCCGGAAAGTTGTATCAGTCAGAAGTACTGAGTTTTGTTCCTTGACCCAATTAACCAACCCTTCGGCACCATGTTGATCTAAAATTTGCTTTGTCCCGGGTTTGAAGTCTTGTTTCAAGTCAAGGGATGGAATCCTAGGCTTAGAGAATACTGGCTTTTTCTTCTTCTCGATTCCCGGGAAACCATTTACGGTTACATTTCCGATATAAGTAAGCATCTTCGTACCACGGTCTTTTCGTTTCGGAAAAATAAACAGTTCAGGTGTCGTGTCAATAAAGGATGTATCGTATTTACCTGTAATAAAGTTTTCATGCTTAACAACATTTTCTAAGAACGGAATATTCGTCTTGATTCCACGTATTCTAAATTCTTGAAGATTTCTGACCATTTTCGATGCAGCTTGTTCAAAGGTTAAAGCCCAAGTAGACAGTTTAACAAGAAGTGAATCATAGTATGGTGTAATGACTGCTCCCTGGAAGCCGTTACCTGCATCCAATCGAACCCCGAATCCGCCTCCTGAACGATAAGCCATGATTTTCCCCGTGTCAGGCATAAAGTTATTTAATGGATCTTCTGTTGTAACACGGGATTGAATCGCAAACCCATTTGTCCGGATCTCTTCTTGAACAGGAATCCCAAGCTTACTGCTATGTAAGGCATGTCCTTCTGCAATCATCAATTGAGACTGAACGATATCTACCCCTGTAACCATTTCCGTAATCGTATGCTCTACTTGAACGCGAGGGTTTACCTCAATGAAATAGAACTGATCATTTGCAACCAGGAACTCAACCGTTCCGGCGTTTACATACTTTACATTATCCATTAAACGGACGGCTGCCTCACAAATATCTTCTCTCAGCTGATCACTCAAAGATACGGATGGTGCTATTTCAACTACCTTTTGGTGACGTCTCTGGATGGAACAATCCCGTTCATACAAGTGAACAATATTGCCGTCTTCATCCCCAAGTATTTGAACTTCAATGTGCTTAGGATTCTCCACAAATTTCTCAACATATATTTCATCATTTCCGAAAGCTGCTTTCGCTTCAGATTTAGCGCGCTCATAGGCTTCTTTCAAGCTTTCCAGGTTACGGACGATACGCATTCCGCGTCCACCACCACCTAATGAGGCTTTAATGATGATTGGGAAGCCATGGTCCTTCCCGAAGGCAATGACCTCTTCCAAAGTCTCTACGGGGCCATCTGTTCCCGGAATAACAGGGATATTAGCTAATTGAGCCTGATGTCGTGCCTTAACTTTATCCCCAAACATATTTAAGTGCTCTGAATGAGGCCCAATAAAAATAATCCCCTCTTCTTCACAACGTCTGGCAAAATGAATATTTTCAGAAAGAAACCCATAACCAGGATGGATGGCATCGACATCAGCGTTCTTTGCGATTCGAATAATCCCCTCTATATCTAAATAAGCATCAATAGGTTTCTTCCCTTCTCCTATTAAGTATGCCTCATCAGCTTTATAACGATGATATGCTCCCGAATCTTCCTTACTGTAAATGGCGACGGTTCTTATACTAAGCTCCGTACATGCACGGAACACACGGATGGCAATTTCACCGCGATTTGCTACTAATACTTTTTTAATTTTCTTCAATACACTCTCTCCTTTAAGCTATTCATGATTGAAAATCTCTATAATGCAGTCTATGAAAAAAGGACTGACCCGAAAGATAATAAAGAAGTATCTTAGGGGGCAGACCCTAGACTTAGAGTTTTAGATACTCTATCAAAGTGACCTACATTTTTACACCATATATTTTTTTGCTATTATCAATATTCTCCGAAGGATAGCCATTTTCCTTCTTTGTTTTATATTTTTCTTCATATTTCACAAACATCGACACATTTACAAGGACACCCATCGACAAAGATAGTACTAATAATGACGATCCTCCATAGCTGATGAATGGAAGTGGGACACCTGTAATCGGAATTAATCCGGATACACCTCCTAAATTAATGAAGGCTTGGATACCGATCATGCTCGATATTCCGATTGCCAGCATCGTTCCAAAAGGATCCTGACATTTAACTCCAGTATAGATCCCCCGGAGCACGATATAAGACAAACCGAGAATCACAAAGCTTACACCGAATACACCTAATTCTTCAGCGATGATGGCCATGATAAAATCCGTTTGGGGTTCAGGAAGATACCCCAGTTTCTGAACACTTTGTCCCAAACCAAGCCCTTTTACCCCCCCAGAGCCGATGGCAAGATACGAGTTCACTAAGTGATAGCCTTCCCCCTGGGCATATTTGAACGGTGATAGGTACGCTTCAATCCTGCTAAGTCTTTCTCTTGTAAAAATAAAGCCTCTTGCCAGGTAAATCACGGGTGAAAGTACTATCAACAGCCCTACACCTAAACCAGCGAGTTTAAAGAAGGTCTTATAACTAATCCCTGAACAGGAAATGACGATTGCTCCAATGACGAAAATGATCGCCGCTGTACCAAAGTCAGGCTCTAAAAAAACTAAAAAACAAATAAAGCCTAAAAATAGTAATGGGGGAGCAAGGCCCTTATTAAAATCATCTATGTATGCCTGTTTCTTGGAGTATACGGAGCCAAGATAAATGATGACTGCCAGCTTGGCGAACTCCGATGGCTGAATGGGCATGAAACCTAAATTGATCCAGCTTTTTGCGTTGTTTACTTCATAACCGAAGACATGTACCCCGATTAATAATCCAATAATAATAAACATGAGTCCCTTGATTATTTTCGCAACTTGGAAGGCTTTGTATGGAAACCATGCTGCAATTGTAAAGGCAATGAACCCGATGATGATATTGATCATCTGCCTTTTATAGAAGTGATCACTTTCCCAGCCAAACCGTTCTACAGCCATGACCATACTCGCACTATAAATCATTACCAGACCAAACAAACAAAGAAATACATATACAGCTATTAACGAATAATCATAGGATTTTGCTATTTTTTTAATCATGACATTTCAATCCTTTTTCTCTTATATCATTAAATTAATCCTAACCAATCAGTATTCTTAACAAAAAAACTCAAACAACAGATCCATGTATTGTTTGAGTTGTCATGACTATTTTACTTTTTTGTAGATGCTTCATGAAGGGCAGAAAGTTGTCTTTCCAAAGAATCAATCAGCTCTTTTCCATCTTGATCATCTACTAATCCTAAACGGACTGCAAATTCTATTTCACGAGATAATCCGAACATTTGGGTATCCAATACTTCCTCATAAAGAGGACATTGGGGCATCGTTAAATTATCCATTTGTACTTTAATAAGTTGTAAAATCTTTTCTGCGTCGGCCTTTAATAGCTCATAGGCTTTTTCTCGATGATTAATTGTCATTTCTGACGCCACAGTGATCCCCCCATTCCGAACAAATAGCTTTCCTGTCTTAAAATTTTATCGTTAAATCAGAGAAATTGCAAGAAAAATAAGTGTATTCCCCGGGATTCAATGACAGATTTTCGAATTATTTTTTTGGGGGGATCCCCGTGAAAAATCTTATACAATCTCTTATTCCAGAACTCACTATATTACCAATGCCTATGATTCATACTCGAACGTAATTGACGGGACCATTCGGTTAAAATATACTCCAGGAATATTCATCACTTAGCATTTCAAGGAGCTTTAACCCTGCACTGCTATTCCCGACATTATCCAGTGCAGGACCAAAGATTCCAATTCCACACTTTCCAGGAACAGCCCCCATGATCCCACCTGACACTCCACTTTTGGCCGGGATGCCCACTTTAATGGCAAATTCACCAGAAGTATTATACATTCCGCACGTAACCATGAATGTTTTACAAATCCTCGCAACATCCCTCGTAATAATTTCGCGCCCGCTCTCAGGGTCAACGCCATCATTAGCGAAAACAGCTCCCATCTTAGCAAGATCGACACAACTCATTTCCACCGCACATTGTTTCGTATAAAGAACGAGTAAATCTTCTACATTTCCAGTAATCACACCGTGCTGCTTCATAAAATAACAAAGCGATCTATTCAAATTTGCTGTTTGCAGTTCTGAATAAGCCACATCTTCATTGTATGATACCGTATCCCCAGTCATGTGATTAATGAACTCAATTAATCGTTCCCACTTTTCCATCCCGGTGTTTCCTTTAATCATATTCGTGACTGCGAGTGCACCTGCGTTGATCATCGGGTTAAGGGGTTTAGAAGGCTTATGGGTTTCGAGTTTTGCTATGGAATTAAAAGGATCACCCGTAGGCTCCATACCAACCTTTGAAAAGACATGATCCTCCCCATAGTCCATTAAGACAAGAGCAAGAGTGATGACTTTCGATATACTTTGGAGTGTGAACTTCTTTAAATGATCTCCTGCATAACAAGAGTGATTATCCAAAGTATATATACTTATTGCCAAATCACTGGGATTTTGATCCTTTAATGCCGGTATATAATCTGCTACCATTCCCTCTGAAGCAAAAGGCCTTGCTTTCTCCACTAATTCTTCCAACAGCTCCTGGGTTCTATTCACTATTGTATCAGCTCCTTTAGTCCTACCTTTAGTTTCCCTACTTTCACCGATTGAAAACGTTGAAAATGCTTTCAGCTTTGTGTGACAAACCTTTAAATAACAGATATACTGAAACTATCAGCGAGAGGAGGAATCTTAATTGGAAAGCATAGTCCCAATAAAAGGCAAGGTGAAATTCACGATAACATTGGATTCGGGCGTTTGGATATTTGATGATCGAAAAGTTGATTTAACTACATATTTTGATGAAACGAATGAGACGATTGATGAATTAGAAGAATATACAAAAGCCGTGTCCAAGCATTGGTCCCGGGAAATTCAAGAAGGCGCAACATATCCGCCTACACTTAAGACAGAAAAAAAATATGAAAAGGAAAAGATTTTGAACGGAACATTCGCTATTCCGTTGAATCCGTTTCTTACAAATGCGGAACCTCTTGAGAATGCGACATCTCTTGTGATCGAAACCGACTCGGATGAATATCGCATGGATCTGGCACACGCAGATCAATTACTCATTGGATTCTCAAAAGAAGGAAAGCCTCTAAGGGAAAACGGTCCCGTTCATATCTACTACAAAGACGGTTCGAATAGAGAAAACCCAATAACCGATGTAAGAGCATTCCGGGTAGAATAATATCATTTTAATGATTCGTACCCCAAGAAAGCTCTAAGTCAAATTTTTATAAAAAAACCGGTTCAGGAACCTCTGAACCGGTTTTTTCATACTTTATAATTGTGCTTAAATATACGCTAGTACTAAAGAAGGTCAGCAGCAAGTTGTGCAAGACCGGATCTCTCACCTTTCATGAGTTTAACGTGTCCGGCCAATTTTTGATCCTTAAATTTTTCTACTACGTATGTTAGGCCATTGTTGTACTCATCCAGGTATGGATGATCAATTTGTGCTGGATCTCCCATTAAAACGATTTTACTTCGTTCTCCTACCCTGGTTAGGATCGTTTTCACTTCATGCTTCGTTAAGTTCTGAGCTTCATCAATGATAATATACTGATCCGGAATGCTTCTACCTCTTATATAAGTTAATGCTTCGACTTCAATCGATCCCATACCGGCAAGAATATCATCCAGCTCTCCCGGCTTCTTTGTATTGAACAAATATTCCAGGTTATCATAAATCGGCTGCATCCAAGGTCTGAGCTTTTCTTGTTTTTCTCCTGGAAGATAACCAATATCTTTCCCCACGGGTACTATTGGACGTGCTACGAGCAATTTATTGAATTTATTAAAGTCTTCTGTTTGAAGAAGCCCTGCAGCCAGTGCAAGCAAGGTTTTACCTGTCCCTGCTTTTCCAATCATGGTGACTAAAGAAATATCATCTCTTAGTAACAGTTCCGTCGCCATTGTTTGCTGAACATTTCTGGCCTTGATACCCCACATATGCTCTTGATCATATACCAGCTTCTTCACTTTAAGTCCAGATGCATCTACCATTCCTAATGCAGAAGCAGAGCTTCCAAGTGCATCTTTCATAATGAGGAATTGATGAGAATAAAATCGTTGCTTCGTTATATCAGTAAGGGTTAGTTCCCCTTTATCATAAAATTTGTCAAGTAACTCTCTCTCAGTGTACAGTTCAATAAATCCTGTGTAAATATCATTTACCTCGATAACCCGGTCACTCAGGAAATCCTCAGCCTGTAACCCTAACGCATCAGCCTTTACCCTGACGAGGGTGTCTTTACTAACAAGTATGACCGATTTTCCATCCTTTTTCGCTTCTTCTTCGAGAGATAAGTTTTTTGCTACGGCAATAATTCTGTTATCATTGGTTTTCTCTACAAATATTTCTTGAAGCTGCTGAAATGAGCGGTGATTTAGTTCGATTCTCAATGATCCTCCCGTATAAAGGGGGATTTTTTCATGGAGCTTTCCTTCTTGCCGTAAATTATCTATTAACTTCGATACATGTCTTGCGTTTCTTCCGATTTCATCCATATAACGCTTTTTGGAGTCCACTTCTTCTAAAACGACTGCAGGTATAACCACCTCATTATCTTGAAAAGAAAAGATGGCTTGTGGATCTTGTAATAAGACATTGGTATCTAATACATAAATTTTATTCAAATCGATGCCTCCTGCTCCTGATTTCTTATTACTATTGTATGTAGCCAATGTTGATCCGGTTATTCCCAGCTACTCAAATAGGACGGCCCGTTTCTTAAAATATATGAATAAACGTATAAAGATAGAAGAAAATTACACAATAAGAAAAGATATTGATTCTAAATCGGGAGGTTTTCACATGTTTAAACTCATCTCTCTGCTTATGGTAACCATCATTCTTGGTGCATGCGCCAACAAGAATGAGGTCGGGTATAATAATGATTCGAACAGTAAAAACAATAAACCGATCACTGTTCAGGATAGCAATATCCAACATGTTGAGCGAAAATCAGGACAGCAAATCTCAAAGCATTTAGTTGACCTGACGACTAGTGTACCTGATGTAAAAGACGCAACCGCAGTAGTCTTTGGAAAGTATGCTTTTGTTGGAATCGATATCGATTCCGATATTGAGCGTTCTCAAGTCGGTTCCATCAAATATTCTGTAGCAGAAGCACTTCAGAAAGATCCATATGGTGCAGAAGCCATTGTCATCGCTGACCCGGACCTTTATGCACGTTTAAATGAAATCAGCAAAGACATCCAAAGGGGCGAACCGGTTCAAGGAATCATGAATGAATTGGCTGACATATCCGGCAGACTCATGCCTGAAATTCCTAGATCGTTAAAGCAAACAGACCCCGAAAATGCGCCGAATGAACCAAATAAGAAAATGAATAACACGAAAGAAAAACAACTTCAGAAAAAACAGGAAAATCAAACTTACGATAAGATTGAATAATACTTCGGTCATTAAAAAAGTGAATGAGAAAAAGCCATGAAAAAGCTTAGGGTTCTAAGCTTTTTTCATGGCTTCTATTACTTGTCGGTCCAAACGGTCTGCTGCCGTTTTATCATATGTCTTCTCATAGGCAGGTTCTGTCGATATTTTCGATCCATAGAACATGACGTCTCTTACTTCATTGATAGCAAGTTTAATAAGCGTCAGCTTTAGAGGGACTCCTTCCAACTTCTCCTCTCGGACCACTCCTTTTCCGCTTATGGAATAGGTTGATTCATTTGCAATTAAATTCACAACCGCGAGCGGATTGTTCTTTATATTCTCTACAATCCTGGAGCGTTGATCAACAGCAAATAACAACGTATGTTCATCCTTCGCCAAGACCCAAGAAATCGCACTTACATTAGGTCCATGCGTTTCAAAATCAATGGTAGCGAGTGTAACAAACCGCTCTGATTGCAGTTCGTCAAATAATGCAGGAATTAAGCTGGGTTCCACTTGATTAGCCATACAATCCCCCCTTATGAGTCCTCATTTTCTCTGTAAGTGTTTCGTTTCATTCGTGATTCAACTTGATTATACTATACCAATTCTGTTGATAAAAGCATACAGGAAAGTTAAATAAAGCGTTTGACTTTACTACATGATATACTAAAAGGACTAGACTTATGATTAGAACAAATAGAGGTGTGATGTATGAGAGTAAAATGTGCTTTATGTGAAGTGATAGAAAATATTGATGATTATTCCTTGCAGGCTAAGAAATTGCGGAACCGCCCCATTCATACGTATATGTGCGAGAAGTGTCATGATCGTATTAAAGAAAAGACGGAAGAACGTGTGTCGAGTGGGAATTTCAGATTTTATCGATCTCCTCAGGTAGACGATGACTTTTAAACAAATCGGTTCAGGAACTATTATTGGTCTTGTGTCAGGTACCCTATTAGGATTATTTCTAAAATGGATGCAAGTAATAACAGGCATCAAGGTTTATACCCTGTTATTGAATGTTGATTTCATCCCTGGATTCGGTGAAAAAGACTTTCCTGAATGGATGGAGTTTTTGTTCCACTTGGTTATTTCATGTGTGATCGGGGTAGTGTTCGTGAACATGATTGAAAGGCTGAACGTTACTGTTAAGGGCTATTGGATTCTTTCCTTTGTGCTAACAGCCCCGACTGTGTTCCTATATTTCCCTCTTTCGCACCTGGCAATTAAAGATGTACCCGGTTTACTGTATGGTGAGGCAATTATCTTATGGACAGTAGGACATCTTCTCTACGCTCTGTCCTTACCTCCACTATATTATCTATCTTCTGTTCGTGGTTAATCCACATAACGAAAAAAGCTGTAGTCTCATCCATTAGAGACTACAGCTTTTTCATGCTTAAAACGTGCCTTTTTTCTTTTCGTTTGTTAGCCGAACCTTATATATAATCAAGATAAGAGCCGCAACGACTAACCCCTCTGCTACCGGTAAAAAGATTCCAAGAAACGTTAGTACGGTACATCCCAAAATGAGAAAAGTATAAATCAAAATTGATTTCATTACTGGCAGCTTCTTCGCAAAACCTAGCTTATAAACTAAGATTGAGAGCCCAACTATGGTTATATAAAGCAACCACATTCCCATTTCCGCGTTTTGGTCAACACGGTAAAGGGATGCGAAAAAGGACAAACGCTCTGTTACATCCATTTCCTACTCCCCCTTCACTTAGTTTATTGAGAAACCTTACTTTTCTTTTCTGCTCTTTCACGCTCATTCTTATCAAGAATCTTTTTACGAAGACGGATTGACTCAGGTGTTACTTCACAATACTCGTCATCGTTCAGGTATTCAAGAGACTCTTCCAATGTCATGATTCTTGCTTTTTTAATGGTTACGGTTTGATCCTTGTTAGCAGAACGAACGTTTGTCGCTTGTTTAAGTTTTGTGATATTAACGGTAATATCATTTTCTCTTGTATGTTCCCCAACAATCATTCCACCATAAATTTCTGTACCGGATTCAACAAAGATAATACCACGGTCTTCCACTTGCATGATTCCGTATTGAGATGCTTTTCCTGTTTCCATCGAAACAAGTACACCTTGTCGACGTCCGCCAACTCTACCTTTTTGCAAAGGCTGATAGCTGTCGAATGTGTGGTTGATGATACCGTATCCACGTGTAAGAGTCATAAATTCAGTTGAATAACCGATTAATCCACGTGCAGGCACCATAAACATTAAACGGACTTGTCCATTCCCATTGTTCACCATATCCAGCATTTCGCCTTTACGTTGACCAAGGGATTCAATAACTCCACCCATATATTCTTCAGGAATATCAATTTGAACACGTTCTACAGGCTCACTCTTCACGCCATCGACTTCTTTAATGATAACCTGTGGTTTAGATACCTGTAATTCGTAACCTTCACGACGCATGTTTTCAATCAGAATCGAAAGATGAAGCTCTCCACGACCTGAAACCGTCCATGCATCAGGTGAATCTGTTGGTTCAACACGTAAACTTACATCCGTTTGAAGCTGAGCCAGTAAACGTTCTTCGATCTTTCTAGAAGTAACAAATTTACCTTCTCTACCTGCAAATGGACTGTTGTTCACTAGGAATGTCATTTGAAGTGTAGGCTCGTCAATACGAAGAACCGGAAGTTGATCCTGATGTTCAACAGGACAAACCGTTTCACCGACATTGATATCTTCCATTCCGGAAACAGCGATTAAATCACCAGCTTTTGCTTCTTGGATTTCTTCACGTTTTAATCCGAAGAAACCGAAGATTTTTGTTACACGGAATTGTTTAACAGTACCGTCAAGCTTCATTAATGCTACCTGCTGGCCAACCTTCATTGTCCCTCTGAACACACGTCCGATTCCAATTCGACCAACGTAATCATTGTAATCGAGCAATGCAACTTGGAATTGCAGTGGATCTTCAGAGTTGTCTACTGGTGCAGGAATATGCTCAATGATCGAATCATATAAACACTGCATGTTTTCGTCTTGTTTTTCCGGATCCGGATCTGTACTTGCTGTACCGTTGATAGCTGAAGCATAGACAACCGGGAATTCAAGCTGTTCATCATTTGCATCCAGTTCAATGAATAATTCCAGAACTTCATCGATTACTTCTTCCGGACGTGCTGAAGGCTTGTCAATTTTATTTACAACCACGATAGGTGTAAGGTTTTGCTCAAGTGCTTTCTTAAGAACGAAACGAGTCTGAGGCATACACCCTTCATACGCATCTACTACTAATAAAACACCATCTACCATTTTCATGATACGTTCAACTTCTCCACCAAAGTCAGCATGTCCTGGTGTATCAAGAATGTTGATTCGAGAATCTTTATATTGAATCGCCGTATTTTTCGCTAGGATTGTAATACCGCGTTCTCTTTCTAAATCATTTGAATCCATCGCGCGCTCAGAAACTGTTTCATTTTCGCGGAAGATTCCAGATTGCTTTAAAAGCTCGTCTACTAATGTCGTTTTCCCGTGGTCAACGTGAGCAATAATAGCAATATTTCTAAGATCATTTCTTAATTTCATATTTCCACTCCTGAATATTGGATTTCTTTATAATGTTAAAGATAATATATTTCAGTTCAACTAGACCATTATATCACAGCATCAAGAAAAGCCCTAATAAATATTTCATAAAGCGTTTCCGTCAACTAATAGTTTCCAAAATAACTTCTTTCACATCGTCCTGCCTCTTTGTCTACTCTACCCATTGCACATTACCGATTTGATAGGTAAGATTTAATTGGAAGAGCTATTAAGATTTATGGTTTTAATCAAATGAGGAAAATGATTTTTCATTTTTTGGAGGTTTTATGATGGGTAATATAAAATGGATTTTTGTATTATTTTCTTTATTAGCTGCCGTTTCCCTAATGGGTATCGCGATTTCAATCAGTTTACAAAGCATCCTGCTTGCTACTGTCAGCTTCCTTTTTCTATTTATCGTGATGGGGTTCGGTTTCAAAACAAAGAAAAAATACCGTGAAGAAGGTCGTTTGTAGATCGAAAAAGGGAGATGCGGCAAAGGAATTGCCGGTCTCCCTTCTTTAGATCTTCCGTTCAAGATAGTCAGTCAAGATGGTTTGGTGCAGTTTTGGTTTTCCTACAAACACCGAGCTTTTATTCAATGGATTCAGGGGATCCCCATTAAGGTCTGTCACAACTCCCCCAACCTCTTCAATCATAATTTTCCCGGCAGCGAAATCCCAAGGAGCCAAACGCATTGTTAAGTAAGCATCCAATCTACCTGAAGCAACATAAGCCAATTCAATGGCGGCTGATCCATAGGAACGAGTTCCCCTTACATCCTTCACGAGTGGCGAAAGAATTGTTCGGTCAATTCGTTTATTCTCAGTCACCCAAAGTGCATTTAATGCTACAATCGCATCCTGAACCGGTACTGGATCAAGCGCGGGAAGCTTCACATCATTCATATAAGCTCCGTGACCCTTACTTGCAAAATATAGCTCATCATGAACGACATCATATATGTATCCTAATTTACCTACTTCTCCATCATAGATGCCGATAGAGATAGCAAAATTCCGTTGCTGATGAACAAAATTCATCGTTCCATCGATCGGATCGATTATCCACGTTATACCTGATAGTTCCTTAAAGTCATCGCCATAACCTTCTTCACCGAGGATTTGATGATCAGGGTATGTATTTCGGATATTCTCAGTAAAGAAATGCTCTGTTGCTTCATCCATATCTGTTACCAAATCATTTCGGTTCGACTTCGTCTTGATATTTAACTCTGTTTTGAATGATTGACGAATCTTCTCTCCAGCTTCCCGTATCCACGTTCTAACATTTTGATCTAATTCCGTCCAATTTGTCATTGATTATTAGCCTCCAATATGTGTAACAAAAATCTTATTATTATTACTAATATGGTCGTTTTCACTAGATCCGACTCATACTCATTCTCTATACAAGTGCCACTATGCACTTCTACTTCTATAGCTAAATAGCTTAATGGAAAAAAGAGGCTGTTTCAAGTTATTTACCTCATCATACTCCGCAAAATTAGATATGATCAAAATCAGGGTTACTTATGACCACAAAAAAGCGAACTCTTTGCCTATGAGCTCGCCGTTCAAATGTTGAATTAGACAAAATACTTTATACCCACCTGAAAGGATTAAAGCTTTATAAGGCCTTCATTTTCATTAGCTCTTCTCGAATACTCATGAGTTTCTGTTTGGACTTTGTCTGGGTATCTTTATTCTTCGTTTGAATTGCTTCGAATAATACAGCTAATTCATAATCCATTTCAAGTCTTAATACATTCATTCTTTGCTGCTGGACATCACGTTTTTTAGAAGTGTTCATTACTTGTTTCATGGCCATACACCCCTTCCGAGTTTTCGATTTATCTGATTGTTCTGATAATATTTACTACATGTTATGATATATCCTCTCATCTTGTAACTAAAATGTGCAGACACCCATGGATAATTCAATTCGCTACAAGCTTGCACCTCATTATGTTAAGATATTGGTGGTATATAAGGAGGCTACAACATGAAATTCAATGGTTTCAAACAAGAAGATTTTCAAGTTTTCACGATTAATGGGTTAGAAGATCGGATGACTGCCATCCATGAACAGATAAGGCCTAAACTTGATTATTTAGGTGAACATTTCGCACCCACTTTAAGCGCATTAACAGGAGAAGAAATGTTTTACCATGTGGCTAAACATGCACGTCGATCAGTTAACCCTCCTGATGATACATGGGTTGCGTTTGCGAATAACAAACGAGGTTATAAGAAACATCCACATTTCCAGATAGGATTATGGGAAACGCATGTTTTCATCTGGTTTGCAATGATCTATGAAGCTCCAAACAAAGTTCAATTCGGTAAAAAGGCTGCAGAAAATGCGGATAAGATAAGATCTTTGATTCCTGGCCACTTTGTTTGGTCTGGAGATCATACAAAACCAGATGCTACACCTTTTTCTTCCATGTCACAGGATGAATTCATTGCTTTAAGTGAAAGAGTCCAAAATGTGAAAAAAGCCGAACTTCTATGTGGACTTCACCTGGACAAGGATACAGCTATTAAGCTGAATGGTGATGAATTTATTCAAGAAGTTAATAATGCCTTTGAAACACTTTTACCCCTTTATAAAATGAACTAAACCATATAAGTGTTGTCAATAATGCAGAAAGAACGACTGCCAAAAATAGCAGTCGTTCTTTTAGTTCATTGAAATTTTGTCAGCGTCTTGAAGTTCTTTCATTTTCTTTACAACCCGATAAGAAGAATAGCCGCTTGACTCTTCAAACTCATTACATATTCTCTTTTCCTCTGCCTTACCGGGTACGATTTCCTTAAATCGCTTATACCGATTCATTAGATCATCTCTTGAGACCCCTTTTTCATAGGCTTTTTCAATAGCTTCAAAAAAGGCAATAACATCAATTACTTCTTCCGTTGACCAGTCAATATCGAAAGGGTATTGATATTCCATAGTTTCATACAACTCCTTGATGAATGATGATATGTTAATTCCATTTCTCCCGAATGCTCTCAGATTGGCAAATCATTCGTTGAATGAGATCTTTAACCGATGGGACATCATGTATTAAACCCATTACTTGTCCGGCCCACGCAAACCCGGCGTTTACTTCCCCATCGTAAATGTATCGTTTATTGGCTTCCCCGCTTATGTATGATTTTAATCCTTCATAGCCAGTGTCCGACGTTTCAGCATCCAGTATCTGCTTGGTCCATGTGTTGGATATGGCTCTTGCCGGAGCCCCTAAAGATCGTTTGATGACTACTGTACCACTCTCGTCTCCTTCAATCAAGGCACGTTTATAAACTTCAGAAGCATGTACACATTCCTTTGTAGCAATAAACCTTGTACCCATCTCAACTCCTTCAGCTCCGAAGCTGAGAGCAGCCATTAACCCTCTTCCATCTCCAACACCTCCAGAAGCAATGACCGGAATAGAAACAGCATCAACCACGCCGGGAATCAAGACGAATGTACCGACATCATCTTTCCCTAAGTGACCTCCCCCTTCTTGTCCAACAACCATAACGGCATCCGCACCGAGTTCTTCCGCTTTGATAGCCTGTCTTTTTGAGGCGACTAATACAAGCTTAACAATGTTCTTTCCTTGAAGCTGTTGAAACAGGGGCGTCGGGTTTCCTCCTGTAACGGATACAACCGGTACTTTCTCTTCAATGGCAACGTCAACAAACTCGCTAAAGGGGCGTCCATGTTGACCGATGGCAAAGTTCACTCCAAACGGTTTATCTGTTAAAGACCTTACCTTTACGATTTCTTTACGCAACTGTTCAGGATTGTCCAGAGACATGGCAGTAATCTGTCCAAGACCACCCGCATTCGACACGGCTGCAGCCAGTTCTGCATATGCCAGATGAGCCAGACCACCTTGTATTATTGGATATTGAATGTTTAATAACTCTGTTACCCGTGTTTTCCAATTCAATTGAATCCCTCCATTCATTCATCTATTCTCGATGGAGAGGGTGAAATCCTTTTCTTGATGGCAGCATAATAAAAAAGGGATACTGACAGACAGAAATGTATGAACTAGTGGGGATAAATCAGAATGGAAAGTAGTGTAGATTTTTGGCTCATTCGGGTGAAACGGACGTTTCACCCGCCTTTCAGCTTAGCTGAAAGGTCGTCCGATGGTGGAGAATCCCCAGCCCAAGCGAGCTTGGGCTGGGGATTCTCCACCATCGGACGGAAATGAGCCAAAAATCATCGGATTCTGATCTTTAGTTTTGTGCTATGAAAAACAAAATAAACAAAGGTTAGGCATATGCCACTATGCAAAGATTTTCTTAAGTGCTATAATTCATTTGTTTGTTGAAAATATAATAAGAAAAGTTATGAAATCATGAGCAAAATCCTATATAATAATAACTTTAGCATGGCTATATAATTTGCTATTAAGAATATAAAGAGGTGTTGAATGAATTGTCTCAGAATGAAACGCCGTTATTTACCGGCTTAATTGAACATAGTAAAAAAAATCCCGTCCAATTCCATATCCCTGGTCATAAAAAAGGGGCAGGTATGGACCCTGCGTTTAAAGATTTTATCGGAGAGAATGCCCTTTCTATTGATTTGATTAACATCGGTCCTTTAGATGATTTACATCAGCCCAAGGGAATGATTAAAAAAGCTCAGGACCTTGCAGCCGAAGCATTTGGTGCCGACCATACTTTCTTCTCTGTTCAAGGAACAAGTGGCGCCATTATGACAATGGTAATGAGTGTATGTGGCCCTGGCGACAAGATCATTGTTCCTAGAAACGTCCATAAATCCGTTATGTCTGCAATTGTATTCTCAGGAGCTATTCCTGTCTTTATCCACCCGGATATTGATGAGGACTTAGGTATCTCTCATGGGATCACAACAGATGCTGTAGCAAAAGCATTGGATCAAAACCCTGATGCCAAAGGTGTTCTGGTCATTAATCCAACTTATTTTGGGATTTCTGCAGACCTTAAAAAGATTGTAGAAATTTCTCACTCATATAATGTTCCAGTTCTTGTGGATGAAGCTCATGGAGTTCATATACATTTCCATGACGAACTTCCCCTCTCAGCTATGCAAGCAGGCGCTGATTTAGCGGCTACCAGCGTTCATAAACTTGGAGGTTCCATGACTCAGAGCTCTGTCCTTAATATGAAGGAAGGACTTGTATCATCGAAACGAGTGCAAACCATCTTAAGTATGTTAACGACAACTTCGACTTCCTATTTATTATTGGCATCCCTCGATGTGGCAAGATCGCGATTAGCCACTGAAGGCCGAGAGCTCATCTCTAATACGATTGAACTTTCGCAGGATATTAGAAGACAAATCAACGAAATCGAAGGATTATACTGTGTGGGGGAAGAAATCCTTGGAACGAAAGCTACCTATGCTTATGATCCAACCAAGTTAATTGTCTCCGTGAAAGATTTAGGCATCAGTGGATTTGATGCTGAGAAGTGGCTAAGAGAAGCTTATAATATCGAGGTTGAAATGTCTGACCTTTATAATATCCTTTGCATCATCACTCCTGGTGACACTCATGTAGAGGGGGATCAACTGGTCATGGCATTAAAAGAGCTGGTGATAAGCCTTAAAAAACATGGAGATATGACACCAGTTAAGGTTATGCTGCCTGACATACCTGTTCTTTCCATTACACCAAGAGATGCTTTTTACGCAGATACTGAGGTCATTCCAATTGATGAGTCTGTCGGAAGAACAATCGCTGAATTCATTATGGTCTATCCTCCAGGAATTCCGATTTTCATCCCTGGTGAAATCATCACCCAAGAAAACATCAATTATATTAAAACCAATATAGAAGCAGGTCTGCCAGTTCAAGGACCTGAAGATTATGATTTACGCCACTTGAGAGTCATTAAAGAGCATAGAGCGATAAGATAAACAAAAAAGGATGAAGAAGGCCCCACCCTTCTTCATCCTTTTATTTATAAGAACCCCTTTAAGACATTTTCACTCCCTGCTCCCCTTAGCAGGTATCAGTCGTCTAATTCTTTGTCGTCGTTGCAGTCACAGCAGTTAGAGAATAAAACAGAAACCTTCTCATCCTCATAATGATCGATAGTGCCCAAACATGATTGACATACAATTGTTCCCATCTTTTTTCCTCTCCTTCACGATGTTTTTTGTAAACGCTTTATCTTATCTGCTTCTATAATAATATAACACATTTAAAATTTCAAGCCTAAATTGTATAACATATTTAACTTTATACTCTTTTAATTAATCATACTATTAAACATTAAACTATATGTAAGTGTTTTCAATTACATGAACAGTTTTTTACATAAATTGAATGAGATTTTGCCATCTTATTCGTAGGCGAAATGAAAAAAGCTGCATAAAGAAGAGATTCTTCATGCAGCTTTCATAGTTATTCAACTGTCTTTATTCTATTTGGATCGAGAGTTTCATATCCTTTATCCCGCAGGCCCTTCACAATATCGGATAAGCCCTCGCTCGTCCATGTTCGATCATGCATGAGAAGGTTTGCCCCATCATTCAGGTAAGGGCTGTTAACCATAATATCGGTGATTGCATCTTTGTTCTGATATTGCTTTTCCCAATCATATCCGTATGTCCAGTTCATTAGTGACATCTTTTGTTCGGCTGCAATTTGTCGGCTATAGTCAGTATTCTGACCAAATGGAGCCCTGAAGAATTTTGGTCGTTCCCCAATGATGGATTCAATAAGATCATTTAGTGATACAATCTCTTCTTTTTGCTTTTCAGGAGTGATTTCTTTCAGACTGCTATGACTATACGTATGGTTTCCAATCGTAAATCCCATGTCATGAATCTTTTTTAAAGTCTCTTTTTCTTCCGGTGTATCAAGAAAATGACCATTTACAAAGAATATAGCTGGAGCGTTCAGCGATTTAAGATCTTTTGCCATTTGTAAGGCGTGTTGATCTGGTGCATCGTCAATCGTAAGGAGTACTACTTTAGGATTCGCATCACCTATAGGATTAATGCTCCAGTTATTTTCATTAATCCTATAGTCCTTTGTTTGAACTACCTCTTCTGAAGGTTCGCTTGTCTCTTCCTGTTCAGTGTTTTTTTCTGCTGAAGAATCAACTTCAGTTGTCTTCCCGCTCTCTTTTTCCATTTCAGAATGATCAGGCTTCTTGGTTTCTTCGTTGGTGGTTGTTGGTTCACCTGAGCATGCTGTTAAAAGTAGTAGGGTTAAGCCTGTTGCTAAAATCTTTTTCATGTCTCTCACCTTTCCGTGTTCACTTTGAATATTTTAACATATTCTTAAATGATTCTGGGAAAGAATTAAAATATTTCCATTACATTTTCAAATACAACTTTGAAGGCAAAGAAGCACGTTAAACTAAATGATGTAATAAATAAGGTCAGCTTTCTTGATTGAACGATTTTCTTGGCGGCAATAAAGGCTAAGTAAAAGAATATAACAAACATTATCCATTTATATTCTAAATGATCTTTATCAGACATCCATTCAGCTATATAGAAAACACTCCATAAAATCATTTGAACTAAAAAAGCAATATACGATTTCATGTTTATTACATCCTTTAAGTGATTTATTTTAAACTTCCTTCTTTTTTATTTACCCCTATTCATGGATTGAAACCTAATGATTATTTGATAAAGGCGTAGATCAGTATTCAATCATCGTATTTATATAGTATATTCTATTAAGATTACTTTCATTATGTATGTCTTTTCAATTATGTAACATTTCAATGACTTGACCCCTTTATGATTTTTCATATGATAAAATGTGACATAAGATCAGTATAAAAGTTATTTATTTACAATTGTAAAGTTCATAGCATCGTTTAAGAAAAGAGGATGATGTATGAAACATATACTCACTTTATCAATATTAATCATTTCCACGATGTTGCTTTTGACTTCATGTGACTATATTTCTTCGAATAAAGTTGTTTTAGCAGAAGATCAATTTATAGAAAAGCAGGTTATATTCTTCACCGATGAACGAAACGTTTCTAAAGAAATACCCTATTACGATGCAATCATTGAGCTAAAAAAACAATATCCTGATGACCTTAAACGTTTAAAGGTTGTCAGCCTTAATACTGAGGCACCAAATGAAATAGCAGATTCTCCCCCGACCTCGCCTGCAATCGTAGTCGTAGAAAACAATCAGGTCATATGTAAAGTGGAAGGCGATATTTCCAAAGAAGACATTTTAAAACCCGTTTCAACTGCAATTGAAAGTTGGGAACAATAACAAAAAAAGGGATTGAAGCGCATTATTGCTTCAATCCCTTTTATTCTTGATAACAAATAAAAAAGGATGATCCCAGCAAGCCGGGATCATCCTCGATTTGTTACTTTATTTTACGATATGAATTGGGCTACCCATTGCAACTTCTGCTGCTTCCATGGAAATCTCACCTAATGTAGGATGAGCATGAATTGTCATCGCAACGTCTTCAGCAGTCATACCGGATTCAATCGCCAGTCCTAATTCAGCAATCATGTCTGATGCACCGGAACCTACGATTTGTGCTCCGATAATTAAACCGTCTTCTTTACGGGTAACAAGCTTCATGAAACCATCACTCGCATTAAGAGCCAATGCACGGCCATTAGCAGCGAATGGGAATTTAGCAGCGATCACTTCGATGCCTTCTTCTTTCGCTTGCGCTTCAGAATAACCTACTGTCGCTAATTCAGGATCTGTGAAGCACACAGCAGGAATACCGAGGTAATCGATTTCTGCCGGTTCACCTGAGATGACTTCAGCAGCAATTTTACCTTCGTAAGAAGCTTTGTGAGCAAGTGGTGGTCCATCTACGATGTCACCGATTGCGAAGATGTTAGGGATGTTCGTACGGCACTGCTTATCAATTTTGACAACACCGCGGTCTGACATCTCGATGCCAACTTCTTCAAGACCGATTTCATCCGTATTTGGACGACGGCCTACTGTTACAAGCACGTAATCAGCTTCAACCGTCTTCTCTTCACCTTTTACCTCATATTTAACAACTACGCCGCTATCGCTTTCTTCAACGCCTTTAGCCATTGCTTTCGTTACAACCTCGACGCCTTTTTTCTTAAGACCTTTTTTCACGACCGTAGTCATTTGCTTTTCGAAACCGCTAAGGATATCGTCGGCACCTTCTAAAATCGTTACTTGGGATCCAAGGTTTGCGTAAGCAGTACCAAGTTCAGTTCCGATGTAACCTCCACCGATTACCACAAGCTTCTGTGGAATTTCAGTAAGAGCAAGAGCTCCTGTTGAATCGATGACGCGTTTTGAGAACTTGAAGCTAGGGATTTCGATTGGGCGTGAACCAGTTGCAAGAATCAAGTTTTTGAACTTGTATGTTTGAGCAGAGTTGTCATCCATCACACGCAATGTATTAGTATCTACAAGGTAAGCTTCACCGCGTACGATTTCTGCTTTATTTCCTTTAAGAAGGCCTTCTACACCGCCAGTTAATTTCTTAACAACTCCAGCTTTCCACTCTTGAACTTTATCAAAATTCACTTTTACATTTTCAGCTACGATCCCCATGTCATCAGAATGTTGTGCCTGATGAAAACGGTGACCCGCTGTGATTAGAGCTTTAGATGGGATGCAACCAACGTTTAAGCAAACTCCACCCATGTTTTCTTTTTCAATGATTGTCACTTTTTGCCCCAGTTGCGCTGCACGGATTGCAGCTACATATCCTCCGGGACCTGAACCGACTACGATTGTATCTGTTTCGATTGGGAAATCTCCTACTACCATTGTATTACGCCTCCATTAATAATAATTCTGGATCGTTCAACAAACGCTTGATATGGTTAAGTGCATGTTGAGCAGTAGCTCCGTCGATCATGCGGTGATCGAAGCTCAATGATAATGCTAACACAGGTGCGGCTACAATTTCACCATTTTTAACTACAGGTTTTTCTGCAATACGTCCGACTCCAAGGATGGCAACCTCTGGATGGTTGATTACCGGAGTAAACCATTGTCCACCAGCAGAACCAATATTCGTGATTGTACATGAAGCACCTTTCATTTCATCTCCTGAAAGCTTACCATCACGAGCTTTGCCAGCCAGTTCGTTAATTTCATTTGAAATTGAGAACATGGATTTACGATCAGCATTCTTCACAACAGGTACTAATAGTCCTTTGTCAGTATCCGCTGCGATACCAATGTTGTAATAATGCTTTTGTACGATTTCGCTCGTTGAATCATCAATAGATGTGTTTAGCGCCGGATATTCACGTAATGCACTTGTTAATGCTTTAACGATATAAGGTAAGAATGTTAATTTAATACCTTTTTCAGCTGCAACTTCTTTGAACTTCTTGCGGTGAGCCCAAAGTTTTGTCACATCAATTTCATCCATTAATGTTACGTGAGGAGCTGTATGTTTAGAGTTGACCATTGCTTTCGCAATTGCTTTACGCATACCACTCATTTTCTCGCGAGTTTCAGGGTATTCACCCTCTGGAGCTTTAGGCGCAGCTTTTTTAGAATCAGCTTCTGGTGCTTTTTCTTCTGTTTTCGCTTCTTCAGCAGCTTCTGCCGGCTTAGAATCTCCGCTTAAGAAAGCATCGATATCTTCCTTGACAACACGTCCGTTTTTACCAGAACCGGATACTTGGCGAATTTCCACACCGTTTTCTCTAGCGTATTTACGAACAGAAGGCATAGCGATGACACGCTTATTAGGATCAACTCCAGCATCTTGACCTGTTGATTCTTCCTTGGTTTCAGGAGCAGCTTCTTTCTTAACATCCTGACCAGATTCAGCAGATCCTTGAACTTGACCTTCTGTTTTCTCGTCAGCTTTAGGAGCTTCTTTCTTCTCTCCATCATCACCTTTGAACTGAAGATCTTCGTAACCAGGCGCGTCGAACTTAATAAGTGTATCACCTACTACTGCTACAGTACCTTCGTCAACAAGAAGTTCTTCAACTGTCCCTGCTACCGGAGATGGAATTTCTACTACTGCTTTATCATTTTGAACTTCACATAGTACATCGTCTTCTTCAACTTTATCGCCAGGCTTAACAAACCATTTTACGATTTCACCTTCATGAATACCTTCACCAATGTCTGGTAATTTGAATTCGAATGACATGGACTCTACCTCCTGTATTGAATAATGATTAAAAATAGATGAATGTAATATTTATATCTGTCTGATTTTCTTATATCTGCAATTGGAAAAGAGAAGGGTGGGTTACCCTTCTGTTTTCATTTAAATATAAGGGGGAGCTATAAAAGCTCCTTACCCATTAAAAGTTAAGTACTTTTTTCGCTGTTTCAAGAACGTCTTTGTGGTTTGGTAACCAGATTGGCTCTGCTTGAGAGAAAGAGTACACTGTATCTGGTGCCGCTACACGAAGTACTGGTGCTTCAAGGCTAAGAATCGCACGGTCATTGATTTCAGCAACCACGTTCGCTGCGATACCAGCTTGCTTTTGAGCTTCTTGAACAACGATGGCACGGTTTGTTTTTTCAACTGACGCCATAATTGTATCAATGTCCAACGGGCTAACCGTACGTAAATCGATTACTTCGACTGAGTGTCCTTCTTTTTCAAGTTCTTCAGCCGCTTTCAATGATTCGTGTACCATTGCTCCATAAGTGATAATGGATAGGTCTGTACCTTCACGTTTTACATCAGCTTTACCAAGTTCAATTGTGTATTCCTCTTCAGGAACCTCTTGACGGAATGAACGGTATAATTTCATGTGCTCCAGGAAAATGACAGGGTCATTATCACGAATAGATGAAATTAATAAACCTTTAGCGTCATAAGGTGTTGAAGGAATAACGACTTTTAAACCAGGTTGCTGAGCCATTAATCCTTCCAAGCTGTCCGCATGAAGTTCCGGAGTATGTACTCCACCACCAAATGGGGAACGGATTGTGATTGGAGAAGTATACGTTCCACCTGAACGGTAACGCATACGGGCCATTTGTCCACTTACTGAATCCATTACTTCGTATACGAAACCGAAGAATTGGATTTCCGGTACCGGACGGTACCCTTCTAATGCTAAACCGATTGCTAAACCACCGATTCCTGATTCTGCTAGTGGAGTATCGAATACACGGTCTTCACCGAATTCTTTCTGAAGTCCTTCCGTCGCACGGAATACACCACCGTTTAGACCTACGTCCTCACCAAAAACTAAAACGTCTTCGTTGTTGCGTAGTTCTGTGCGCAGTGCATCAGTGATCGCTTGAATCATTGTCATTTGCGCCATGGCTTATTTCGACTCCTTTTCTTTGTAGATTTCTAATTGTTCTTTTAAGTTGTAAGGAAGCTCTTCATACATATTGTTAATGAAATCAGTAACTTTTTGCTTAGGAGTTCCATCTGCTTCTTTAATAGCTTGTTTGATATCTTCTTTCGCTTCTTCGATCACTTCGTTTTCTTTCTCTTCACTCCATAATCCTTTACCTTCTAAGAATTTACGGAAACGCACTAATGGATCTTTCTTCTCCCAGTCAGTATCCATTTCTGAAGTACGGTAACGAGTTGGATCATCACCTGCCATTGTGTGTGGCCCGTAGCGGTAGCAAAGTGTTTCGATTAATGAAGGTCCTTCCCCATTTACAGCGCGATTACGAGCTTCTAAAGTAGCTGAATACACTGCTAATGGATCCATACCATCCACTAATATACCAGGGATACCGGCTGCAACTGCTTTTTGAGCAATTGTACGGCCAGCTGTTTGCTTATCACGTGGTGTTGAGATGGCGAACTGATTGTTTTGAACAACGAAGATCGCTGGAGCTGCGTACGCACCGGCAAAGTTAATTCCTTCGTAGAAATCACCTTGTGAAGACCCACCGTCACCTGTATATGTAACGGCAACAGCTTTCTTACCACGTTTCTTAAGGCCTAATGCCACCCCGGCAGTTTGGATGTATTGTGCACCGATGATGATTTGAGGTGATAATACATTTACACCTTCTGGAGGCTGATTTCCTTTGAAATGTCCACGTGAGAATAAGAATGCTTGAGCTAACGGAAGACCGTGCCAAACGATTTGTGGAACATCGCGATAACCAGGCAGGATCCAATCTTCCTTCTCTAAAGCAAAGTGAGAAGCAATTTGTGATGCCTCCTGTCCAGCTGTTGGTGCATAGAAACCTAAACGTCCTTGACGGTTCAGGGAGATTGATCTTTGATCAAGAATACGAGTATAAACCATACGACGCATTAATTCCTGTAGATCCTCATCAGAGATCTCAGGCATTGCATCTTCGTTTACTACTTCGCCTTCTTCGTTCAAAATTTGGAACATTTCAAACTTGTCTTCAATTTGTTCGAGCGTCTTAACTGCATCGAATTGTGCCTTCTTTGATTTAGAAGCCATCGAAGTCACCTATCCTTTCTTTATACATTTATTTTGGTTTTTTTACATACAAAGTTTAGATTACCCAAATTCAGTATGACCTACCACAATACTTGAGGATACACACACTATTAGTAGTTTTCCACAAATACCAAGAAAGCAAACCCGAAATTACATTCGAGCTTATCTGTATCAGTCGAAATTCAATAGCGACTAATACAATCCATGAATACCTTTACTAGTTTACAATATAGAAATTCAGGAAGTCAACGACAAAGTATTATAAATTCATGATTCCAAACAACCTTTAAATTTTTTTCTGCCATTTCTTTTCAGAACTGTATCAATACTCCCTTACTACCTGTTATATATAAACAATAGAAACAACCTCATCTGTTATAGAGTAAGAATGCCGTTACTCCTCTTTATCCCATTATGACCCTGAGATTGGAAAGGAACTCGGATTATTGTTTAAGTAAAATCAAAAAAGTGATAGAAGAGGGAAGTTTTCCTCTTCTATCACTTTTTATCCATCATTATTCTGAGTCTTTCACATCAAGACCGGCGCTCGAATAAAACTCTTGTTTTAGCTTATTGAATTCTTCTGTCTTTTTATTGTAGTCCTCATTGAACTTCACTATTTTTTCATATTGTTCATTAATAGAAGAGATTTGTTTCTCAAGCTCTTCAATTGTAAGTTCTTTCTTTTTGAACATATTATAAAGCTCTTTATCCAGAGATAGGACATCCAGATAAGAAGATGTTAGCTTTTCATGAAGCTGATAACGTTCTTCCATCGTTTTCCCCAGCTTTTTGGCTTCTTTTTTAAGGTCTTCGTTTTCTAACTTATCAACATAGTCGTCTGCTTTCGCAAACTCTTCCTTCGCTTCACTCATGGACGTACGCTCTTGATCTATGTATTCTTTTCTTTTTTTGATGTTGTCCAGAGCTTCGTCGGAAAGTTTTACAATCTGGTCAAACTCTTTCATCCCAAGATCCATAATCTTAGTATAAATTTCTTTCTCTTTTTCTTCTAACTCTTGAAGAGGCTTTTGAACTTCAACATATTGACCTTCTTTGGATACTGTTTCTTCAAGAACATTGTACATATTCTCCTCGGGTGAAGAACCACCAACACAGCCCATTAATACAAAGATAGCGGCTCCTAAAATGAAAGCAAAACGAAATTTCGACACAACTAGATCCCCCTTAACTATTTACCACCTTCTACTATATCTATGTCTACAACATTTGACAATAGGGATTTACAACTGTGGAAAAAAATGTCGATTAGACTATTCTTCCTATTAAAATGATTATGTCATTTATCTGTTGAGTATTCCACCTTATATCGAATCTCATTCGTTAACTTTTCCGGTGTAAAATGATAGACTATTATCATACATAATAGATTATCTTAATATATAAAGTAGAGAAGTGATTGATCAACTGGCCCCGTCTGCAAGTAATGTGTAATGACATATATCGCCTATCCAATCATATCTCTATTGTACCTGAGGAGGAAAATCAATGATTACGATGAATGACATAATCCGAGAGGGTCACCCTACATTAACGATGGTGGCAAAGGAAGTGGCTATCCCGCCATCAAATGAAGACAAGGAAACATTAAGAAGCTTATTAGAATATGTAGTAAACAGCCAAAATCCTGAAACAGCAAATAAGTATGGCCTTAGACCCGGGATTGGCCTCGCTGCGCCTCAAATAAATATTTCTAAGAGGATGTTAGCTGTCAATGTGACAGACAATCAAGGAAGATTACACAGCTATGCTTTATTCAACCCGAAGATTATTAGCCACTCAATCGAGAAAGCTTATTTAACATCAGGTGAAGGTTGTTTGTCAGTAGATAGAAATGTTCCCGGATTTGTTCCTCGATACGCCAGAGTGACTGTCAAAGGCTGGGATGTGGATGGTAACGAAGTGAAACTGCGTTTAAAGGGGTTACCGTCCATCGTATTCCAGCATGAAATCGATCATTTGAATGGGATCATGTTCTATGACCACATCAACCCGAATAATCCGTTCGAGCCGATTCCGGATGCAATCGCTATTGAACGATAATAAAAAAGACTTCTTCCTATTACCGAAGAAGTCTTTTTTGTTTAGATTAATTCCAGTTCCTTTAAACCATGATATATTCCATTATCATCGACGTGTTTTGTGACCAAATTTGCATGTTTTTGTACTTCTTGCACGGCATTCCCCATGGCAACACCTGTACCAACGGATTGAATCATTTCAATATCATTTAACCCGTCTCCAAACGCGTAAACATCTTCCATTTCAAACCCGAGCTTAGCGATCATTTTTTTAATGCCTTCTGCTTTTGATCCGCCTTTCGGCAGGATATCCATTGAGTACTGATGCCAGCGAATGAATGTGAAGTCATTGTATTTCTCCCGATAAAAGCTTTCTTCTTCTTTTGTACAAAACAACAAGGATTGATAAATATCTCTTCCTTTATAAAATTCCGGAGCATAATCAGGATGTGGAAATTTTAAACTTCTCATACTCTCTTCAATATATTTATGGTGCTTTTGGTTTGACTTCATCGTTTGATGATTTAAGTGAACCACCGGATGTTCCTTAGAATACGTATCCTCCAGTAACTCTTCTAACGTCTCTATTTTTAATGGATTTGTATAGATGACCTCATTTTCAAAAACTACATATTGACCATTAAATGAAACAAAGGATTCGATCCCTAACTCTTCCCGAAGACCCTCATACATAAATGGAGCTCTGCCAGTTGCAATCGCAACATAAGTGCCATTTGATTGTAATGTTTGGATGGCTTCTTTCGTTGCATGAGGAAGCTTCTTATCGTGGTCAAGCAGTGTACCATCTATATCGAAGAAAACTATTTTAGACATATCTGTTCTCCTTTTCACACATAATCTTTATCTCTTTTACCCGTTGTTTAAAGTAATCCTTTGCGGCTTAAATGTCAATGAATGAGCCCATTTACCAAACTTAACCATGTAAGAGATTCAATAAATTCCGTACAATATAAGTAAGACAACAGAGACGACGGTATTATTGTTCCTTTACTTCAAAGGAAAATCTCGGTAAACTATTGATAAGGAGTGATCCACCATGTTAAAAAAGCTCAGAAAAAAGCTTTTAAAACAGTGGAAAGAATTGCTTAGAAAAAAAACGATTGCATAGTATTTTATCTGTCGAACGAACCCAATCAAAGTCACACTACTAAAATACATGTAATTCGGTTATACTGTCATACGTTTACACAAATAATAAGGGACTGATGCCACTAGTGAGCTTTTTCGTCTCCATTGGTTCAGTCCCTCTTCTCTATTTTTGTAATGTTTTAATGAAGGATTCTCGCAAAAACTTTATTTACTCGAAAGAATCCTTTATAATTTATAGCATACATAAACACGGTGATTCATCCCTACTTAAATGATAGGTTATTTTCGAAAGAGTTAGAACAAGGGCTGTAGGCTATGGTGAATTCTCGTGAAAGATAGATTCCACTCGCCTTTCATTCATATTGAAAGGTCGCCCTGTGTTAAGGAAATGATCCTTTTATCAATCGTTTTTTTACCACAGGGCGTAAATGAGCCATATATGAACATAGTAACTGTTCAGACCACAATGGTATATCTATACCTATTAGCAGGGAAGCTAGCCCTCTAATGTCCAGCTCCAGCGTCAAGTCCTATTCGTCATGATACACACCTCCCTCAACCGGAGCCTGGTTTTATGCCTATAGGTGCCTAAGACGCCGCTTATGTTATGTAGTTGATAACTTTTTTATCATAGATGAAAGTTAGATTTTTTGAAAACGGATAAGGAGAGAGAAAAACATGATTTTTAAAGTATTTTATCAAGAAAGTAAAGCAGAAGTGCCTGTTCGCGAATGCACTCAATCTCTTTACATGGAAGCAGATTCAGAACGTGAAGTACGTCTGAAATTAAAAGACAAACCGTATAACATTGAATTCGTACAAAAGCTAGAGGGCGCTTTTTTAGAGTATGAAGAAAACCATCATTCTTTCGAGTTGGAGCAATAATCAATGAAATTTGTCAAGAATGACCAAACCGCAGTATTTGCCCTTGGCGGTTTAGGTGAAATCGGTAAAAACACATACGGCGTACAATTCCAAGACGAAATCATCCTGATCGATGCGGGAATCAAGTTCCCTGAAGACGAACTGCTCGGTATCGATTACGTAATACCGGATTACACATATCTGGTGAAGAATGCAGATAAAATCAAGGGTCTTTTCGTGACACACGGACACGAAGATCATATCGGTGGAATCCCTTATTTACTGCGCGAATTAAACATCCCGATTTACGGCGGGAAGCTCGCACTGGGACTTATTAAAAACAAGCTGGAAGAGCACGGTCTATTAAGAAATGCGAAACTTAATGTCATCAAAGAAGATGACATCATTAAATTCCGCAAGACGTCTGTTACCTTCTTCAGAACGACTCACAGTATTCCGGATTCATACGGGATTGTTGTGAAAACACCACCTGGTAATGTTGTACATACAGGTGACTTTAAATTTGATTTCACGCCGGTTGGTGAACCCGCGAACTTAACCAAAATGGCTGAAATCGGAAAAGAAGGCGTCCTTTGTCTTCTATCTGATAGTACGAACGCTGAAGTTCCAAACTTCACAATGTCCGAACGCAAAGTCGGAGAAAGCATCAATGACATTTTCCGCAAAGTGGACGGTCGTGTTATATTCGCTACTTTTGCTTCTAATATTCACCGTTTACAACAAGTGGTTGAAGCAGCTGTCTTTCATAATAGAAAAGTCGCTGTTTTCGGAAGAAGCATGGAAGCTGCCATTACAATCGGTCAAGAATTAGGGTATATTAACGCCCCTAAAGATACATTCATTGAACATAACCAGATTAATCGTTTACCTGCAAATGAAGTAGCGATATTATGTACAGGTTCTCAAGGTGAACCAATGGCTGCATTATCGAGAATTGCAAACGGTACTCACCGTCAGATTCAGATCCAGCCTGGTGACACAGTTGTATTTTCTTCTTCACCTATCCCTGGAAATACGATCAGTGTAAATCGCACAATCAACCTACTATATCGTGCTGGAGCAGAAGTCATCCATGGACCATTAAGTGATATCCATACATCTGGTCATGGTGGACAACAAGAAATGAAGTTAATGCTCCGCCTGATGAATCCAACCTTCTTTATGCCGATACATGGTGAATTCCGCATGCAGAAAATGCACGCTCAGATCGGGGTAGATTGTGGAGTTCAAGCTGAAAATTGCTTCATTATGGACAACGGTGAAGTTCTCGCATTAAGCAATGACTCAGCACAAGTTGCTGGCAAAATCCCTTCTGGGAACGTCTATATCGACGGAAGCGGTATCGGTGATATCGGTAATATCGTTCTTCGGGATCGCCGAATCCTTTCAGAAGAAGGCTTAGTCATCGTTGTGGTTAGTATCGACATGAAAGATTTCAAAATTGCATCAGGTCCTGACCTGATTTCCAGAGGATTCGTGTACATGCGTGAATCAGGTGACCTTATTAATGAAGCACAAACACTTATTTCTAAACACCTGAACAAAGTTCTAGAAAGAAGGACATCACAATGGTCAGAGATCAAAAATGAAATCACGGATACCCTTGCTCCATTCTTATATGAAAAAACAAAACGACGTCCTATGATTTTACCGATCATTATGGAAGTCTGATAATCTTAAGATCCGGTGGATGGATGACACTTTAATCACAGTGTACCTTTCACCAAATAATAAAGAAGAGGCTGACCGCTTGGGTCAGCCTCTTCTTTATATTATAAGACCTTCTTTTCAAAACGGTTAATATCTGTATCTGCTCCAATTACAATCAGGATATCTCCTTCACGAATCTGTTCATCGGCTTGTGGAGACACAATAATATCCTTTTGTCTTTTAATCGCCACGATATTGATCCCGAATTGAGCACGGATATCCAAATCGATTAACGAGTTCCCACTAAGGTTTTCATTCGCCACAATCTCTACGATGGAGTGTTCATCCGACAGCTCTAAGTAATCCAATACATTATTCGAAACGATATTATGAGCAATCCTTCTCCCCATATCACGTTCTGGATGAACGACTTGGTTCGCACCTATTTTACGTAAAACTTTTTCATGGTAATCATTTTGTGCCTTAACGGTAATTTTTTTCACACCGATTTCCTTCATCATCAAGGTGGTTAAGATACTAGATTGGATATCGTCTCCAATAGCCACAATGACGTGGTCAAAATTCCTGATTCCCAGGCTCTTTAATACGGATTCGTCCGTTGAATCTGCCACTACCGCATGAGAAGCAATGGAAGAGAATTCATTTACTTTATCTTCATCCTGATCAATCGCCATAACCTCCATCCCTTGATCTGATAATGAACGGACAATACTGCCTCCAAATCGCCCTAATCCAACAACCACAAACTCTTTTTTCACCATACATCCCCCCGCACTCTCTATATCCTTTATTTTAGCATAAAAAAAAGGAGAAAATGAAATTTCTCCCTGTTGTTCCCTGTATTAAATATTGAGGGTTTTTAACAATACCCTCTTTTATTATTATTTCTTGCCTTTAACATAATCTGCATCAAATAAAAACAGTCTCATTAACAAGTAAAGAGATGGAATCAATAAAAGCAATCCTGCTATAAAGACGATAACCAGGGCCGTTCCCATCGTTGGATTCGTTACACTCGTTTCTATCGTAATAAACGGTTTTAAAATATAAGGTAAATGGGATGCACCGTAGCCAAAGAAAGCAAAGAAGAATTGCAGCATAACCAAAATAAAGGCAGTTCCAAAATTCTTTCGCAGGTAGATTAAAAATGATGCACCGAAGAAGCATAGAAGGGATAATCCAAACATCCACCAAATATCAATTGCCTTCGTAAAATGCTCTGCATTATGCTCTCTTAAAGACACGAACACTAATAAGCTTGCCAGAATGGTCGGTGGACTCCAAAACAGAGAAAACTTCCTTAATTCTTCCCTGGAATCCATATCTCCTGCACGGTTTGCATAATAGGTTAGAAAAGTTGCACTTATAAATAATACCGACACAATGGAGAGAGCCACCACACTCCACGAATAAGGGCTGGTAAAAAGCTCCTTGGCCAGGAAGATGACCTTATCTCCCTGTTCCTCCAGAAATCCACCTTCTGAAATCGTTAAAGCCGTTGATAAGGAAGCAGGAATTAATAGACCGGTTGCTCCATATAAAAACAGATACACGATATTATCCTTTGAGCCGTAATTTCCGAATGCATAGAAGCTTCCTCTTATAGCCAGCAATATGATGGCGATACTTCCCGGAAGTAATAAAGCCGTTCCATAATAATATGCTGCGTCGGGAAAGAACCCTACAAGCCCCACAAAGAAGAAGACGAAAAAGACGTTGGTTACTTCCCATACCGGTGAAAGGTATCGACTAATCAACACGTTTAACGTATGCTCCTTGCCCTTCATTCTCCCGTAAAAGGCAAAGAAGCCAGCCCCGAAATCAATTGAAGCCACAATAAGGTACCCATAAAGGAATAACCACAATACGGTAATCCCTACTACTTCCAAACTCATACCCATTCCTCCCTTAAAGCTTAAGCCCCTTCTTCACAAAAAATGAAAAGAAGGAGCAATTTTATTTCTAATTAACTCGCTTTCTTAGGAAAACGTTGTTCTAATTCCGCCTCTGCAGGCTTATTTTTAAACATTTTGATTAATACAACCACACATAGCACACCCAGGAGGATATAAAGGCCAACAAACAATGCAAACGTCAAGCCTACTCCATCGGCTTTCGTTGCCGCATCTGCCACTTTCATATACCCTCTCATAATCCATGGCTGTCGACCAACCTCGGCGTAAATCCAGCCAAATTCAATCGCCAGCATCGCAAGTGGTCCACTTGCTACAATTCCCCATAGAAGCGGCTTATTCCATTCATTCCGCTTCTTCCACTTCCAGAACAGAATAAATGCCGCAGAAATAAAGATACTGTAAAACCCAATTGATACCATCAGGTCAAACATATAGTGGACCCATAAAGGCGGCCGCTCATCTTCAGGAAATTCATTCAGACCAATAACCTCTGTTTCAAAAGAACTCCCTGCCAGAAAACTTAAGAATCCAGGTAAGCGGATCTCATTATGGACCTCATTATTTTCATCCAGTGTTCCAAATACGATAAGATCCGCATTCTCTTCCGTTTCAAAGTGCCATTCTGCTGCGGCGAGCTTCTCAGGCTGATACTCGGCTAGGAATTTAGCTGATAAATCCCCTGCCAATGCAGTCGCAAAAGCGAAAATCAAAGCAGAAACCATCGTTAAACGCAGGGCTTTCTTATGATACTCCCCGCCTCTCTTACGAAGAATCGCAAATGCCGTAATCGCCGCCAACACCAAAGCCGATGTTAGATAGGCAGTCGTCAATACGTGAAACACTTTCGTAGGCGTGGCCGGATTCAGCATCGCAGCAATCGGATCGATATTAATGGCTTTCCCATTCTCTAATTCAAATCCTTGAGGAGTGTTCATAAACGCATTCACCGTCGTAATGAAAAGTGCAGAAGCCGAAGAACCAATCATAACCGGAATCGTCAACAGCCAATGGATCCACTTATTCTTAAAACGGTCCCAAGTATAAAGATAGATTCCTAAAAAGATAGCCTCAAAGAAAAACGCAAAAGTTTCCATAAATAATGGCAGTGCAATCACCTGTCCGGCGACCTGCATAAATGAAGGCCACAATAAGGAAAGCTGCAACCCTATCGCTGTACCCGTTACAACCCCCACCGCAACCGTAATCGTAAAACCTCTTGCCCACCTTCTTGCAAGCAAAAGATAATGGGGATCATTTCGTTTGATACCCATAAACTCCGCAATGGCAATCATAATCGGTACCCCTACCCCAATCGTCGCAAAAATAATATGGAATGCAAGGGTTGTCGAAGTGAGCATTCTACTCAAAATCACACCATCTAAAACCATTCTATACTCCCCCTACTGATCTACTTACAATCGTAAACAACTGTTTTCTACTGTTTATCACATATTGTTCATTATAAAACCTGATAATGAGTTTGTGATGTGTTGAACATGAATATTTTGTGACGTTTTTCACAAACATTTATTTATCTTTTATTTTAGGGGTTTTTAGAGTAATTGGCAATGATGTTGCTTGGAGGGATGGGGCTTGTTTTTCGAGAAAGTATTGTACACCGACCCGACCCTATCCCACCACACCCCTCCTTCCATAAACAAAAGAAAAGAACCCCTCACACACCAGTGCAGGGGTCCATCCTTTCTTACATCGCATCCAACATTCTGAACTGTGATTTAACCAGCTCATAATAATCACCCTGTTGCTCCATCAGCTCATCGTGGTTGCCGGATTCTTTGATTCTTCCATTTTCCAGGACAAAGATATTGTCCGATTCACGGATCGTAGATAGGCGGTGAGCGATGATGATTGCGGTACGACCGTTCAGTAGACGTTTCAATGCTTTTTGAATTTTGACTTCTGTTTCTGTATCTATGGATGCTGTCGCTTCATCCAATATGATGATTCGAGGGTTCGCCAATAGTGCTCGGGCGAATGACAGTAATTGTCTTTCACCAACGGATAAAACATTACCCCGTTCTTCCACTTCGGTCTCGTATCCATTGGAAAGCTTCTCGATGAACTCATTGGCTCCGATTGCTTCGGCGGCATTCTTAACCTCTTCGTCCTTTGCATCAGGGCGCCCGAATCGGATGTTATCCATGATGGTTCCCGAGAAGATGAATGTATCCTGCAGGACGATGCTGATTTGACTTCGTAAGCTTGAAACCGATGCATCCCTCAGGTTTACCCCATCAATTTTCACTTCACCATTCGTCGGATCGTAAAAACGGCTGATCAGGTTGGCGATCGTAGTTTTACCAGATCCAGTATGGCCGACTAACGCGACGGTCTGGCCTGCTTTCATTTCAAGGTTGATGTTTTGGAGTGCTTTTCGTTTGTCATCGTAGGAAAATTCTACATTCTCAAACTGTATTCTTCCTTTGATGTCAGTCAGGTTCACTGCATTCGTTTTTTCATTTACAATCGGTTGTTCATCGAGGAATTCGAAGATACGCTCGGATGAAGCCATACCGATCAGTAGTTGATTGTAAACTTGGCCGAGCCTTGAAATGGGTTCCCAGAACATCCCCAGATAGAAGGCGAATGAAACAAATTCTCCCAGTTCCAGTGAGCCGCCTTGAATGAGATGGGCACCGTACCATATGAGGACCGCTGTCCCAATGGCGTTTGTCAGTTCTACTAGCGGGCGGAACATGGCATTTTTCTTTGTGGCTGTTCTCCAGCTATCGAAGTTTTCCGTGTTTACCCCATCGAAGAAGGCCATGTTTTCTTTTTCTTGAGTGAATGATTGAGTAACACGGATCCCTTGAATGCTTTCATTCAGATGGGAATTCAGCTTCGATTGCTTGAGTCGTACCATTTGCCAGGATCTGCGGATGTTTTTTCGTAAGCTGGTTGAGATAAAAAACATGATTGGCAGAATGACCATGACGGCAAGTGTTAACTCAGGACTTAACGTAAAGAGAATGACGATGATTCCAATGAGCAGGATGATATCCATTAAGAGATTAATAACTCCGTTTGTAAATAGTTCCTGAAGGGAGTTAATGTCATTCATGATCCGAACCAGGATGGAACCGGCTGACCTCTGATCAAAGAAGCGATGGGATAGCCATTGAACATGGCTGAATAAGTGCTTTCTTAAATCATAGATAACTCCTTGCCCCAGCTGATTCATCCACCTGATCCTTAGCACATTTGCAACGTAATTCAATACATAGAGTCCTGCGATAATTCCAACCAATGTAAATAGTAAATTGGAATCCTTCTGCCTGATGGCTTTGTCTAATGTGTATACCCCAATCAGAATAGGTACGATCAATCGAACTGCTGTTGTGATCAGAACGGTAATGATGGATAAGGGCAGGAGTTTTTTAGAATAGGGCTTTAAATACGTTAATAACCGGTAGAGTTGCTCCCAGTTAAACGGCTTATCGATCATTTGATCTGTAGAGTAATGGAATCTGCTTAATACGCTTTTGTTCACTTTGTTTTTCTGACTCAAATCCACTCACCTACCCTTCCTGAGTTTGTAATATTTTTTTCTGGTCTTTGTATTGGATATCATAGATTCGTTGATACGGTCCATTATTTTTCAGTAGGAAGTCATGAACTCCCCTCTCGACGACTTTCCCGTTTTCCAGTACGAGTATTTCATCTGCATGCTTGAGGGATGAAATCCGATGGGCAATAATAAAGGTCGTTCGATCCGACATGACTTCTTTTAGCGCTTTTTGAATCCTGAATTCAGTTTCCATGTCTACGGCGCTTGTTGCGTCATCGAGGATCAGGATCGATGGGTCTGTACAAATCGCACGGGCTATGGCAATCCGCTGCTTTTGACCACCTGAAAGACCTAAACCTCTTTCACCGAGCCTTGTGTCGTAGCCATCGGGCAATTCTGAAATAAAATCATGGGCTTGTGCCCGTTTTGCTGCTTCCATGATATCTTCCATTGTTGCTTCCGGTCGTCCATACGATATATTTGCCTTGATGGTCGAAGAGAATAAGAAAGATTCCTGAAGGACGAAACCGATATTTTTTCGAAGTGATTTTAAAGAGTAATCTTTCAGATCCCTTCCATCGATGAGGATTTCTCCCTCTTCGGGTTCATAGAAACGAGTGATAAGCTGGGTGATACTCGTTTTACCAGAGCCGGTACCTCCGATCAGACCGATGACTTTTCCGGGTTCAGCCTTAAAGGTAATATCCTCGAGGGCTGCTTCATCATGAACGGTATAATTCAGTGACACATGCTTAAATTCCACTTCACCATTCATCCGATCAACGTGGAGAACATCTTGATGATCTTTTATCTCTTCGTCCACTTCAAGAATTTCGAGTAAACGTTCCCCTGATGCTTTCGATTGTGAAAACAGGTTAATCGTAAATCCAAGATTCATGATCGGCCAGATAATGTACCACACTAAACTGTAAAACGCGACAAGCTCTCCTGGTTGAAGGTTGCCATTCATCACAAGATAACCACCGTAAGCGAGGAGTGTCACCACACTTACATTCCCCAGAAACTCCATTAAAGGAAAGTACTTTGCCCAAATGTCCGAGGTGAAAAGGTATTTATCTTTGTAATCGCCGTTTGATTGGTTGAATTTGTTGATTTGATGATTTTCTCTCGATAATGATTTTACTGTATTGATTCCTGAAATATTTTCTTGAACATTGGTATTCAGTTTTCCGAATGATTTACGGATACCCCTGAAAGCAGGGTGAACCGCTTTATCAAATTTGTATACGGCTATAGCCAGAAATGGTAACGATAATAGGGTAACGAATGTCAACTGAGGTGAATAATAGAACATAACACCAAAGCTTACCGTTACTAAAAGGAAAAAGCGAAGCAGTTCGGAAAAACCAAAGGATAGAAAGAAACGAAAAGCTTCTACATCTGCCGTCAACCGGGACATCAGATCCCCTGTTTTGGCATTATCGTAGTAACTGAATGGAAGGAATTGAAGCTTTTCATACAGTTCATTTCTCATTCGATAAACCGAGGTTATACCGAATAGATCCCCATGGTATTGCTGAATAAATGTGGCAACGCCTTTCACGATCATAATGCCGATAAATCCAAAAGCTAAGTACGGAATCCACTGATAGTTCCCTTGCAGAATCACATCATCAATCGTGATTTGCAAGATCATTGGATAGACGACAGTGATCAGTGTAACAAAAATCAAGAAAATCATTGAAATGATAAAATGCCTTTTATAGGGCCAATAAAAGGCTTTCAATTTTTTAAAAGTATCCATATTTTCTCCCCCTTCAACGTTGCATATAAAAAGAACGTACTAATAAATATATCGGCTTTCGAAATATTTATCTACCCTTTTTTAGAATTTTTTACTTTTTTATGAATTATCCTCCTAGTCTTATTATTCATATTAATTGTAAAAATGAATCCAAAAAAATAGATCGGTCTTTTGACCGATCTATTCCCGCATATTTCGTTTGAACCTATTCGCTTTTTTCCATTTCATCGAGCACACGATTGACGCGTTTTTCAAGCATTTTCATTCCGCTTCCGCCCGCTTGGAAGTGACGAAGGTTCCCGTCTTTATCAAAGACATAGTAAGCCGGCACATATTGATTTTCGAATGCATCGGTCAATTTATGCTCACTGTCTACGAAGATTGGCTGAGTGATATCGTGCTCAGCTGCTACCTTCTTTATTTCTTCCAGGTTCAGATCATCCTCGGAGCGTGGCATATGGACAGCCATAACATTCAGTTTATCACTGTATTGATCCCGAAATTCATTTACTTGTGGCATCGCTTCTTTACAAAGGTGACATGAGATGGACCAGAAGTGAATAAGTGTCGGCTTTTCTCCTACCAGCTCTCCCTTTGTTACTTCTCCATTTAACCATTCTGTAGCACCGTTTAATTCCGGCATCGGTTCACGAAGCTTCATTAATATGGCCTCCCTTAATTTGTATCGATTTTATTCCTATTGTTCACAGGATAGATTTGTACTACTCCTGAAAAATTTACATGATAAGAAAAAGGCCTAACAAACGGTTAGGCCTTTATTCATTTGAAAATTATAAAGTTTTTTGACCTGGCTTCCAGTTTGCCGGGCAAAGTCCGCCAGTTTGAAGTGCTTGAAGTACACGTAAAGTTTCTTCAACGTCTCGGCCGATATTGTTGTGGAATACTACTTGATATTGCAGTTCCCCTTCTGGGTTTATGATGTATAGCCCGCGAAGAGCAATACCTTCATCTTCAATTAGGACTCCGTATTCGCTGGATACACTGTGGTTTGTATCTGCAGCTAATGGGTATCTTAGCTCACCAAGACCATTTTCTTTACGGTCAGTGTTAATCCAAGCTAAGTGGGTATGAATAGTGTCTGTAGAGACACCGATAACTTCTGCATCTAAATCTTCGAACTCATCGTAGCGGTCTGACATTGCTGTAATTTCAGTTGGACAAACGAAAGTGAAGTCCATTGGGTAGAAGAACAATACTGTCCACTTATCGTTTTTCATATTTTCTTCCAGTGACACTTTACCGAATTCTTTGTTTGGCAATACAGCGTCCATTTCAAAACGTGGAGCCTGTTTGCCTACCATGCGTTCTGCCATGAGTGAATCCCTCCAATGAGTTTTTAATGAAGTATTTTACATGAAAAGGAAGACGTGAAAGCCTGTCCTTTCTGAATCACAAGTTTCATTATATAGGATTAGTTTTTTTAAGTCAATGTTAAATTATAATCAATTTAATATTAAAATGATTATAATTTATTGACAATATCCCTTACTTGGTTTTCCCTATTATATAGAAGTTTACTCACTTTTCTGCTTGAATAAACATCTACATAAAGTTTACCATTTCTCAACTGGGGAATAAAACAATATGCTTTTTTATATACTCTTTGACATGTCCTATGGTGAATTGTGTATACTAGAATGGTCATTATTTAAAAGGAAGGATGTTTTGGATTGAATTACATACTTGGTCTTAGTGCTATAAGTGACCGACTTTCCAATTTTAATTGGGGCGGTCTATTGGTGACGATTGGAATAGGCGCCTTACAGATAATAGCGATTTGGATCGCTTTCATTATCGTGAAAGGTGCAGCTAACAAAGTGGTTGAGAGAGTCTTTGATAAGTACAGAAAAAGAAATGATGTTTCTGAAGGTCGCGCCCAAACACTACAAAGTCTTTCAAAAAATATAATCGGATACATCCTGATTTTTGTTTTCTTTGTCACGATTTTACAAATCTTCGGTATCCAGGTGACGGCTATTCTCGCCGGAGCAGGAATTGTTGGCCTTGCAGTCGGCTTTGGGGCTCAAGGGTTAGTAAGTGATGTAGTGACTGGATTCTTTATTCTATTGGAAAAGCAAGTAGATGTAGGGGATTACGTGTCCACAGGAAATTTCTCAGGGATTGTAGAAGAGGTTGGTTTACGAACGACACATATTCGTGGGTTTGATGGTACTCTGCATTATGTGCCAAATAGAGAAATTACGAGTGTCAGCAATCATTCCCGTGGAAATATGAGAGCACTTGTTGATATCGGGATCTCATATGATGATGACATTGACAAAGCGATGGTGGTGCTTCAGCAGGTTTGTGATACGATCGCTCAAGAAGATGACAATATTGTAGATGGACCAAATGTGTTAGGGGTTCAGACACTTGGCGCTTCAGATGTAGTACTGAGAGTGCTATGCAAAACGAAAAACATGGAGCAATGGGGAGTGGAACGGAAGCTTCGTAAAGCTCTAAAAGAAGCTCTTGACCAAAATGGAATTGAAATTCCTTACCCTCACCAGGTTTATATTGAGAAGAAAGAAAGCTAATGAAAGTAAAAAGAGAAGGCACCGGCCTTCTCTTTTTATTTGTCTCTTCTCCTTTTGGCATTCAGTAGACGCTGAAGGCGATCATCATCCTTAGTTTCTTGAGGATCCTGTTTAACCTTGGATTTGTTTATCCGCCCCTTTTCCTCAGAAGCTTTAGGCATAGTCTGCTTGCTGCTTGTAGGTTTCTCCAACTCATTCCCCTCGCGGTTCTGTTTCACTTTGCTGCCAAGTTGTTCAAAAGTTGGTCGTTCTTTAGGAACGGTAACGGGTATCTTCCTTTTAAGCTTATCAAAGACTCCCATTATAGGACCTAATCCAAACCTTCTTATTGCAATTTCACTAAAGAATAGTAGAAAGCCTATACTAATAAGGAGTGAACGGATTGATTGCTCTCTGGATGATTGGTTGTTGAACTCTCGAAAGACTTCTTTAGGGGACGAATATCTCTTCCCTCCCGTTGCTTCTACTATCTCTTCCAGTGTTCGGGTTCCCCCCTTGTAGGTGTATTCTTTCGAATATGGAACCGAAAAGCCTGTTTGGTATGAGCTTCCACTCTCTTCACCTGCCTTGGAGATATTCATATGATATAGTCCAGGTGATAACCTGCTCTCAAATTCGACTTCATAGTCCCCCGGATCCTTAATTCTCGTCGTTGCAGGAATCTCTTTTCCACTTTCATCAAGTGCCGTTACCTCAAGTTGAGAGACATCTCCCGCAGATGACGAAAGCTTTAACTGAGTATATCCCCTATCGTCTTCCACATCGATGGTGTAAGGGTTGGATTGAATATCAGGAAACGAACGTGTAACAAGCTGATTGACGAACGTCGGCCATCCTTTCCACCTGACGAAATCCCCTGTCCATTTTCCAGTTGTATCAGACGTAAATGCAAATGTCCTCCCCAGACCATATCTCCAGGTTGCCAAAATAGGATCATTCTTTTCACTTTTCATCTCAACTTGAGAAGTGCCTTTTGGACTAGTGGCAATATAGGCATTCATTTGCGGAATGCCTTCTGTAAATAACGTTTCCCATTTAGTCGAAGAAATCGCTGGATAAAATGGATAGTCTTCAATATAGGTCCTGGTAGTAATGACTGTCTCCCTTGTTAAGATACTCGGTATCACACTGGCATCGACAACATCATAAAATCGACCTTTTCCCCATTGTGATAAATCATTTAATAGACCTCGATCTGCTCCTTCACCGATTGAGACGGTGGATAACGTAATTTGTTTACCGTGACCATCCTCTACAAGTGACTGGTAACTGCCTGACGTGGCAGATTGTCCATCCGTTAAAAGAATGATATGTTTTCTTTTTAAAGGTAAATCCTCTAAACTCTTATATGCTTGCTGTAAGGAGGAAAAGATTTCTGTTCCGCCACCAGGTGAAATGGAACGTATTTGCTCTTCTACTTTCTTGCGATCGGAAAGTGGTTTCGTCTCGACGATTTCCCATGGTCGATCGTCAAATGCAATGACTCCCAGCGTATCCTTATCTCTAAGTAAAGAGACGGTTCTTGCAGCAGCTTCTTTTGCAAGGGCAATCTTCTGACCATTCATACTCCCTGAGCGGTCGAGCACAATGACAAGACCAAGGGACGGAAGCTCTTTTTTCCCTTTCACATCCATATTGACGGGCAGTAATTTTTCGATCGGTGTTTTAAAATATCCTCCAAGAGCAAAACTTTCGCTTCCGCCAAACATAATAAATCCTCGTCCAAATTCTTGCACGCTTTTCTCCATAAGGAGCATTTTTTTCTCAGGAATGCTTGTCGCAGATACATTATCAAAAAGAATCGTCTGATATTCCAGATAGGAAGTCAGCTTTCCCGGTAACTGCTCAGGTTTGTATGAATCAACGCTAAACCCTGCTGACTTCAGTAATGGGGTTAACGGGCTTTCTCCAGAAGGGCTTTCCACCAGGAGTACTTTGGCTGGCCCTTCTGAACGGGCAAGATTGTATAAGGTATTATTTTCTTTGCTTCCACCCCCTTCTGTAAACGCCTCTGCCTTATACACCAATAAACCCGATTCACCTACGACATGCTTGAACTGATATTCATTGTTTCCTTCTTGCACTTGTACAATTTCCTTAATGATTGACTGATCATTTAAGGATATGCGCATTTCTACCTCTTTTTTTGTTGTGCTGTACGCGTTAACGGTTATGACTGTTTCTTCTCCTTCATATTGAATGGAGGGCGACGTAACATTAGTTACTGCCACATCATCTTTCGTATCCGGTGAAAGTGGAATCCAATCCACTTCAATCCCTTTACCCTTTAATAATGGTATGACATTTTCCCCAGTCCCAGTCGTTTCCTTACCATCTGTGATAGCAACAATTCTTCCTCCCCGGGTAAGGAGATTCGATGCATATTCCAGTCCTTCTTCGAGGTTCGTTTCTCCCTCGTTAATCTCTCCTGCAAACTGATTGATGTCATTTCTGTCCGGTGAAATTGTTCGTTCAATTTCCGAGTTTTCTCCAAAGGCTACGATTCCGTATCCATCATGTTCTACCTTGGTTCGGGATGCTTGATTGATCAGATTCAGGATGTGATCCTCTTGTTCCGACACAGAGGCAGAACGGTCAGCTAGAATGAGTACCGACCGCCCTTTATCCGGCAACAAAATAAGCGGGTCAGCAAGGGCAATGATCAATAGAACCATCCCACATCCCCTTAATATGAAGACGAGCTTTTCTTCCTTCCTCTTCAATCCCTGTCTGGCAAATAGGAAGAGTACAAATCCAAGGGGAATCATCAACCATAACCAAAGGATTTCTTTAAATTCGATTCCCACGTCTGTACACCTCCCATTCGATAAATAATAGCAGGATTGCCAAGATTAGAAACCACTCAGTAAGGGCTTGGGGAATGCTCTTTGATTCCTCGTTTTTCATTCCTTTAGTGGGTTCAAGGGAAAAGGAAGACCCTCCTGATAATTGTTTTTCCCGATCATCAAGTACGACACTGAAATATTTCATGTCACCATCTCGTATAGCTTGATATACACCAGGTGCTTCGGGTGCCTTGAACATCCCCTCCCCAGTCCATTCTTTTTCAAACTCACCTTCAGTGGAGTATATATCCCATTTATCTCCCGAAAGAGGTAATGTCCTCTCTTCACCCGGTTGATAATAGCCTAAAAACCCATGATTCTCTGATAAAAATTGATAAGAATTATAAAGAAAGATCGGAAATCCCGGATGTAATGGGAAATCTGATTCATTAAGGTGCAAATTTAACAGGACAAGCTTCTGACCATTCACTTCTCCCTTCTGGATGAGAGGAATGGAATCACCTGTTGCAACTGATTGGAGATTCTTTATTTGGATGGAACTCACTTTATCCACATACACTTTTCCCAGTTCAACATGTTTTAATAGGGGATCTTCATTCGTCGCTTCAATCCCATGTGTCAGCGGAGTGGCTTCTTTTGATCGTTCCGGAACGATCATGGCAGGGCTGCCAACAGATAATTGCTGCCACTTCTCCTTAGTTGTCAAGATGATTTCATCCCCAAGCTTCATTTGATCCTCTTCAATGGTTTTCACGTCGACTCCGATGGATTGAAACCCCTTTAATAGGAAAGGGTTAATTTCCCCTATGACATGAATGGCCGGCTTGGCAGCAGCCTGAATACTTGAAAGGCTGTTATCTTCCATGTAATCATCATTAAAATCGATTACCGCCTTATAGATTGGGCTATGGGAAAGGTCAGATAATGGAACAACGGTTTCCCCTCCTGGATCCAATGTCAGTCCCACCGAAGAGATCTCATTCTTTTCATCGTAAATGGTGAGGTGACCCCTTCGTGATACCTCACTTTGATTTTCGATCACAGCGACTCCTTGATAAGAAGATCCTAACCGTTCAACTCCGAAACTTGTAAGAGAAACATTTACAGGATTAGTCAAAAGATTATGTACCTGAATAGGACTTGTAAGTTCTTCTGTAAAATCATCTTTTTTCATTGAGTCTGAGAAGATATGTATGATTGATTCCGACCCGATTGCCAACGCCTCTCCAAGGTGAATCGCTTTTTTCATATCTTCGTTGTCATTAGATAATGGTAGATTCTTTAAACCATTGAGAACAACCCGGTCGTTTGTTTCTTCCGAGACAATGGTGGTTAAAGATTTCCCCACCCCCAATAAGGTTACTTTTCCATCAGTGCCTTCAACCAATGATTGAATGTCTTCCTTTGCTTCTTCAAAGTGAGATCGATTGTTCACCACTGCATTCATGGAGGCAGAGGTGTCCAGTAAAATGACGAGATGATCTTTTTTGGCCATTTCGTTAAATGTATAAGGCTTTACCAGGGCGATCATTAGGAAGAGAAGGATCAGTACTTGTAAAAGAAGTAAGACATTTTTCTGTAATCTATGAAACCATGGAGAAGCTTGCCATTCCTTCATTACCTCTTCCCATAGTAAATTAGAAGGAACAACTTGATCTCTGTATTGTTTTCGAAAGAAATACATTAAAATAACCGCGGCTATAAAAAAAGAAAATAAAAAAAAGATTGGATTCCCTATTCCCATCATATCACCTCAGCGGATCCATCCATTTTCTTTCAAATCCTTAAAGAATATTTCATTTAATGGTGGCAGGCAACTTGTTTGAATATAGCCAAACCCCCATTGATTGCATAATGCTTCAATCTCTTTGTTGTGATTAAGTAATCGCTCCTGATAGAGCTCCACCATCCTCGGACTTATTGATACATTCGTTTCCTGGTGTTTTTCACTATCTAATAATTTGACATCACCTTGATAGGATGGCGTAAGCTCTTCTTCATCGAGAAGTTGGATAAAATAAACCATTTCTCTTCTAATAGAAAGTTTTCTGAGTGCTTCCTCTATCAATGAGAGCGATTCGAGCCCGTCAGAAAGAATAAAGGATACGGCGCTTTTTTTTCGTACCCCTTTTCCTACTTGCTCAAAAAAGGAAATCCCAACTTCCCCTGTACGGTCCAGGGACAGCTCTTGAATGTCATGGAGAATCGCTTTTGCGTCCCGTGCCCCTTTTTTCATAAAGCACTTTTGGTGATGAGCTCCCATGCAATGCAATGTTAGACGATCATCATTTGAAAGAGCTAAAAATGACAGTGCTCCAGCTAATTCTTTCGCTCTCTTCCACTTTCTACTTTCTATTAACATGGAATTCGAGCAATCAAGGTAAATATGAACCTTTAATTCTCTTTCATCCAGATACCTTTTGATATATACCTTTTCCGTTCTGGCATACACATTCCAGTCGATTTGCCTTACATCATCCCCAAGTTCATACATTTGATAATCGGAAAATTCCAGGGAACTCCCATGATGGGTTGCGAGACGGGAACCTTTATGATGACCGCTCTTTAATCGTGTACCAGTGATCCTGTGCCTTTTCAATTGAGCTAGAAACTGGCTTTGCCAAAGCGTTTTCACCGACTATCACCTTTTTGAACGAAGTCGATCATTTCAAGGATGAGCTCATCCGTTCCAACACTCATTGCTTCTCCTTCAAAATTCAGGATCATACGGTGCCGCAATACGAGAGGAGCCACCTTTTTCAGATCTCCAATGGAAACATGGTACCTTCCTTGTGTCAACGCTCTGGCTTTGGCCATAAGAATGACATTTTGAAGCCCCCTTGGTCCACTCCCAAATTCAACATATTGTTTGATCCTTTCCGTTGTTCTTTCACTTTTAGGGTGTGTTGCATCAATAATATCAATGGCAAAGTCAATCATTTCATCTGTGACCATAATTTCTTTCACGAGGTCCTGAATGCTTAATAGTTCAGCTTGATTCAGCCTTTTCTCAAGAACGATGTCTTCGGTTCCTGTTGTACGCTGGATAATTTGTTTCATCTCTGCTTTAGTAGGATAGGAAACCAAGATTTTACACATAAACCGATCAACTTGGGCTTCAGGTAAAGGGTACGTTCCTTCAAGATCAATCGGATTTTGAGTGGCCAAGACAAAGAAGGGCTTATCCAATGTCATCGTTTCACCTACCACCGTGACCGTATTCTCTGCCATTGCCTCAAGAAGGGCACTTTGCGTCTTGGGTGTCGAACGGTTGATTTCATCCGCTAACACTAAGTGATGAAACAAAGGACCTTGATGGAAAACAAATGGATGTTGATCGTCCCTGCTTTGTTTCATGACCATTGTTCCAGTGATGTCTGTAGGCATTAGATCCGGGGTAAACTGAATTCGTGAAAAGCTAAGGTCCATAACATCCGCAAGGGTACGCACCAACATCGTTTTCCCTAACCCGGGTAAACCTTCCAAGAGAGTATGACCTCCCGCAAGGATGGACCAAAGCACACCCTCTACAATTTCCTCCTGCCCTACGATAAAGCGCTGAACCTCTTCCTTCACTTCTGTTATCTTCAAAGATGCATGTTTAAATTGTTGTTCTTTATCCTCTAAATTCACTCTGCCAACTCCCCTGGATCTATTTCACTGAAATAGGATTGCACGATATTCTCTAAATCTTTAGGGATCGTGGAACGATCCGACGACTTCCGGTAAAAAGAATAGTAATCCTGATACACTTCTTCATATGGACGAAGGGTTCCCTTTTGTACCGGCCCATTGCTTTCAAACCGCTCTCCCTGTTGACCCTCGCCTAATTTGCCTGTATCCCGTTCAATATGGTTATGCCCTTTGATTTTTTCCGGGACAGAAAGCATCTCTCTGGATCCTTGCCCGTTGCCGGCTCCGTTTCCTGCTAGAGGGGAGGAACCGTTTCCATTTCCTGCACCGTTGCCATTCCCTCCCTGGCCATGAGAATTTGTAGCACTGGTGCCTGGCTGATTTCCATTTGCAGATGAAGAAGGATCCTTTTTCCCCTGTGACTTACTATTTGCCTGGTTAGACGGCGCTTTACCGGAATTCTGTGCCAATGGTTCTGAACCTGTTGTATTACCCTTTCCGATTGCATTCTTTAAGAGACCGGCTTCATTTTGAAGTTCATCTTGAAGTTTAGCAAATTGATCTAATTGTTCTTCTATGCCATCCGACTCTTTCATTATTTCTGATAATTCTTCCAAGGAGGCAATATCCTTTGATTTTAAAGCCATTAATAGCTGATCTCTTTGTGCTTTTGTCAATTGATTAAAAGCTCGCTGGAGTTTATCGCTATTTTTTTCTTGAAGCGCTTTGTTTACGTTCTCTAGATGAATATCCGCTATCCTTTTCTTCACTTCCTGCAGCTTTTCATTCTGTTTCTCTATTGATTTCTTATGAAACTCGAGCTCTTTCACTTTTTTGGTTATTTCATCATATCGTTTGGCCGCTTCCTTTACTTTCCCGAGCTCTTCATTTTTTTTCAACAGTTTTTCTTTAATAGAAGCATTCTCTTTCTTTTTCGCCTTTTCTTCTATTCTTTTATTTGACTCCGCAATGATCTCTTTTTCTTTCTCAATCCGATTCGCTTCCTGAAAAGAGGTATTCCACTGCGTGAAAATCAGTAAGGATAAAAGCATAAGAGTTCCGCTTGTTATCAGGAATGAAGGCTTAATTCTCTTCTTTCTATATTTCAAGACTTCCGGATGAGCCCTTTTCATCTTATTCAATGCATCATGCACGACCAATGAAGAAAGAGCATGGCCACTATGAAGGCTACTATAAGCGGAACTTACACGATTGTCCTCTACGAACACATCATAGGTTAAGGCACTATCCTTCAAGGTGGCTCTCCTTCGATAAAACAATATCGCAACACCAATGAAAATGGAGTGGCAGCCTACCCATAGGATTCTTTCCCAATATGGGATTACAACTAACGCTGCCATCAAAACGATGCCTAGAACAAAGACACCTGCACAAACAAGCAGGAGCTGAATGTAATAACATAATTGATTGATCCAGAGCTTTTTTCTTATTTGCCGAAGCAATTGAAGAAATTGTTGAGTTTGTTCCATCTTCTCACCCTTTATTTAGCACTCTTCACCTTCATGCTTGGTCGTAGCTTCATGATACTGAGGGACAGGGAAATCAATCCAAGAACAGTGTAAATGATCAGGAATGAAATCCATAATGGAAACGTAATGCCGCTGCGAGTGTATATTTCTTCAATCGCCATTGGTTCAAAATGACCCATCATGACAATCCCCGGATTAAACATGGCGATTAAATACGGAGCAGGATTGGTCTGATTCTGATAAGGGCCGCTCCCGATTGCCATTGAGAGCATGAAGAGGAATAACGTTCCCCCTGCGAGAAACAGAACCGTTGCATAGGTTGTGACCATGGAAACGATTGTCTTTCGGATAATCGTTGAATATAAAACTCCGACGGAACCAAATGCAAAAACGATGAACAAACTGTATCCGAATACAAAAAGTAAATCCGTTGGGGAAACTCCCCCGAACAAGAACACAAAGCTGTATAGAGGCAAACTTGAGACGACGAGTAATAACAAATAAGAAACGGACGAGACCAGTTTACTCAGTATTATACTCATTGAGCTTTGCTCCGTCGTCAACAACATGCTTAAAGTTTGTTTCTCTCTTTCTCCGCTGATGACACCGCCTGTTAACCCGGGTGTAATGAATAACACGAGAACAAGCTGTAAGAATGAGAGAATCATAAACATCACACGGCTTTCTTCGGGACGAAAATAACCAGTATTTGAAAATCGCGTTTGCATATAGATGAAACCGATCACGACAATTCCTACGGCAATCAAGTAGCATAACATCCCGATAAATGCTTTAAACGAACGAAAGCGAAGTTTAAATTCTTTATTTAACATAGGATTGATGAGTAACTGTTTCATGTAAGTGTCACTCCTTTCGTGATCTCCATAAAGACATCTTCTAAATTCGTTTCAGTCTCTTTGAAACTCACAATCTGGATGTCGTTTAAAACAGCTTTTTTCAATAGCTCTATTTGCTCCGTTTCTTCTCCTTTATAAAGAAATTGAAACGTTCTATTCTCCTCATCCACTTCAACCTTTGAAACAAATGGGTCGTCTTCAAAGAATGCCACAGCACTCTCCACCATTCCCCTTACCTTCACGACAATCAGTTTATCTGCCTGCAGTTGAAATTGAATATCCTGAACAGAACCATGAGCTACGAGTTTCCCATTTTCAATCACGCCAATTTCATCACACATTTCCGCAAGCTCCGGAAGGATATGAGAGGAAATTAAAATCGTTTTCCCCATTTTCTTTAATTCTTTAAGAATTTCCCTCATTTCGATCCTGGCCCTCGGATCAAGCCCTGATGCCGGTTCATCGAGTATCAGCACTTCCGGATCGTGGATGAGGCACCTTGCTAAACAAAGACGCTGTTTCATCCCCCTGGATAAAAGGTCAACATAGGAATCTTTTTTATGAGATAGATTCACCAGTTCCAACAATTGGGGAATGAGTTTCTTTCTTTGCTCTGCAGGAATTTTATAGCTTGCACCATAAAAGTCCAGATACTCGTCAGCTTTTAATTGATCATACACGCCAAAGAAGTCAGGCATATAGCCGATTTGCCTTCTGACCATTTTGGGATCTTTACTTATATTGAATCCGTTCACTGTAGCCGTTCCTTCAGTAGGAGCTAAGAGAGTAGCCAAAATGGAAAATGTCGTAGATTTCCCTGCTCCATTTTGACCAACAAAGCCAAATACGGTTCCCTTTTCAATGGATAAGTTCAGATCATCAAGGGCCAGGAACGACCCATAGCTTTTAGATAAGTTTTGAATCTCGATCATGGTCGGACCTCTCCTTTCAACACAATATCAGGGAGACGAACAAATGGATCCCCTTGAGATCGTTTTTCAAACTCGAAAACGATTTCCCCTTTGTCATTGATATACTTGTTCAATTTTTCTTTTACTTCGATTGAGTTCGTGGATGATTCAGAAATCACCAGCCGTTCATCTGTTTGTGGATCGACCAGAGAAAACTGAAGCACCCCTCCTGTATGAAGAGTCATATTTAAAGAATGAAGCGTAACCTTAGATAATTCAATTTGATTAGGGAGGTGAATGGATAGCTCATATGTCCCATCTTCGAGTCCCATCTCATCTGCACCATTATGTGAGTAATGCTCAATCACCTGTCCCTTAACAGGCAATACATCCAAATCAAGCTGTTCATTCCTAAGTGTAATAGCACCCTTATAATTTCCAAGGGAAGGAAAATGTTGATAAAGTAATGAGAAATTTTCAGACTTGGATTCTTTGTTCTTAATCTTCATATGGAATATCTCCGCATCTGTATATCCAAAAATGACCGGGGAGTTATTTTCATTATCCGCAGAAATCATTTGGGATGCGAAGTTTTCCAACCGTTCTTTCTTTTGCTGCTTAATATTTTGCTGATTCGGTAATGGCGATGAAATATTCGGTGTCACACCAATAGGAGAAGATAAATAATTCGTTGAAAGCTTTTTATCAACTTCGAGGGTATCCCCGGCTTTCATATCCCCCAGACGATACATTCTGGACCCCGACCAAATATATACATCTGTAAAATCATATGGAAAATCATTTTGAATTGTACCGGATAAGGTTTGATCCTCTAACACTAATTCCGGTATAAACCTTCCTACTTCTTCCTTTTCGCTTGTACCGAGTAATGTCCTCGTGGACCAGTATTCTACATCCCGAAATGTAATGGATCGTTTATCCTTCGTCATCTCTTCAACTGCAAACTTATACTGATTTACTCCCCCCGGGCTATTCCTGACTCTTGCAGGTGTGATATCTAAATGATGCTTATCTGAAATAAAATCATAGTCCCCCCCGGAGTTTGATAACGCGCTAAATGCTGAAATTCCGTGTACGCTCTTATCTTCCTCGACTTTTAAGACACTCATTTGATTCAAATGAGGCTTCGAGATTCTATCTTTAGCCCCGGTGATAAAGATCCCTGAGGAAACGAGGACCGAGATGACAGGAATAATCCACCATGCTTGTTCACGCTTATCCACTTTTCTTAATAAGAAATAGAGCAAAGGTACAAGAACAATCAAATAAATGATGAGAATGATGACTAGAGTACTTATTTTAAAATTAGTAGTCGGAAAGAGCTCATTACTGTCAGCTACTTCATAATAAATCCTCTCCAGGAAACTTTGATCTCCGTTGGACTGGCCAAGTAAAAAGTATGGCTCTGTTTTAGAAAGGACATTTGCAAACCATTCGTCATAGCTTTCCCATGCATTTAATACAGGATCACCCAGTGAGAATGCCGTCTGCCACACTTCCCCTAAGCCTTCTGAACTTTTCACGACCAATGGTATCCCGTCTTGCTCAACCAGAACATCCGATTCTGGTTTAACAGTCCCTTTATAGATTGCTAATGAGTTAAAGGAAGCCTCTATATTCTTTTTCACATTAAAGGTTGAAGTGTCGGAGAGTGTTGATTCTTCCCCGAACATAAGAGGAGCCATATCTGCTGCAGAACCAAGAGTATCCTCCAAATGAGGTGCCCCTCCAATAATTAAAACACCACCTGTCTCAACCCAGCTTTTTAACGCACTTTGTTGATCCTGGCTAAGTTCTGAAATATTGAATTGGTCAATGATAAGATAATCAAGCATTTGAAATCCGCTCTTCTCTTCAGGAATGTTTTCCTTTGTGAGCGTTAACGTCTCTACCTGATTTCCTCCCATGTTAGCCCCTTTAATTCCCTTCAAACGGTCAGGATTTTCACTCAATAATCCAATGGCCGTATAATTGCTATAGATGAAATTAGGAGTTAATCGTTTATCTCCGTTAAATTTTATTTCTTTTCCTTTTTCCCAAGATCCTTGGAACAAATGAATGGTTTCCTGATTGGAATTATGCCTGATTTCATCATTGAATCCTGGAATGGATAATGTGTATGTACGTTTTGAGTTTGCTGGCACATCTATGGATAACGCTCTTGATCCTCCGGTCTGAAAGGAAGGAGCATAGTCAAACAATAGATCTCCCTTGAAATCAGAGCCTGTATTTTCTACGGTTACTTTAAGGGGGAAACCTCTTCCCTCCTTCACTTTTCCATCGATTCCTTCTTCCACTGAAATTCTAATTTGCGCTTGTGCGAGTGTTGTATCTTCCATGAAAAGAAACATCAAGAACCCTAATGTCATCACAAATATTGCTTTCGTCCATCTTTTCACATGCATTCCCCTCTTTCTTTCTCTCTACAAAAATAGACGTAATCATCATGGGAAAAGTTTCTATTATTTTTATCTTTTTCCTCATTCTCCATCTACCTTAAGTGTAATTTTACACTATTATAAACTCTTAGCAAGACCATTTTAGAAATTTATGTTAATTTTTCTTGTATTGACAAAAAAATCACGGAACGATATCCGTAGATAACGTTCCGTGATTCATACTCATTATTTTATTCCGCCAATATAATCTGAGAGAAGGGAGATGGCAAAGTCTATCGCTTCTTCATCAGGGTTTAATTTAGAATGATGCAGGCCAAATGGGGAATTCACGCCAAGCCAAAACATAAAGCCCGGTATTTCCTCAAGCATATAACCAAAGTCTTCACCCGTCATAGCTTCTTTACAGATTACGAGGTTCCGATTCGTTTTTTGGAGAAAAGAAATGAAATGATTTGTCCACTCCGGATCATTATAGACCTGGCGATACATGCTGCCATAATCCACCCGAATATCACAATCATAACTGATTTTCATACCATCGATTAACGCTTCCAGCCGTTTTTTCACACTTTCCATCGACTCGGCTGAAAGGGTACGGATGGTACCTTCCAATCTGGCTGTTTCAGCAATGATATTTTGCACCGTCCCACTTTCCATTTTTCCGACGGTGATGACCGCACTGTCTAATGGATCGACATTCCTTGACACGATCGACTGCATTTGTGTAACAAAGGAAGAGGCCACGACGATCATGTCCTTGGTATGATGAGGATAGGCAGCATGGCCGCCTTTCCCTTTAAAATCAATAAATAACTCGGACGTATTGGCAAAAAGCAGCCCCTCTTTAACAGCCACCGTCCCCACTTCATATTCCGGTGCAATGTGAAGTGCGAATATACAATCCGGCCTCCATTCCTTCATGATTTCACTTTCAAGCATAGGCTTCGCTCCACCTGGTCCCTCCTCTGCGGGTTGAAATATGAACAGAAGATCATCTTCTATAGGGTGGTTAACGAAATGGGTTAAAACCCCCAGCTCAATCGTCATATGAAAGTCATGGCCGCATGCATGCATCCTCCCTTCATGTGATGAAGGAAAATCCAATCCTGTTTCTTCCGTGATCGGCAGGCCATCAATGTCCCCGCGGTAGCCAATCATTCTTGTAGGATTTGTGCCATGAACCTTAACGAAGAGCCCTGTTCTCCAGGTCTTAATCTCTAATCGGTCAGCAGGCAGGCTACAAACATAATTTAATAGGTATTGCTGTGTTTTAAACTCTTGAAACCCAAGTTCAGGAATTTGATGGAGATCTCTCCTGATCGACTTAAAGTCTAAAGTAGACATGGGTATCCTCCTTACATGAATAATAGATGGGTAGTTAGCGAAAATGAGACCTTATAAGAAAAGAACAGACGCCGACCGTCCGTTCTCTCCTTGATCATGCTATTGTTGAAATGATTACAGTTGACGTAATTCTTGTTTTATTTCGGTCTTGGATTTTGTCTTTTCATCAATGTCTTTCAATTTCTTTGCGGGTGTACCTGCCACAACCGTGTATGGAGCTACATCATCCACAACAATCGCTCCAGCTGCAACGACAGCTCCTTTTCCGACTGTTACACCTTCAAGGACAACGGCATTGGCGCCAATGACTACATCGTCTTCGATGACGACGGGCTTTGCAGATGGCGGCTCAATTACCCCGGCAAGCACCGCACCCGCTCCAATATGACAATTCTTCCCTACGGTAGCACGGCCACCAAGTACAACATTCATATCGATCATCGTTCCTGAACCTACTACAGAACCGATATTGATCATTGCACCCATCATAATAACTGCGTTGTCACCGATTTCCACTTGATCGCGAATGATGGCGCCTGGTTCTATACGCGCTTTAACCCCTTTTAGGTCAAGAAGAGGAATCGCAGAATTTCGACGATCATTTTCTAATACATAGTCTTCGATTTTATCTTTATTTTCTTCAAGAATAGTAGAAAGCTCGCTCCACTCTCCGAATACTACCCCAGCGTTTCCCTGAAGGAAGGTTTGAGAAGATGAACCAAAGTCGATCCCTTCTAAATCACCTTTCACGTAAACTTTCACAGGAGTTGATTTAGTACTATTTTGAATAAAAGAAATAATTTCGTTTGCGTCCATCATTTTCATAAGAATACCCTCCGTAATTATGTATAAATTCAGAATTCGTTTTCTTGAATTACTTTATCAAATTAAAGAGTAGAAGACAAGCCATAAACGCGAATCCTATGAGTTTTCATGAATGAATTCGTTTACAACTTCAACAAACGCCTCCACTTGTCTTAATTGGAATGCGGATTCATACCCGAGTAACCATGTGTCCCTGTGTATCAACGAGTCATGTTCATCGATTAAAGGTACTTTATAAATGTCTTCTTCCATGCCGTCTAAAGTGATGGCTGGCAATATTGCGTAGCCGATTCCATTTAAAGTCATCTGCTTACATGTTTCAATTTGATCTACAACAATCGTTCTTTTCGGAGTTGTCTGGAATTGACGATGCCACCAATCCTGAATTTCCTGATAGTAGTTTGAATCACTCTTAAATTGGATAAACGGTCGATCGGTTTTCATGACCTCTTCAATCGATTGGATTTCTCTATCCACCAAGTACAATGTATCTTGAAAGAGATGGTGTTTTGGACCCTTCCAATCAGGAGTTCCCCTGATAATTCCGATATGCACTTCATTTTCATATATCGCTTTAAGAATTTCAGAGCTCCACCCTGTCATTAAAGAAATCTTGGCATGAGGATAGGTTTCAACAAATCGTTTGAGTACTTTAGGCAGCCAATTCTGACCCACGATGGATGCACAAGCAATCTTTAAGGTTCCATGCACCTCAAACTCCAAAGCTTGAATTCTTTCCTTCACACTCTCTTCCTTCTGCAACATCTCTTCAGCCAATTTCACCACAAGCTCACCGGCAGGGGTCAATGCCAGACCTTTTTGAGAACGAAGGAATAATTTTGTTCCCCATTCCTTTTCAATTGTCTGGAGTCTTTGAGATAATGCCGGCTGTGATACAAATAACCGCTCTGCTGCTTTACGCATGTTCATTTCCTGAGCCAGTACGTTTAGTAATTGATATTCAGAAAACGCCATATTTTCACCTTCATAAGTTTTTCTTATATTATATCTTAATTTATATAAAATTTCATTATTATCCGGAATGGAATACACTGATAGTAGACTCGAAATGAGGTGTTGGATAATGGAAGTGATTCTCTTTTTCACTGGATTGGTTGTAGCACTTATTGGCACTTTGGCAGGGAGCGGCGGATTGATTGGTATGCCGGTGATGCTTTTAATTGGTTTACCTATTCATACAGCCATTGCTACGGCTAAATTTTCAAATATTATGAGTTCTTTTTCAAGCTTTGTTTATTTAATCAGGGACCGGAAAGTTTCATGGAAAGAATGTTTACCCATTCTTCCCATTGCACTGGTCGGGGGGGTGACAGGGGCATTTTTATCGGATAGCATATCTCCCTCTTTGCTCGAATGGATGGCCTTTTTCTTTCTGCTGTTTGCTCTTTTACTAAGTATAATAAAAGGATTCCAGCCAAAGGAAAATAAACAGAAGCACTATCGGACTTATGGATTTTTGTACTTGATCAGTACGTATGACGGTTTATTTGGACCGGGGCAGGCTACCATGCTTATGTACACTCATTTGTTGCACGGTCTTTCGTATCTTAAATCAGTGGCTCTTACCCGTTTTCAAACCTTTGTAAGCTGTTCAGGTGCATTTACAGTCTATTTTCATAATGGCCACGTCGATTGGGGAGTTGCCATCCCCTTTGCTCTAGGCGGCCTTGTAGGTGCTCAGATGGCTGTAAGACTAGCATCTAAGCTTTCTACGAAACATATACAAATCCTACTAAACATCCTCACTTTTATTCTTATATTACAACTCGGAAAAAACCTATTTCTTTAGGGAACGGTCCCTTGGGAGGAATAGGATACCGACAAAGCTAAACAGGGCGAAAAGGAGAACAACAAGGTATACGGATTTCAAGGAACCTGTAAGCGCACCTTGAAACAAGTCAAGTACATCAGAAGATAATTTCTCTCTTTCCACTTTGTTTAAGAGCATATTCACATCATTTATGGAAAAATCTTTATCGCTTTCTTCCAAGTATGTCTGTAGGCGGCTGTTCAGGATTCCACCCAATAATGCAGCCCCTATCGTCGTACCTAAATTCCTCATAAACATATTGGTGGCAGTTGCAATCCCTCGAACCTGCCATTCGACAGTAGACTGAATGGAAACGATAAAGGATGTTGAAGTGAGTCCCATCCCTACACCTACAAAGAATGATCCACACGCAGCCCATAAAGGACCGTAGGTTGGGTCCATCATGACAAAGATGCTTCCACCCAGTATGAGTGATAATCCACCAATCAAGGAGGTTCTAAAATAACCGATCTTTAATAATAAACGTCCCGCGATTGTTGCTGAAATCGGCCATCCAATCGACATCGCCGTTAATGTAAACCCTGCAACCGTTGCGCTTCGCTCCATGACGCCTTGTACGAAGGCAGGGAGGAAGCTTGAAATACCGATTAACATGACGCCTGTTGTTAATGAAACGATATTGGCGACCAAAATGGAACGGACCTTCCATAAATCAAAAGGCATCATCGGCTGTGCCGTTCGTCGCTCTTGATAAATAAACGCTACAAAACCCAAAATAAAAAGAATGATCAGGAACATCGCCTGCCAAGAGTTCCAAGGCAGGTGAACTCCTCCCTCCACCAGTAAAAACATTAATAATGAGAGGGAAACAACCAGTAGAAAAGCTCCCCCATAGTCGATAACCGGTTTTTTCTTTTCAACATTCTCATGTAAGTAAAGCCATAGACCAACAATGGATAACAAGCCTAGCGGGATATTGACCCAAAAGACGTATCTCCAACTTGCATATTCAACCAATAATCCTCCGACAAGTGGTCCGCTAATGGCAGATATCCCCCACACACTTGATAAATACCCTTGTATTTTCGCACGTTCTTCCTTGGAATATATATCGCCAACAATGGTAGTGGCCATAGGAAGTACCGCTCCAGCTCCAAAGCCCTGTATAAATCGGAATAGGATCAATTGTTCCATCGTTTGAGAAAACCCGCATAAGATGGAGCCGATAAGAAAAATAACGATCCCAATCGTGATGATCGGCTTCCTTCCAAATAAATCAGATAGCTTTCCGTAAATCAGGACCGTAATGGCATTCATTAAAAGATAAGCAGAGAACACCCAACTATAAAGAGAAAAACCACCGAGATCCCCTACGATGGCAGGCATGGCAGTAGAGACGATTGTTGCTTCAATGGCCCCCATGAACATAGCCAGCATCACTGCAACCAATACAAGCGGTTTTTTTGTCCTTTTGACTGAATTCATTTCTAAACTGCTCATCTTGTTCTCCTTTAAATCGTGTTCAATATAAAATAACGCTCTTTTCGGAAAGATTGTTGTTTTTAACATGAGTTCTGCAAGGCTCTGTCAATTAGTGTGCGCTGGATGGTGAGGGGAACTGCTCCGCTTGCAGCTAGCGTTCGGCCGAGCCTCCTCAGCTTAGCCGAACGGGGTCTCGGCACGCCCGTACTACCGCAGGAGTCTGCGCAGTTCCCCTCACCATCTTTTATAGGTTTTTTGTGACAGAGCTTCAACTTGTGCTTTTAAAAAAAATACTTGAAAAATACTTCCTTAAGACAATCAATCTCTCCTTACCTTCAATGAGATTGTTTTCTAGAAAGCTTGTTTTAATTGTTTTCGATTAAGAATTCATGCTCAGAAAGTTGGTTGCAGCGGAAGGATGATCGACTCCTGCGGGAATAGCTGGACAGGTGAGACCCCGGAGGCGCAGCCGAGGAGGCTCACCGCCAGCCCCGCGGAAAGCGAGCATCCTGGAGCGGAAATCAACTAGTACTTTCTTATCTATAATAGCCACAAACTTTACGAAAAGAGCGTAAAATAAAGAGGATGACAAATATGCCATCCTATATGATCTTAACATTATGTAACTATCATGAAGGGTTTAATCCCTTTTAAACAGTTGTCGTTGAAGCTGCTTTAACACAACTCTCCTTGTCATGATCCCTTCAAAGTATCCGTCATCAGAAACCACGCATAGGAATGGATGGTCCACTAAAAGCTCAAGTGCTTTCTTAAAATCCGATTGTAAGGATACAATGGGAAATTCAGTTGTCATGACTTCCTCTACCTTCTTTGCTTCAAGTTGTTCAAACTCAAAACGCTCGAGACCAAGAATGGAATCGGTAATTAAACTTGAACTAATCAAGCCCTGAAAGCGAAATGTCGGATCAAGCACAGGGATGGCTGAGTAACCACTCTTAGTGAGTAATAGTAACGCATGCTCCAGGGAATTCCCCACTTGAACATGAGCCACCTTCTCAGAAGGAATAATGAAATCTTTAATATTCGTTTCTAATAACTCCTTGCTACTCAATGAAATCATGTATAACCCCTCATTTTAAAAAATAAGAATTTGCGTGCCCATCTATAAATAAAAGAAGAGGACACTAACCATCTTAACATATCGAAACAAAAAAGTATGTTTTGACGATTGAATTAAAGACTAAAAAAGATAACCAAATGGTTACCTCTTTAGTGCATTAATCTTGTTGAGCTTCTTGTAGAAGTTCAAAAATTTCAATCGCTGTAATGTCTATGTTATCGAAAGGAAAACTGCTTCCTTTTTCATTCATGACTTCAATTTCGAATGTATCTTGCTTCGGTAAATACTTTACCTCACAAATTTTCTTTCCATTGTATTCGAAAAATCGTTGTTGAGTTTCCCCTTGTTCACCTTGTTCTTGTAATGATTTTAATCTTTGTATAATTCCAAGAAGCTGAGACATAATTGGTCTCTCCTTTCCTGTTCTAATTCTTGGTCATAGCTTTTGCATTGTACCAGATTCTATCCTGTTAAATCTAATGTTTTGTCCTTTTTCTACATAAATTCCTTTATAATGAAAGGGTAGAAATATATTCTCCCCGGAAAGGATTGATTGGATGAGTATTTATCGTATAGATTCTCGAATATCCTTAGTTGATCTAATGGATCTGTCATTACAGGAACGTACAGGAAGTTATATAATAAACGAAGAGTCCCTTACCATTATCGAAACGTCTGCCAGTCCTTCTATACCTCACCTAAAAAAAGGTCTCTCTAAGTTAAACATTAATCTTGAAGATATTCAATACATAATTTTAACTCATATCCATCTTGATCATGCGGGAGGTGCAGGTCTTTTTCTGAAAGAATGCCCTAACGCAAAGGTCATCGTTCACCCGAAAGCGAGGCGGCACCTAGTTGACCCGACACGCTTGATCCGAGGAGCAAGAGCAGTATATGGAGAAAAATTCGATGAGCTTTTTCACCCGATTGTGCCAATTCCTGAAGAACGAATAATTGTGATGGGACATGAAGAAAAGCTGGAACTGAGCGAAAGCTGTACATTAACGTTTTTGGACACTCCTGGTCATGCAAATCACCATTTTAGCATCTTTGATTCTGTTTCAAATGGGATGTTCACCGGGGACACATGCGGCATCCAGTATACTGTTGGGTCAAAGCACTTTTACTTCCCTTCCACTTCCCCCAACCAATTTAGTCCTGAACGAATGAAGGATTCCATTCGTTTGTACAAGGAATTACAGCTGGATCGTTTGTATTTTGGCCATTATGGTGTCACTGAAGAAGTATCATTTGCATTAGGGGAAGTAGAAAAATGGCTTGACCTTTTCATGGAAAAAAGTAAGGAACAGTTCTCTTCCGTTGAAACAGTTGAAGAGAACGTAAAAACGATAACTTCTGTACTTTTTGAACTAACGAAGAGTAAAATGATCCAAAGAGGCGTTGATCAGGCCAATCCGATTTTCAAATTATTAAAGCTTGATATGAATGTATCTGCAATGGGAATCGTAGATTATTTCATAAGGCAAAGCAAAGGAGAAGAAACATCATGAAAATTGTCACTTTATACTCTCAACCAGAATGCCCCCCTTGTGAAGTAGTCAAAATGTTTCTGAAAGAACACAATGTTGACTACAAAGAAATCGATATCAAACAAAATGAACAAGCAAGAAATTATCTTGTGAAAGAGCTGAAATCTTATTCCACCCCAACCATCACAGTGGACTCTGAGGTAATAACAGGATTTAATCTTGAAGCCCTGACTGCAGCTTTAAACAAATAGGCATTTAGATTATTCATCAACAAAAAAAGTTGGCCATTCTCTTATGGCCAACTTTTTTATTTATTCGGTTTGAAGCTTTTCCGGTAATACGTATGTAATGGATGAAACCTTCCATGAACCTTCTTCTTCATTAACCACGACAGCCTCTACACCGGAATCCGTTGATACAGGCCCTTCTTCCTCACCTGTTCGTTCTTCCCAGACATACCATTTTCCATCTATGTATTCTACCTTAGTAGAATCATCATACTTAAAAAAAGGAATATAGTGTGGTGCAAAGTCAGATCCAAATGTGATATAACCACCCTCTACTTCATACACATTCTCACGGATGAAGTTTTCTGTAAGATCCTTTGTAAAGTACTGTGACAACTTTTCATTAATCTGTTTCTTAGATTGTGGTTTTTCACTCAATGATACTTGGGTATGAAAGGCATTTTCTACAAGAGATAATGCGTTTTCTTCAGAAAATTCTGAGGCTTGGGTTTGACTGACTTGTCCACATGCCGCTATAACGAGCCCTAAAATAAGAAATAATAGCCATAATTTTTTCTTTTCCATATGCTTTCCCTCCTTAATATGCTTGTTAAAAATATTGTAGCAATGGAAAATTGTCGATAGGTTATCAATTGTTCGTTAAATCCTAACAAGGATTGACATATATTTTGGTTTGGTTGTAAATTTCCCCCTATATGTGACAATCAAACACAAAAATCAATGGTACATTTAACCAAAAAAGGATGCCGCATGATAACATGCGGCACCCTCTTACTTAAGATAAATAGCGAACGGACCAATATATAATAAACAGTGTAATTAAAATGGTTGCAATCAATATAGACACGAAAATAGGATTCCGAATATAAGGGTGCTCCTTGACAACATCCGGTATATCTGTGTCATATTCACCCTTCAGCCGCTTCTCCTGTCCAGCAAGTTTAAAGGTATACACTAACGAATAACCGGCTATCCCTATAACAATCAGGGAAAGCACAATCATATATATACTCATCATAGCCCCTCCTTACAATATGTCCTTAAGAATAATTTGTCCTATAAAGAGTAGGCTATACAAGAAAAGCGGAAGGGCTTTGTTCAGAGGCGACAAGCATAAGATGAGCCTACCGGAAAGGCGCTCTTTGCCTTTTTGGTAGGCTCATCTTATGACCTCGAGCCTCTAAGCCCTGTAGCTGGACATCAAGAAAAGGGCAGACTGAACAAACAGGTAATTAAAAGAGTAAACCATCCTCCTCAAATAAGAATTCATAAGAAAGATCCATAAATAAATACAAGCCATTGCCAAATGGAAAGGAATACGTACGAATGGATTCTCCTGAATCGATATCGCTGTATATATCAGATAATAAACCTTTCTTATTGATCCTCATACGAATGATATTTTCCAGAAAGTACGGGCGCCAGCTCCAGTTCTTCCCTTTGTACCTTGGTTCAATCTTCCATTTATGTTCATCTTTAACAACGTTACTAGTCACTTGGAAGCCATTTTCATCACAAATGTATAGCCTGAAGCATTTATCGGTAAAATTCTTTCCTAACTCAAAGAGTACGTCATCGAATTCTGTGCATTGTTTTTTTATCATAATCAGATTTTGACTGATTTCTTTGTGCAGGACATCTGCGAATTCAAATCCTGCTTCAAGATGCTTCTTCTCATATCGAATATAGTCCTGGCATTTTTCCTTCAGCTTTTCTTTTAGAAGATCGGGTTTCAAAAATGAGGCTGACGGGCGCTGCAGGTAAAATCCTTGATAATAACGGCCGCCATTCAACCAGGCAAACTGCAGTTGAAAGTTGATTTCGATATTCTCGAATAAGAGGGAGGCTCCGATTTTTCTGGCCAGCATTGACAAACTGTACAATATATCTTTGTAGACTTTATTACCAGCATCATTTCGAAGTTGGAATAAATCCACCTTTAATATATCCGGTGAGAATTGCGATAGTCGATCCAACTGACCACTATTACCTCCAACATTATCGATCGCAATTTTAATTCCGTATGTTTTGTAATACAGCAGCAGATGAACAAGCTGATCGAAGTCTCCGACGAACGTTTTTTCAGAAAGCTCAATCACTGTCCTGTTTAAATCCAAACCCTTTTTTTCGTACTCTTGAAGGAGCTCCAGAAAAGATTCCCCGTGATCAAGCATCAATAGTCTTGCATCCCGGTTTAAAAAGATGTATCCCTCCTGTTTCTCATGTACAAACTTACTTAAAGCCAGTCTGGTTACACGTTCATCCACTTCCATTTTATATTCATCCGGTATCTCTTCATCTCCAAAGAACGGTCCGAGACTCTCAATGACCCCTTCATCGACTTCCATTCTACCTAATACTTCGTATCCGATAATTTTATGTTCATCCGCACTGAAAATTGGTTGAAAGTACGGAATCACTTTTTCTATATTGGTTAATACTTCTAATGCGTCCATGCGCACTCCCCCACCATAACTCAAGTTTTTTTGCATAATTATAACACAACTATACAGTGGAATTGAAAAGACATAAACAAAAAAGCTTTCCCTGCCATGTCGTGTTGACATATGGGGAAAGCTTTAATCCTTTGTTCCTGCTTATATTAGAATGGAAATTGATTAAGCCATTGGCCTCCATCCATTGTAATGCATTCTCCGTTTATATACGCCGCTTGATCTGACGCAATAAAATAAGCAAGGCCGGCAATTTCTTCCGGTGTTCCTAATCGTTTTAATGGGACGCTGTCAATTGTTCTTTTTGCTGCCTCTTCTGAAATCCAAAGCTTCTCGGCTCCACCCGTTCTTTCAATTGGTCCTGGTGCAATGGCATTTGTACGAATACCGTATTTATGGCCCCACTCGACGGCAAGTGTGCGCGTTAACGATAAGACTCCTGCTTTTGCTGCAGCTGAATGAGCCACACCTGCACCCGCGTTCCAAGCGTAAGTGGCAACCATATTAATGATGGATCCCTTTTGTTTGTGCTCAATCCAATAGTTCCCTACAGCATGTGAGCAAAAAAACGTTCCATTTAAAACGATATCAATAACAGATTTCCAACCATTTGGAGTAAGCTTTTCCGCCGGACATATAAAATTTCCTGCTGCATTGTTAATGAGTACATCAATTTTGCCGAATTTCTCTGCCGTAAATTCAACCATCGCCTTTACGTGGTCTTGTTCCCTTACATCCATTTGAAATACTTCAATGTTTCCACTAAGAGACGAAAACTCTTCCTTCACCGATTGAAGTCGTTCTTCATTTCTCCCTGTTACGACGACGCTTGCGCCAGACTCTACAAAGTGCTTCGCCATATATTTCCCCATACCATTTGAACCGCCTGTTACAATCACAACTTGTTGTTCTCCCATATGTAACTCCCCCTTATTAATGAATGAATGTTCACTCACAATTTTATCATATAGAGTTGTGTTGCAACCATTTTAAATGATAAAAAAAGACTGATTTTTAAGAAAATATCCTTTTCTTAAAAATCAGTCTGAAAAATCAACCATCCGGATTGTTAACAATGGTTTCGTGTAATTGCGCCAACGCCTTGATAATGGTTTTATTTCTCTTATATCCTTTTGCTTCAATCGAAACATTATTATATGAAACAACTACCTGGCCTAAAGATCGAGGAGATTTAAAGCCATATACATATACTTTAACCGTTCCTCTATCGGTAGGGAGAAATAGGATTTCCATACTTTTTGTCTTTTTCATAATCCCACTCCTTCATATAGCATTCGGAACTCTGATTCACTTCGGCTGCGATTTTGCTTCAAGTCTATGAATCTTTTACTCTCCTCACTTTAAAATAAGTCATAGGAACTACTCTGTCAAACATTTCATTGCATTTGCCGGGCGAACGTTAAAAAGTATGAACATAAAATGTATCTTCAAGGCTGCTTCAAGTAATTAGGGGAGGAACATTACATAAGAACAAATTGCTGTTCCTCGATTTCCTTCGGGCAAATCGGTTTACTAAAGAAGTAGCCTTGAGCTTTTTGGCAGTTCGCCTCTTTAAGAAATTCGACTTGCCCCTCACTTTCTACACCTTCAGCAATCACTTCAAGCCCCAGGCTATGTGCAAGATGGATGATAGTAGTCGTTATGGCAGAGTCCTTCTGATTCATTCCAATTTCTCTCACAAAGGATTGGTCGATCTTTAATATGTCGATTGGAAATCGTTTCAAATAATGAAGTGAAGAATATCCTGTTCCAAAATCGTCAACAGAAATGTACACACCCAGATTTTTAAGCTTTTTCAGCATTTTCAATGTTTGTTGAGTGTCTTGCATGGCTCCCTCCGTAATTTCAATTTCTATGCATGAAGCAGGAATATTATACGTTGATAAATAGAAATCAATTCTATCCACTAATTGCTCCTGCAGAAATTGCTTAGGCGAAATATTGATGGCCACACGCACTGTCCTGTAACCTTTTTTCCTCCATTTTTGCAATTGTAAACATACTTGCTCCATTACCCATTCGCCAATCTGATCAATCAAACCTGTTTCTTCTGCCAAGGGAATGAACTGTGCCGGTGATACAAACCCAAATTTGCGGTTGTTCCAGCGAATTAACGCTTCGAAGCTATCAATCGCACCGGTCGATAAATTCACCTGTGGTTGATAATGGACGTACAACTCACCCTTTTGAATGGCTTTTCGTAAGTGGGATTCCATAATGATATAATTAGGAAAGCTTGATTTCATATGCGTTTGATAGAAGCGATAATGAGCTCTTCCTTTTTCTTTTACTTCAAAGAGAGCTTGAGCAGCTTTTTGAATGAGTGAATTAGAATCATATCCATCTGCAGGATAACGGCTGATTCCAATCGAAGGAGAGATATAAAACTCCTGCTCATCAATAGTAAAAGGATCTTTGAACAGCGCTAAGATTTCCTTCGCCTTCGTCTTGGTATCTTCAAAATTACTATTCTTCAACAGATAGATAAATTCATCACCGCCTTGCCTGTACAATAAACATTCTTCATTCGTAAGAGTTACCAAACGTTCTGTGATCTTTTGGAGAAACCGGTCGCCCCCCTTTAAACCAAGGGTGTCATTTACAAATTTAAACCGATCTAAGTCCAAGTATAAAAGCGAGAGCTCTATACCTCTTTCTTCCATATTATGAATGATTAAAGGAACATGATCATCCAGTGCTTTCCTGTTCCAAAGACCAGTTAATTGATCATGTAGAGCCATATAATGAATCATTTCATTCTGTTCATGGTGCTTGGTTATATCCTTCACGATAATATAACAACCATCACACTTTTCTTCTACTACGATGGGGATCATTTTTAGCTGAGTGATCTTCTTTTCTCCTGCTTCGTTTAGAAGAAGACAATTAACAATGGAAGAGGGCGTTCCCTTCAAAGCTTGAGTAAGTGACTCGGTTAGGGTGTACTCATTTTGAGAATGAAACAAATCATAGATACTCATGTTTACAAGGGTTTCTTTCAAATAGCCGGTTAATGTGCATCCTGCTCCGTTAGACTCTTTTATGAACCCATGGGAGTCCAGAATAAATATGGCATCCAGATTATGTTCAATAATGGATTTGTATCGTTCTTTCGCTTTTTCTAATTTCTTCTTCTCTGCAATGGACGAAGAAATATCTCTTGTAATGGAAACAACGTACTCTACTTTTTCATATCGATTCTTGATAGGTGTAAGAATCGATTCATTTACAACTTGACTTCCATTCGAAAGGAAAAACGTATCCTGATAGATAATGCTCTCTCCTGATTGCACAAGTTCAATGTATTTCTTCTGTATGTCAGTAGCCGTCTCAAATGAAACTACTTCCTCCAATAAGCGTCCCATATCCTCATGTTGAATGGACGTGTACCTTCTAGCTGATTCATTTATGTATAGGTACCTGAAAGCAGGTCCCTCCTCAACCTTCATAATGAAAATCATATCATGAATATGATCTAAAATTAGTTCTTTCAAAACAGTGTCAAGCACCTCTTGACCTTGTCCAATGGTATTGTTATTGTTAGTCGATTTCATGGATTCGTCATCCTCTTAGGCTTCTGTCATTTTCCGTATTAAGTATCCTGATTATATTTTACTAGTTAAACTAAGAATTTCCTACATTCCTGTAAGAATATACACTATTTTCTTTATATTCCATTACTTCAGACCCATTCGATCACTTGATTCATCTGCCTATTATATGTGAGACAGGCGCGTTGGTCGATTTTGAACCATACACTAAAGTGAATAGAGAGAGGAGGTTTTTCGTTTAATGTATCGACATGCATATTACCCATATCAGAGTTATCCACAGTATAGAGGAGGAGATCAACGCTTCTTCCCCTTCTTTGGATTACCGTTTTTAGCAGGTGGTTTAGCCGGATTGGCCATTAGCCCGTTCCTTTTCAACAGACCTTGCTACGGTCCTGCTTGTTATCCACCTTACCCGCCATACGGAGGGTATCCTTATCCTGCTTACCCACAACCATACGGAGGGAATAATTTTCAATCATCACCGTACAACTTTACAGAGAATATTAATATATACCCCCAAAGATAATAAAAAGGCTCACCTGAAAATGTATGGAGTACATTCTTTAGGTTGAGCCTTTTGATATTTACTCTCTACAAGTTTCACCTTTAGGACCGGGTACTCCTTTTCCCGCTTAAGTTAATTTATATTTCATCCAATAGAAAGAACGCCGTCCCAAATATACTCATCTTTCAAAAAGAAACTCCCCACCGTACCTTTCCAATACCAGAAAAAGGAGGTATAATGGAGGTTAATACAATGGAAAGGAGACAATAACTTGAGGAATACTAGTAAATCCACCCCTTCTTCCACATCCGTAATTACCCTCTCTCAAGCTATTTTCACTGTGAATCGTCATGCGAAAACAGCAGGTAACCCAAAATACTTATATTCATTAAAAAAACGAGCTTTAATGAAAATGATCCGGGAAGGTAAAGCGAAGAAAGTTGGACTTCACTTCTCCAACAACCCAAAGAACAGCCAACAACAATCTGACGTATTGATTGATTGCGGAGATTATACCTTTCATATCCCACCATCAAAGGAAGATTTCAAGGACCTGCCTCACCTGGGGTCGCTTGATCAATCGTTAAGAAATCCTAGATGTAAGATGGGACTTCAGCAGGCAAAAGGAATTTTAGAGCAATATACAGGGATGTCCGAACAGAATGAAAAGCCTCGAAAGCCCGGAAAGAACAATTATCAAAAACCCGTCTTCAAAAAGTTGGGCGATAGCTTCTTTTAATGCTCAACGATTTTAGTACATTAACGCATATTTCTTCTAAAGGGTTCCGGCCAAATGAAATGCTGGGACCCTTTTGTATGTCTTTATTTGCCCTAGCTTCTACAATATATGTTGATCGATTTTCATAATGAGTTCAGCAATATCCGGTTTACTGATTTGATCTTCTGCTCCGACCATTTCACCTTTATGTTTTAAATCTTTTGTAATTAGTGAAGAAAAAATGATTACAGGCAGTTTACTGAGCTTAGAATGACTCTTGATTCTTTTGGTCAAATGATGCCCGTCCATTTGCGGCATTTCAATATCTGTTAACACAAGCTGAACAGTCTCTTCAATATCTTGAGTTCCCCCAACTAGTGACTCCAGATAGTTGAATGCATCGGCTCCATTTTCGAAGAACTCCACTTCGTCATATCCTGCTTCACTCAACGTATCATTCAAAAGCTTACGGAGTAGAGGAGAATCCTCCGCAGCAACAATCTTCTTATTCTTTCTCTCCCTTGGTCCCAACCTCTTCACTTGTTCCACCCGGATCCCTGTGTCAGGATTGATTTCCAGCATAATACTCTCAAAATCCAATAACAATATCATTGATTCGTTTCGCTTGATGACCCCTATTATTCCGGAATGAACCCCTGAATACATTTCTGAAGGCTTATCAATCTGATTCCAGGAAATCCGATGAATTTGAGTTACGTTATGTACGTGAAAAATGACCTTTTGTTGATTAAACTCAGCAACAATATACTTTGATTTGGGTGTTTCCTCCTCTTCCACACCAAGAACCCTTGCCATATCAATAACTGGAAGAACCTCTCCCCTCAATTGAATGAGCCCTTTCACATGATGGTGGGAATGAGGAATGGGAATGACTGGAGTGGGTTGAATAATTTCCTTCACTTTAATCACATTTATACCAAATTTATTGTGTTGAACTTCGAATTCAACTATCTCTAGTTCATTGGTTCCACTTTCAAGAAGAATACCGTTTGTTTGATTCAATTGTATTTCGTCCTTCCATACAAACATGAGTATTTGCCTTACTCTTCTTATATCGTACATTTAAGAAACATCTTTACAGGTAATCATGAAAAAGTCGGCAGTCCGTTCGGGAATCTTTTTCAACCCTCACTTTCTATACCGTGACCTAAAAGGTAATAGAAAATGAATCCCTATACATACTAAGGAGAGGAGGTGTTTATATGACCGATCGTAGGTTTTCAGATAACCAGCCCCTGCCTGATTTTGATGAAATAAGTGACCACATTCTTCCCGCACAAAACAATCTTCCCATTATTGCCTTTGGGAAGAACGTGGATGGAAAGGACGAACCCTTTGAACTTTCTTTCATAGAAGGTCAAAGGAAAATAAATCAGGAGCAGAATGAAAATCCTCGAAAGTAAAAAGGAAAAAGCGATTGAAAGGCTTCCCTTCAATCGCTTTTCTCTTACACTCCACGCTTGTTCCCCCATACCAAGGTATGCAATTGCGGGAGTACCCGCACCTGATTTAATTCTTCCCTATCACAGACCTTTTCAATGAGCGTTTCATAATCCAATAACAAGTTTGATACCAGTTTAGGTGTATCTCCTTCAGAAACAGAAGGATTACCTGTCTGGATGTAGAATGGAACATCAGGATAGCGTTTATGAATTTCTGTGGCATATACTAAATCCTGTTCGTCAAAGACAACTACTTTTAAGCTGAATTGTGAGCGATTTTCATTTAATCGATGAACGATATGATCCAGTTTCTCAAAGTCAGTCCCCATTTTCGAACTTGGTGGCTTTGGAGAAAGAGTCAGATCATCTATATCATAGAACCAATCCTGCCAGCGGCTTCCTTGTGTTTCTAAGGCCGAAGCAATATCATTCTCCTTTAAAATCTCGATAAGCTCCTTCAAATGAGCCAATAGAGCAGGATTCCCGCCTGAAATCGTTACATGGGAGAACTTATTTCCCCCTACTTCTTTTAGTCTGTTCCACACTTCTTCAGCTGTCATAAGCTGAATATCCTCTTTGGCTGAACCATCCCACGTAAATGCAGAGTCACACCATGCACAACTATAATCACATCCGGCAGTTCGGATAAACATCGTCTTTTGACCAATTACCATACCTTCACCCTGAATGGTTGGACCAAATACTTCTAAAACGGGGATTTTCTTCATGATTGTCTCCCCTTTGGTCTGTATATGACGTAACTTGTCGGTGTTTCTCTTAAAAATACTTGAAGGCACTTAGGCTGGTGAGGCAGTGTATCTAAATGACCCTGAATGATTTCCCACATCACTTTCGCTACAACTTCAGTGGTGGGGAACATATTGCCGTTCTCTGCAGAAAACAATTCATCTTCGTTCATGACCTTATGATCAAATCGCTTATGAATCAGATTTTTGATGTGTTGGAAATTAATAAGAAACCCGGAATCATCAAGCTGATCCCCTCCAATAGTAATATTGGCAAAGTACGTATGACCATGGATATCCTGACAGCTTCCTGCATCTGCATGTGGTATATAATGGGCTGCCGCAAAATGCATATCTTTATTTAATTCAAATTCATACGTGTGGTCAGGAGTCGGGTAGATTTGTTGTATCATCTTCACTCTCCCCCTTTACTTGCACTTTTATATTCTTCCAGCCCTTTTTGTCTAAGCTGACATGCAGGACACTCACCGCACCCGCTGCCTTTTATTCCATTATAGCAAGTGAGTGTATTTTCCTGTACATAACGGAAAGCACCTAAATCATCTGCCATTTCCCACGTTTGTGCTTTATTGATCCACATGAGTGGAGTATGGATCACAAACTGATCATCCATGGATAAATTGAGGGAAACATTCAAGGATTTGACAAAAATATCCCGGCAATCGGGATAGCCGCTGAAATCCGTTTCACATACACCTGTTACAATATGCCGTGCTCCGATTTGCTTCGCTAGTATGCCTGCAAATGACAGGAATAATAGATTTCTTCCTGGAACGAATGTAGACGGTAATTCACCATCCTGATGAGTGATCTCTTCATCTGCCCGTGTTAAAGCACTTGGTGCCAATTGATTTAATAAACTCATATCTAATACATGGTGAGGGACTTTCAGATCTTCTGCAATCTCTTTTGCACAGTCCAGCTCTGTAACATGCCTCTGACCATAGTTAAATGTTACCGCTTCTACTTCTTTAAATTGTTGTTTTGCCCAAAACAAACACGTTGTACTATCTTGACCTCCGCTAAAAACGACTAACGCTTTCTCTGTGTTCATAAAAGGTCTCCTTTCTTTTCTACAGGCTCTTTTGCCATGAAAAGAAGAAAGAGATTCTGTAATACCCTATAACGTTGGCTTTAAAATTGCCATTAACAAAAAATAACGACACCTAAGGATGCCGTTTTCCTTAGTTTTTTATAGAGGGTTGTGCTAGAACCTCTCGGGACTCTTCTTTAGTCCCAATTCTTCTTTTTTTGTCCTCAACCAATATAACGTTTTTTTTCAAAAAAATCTACCGTTTACGGGAATTTCATCGGAAATTTAATCACCATCGTGACCGCCGCTGATCATTTGCATGATACCCAGATAAAAAAGCAGAACTCCCCTTTGGAATCACTGCTTTTTTACCTTAATTATTTTAAACGAAGGAGCCTCCTTCGTTTTCTACGTTTTTTCGTGCTGAATCTGAGCCAGCCTATTTTCATAAAGAAACCAAACATAATCAGCGCTATGATACCCATAACCCCGAGAACGATAAAGTATCCGCTTCTCTCATCGAGTTCCGGCATATAGACAAAGTTCATCCCATACAGACCCGCAATAAACGTAAGAGGCATAAAAATCGTCGTAATGACGGTTAAGGTCATCATGATATTATTCATTTTATCTGAGTTAATGGATAAATAATTATCCCGGATATCTGATGAAAATTCACGATACGATTCAAGCATCTCGACAAGCTTAATTAAATGATCGTACACGTCATTTAAATAGAGCTGCTCTTCTTTGAGTGCATTCAATCTGCCGGAATTGCTGATACGATACAATAAATCCCTCATGGGCACAAGGGTTCTTCTTAACTTTGACATATCATGACGAATATCGAATAATTCATCCATCAGATCACTATCCGAATCTTCATTCGTGTTATCTTCTATCTTATTGAGGCGATCTTCAATACGATAAACCAGAGGAAAATAATCGTCCACTAACCGGTCAACAATTCCATGCATGACCTTAAAAGGACTGAGCTGATCCCCTTCTTGCCGAACCTTTTCCCATACATTATTGATTTCCCTGACAGGCTGTTTATGAAAGGTTACGATAAAACTTGCGTTCACAAACATATTAACTTCATGGGAATCCAGTGTCTTCTGATTAATGGCATGCTGAAGGACGAATATGTATTGATCATAAAAATCGAGCTTAGCCCGCTGACTGAAATCGTCCAGGCAATCCTCTATCGCAAGTGGATGGAATCGAAAATACAGCTTAAGTAACCGGACATCCTTGCTGGTCGGCTCTGAAAAATCCACCCAATACCATTTAACACCATTTTCTTTAATTCTGGATAAGGGAACATTCTGTTCAATTTCCCCATTTTCCATAATAATACTCGTGCGAATCATATGGCTCTCCCTAACTGACATTTATTTATTTATTTTTTTATCCTTTCCCTTTTTCTTCACCATTCAAACAAAATCACTACGTAAAAGATGGAATTAATGATAAAATATGAATCAAATTATTAAAGTAGGTGTACGTATTGGAACAGTATATTAACCCTCGGATCAAGGACATCCAGATATCAGGAATTCGAAAGTTTTTTAATATGGTGGCAGACATAGACGACATCATTTCCCTGACAATCGGTCAGCCGGATTTCCCTACCCCACAACATGTCAAAGACGCGGGTAAGGCTGCCATTGATGATGACTTCACTTCCTATACCCATAATGCAGGATTTCTCGAATTACGTGAAGCTGCGGCTTCATATGTAAAAGAAAAATATAATGTACATTATAACCCTGTAAATGAGGTCATAGTCACAAACGGAGCTTCTCAGGGGATCGATGTGATTCTTCGTACCATCCTTTGCGAGGGAGATGACTGCCTTATCCCGGGACCCGTGTATCCAGGCTATGAGCCCATCATTAAACTTTGTGGTGCTAATCCCATACATATTGATATCACACAAAATGATTTTAAGTTGGATGCCGCTCTTATTGAGGGGAGCTTAACCCATTCTACAAAGTGTGTCATATTGCCTTATCCATCCAATCCAACTGGGGTAAGCTTATCCAAAGCAGAATTGAAAGAGATTGCCGACTTGCTTAGAAATAGAAATATATTTGTGTTGGCTGATGAGATTTATAGCGAGCTTACCTTTGATGATTCGCATTATTCCATTGCCGAATATTTAAGAGAACAAACCATCGTCGTCAATGGTCTATCTAAATCACATAGTATGACTGGTTGGAGGATAGGGCTGGTATTCGCTCCAGAATCAATTTCTAAGCATCTAATAAAGGTTCACCAGTACAATGTTTCCTGTGCTTCTTCCGTTTCTCAAAAAGCAGCATATGAAGCTCTTACAGTGGGAAAAGATGATGCGGCAGATATGAAGAAAGAATATAAGAAACGAAGGGACTATGTATACAACCGATTAATTGAGATGGGATTTAAAGGAATCGTCAAACCCGACGGAGCCTTCTACTTTTTCGTCAAAATACCTGACCGGATTCTTCTGAGTTCATTTGATTTCTCGTTGGCACTTGCCCAAGAGAAAAAGGTGGCTGTCGTTCCTGGAGATGCTTTTTCCCAGTTCGGCGAAGGATACTTCCGACTATCCTATGCCTGCTCCATGGACCAGTTGACAGAAGGGCTTGACCGTATCCAATCCTTCATCCAAACCTGACGAGAGGGACGGACCTTGCCTGGCAAGGTCCGTCCCTCTTCATGATTACCCTTTATATTCACCGTTATTTTTAGATGCTTTTTCTTTTTTGGCTTTGTCTTTGTGTATTTTGTTTGTTGCCGCACTTCCGGTTTCGTGGGCAAATTCCGTATTGATCTTAGAGGAATCGAATCCTTTTTTGTTCTTCTGTTGTGGATCATTCTTTTTTGTACGTTTCGCCATTGCTTTTACACCCCTTTTATTGATCATGCCTATCCTTCAATGGATCAGCACAAGATTATTATTTGCTTTCTTCTTTTTCCCTATACGAACCAGCTGCCGGTATAAAAAGAGCAAAAAAAGAACCAACCCAGTCAATGAGTTGGTTCAAAAAAAAGGAAAAGGGGGTGTTAGTGAGAAATTAATCTCCAATTTCATGCTTAATTATAGAATACCCGCTTTCCAGAATGATAAACCGCCCTTCTGAAAAAAATTCAGTTTTTTTTTTAGAAGAAAAGTTATTTCAGTAAAACACTTTAAAAAAGCGCTTTCATAACGTATAATAAACAAGTAAATTCTGAGGAGTGAGGTTCTGACATGTACATGAAAGAACAGTATGTTTTCAGAAACGATCAAATTTATAAAGCTGTTATCAGAAATTATTCCAAGGATGATTTCGACGACTTGATATCCGTTCAAAAAAGAGCATTCCCACCTCCCTTCCCATCAGAATTGTGGTGGAATAAAGACCAACTCGCTCATCATTTGTTTCATTTCCCTCTTGGGTCCATGTGTGTGGAAGTTGACGGGAAGTTAGTGGGGAGTATGACAAGCTTAATCGTCGACTTTGATCCGTTAGAACCTCATCATACGTGGGAAGACATAACCGATGATGGATATATCCGGACTCACAATGAAAATGGAAATACATTATATGTGGTAGATCTATGTATCGACCCTGATTATAGGGGATTTAAACTTGGAAAAGTCTTGATGAATGCCATGTTTGAGATTGTGGTTCATTTAAAATTGGATCGCTTACTTGGCGGCGGTCGGATCCCTACCTATCATAAAGTGGCCAAAGATTTTCCGATTGATGATTATATACAGAAATTAACGAGTGGAGAATTCAAGGATCCCGTCATTACGTTTCTTCTGCAAACAGGACGCACTCCATTAAAAGCGGTTAAAGGGTACCTGAAGGATGAAGAATCTTGTGACTATGGGGTTTTAATGGAATGGAAAAATCCTTTTAAAAGTTCAAAGTTCTAACGCATTTTGCAAAAAATGTACTCCCTGAAAAATAAAAAAGGGATTGAAAGAACAATACGTTCCTTCAATCCACAAGAAAGGGGGAAATGAGAATGAAAAGGCCCAAAGGGTGTGCCTTATTCTACACAAATATAATACCCTCATTTCCACCATCTAAACCTAAATTTATTCCATTGATGTCGCTTTTTTCACAGCAGAAATGACAGCATCATTGGTGTCTAATTGTAGTGCTTGCTCTGCCAGTTCTTTCATTTCAGCACGATTCAACTGACGGATTTGAGAACGTGCACGTAAGATCGATGTCGCACTCATAGAGAATTCATCCAAACCTAATCCCAGAAGGATTGGCACTGCAATCTCATCTCCGGCCATTTCACCACACATACCTGCCCATTTGCCTTCTTTATGAGCCGCATCGATCACCATTTTGACTAGACGTAAAATGGCAGGGTTATACGGTTGATATAAGTAGGAAACCCGCTCATTCATGCGGTCGGCAGCCATTGTGTACTGAATCAGATCATTGGTTCCGATAGAGAAGAAGTCCACTTCCTTGGCAAAAACATCCGCCATTACAGCAGTTGATGGAATTTCTACCATGATTCCCACTTCAATATGATCAGCTACGTTCGTACCATTCTCAAGAAGAGCTTGTTTCTCTTCTTCAAGGATGGCTTTCGCTTCTCTGAACTCTTGAAGATTTGAGATCATCGGGAACATGATTTTCAGATTTCCGAATGGGCTGGCCTTTAATAACGCTCTAAGCTGAGTACGGAAGATATCCTGTTCGTCCAGACAGAGTCGGATTGCACGATACCCTAGGAATGGATTCATTTCTTTTGGCAGATTTAAGTAAGGAAGCTCTTTATCTCCACCGATGTCAAGGGTACGAACCACTACAGGTTTCCCTTCCATACCTTCTAATACTGACTTATAAGCTTCGTATTGCTCGTCTTCAGACGGTAATTCGTCACGACCCATGTATAGGAATTCTGTACGATACAGACCTACACCTTCTCCACCGTGATTCTTTACCCCTTCAAGATCCTTAGGTGTCCCAATGTTGGCAGCAAGTTCTACATGCTCTCCATCCTTGGATACCGTTGGTTCATTGACAAGCTTCGCCCATTCAGCTTTTTGTTCTTCATATCGGGCATGCTCTTTCTTATACTCTTCGATGACTTCAGGAGTCGGATTAATATGTACTTCTCCATTTAATCCGTCAACGATGATCATGTCACCATTTTCAACAGAGGAGGTAATAGATTTCGTTCCCACTACAGCTGGAATCTCCATTGAACGTGCCATAATGGCCGAGTGAGATGTTCTTCCACCGATATCCGTTGTAAATCCTTTAACAAATTCACGGTTTAATTGTGCCGTATCAGAAGGTGTTAGATCCTCTGCGATCACAATCACTTCTTCTGTCACCATGCTTGGGTTCGCAATCTGTACGCCCAATAGGTGTGAAAGGACACGTTTCGTCACGTCACGGATATCCGCGGCACGTTCTTTCATGTATTCATTGTCCATGGATTCAAACATCGATACAAACATATCCGCTGTTTCTTTAAGGGCGAATTCAGCGTTTACATTTTCAGATTTCACTTTGTCTTCGATTGGTGTCAGTAGTTCTGGATCGCTTAGGACAAGAAGATGCGCTTCAAAGATTTGAGCTTTATCCTCACCTAAATCAATTCTTGCTTTATCACGGATCGCTTCAAGCTCTGACTTTGACGTCGCAATGGCTTCCTGAAAGCGTGATACTTCCCGTTCAGCATTGTCTACGTTTTTCTTTTCAAAGCTTAGGTCGGGTTCAACTAAGCGATACGCTTTCGCTATGGCAATACCATTTGATGCTGCAATTCCTTTTAAAAGACTGGACATTACTCAGCTAAACCTTCTTTGTTCAATGTTTCTTGTAAGCTGCTTAACGCTTCTTCTTCGTCGCTACCTTCAGTAATGATTGTGATATCTGCACCTTTACCAACACCTAAAGACATAACACCCATGATTGATTTCAAGTTTACTTTCTTTTCTTTGTATTCTAGATGTACATCGCTGTCGAATTTGCTTGCCGTTTGAACTAGTAGAGTTGCCGGACGAGCGTGAATTCCTGTTTCAGCTGTAACTGTAAATGTTTTTTGTGCCATGTGAATCGACTCCTTAATTTATCTTGTTTTTGGTTGCTTCATTAAAATAATGGATTATGTAGAATTCGTCAACTATTTCTAGTAAATAATCCATTCCTACTATAAAGCTGTTCAATAAAAAAGAATAGCATGCAATGAAGATATACACAATTGTAAAGCTTGATTTTTTTAGTATTTCATAAATTTGCCACTGTTATGAACCTATTTATGTAAAAATCAAGATGTTTTTTACAAAATAAAAACTGACTCTCCCATCACCCCATTCCGATTAGGAGATGGAATCTTTAGTATGAGTCAGTTGTGTCATTGCGATACTATTCTTTTTCTATGATTTCTGATTTAGCTTTCATGATATTGTAGCCGATTTTCGCTTTTATGATCGTGCCTTTCAGTGTCATTTCATGATCTTCAGACGTGTTTGTATATACGTTCACTAAGTCACATATGCAGCGAGAGAATAATTCTGAGAGCTGTTTTAATTCCTGCACCCCATGTTGACCATCCTCTTTCATGAGTTCTTCCATGACATCAATGGCTAAACTTTTCACTCTTAGAGCCTGCTCTGTTTGGTAATTCATATAGAACTCTCCCCTTTCCTACCATTCTTTCACTATCATATGCAAGAAAAACTAGATTAGAACGGGAGAGCTATAGAATATCTAAACATTCAATTGGGCATCTTTCGTAAATAATTGCTTATATCCTAATAAAATAAAGATGATGACTGTTAAGGCTACGCTCCCCACAATGCCTAAAAGTATGGCAATCTGATACTCGATGGCCACTAATGGACTTATCCCCGAAAGGATCTGCCCTGTCATCATTCCAGGTAAAAAGATGATTCCCATCCCTAACATATTATTAAGAGTGGGAAGAATCGCTGCATCAAAGGCATTGTCTACATAGGTCTTGGAAGCTGCTTTAGGGGTTGCTCCAAGCATGAGGGCACCTTCTACCTTTTCTCTTTGATCCTTTAATCCCCCTAATAGAGTATTAATCCCCAATGTGATGCCCGTCATGGAATTACCCACGATCATCCCGGCAATGGGTATGAAATATCTCGGTTCATACCAAGGGGAGAAGTGAATCACCACCATATTAAAGTAGAATAAGCTAATAAGTGTTCCGATAAGTAAAGATAAAGCAGCAATCCCTTTCAGTTTCTTATCCATCTCATATTTAACTTGTTTAAAGATATTCCTGATGGCGAAGGCTTCCATGATCAAAATGATACTTAATGTAAGCCACGGACTCGGATTGTCAAAAATATAGGTCAGTATGTATCCTGCGACGATCAGTTGGAGGGTCATTCTAAAAGATGCAAGGATAATCTGTTTCTCTCTCGAAATCCCCCGCCACTTCACAATAAATAACAATAGAAGAACAAAGACATATGCAGCTAAAAATCTCCACAGCTCTATATCAATAATTCCATTTTCCACTAGTATTCTCTCCTTCACTTATTTTGAAAGGCTAATCGTCTCTTCACCATATTGCTCGGCAACATTCATCGAATGAGTCACCATAATTACGGTCCCGTCATGCCCTTTTGTACACTTAATAAAGCTTTTCATCACTTCGATCTCGGTTTCTTCATCAAGGGCCGAGGTTGGCTCGTCCAATAAATAGACAGTTGGCTTCATCAATAGTACCCGGCCAAGGGACAGGCGTTGTCTTTCCCCTCCGGATAACCTTTCAGCAAGCCCATCCAAAGGTTTATCCAGCTTTACAATTTCCAGGGTTTTCATGAGCTCCTCACGACTTGCAGGGGGCTTCTCTGAAAACATAAGACCCTTCTGCAAATTCTCTTCTACCGTTTCCCCGAATAATAAGGGGGTTTGTGAAATCATCACTACTTCTCTTCGAAGTTTTACAGGGTCAATTTCTTGTAAGGGAGTCTCATTATAATAAACCTTTCCTTCATCTGGTATATTCATTTTATTTAATAACTTCAGGAGGGTGGACTTACCTGCACCGCTTTCACCGATGAGGCAGGTTGTTTTGTGTGAGGATATCTCCATGCGATCGATGTTTATTATTTTTTTAAATATTACTTTTTCTAATTGAAACAGCACTATCTTCACCTCTCATATATTCACATTTATCATACCCTAAAGAATCATGAATTAAAGAAGCTGATGCTCGAAAGGAGAACTTCGAGCACCAGCTTCATTCATGTCGCGCATTCAAGTATTCGATGTGTTGCTGGATTTGTCTTGTGAAAAAGTCGACTTCATCCTTTTCCGGAACTCCACGTCCATATCTCACGCGTTCGTAAATAAAGTAAAATCGGGCATTTTCCTCCAACTCAATTCTAGTGAACCAAGCTTGGACGTTTTCATTCGGAAATCTGCCCACTTTATTCTTGTAAGCTTCTTCTTCTAACATTTCCATCGATTTCCTGATTGCGTCCCTTGCTTTAGAATATTCGACCTGCTCTCTTTGATTTGGAGTATCATCCACTCCTGCTACCCGGGTCGTCATGACAGGTGTTGTTCCCCCACTCGGTGAGAAGCGGATGGACGTTTTTCTTTTCTTAACCAAATAAATGAAAGCAAAGCAAACCAATAGTGCTAGCAATGCCTCATCCAACCATGAAAATGAAAGTCCATCCCCCAGGGTAGACAGCTGTGATTCATCATAAACCTGTTGTACAACCTCATTTCCGTCTCCTTTTTCCGAATCCCCCCCAAAAAATCCCATGATCAAATCCCTTAATTTAATCAATAAACTAAAGATCGGGTTAACCAAAAAGGAGAAGAGCCAAAACACCTTTTCAAGCAGCCAATAGAATCCCCGGCTGACCACCGAACTAAAAGCTGCAAGTATCCCCCCGCTTAAAAACACCATAAGAAGGAGGACAAAAGGTTTATATATACTCTTCTTTACTCCTTTGCTTTCACTGGCCAACATCCTTTGAATCGAGGTGAAGGTCCCAACAAACGTGAATAATAAAAACAGCAGACTGTATACCAGATAAGTGTTTTCCAACTGTCTGAGGGATCCCGAGAATAAAGAAACAGCGGAGATAAAAAGAAAAATCAATACGTTGCCACTGCTGATTTCAATTGATGGGTCCTTGATCTGAAGATGAGAGCTGATCTTCAAGTGCAGAAAGATCGTAGCGGGAAGTAAAACCCACCAGGATGCCGAGAAAAATAAGGTTCCGGATCCAATCCCGAAGGCAAACACTGCATATAACAGAAGATGATTAAAGCTCTGCACTTTAAGGGATATGGCCATGTAAGCCAGTACCAACACCAACATCATCGCAAAAGCAGGCACGTATTGATTCAACACGACGTCACCTGTAAATAGGAACGTAATGGCCAACAGGACAAACAGCAGTTCGATTCCTGCATACAGCCCCATTTTAATAAAAAGCATTTGTTTATGTTTCTTTAGGAAGGAAGTTTCAACGAACGATTCCATAATGTGACGACTCCTTCTTCTTCTAAGCTCAGCTTAAAGATATGTGGATGGCCTTTGCGAATATTTTGCAATAACCCCTCTTCTCTTGACCCAAGCGAACCGGCAACAATAAAAACGGAAGGTACCAGTCTGCGCAGATACAAATGCTGGAGGACAATGTGGAAGGGCATGGTGAATTCATCGGTTGATAATGTAGCTAAAAGCTCCAGCCCTCTCTGCCGGTGCTTCCGTCCTGTCCCTGGCGGCAGATAATAGTAAGGCGTAACTCCCGGTGTTCTCACATTTAAGACCAGGGAAAAAGAGATGTTTTGTTCCACGGCAAGTTGCATAAGGTAAGCTGTATGCTTGATGATCCCCTCCAACTTGCTTGTAATGGCAAAACGATCAGAGATATTGATGGCAATCATCCACTCTTTTTGAGTAGATGGCGCGAAGATTTTCGTTTGCAGCTCGCCTGTTCGTGCAGAAGCCTTCCAATGAACGTCCTGAAATCGATCTCCTTGTACGTATCCCCTTGTTCCTACAGGATGGAACACATCATGGAACAAAGAATGGGGAGTAGAAACATCCCCCTGCCTTAAAGTAAGCTGATGTTCCGCCATCCTGACAGGGGATGAAGAGGGGAACACCATAATGGTGGTTGGAACTGAATCGAGTAGATTCAGGATAACCTTACCACTTCCGAAAAGATGAGGAATCTCAAGGTGCATATTGGTTATACGGCATAAACCTCTTCTCTTGCCTTTGATCGGCAACAAAATTTGCCCCTCTTCATTTTTTCGGATGGAGAATGGGATGGATACCTCGATCTCGTTCGCAATGCCTAATGAATATGGATGTTCTGTAGGCTCCACAATATCTTTAAATGTCATTTTCAACGTTGCTCCCCAAATGGGAAGCCCTTTGTTTTCAAGCTTAAACACCCAATTATCTTCCTCGTCACAATGAAGCCTTAATCTTCGTTGTAATCTTTCAATCATGACTCCCTCCCCAACATTAAGCAGATACCATTGATGAACGCGAAAATAAAGAATGATCAACAGGAAAATCCCCAATCCGACATACGATTGTACATAGAAGCTTACTGCCCCGACAATGACAAGGAGCACTAAACTCATGGAAATATAAGGGTCCTCGACTACTTCGCGCTTCCAGTTCACTGCGCCTGCCTCGCTTCCACAGGCAGCATGGTCATCTCTATGATTCTGTCAATCAATTCTTCAGGTGTTTTAGTAAGGGATGCCTCAATGGTTAATTGAACTCTATGATGAAGGACAAATGGTGCTACACTAACGACATCCTGTGGTTTGACAAAGTCCCTCCCCGCTATGAATGCCTGAGCCTGGGATGCTTTTAATAGAGCCAGACTTGCACGTGGACTAGCCCCTACTTCAACCCATTCATGCTCCCTTGTCGCCCTTGTGATCTGGAGAATATAAGATTCGATATCCTCAGATATATGTACCTCTTTAACGAGACTTGTTAGAGATTGAATTTCAGCAAGGCTCATCACCTTTTCTACTGTATTTAAAGGCTGTGCAGATTTAAATCGATTAAGGATACTGCGCTCCTCTTCGAAACTTGGATATGTAAATGGAATCTTCAACAGAAAACGATCCAACTGGGCTGCGGGTAGAGGGAATGTCCCCTGCTGTGATTCAATCGGGTTTTGCGTCGCTACAACAATGAACGGAGGCTGTAATGACACTGTTTCTCCATCGATGGTGATCTGTTTCTCTTCCATCACTTCAAGTAAACTTGCCTGCGTTCTTGGAGTAGCCCTATTAATTTCATCTGCTAATAACACATTCGTGACAACAGGTCCGGTTCTTAATTCAAATTCTTGAGTCTTAGGATTAAAAAACTGAATGCCTGTTACATCACTTGGCAATACATCGGGTGTGAATTGTATCCTCTTAAAATCCCCTTCAATACAATGTGAAAAAGTTTTAGCCAATAATGTTTTACCGGTTCCTGGTACGCTCTCGAGCAAGACGTGCCCTTCCTGAAGTAAGGCAATCAATAGAAGGTCGATTTCTTTCTCCCTTCCAATCAGAACTTTGCTCATTTCTTTTTTTATGTCTTGTATAGTTGACATCTTTGCTCCCCCTTTATGTTGAACTCTATTTATCAATTAATTTTAAAATAATAGTAAATATTTAGCAAATATTCTAAAAATAGACCCTTACTCATCATACCATAGTGTGTTGTTAATATATTCCTTTATGTATTTGGACAGTAAAAAGCCGGTCACCATCCGTGTCTTGGATTCGTAACCGGCAGTTCTTCTATGTTCATTCAAACTTTACAAACACTTATCCTATTCCCCGTACAGTGTTAATACTCTCTCCTTACTCTAGTTAAAAAAGAGAAGCGGAGAGTGTTAAAAGATGGTTGTCAGCTTAATTTTTGTTTTATTAATTGGTGTAATAAATATTGCCTTTTTGAGAAATGGGTAGTATCATCTGTCAAAAACAAGAGAAAGGCCATTACTCTTGTTTCATCTTTATTAATGTTCATAGATCATCTTCCTTGTCATACCACCATCCACCACTAAGTTTTCCCCGGTAATGAAATCATTATCAGGGTGAGCAAGAAATAAGCATGCCCTTGCTATGTCTTCGGGTTTCCCCACTCTGCCCGAAGGATGCTGGTCATGATCCTTGTCCCGTAATGAATCATAATCAGAGGTTTGAATCCAACCGGGACTTATTGAATTCACTCGGATCCCCACGTCACTCAATGTGATTGCCATTGAATGAGTCAAACTCACAATGCCCCCTTTTGTTGCAGAGTAGGCTTCCGTATCCGGTTCAGACATTGAAGCTCTGGTAGAGGCCATATTTATAATGCAACCACCCCGGTTCTTCATTAAAGCGGCCCCCTCTCTACTGCAATAGAAGACACTACTTAAGTTTGAAGATAGAATGCTGTCCCATTCCCCGGGATCCATCTGCCAAAAGGACATGAACTTCGAAACTCCTGCATTGTTAATAAGTACGTCCACCACTCCATGATCTTCCCTAATCTTTGAAAAAACATCTTTTACCTGTTGATAGACCCCTACATTCACTTCATGAAACCGTGTTGAATAGCCTTTTGAATTGAGCTGCAGGGATAATTCCTCCCCTTTATCCCCATCCATGTCCATAAATTCAACAACTGCACCTTGCTTCGCAAATTCTTCAACCAGCGTTTTCCCGATCCCATTCGCTCCACCTGTTATGCAAACAATTTTATCATTCAATCTTGCCATCTCCCTTTATCTTTAATTATTTTCATTTGCGATTTACTGTTTATTCTTCCTAAAGAGGATACCCTTTTCCTATGGCCCTCAACCTTCTCAAAGACATATAGAAAAGGATTAACCTGTGAAAATGCCGAGACATTCCAAGGTTAATCCTTTTATTTATTGTACTATCTTATTTTGGGTAGTTTGATTTATAACATTACGCTGATGAATATTGATTAAGGCGTCCAACTCTTTACTGAGTTGAATGGTGACTGGACTGCTCAGCCCAAAACGAATACCTGATTGTATCATCTTCCATCGCACCGTTTCAATTCGAGCCACAATGGTCCCATTCATCAACATCACCTCTTCTTCTTTACTCTATTTTACTATTAATTCCACGTAGAGAAAAGAAAAAAGTATCCGAACGCTATTTTGATAGTGAGAGAAATTCTGCGTAATGATTATTTTGCGAAGCGGTGTTTTCCAATGGTAAGCAATGTTTCTCTATTGGTAATCCATTCGCTCGTGGATGTTACAGGATTATAGAAGAAGAGAGAACCTTGTCCCTGACCTCTGAAAGCCAATGCCTCTTGAACAGCGTCTCTCGCTTCCTGAGAAGGCGCTTGGTTGATTTGACCGTTTTGAACCGGAGAAAAGGCATAATGACCGTTTGCTACCTCGTAGATTACTTCTTTAATAGAGTCAGGGAATTCAGAGGAATCCACTCGGTTTAAAACAACCGTTGCGACAGCCACTTTACCTGCATATGGTTCTCCTTTAGCTTCTGCATGAACCAGTTTTGCCAGTAACTCACGATCTTCGGCTGTTACTTCATTTCCTGGTATTGCTAACGTTTGACCTGGATGAATTTCATTCGATTTCAAATCGTTCTCTTTTTTTAGTTGAAGGACAGATACAGATTTCTCTTTACCTATATCCCAAAGAGACTCACCATTTTCAACAGTGTGTACTCCTTTAGCTGCAATAGTTTGAGTAGAGAATGAAACAATGGAAAGTACTGCAATCCCTACTAGTAAGCTTTTCTTAATCATATTTCTACCTCCTAATTAGCGCTCCCCACTAAGATAACAACGAATGAACAGAATTTCATCAGGTAATGGTTACCACCGTCCGTTCTTTGTAGTCTGGAAAGAACATTCTAAAATACCATAGTGCTTCATATATTAGATATGAACAAAAAAAACGGAGGATCTCATCCCCCGCTTTTCTAACTTCTTGGTGTATCTAAATAGTGATAAAGAATATTCCCGCCATGCTGAGCCACTCCACGAAACTGTTTAAAATCCTCTTGTTTAACGAGTAAAGATCGAAAGGTAAGAAAGTCTTCTTTCATCACTCTTATTTCTTCAATTTCTCTTGTACGCAATAAATGTAGTTGTTCAAGAATTTCTGTTTCACTCATATCCAAACCTCCATCCTGAATGTCTCTATTGTAGTTTTAAAAGGTTGTAAAGCTCAAGACTAATTTTTTAATTAAATTTTTAGAAAACTCTTTACCTTTTATTGAGTTTACGTCAAAATATTAGTAATTGTTTGTAGAATTTTGGCAAAAAGGAGCGACCTCAGATGAAAAAAGCAGAAATTGGAAATGTGATTGAATTTAGAGAAGGATTAAAAGGAATTGTAGAGAAAGTTAATGAAAACTCAGTCATCGTTGATCTGACGTATATGAAAAACTACCGCGACCTTGAACTGGAAGAAAAAACGGTTGTTAATCATAAAAACTATAAAATAGTGGAAGCATAATACGATTTTCTAAAAGGTGGAGAACGTTACTCCACCTTTTTATAATGGGATTCGACAAACAGAGAAAAGGTTTACAGAAACGGCTTTGAGGATATTCTTATAGCATACTGTTTTGTAAGGTGGAACCAAGTCATGAATTTAAATATACATATTGTTAACAAAGCAAGAAAAAGCTTTTGGTTTGTACCATTTTTATTTTCACTCGTCTCTTTAGTGCTTTCCCTACTCACCTTTTATTTTGATTGGTGGTTAAGTCAGCATGATTATCCTTTGTTTCCAAAGGTTTTGTTCTCGAATTTTGATTTATCCATGACCATCATCAGTACGATTGCGTCATCGATCATGACGATGACGACGATTACCTTTTCAACGATTATGGTCGTGTTAACCACTTTTTTATCCCAATATTCACCAAGGACCCTACAGAATTTCATTAATGACCGTCCTACTCAGCGGGTTCTCGCCATTTTTGTATCGGGTGTGGTCTACTGCATCACTTTATTAGTTCTCCTTCAAGATGAATCCGGACAAAAATTATATATTTCTTCGGCCTTTGCCGGTATAGTGGCGATTATTTGTTTATTTGTTTTCGTCTACTTTGTTCACCATGTTTCCAATTGGGTGAAAGTAAGTAATTTAATACATAATATAACAATCAAAACGAATAAAAAAATTGATAATAGCTATTTATATAGCAAGAATGCCATTAAAGACGAGCCTTCAACCTTGAATGAGTCACTTTTTAACGATACGGAACCCATTTATGTGTATAGTGAGCGATCGGGGTATTTACAGCAGATCGATATAGAAGGAATGATCAATAAAGCTGCTAAAGATAAAGCGATTATCCGAATGGTGAAAACACCGGGTGAATACTTACTTGAAGGTACTCCTATCATGACGGCATGGACTGCGAATAAAGAAATAGATGTAGAAGATTACTTGGAATACCTCGTACTTGGGCCAGACAAAGAGCCCATGGAAGACATTGAACTCGGGATAAGAAAGCTGGTTGAAATAGCCTTGAGAGCCATTTCCCCCGCCATCAATGACCCGAATACCGCAAAAAACTGCATAGAAGAAATCGGGATCATTTTATCGAAACTTGCTAAACACAAGCTTCCAAGCTCATATTTATCAGATGAAGAAAACAATGTGCGAATCATATTGGAACAGCCGACCTTTGTAGATTATTTATACCGAAGCTTTTACCAGTTAAGGCATTACGGGAAGCAGGATATATCCATAATTGCCGAAATTCTGCGTTCACTGAGAATGATAGGGGAAAATAATAGCGAAGAAACGAAGCGCATGGTGTGGACGTTTAAAGACTATATTCTGGAAGGAATCGACTATGTCAGCCTCCAAAACCTCGACATGCAGTACATCATGAGACATCTGGATGAACTGGCTGCAGCCTGCAGACAAACAGATTGGGATAAGGATGAAGTGAGGAATAAATATTTCCCTGAAAAATATAAGACAAGTGACTCTTACCATCACCATAGAGAAGAGTAATGGGACCCAAGAAAAAACGGATGCCCGAAGCATCCGTTTTTTTCTTATTCTTTTCCCTTTTTCCCTTCAGAAAGCTCCTTGAAGGAAGATACTTTACCATGAGGATGCTGTTCCTGTTTTCTTACATTCCACTGTCTTTCTTTTTCGTGTTTAGATTGTGTCATATTCGCCACTCCTTTTTCATTAGTCTTTATTAACATGAACTCTAGACCCGCTTTTTACTCTCCTCCAGACAATTATTTATTGGGTTTCATCCAGAGAAGGATGATAAATAATAAGCTCATGTAGCCAAAGAGTGGATATAAATACGACAATAGTTCGCTATATTCAAAAAAACTTAAAGAATAGATCACGAGGAAGATACCTGCAAAGGTCATTATAGATGTGCCCTTCCAGTAATTCGATAATTGTTTCTCCAGGCCAAATACTCCCCCGATGACGGAAGTGAATATTTCACCATAAATGATGACAATATAAATTAAGTAAAAACCGGCAACAAAGGATTTCATAACCACGGCCATTGGAATTTGGTATTGTGTCACATCCGGGATCATGACTAAAGTAATATGGCTGGAAATTAGAATCAGCGTAAGGAAAAAGCCGCCAAGGTAACCTCCATACTTAATGGTTTCCCGATCTTTCACTTCACCGGCAACAGGAACGAGAACAGCCTGTGCCATGGCAAGATTAAAGGCTACGTATGAAAAAGGGGCAACCACAGATTTCCACCCATCCTCAGCATGCGGGATCATAAGAAATGCGTCTAAAAATCCAGCGTCGCGAACAGAATGAATCATCAAAAAAAGATTAAAGACGATCATAAGAGGAACGACGAATGTATTCACAGCAAAAAGTCCCTTAATCCCCACCATCATCGTGATGAATCCCAATCCAATAGTCAGCAGAATCCCTAATTGTTTTGGTAGCAAAAGCTGCTCTTGAAAAACAGCCCCTGCTCCTGAAAGCATTACCGCGGAAACCCCGATCAGCATAATCATCATGACGATATTCATAAACTTTGAAAACCATTTTCCAAATAGATATTCATTAAATTCTTCAAAGGACTTTGCTTTAATATCATGGGACTTAAGCATAATCTTCGTTCCCATTGTAATAAATAAGTACCCGCTTAATAAAATCGCAATAAACCCGACAAAGCCAAACCGGGTGAAAAACTCTACAATTTCCCTTCCCGTTGCAAATCCGGCTCCTATAACGGTACCAACATATACAGCAGCGATTTGAAATGACCCAGCTAATTTTTTCATACCCATCACCTCTGACAACCTTCTACTTCACCTTATGTACAAGCAGAGAAAATCAGAAGCAAAAGAACATAATTCTTCCGGAATTGTAGAAGAACCCATACAAAATAGGCAGCCATAAAATGCGGCTGCCCTATTACTTTATTTTATAAAGATTGATCACCTATTCCATTTAACCATTGTCTTATCGGTTCAATGACCTTCTCAACTGTCCCCTCCTGGAACGGAGAATCGAGCTTGGCTGCTTCTACAAGCCCTGTGAATGAAAGGCTTCCCCCAAGTTTACAAAGGGCAACATAGTCATTCCACGCTTCCTCACGATTAAGATTCATTTTCTTCCAGAATTGGAACGCGCAAATTTGAGCCAATGTGTAATCGATATAATAGAATGGAGAATTATATATATGGGATTGACGCTGCCAGAACCCCCCATTTTCTAAATACGGAATATGATCGTAGTCCTTATGGGGAAGGTATTCCCTTTCAATTTTTCTCCATGCGGCGTTCCGTTCAGACGGGGAAGCTTCAGGGTTCTCATACACAAAATGCTGGAACTCATCAACTGCCACACCGTAAGGAAGAAATTGCACCGCTTCACTTAAATGTGCAAATTGATACTTATCAGTATCCTCTTTGAAGAAATAATCCATCCATGGCCATGTGAAGAATTCCATACTCATAGAATGAATTTCACATGCTTCATACGTTGGCCAAATATATTCAGGAATATCAAATCCCCTGCTTGAGTACACCTGGAACGCATGACCTGCTTCATGGGTCAATACGTCAATATCTCCTGAGGTACCATTGAAATTCGAGAAGATGTAAGGAGACTCATGGTTCGCAATATACGTGCAGTAGCCACCTCCAGCTTTTCCTTTCTTCGCTTCTAAATCCATGAGGTCATGTTCGATCATAAAACCAAAGAATTCCTTTGTTTCCGGTGATAATTCTTCGTACATCTTTTTGCCATTATCAATGATCCACTGAGGACTTCCCTTAGGAACCGCATTTCCGGAAGTGAACTTAAAGCCTTCGTCATAAAACTTCATCGAATCAATCCCTATGCGCTTTCCTTGTCTTTCTTTAAGTTCTGTAGCAAGAGGAACGATATGCTCCTTTACTTGATCGCGGAAAACCCTTACCATATCAGGTGTATAATCCGTTCTCGTCATACGATAGTAACCTAATTCAACAAAGTTCTTATACCCTAAAGTAGTAGCAATTGTGTGACGCAGCTTCACTAACTCATCAAATAGACGATCCAACTCTTCTTGATTCTCTTCAAAGAAAGCAACGGTCGCTTGAGCGGCTTCTCTTCTTGTTTCCCGATTGACAGATTGTGTGAAAGGGCCCATCTGAGCCAATGTTCTTTCCTCTCCCTCAAATGGAATCTTTGCAGACGCCATGAGCTTTGTATATTGGGAAGATAACTTATTTTCCTTCTGCAGAAGATTGACGATCTCAGGAGAAAAAGTCTTCATTTCACTTTCTGCCAGGTCGAATAGCTGCTTTCCCCACTTCTCTTCTAACTCTTTACGATATGGAGAATTTACAAGTTCCCGATAATATTCCGTTACCATCCCGTGAACCTCAGGCATCATATCATCAATATAATCTTGTTCTTCTTTGTAAAACTCATCATTGGTATCGATAGAGTGCCGAATATAGCATATATTTTGCATTGTATCGATGCTGAGACGTATTTCATTCAGTTTCTTCATCGCATCCATCTGTTCTTGTACATTGGGCGCGGCCTTAAATTTTCCGAGTAACTGTTGGAAAACAGGTTTAATCTCTTCTAAGTTGGGCCTTTCATATGTAAATTGTTCAAACTTCATAATGTTGCCTCCTCATAAAATATTCCCGATTATAGTTATTCGACTAGTAATAGATAATATCCTTTTATCACAAGAATTGAATTGCAGATACAAATACCGGATGGTGGCGAAGTCAAAGCAAAGAAATTTTAAGACAATATAAAACCCCGTCTAATAATAGACGGGGCACAAGAGTCGAACTTAATACGACAAGTCTTTAATCGATAAGCCTAATTTCTTCAACATTTCAATCGTTTCTTCCTTCTCAACAGGAGATAGAGCTGACATGAGTTCATGAATTCGATTTTCGTGATTAGGAAAAATCTCTTCAATTAACTGTCTGCCGTTCTCTGTTATTTGAGCATAGGTAACTCGACGGTCCTTTGGACAAGCATTACGCTTAAGATAGCCCTTTTGTTCAAGCTTATCCACTACATACGTAATGCTGCCGGAGGCTAATAGAATCTTCCCGCCAATTTGCTGCAGGGGCTGATCTCCTTTATGATAAAGAAGCTCTAGAACAGCGAATTCGGTAGGGTTTAAGCCGTTCTCCTGGATGTTTTTATTTATCTCTTCATTTAAGGCTTTGAAAGCTCTTGAAAGGACAATGAAAAGCTTTAATGATTGTTTTGTATCTTGAGTTTTACTCATGGCATTCATTCCTTTAAAAATTAAATATCTCAGTTTCAAAACATTATACAAATAAACCCTGTTATTGTCAAATAGACCGGTCACTAGTTAAAAAGCAAAGGACGGTACGCTTGTAGCGTACCGTCCTTTGCTTTTAGAAATTACGACAAATTAGATTGATTGTCTAGTTTAAATGTGGAGATTGTTGGAGATTCGTTTCTTTTGTAAACCTTGAATGTTGAGGAAAATCATGTTGTGTAGTCACGAAGCAGTTCGCTTTAATAAGCTCTTAATGTAATGCCCAAATTCACTTGATGATTCCTGGAGGGTAAATGGTACAACTTTATTTGTGCACTTTTCATAGTCGTTCAATAGCTGATCTAATTGCTGGCTGCACCGAACGGTTTCATCTGCACATAGGCCTAAATTCTCTCCAAGGCAAATCATTTCTGAACGTTTCTGATTGATTCTCATTAATAACCATTTCTTTTTTAATAGACGACCCATTTCTTGTAAACTCCTTTTTTAGCTCCTAGTCTTTATTAAGTAAAATCATTACTTGAGCATTATCCCAAGTATTATCAGAAAAGTAAATAGATTCGCAAAACAAGACAAAATTACTAGTAATGTTTCTAAATTAGACATTTTTCGTCAAAAATTCCTCGTCAATAAAATTAGAGGATAGACTAAAGATTCTACTCTTTGTCTATCCTCATATATTAATAGATTGGGACCCAGCCTTCCTTAGTGACGAAAATACGAACAGCCACTACTTTCTTATCTTCACTTAATGTAAAATAATGGCGAATGTTTTCAGGAACTGAAATTAAGTCACCAGGATTTAGATGTACTTCAAAGAAATCACCATCGCTACCTTGTATGACAAATACACCATGGCCGTTTACTATAAAACGGACTTCATCATCTGTGTGATGATGCTCTTGTTGGAAATTCTTTAAAAGCTCTTCAAGATTTGGTGTACTCTCTGAAAGGGAAATTACATCCCAGGACCGATACCCTCTTCGTTCTGAGATATCTTCAATCTCTTCTTTAAAAACAGACAGGATTTCCGATTTATCATCCTCAGTTAAAGCGAATTGGTCCCTTAATCCTTCGTCCAGTTTTTCGATATTCCAATGCTCATAAATGACTCCTTGTTCACTTAAATACTTCACTACCTCTTCCTGATTATCAATGACTTGGTTCTTCCCTTGGATTTTGATTGTCGTCATAATCTGACTCCTCCTTTAGTAATTGATCTCGTGTTCGTTAAAGATAAAAGAGTGAGTTGATATTGAAATAAAAACTCACAAGCTTCTAATAGTTTCTTAGCTTCAAAACCGGTTCGTCCCCATACTGTGATACCGTGGTTCCGAATGAGCACCGCCCCTTTGTCTGCTTTAATAAAGGACTGAAACTCCTCGGCAAGCGTCGGTATATGAGCATGATTACGAATGATGGGAATGGATAAAGAATCATCTTCCTCCCACTTATCCCACGCTTTAATTAATTCTTGGTTTCTAAATGTGACGATACCTTCATCCCCATACAGTTCACTGATTACATTATTCGCCACAGTATGGACATGTAAGCTGCAACCTGCTGAGCTTTCTTTGAAGATATGACTGTGCAGCAGTGTTTCGGCTGATGGTTTTAAGTGAGTATCCTCAATGGCCTCACCATGAGCATTCACTAGGAGGAAATCTTCTTTTGTGTGCTTTCGTTTATCCTTTCCACTTGCCGTGACCAGGAAGGTAGCAGGGGAAGAACTCACTCGTATCGCAAGGTTTCCACTCGTCCCCATGAACCAGTCCCTGTCTGCCAGTTCTCTTTTGATATCAGCGAGTTCTTCCCACTCCGATTGATAGGGATTCATATTTTCACTCCTTTTTCAATGACGTCCATGCAATCATGAAAGGATTCAAACGGATGATAGGGGATACCTTTTTCTGCGCATGTATAGGCCAAATAGTCTCTGGCGATCACAGTATCTCCAAGCTTTGCCATTTCGATATCTGTGACTGAGTCCCCTATCACAATGACCTTCGTGTCTTCTGTTAATGACAATGTTCTCAAAATAGAAGGCTTACAGCATCCACATCCTTTACTTTCACAGTGATCGTCACATGGATGTGGCCAATGAATCGTTATGGCCGAATCGTTAAAGCTTGCTTCATTACAAAAAACTCCATTAAAAGGCCCGTATTCTTTTAGTAATGGTTGAACAAAGAAGTCAATTCCTCCACTAACGATATACAAAGGAATCTCATGGTCTTTTGTGTAGTCTACAAATTCCTTAAACCCTTCACGTATGACAGCAGTATCTAATAGATACTGAACCATTTCGTCTTTTTGGGATGAAGGAATAAGTGAAAACAACTTGCCTACACCTTCTTTAATGGAAATCGACTGATTTAAGATGTCATCTTTGATAGGTTCCCATGCTGGGGGAGCAAAGGTTTTCATCAACGAGATGATATTATCTGTTTCTGTAATCGTTCCATCAAAATCACAGAAAATGATTGGATGACCCACTACACCTTTACCTCCTCTCCCCATAGGGATAGGGCTTTGCGAAGTTCACCATGAGTTTCAGCCGCCTCATTGAGAGACGTTCCTTTTAAAACAGCATCGATAGCTTGAACGAATGCTTTTCCTCCTCCACTTGCTCCGTCAGGGTGACCATGAATGCCCCCTCCTGCATTAATGACACAGTCTATACCGAAATCTTTCACCAAAAGCGGAACAAGTGCGGGATGAATGCCGGCTGAAGGTACTGGCAATGCCCTTTTCAAGTGGGCATCTTCCTTCGTTAACTCATGGCTTACGGATAGAACTTTGCTCTTCTCTAATGCGACACTTCCGTATGGTGATGGAAATAGTGAAAAATCGGCTCCGGCCATTCGTAATAATTTACCTAACCATAAAGAGTAGCTCACACCATATGCAGGAGATGCTGCAGCAGCCCCGGCAAAGGCAGGGTGGGCCATGATCGGCAATGCGATCTCATTGTCCTCTCTCAATTCCTGGAGAACATCGAGGCCGTAAGAAAATACATTGAATAATAGAGCCTGTGCTCCAAGCTCTTTTGCTTTTCTTGCTTTATCCCGTAATTGTGATGTTCTGCCTGTCAGATTAATTGCATACAACGTTCTCTTCCCTGTTTCCTCAAACACTTCGTGCAGCACTTTTTTCCCTAAGCTGACTCTCTCAGAAAAGGGTGTCAGTGGATTATCAAATAAAATTTCATCGTCTTTTACTGCATCGACTCCGCCTAGAGCCTGGGCTCTTAATTGATTTTCCAGGTAGGTGAGATCTCTGCCGATCACTCCTTTAAAGATGCTCATTAACAACGGTCTTTTATGTACCCCTGTTAACTCCCTGATCCCTTCAATTCCAAATCGTGGACCAGGATAGGTTTTTTTTAAGTCTTTCGAAAACTCTAAATCTACTAATTTCACTTCGCCATCCAGGGAAAGCTTACCGAATACCGTTGTAAGAATGGCTGGGATATCATTTGAATAGTTATACCCGGGATATCCAATCTGCACCTCACCCCGGGGACCATCTTCGCCTTCCCACTCCTTCACGGAAACGACTCTCCCCTTGTACTTGCTCAATTGTTCCTGTTCCAGAAGCGGCAAGTCCGTCCATGAACCGACCGTCAATCCCAAGGCAATCCCCTCTGCCTTTTTCTCGAATGAACCGCTCTTTCCCTTTAGTTGATAGGTTGCTATCACTTCACTCATTGTCGTATTGCCTCCTTATGAAAAAAAAGCTACTCTTAGCCGCATGTTGATTTCATCAGCTCTGCAAACAAAAAACCTCTTCCAGATAAGAAGAGGTTTGAATTCGTCACTCTTTCTTATCTGTCAGCCATATAGCTGCAAGAATTAGCACCGTGCTTAAATAAGTCGGTTGCCGGGCTTCATCGGGCTGGTCCCTCCGCCTGCTCTTGATAAGAATTTCATTATTCATTATTTCAGTTGGATTATTGCACCATTTTCAGCTTATGTCAATCCCTTTTGTGGAATAATTCTAAACTTTCTATACGTGAAATCGCTTCTTTTATCCGATCGTTTGTGGATAAAAGACCTACACGTACATACCCTTCTCCGAATTCTCCAAAGCCAACACCCGGAGCAACAGCGACTTTGATTTTTTCAAGTAGATAGGTTGAGAACTCTACGGATGTAAATCCTTCAGGCACCTTTAACCAGGCGAAGAAGGAACCTTGTGGAGCTTTTACATCCCACCCTATTTCCTGAAGACCAGAGATTAATAGTTTTCTTCTTTCTTCATATGTTGAAACTAATGCATTCACGCATTCCTGCGAGCTTAAAAGGGCGGTGGTAGCCGCTTCTTGAATGGCGCCGAACAGACTCACATATAGGTGGTCTTGAAGGACGTTAATCGCTTCAATGACACTCTTATTCCCCACTGCAAACCCCACTCTCCAGCCAGCCATATTATACGTTTTCGATAATGTATAAATTTCTATGCCAACATCCTTGGCTCCTTCTGTTTCCAAGAAGCTAATAGGCTTCCGTCCATCAAACCCAATCGCTCCATAGGCAAAGTCATGTACAACACAAATATCATGCTGATCGGCAAGTTTCACTGTTTCTTCAAAAAATGAGGTTGTAGCGATCGCACCAGTAGGATTATTAGGATAGTTAAGAAACATTAACTTTGCACTTTCTAACTCTTCACGAGACTGTTCTCGATAATCAGGTAGAAATCCATTTTCCTCACGGAGAGGCATTTTGATCATGCGGGCTTCTGCTAATGCTACCCCGGATAAATAATCCGGGTAACCAGGATCAGGCACTAATACACCATCACCAGGGTTCAATAAACATTGAGGAATTTCAACTAAACCTGCCTTTCCTCCGAACAGCACAGCTACCTCTGTTTCCGAATCTACTTTTACACCGTATTCACGGAGGTAGAAGGCGGCAATCGCCTCTTTAAATGACGATAAGCCACGGAATGGAGGATATTTATGATTCGATGGTGAAGCAGCTGCTTCTGTCAGTTTTTCCACAATATGTGGAGGAGTCGGCTGATCCGGATTTCCCTGCCCTAAATTAATGACATCATGTCCCTCTTCCACAACCGCATTCACTGTACTTGCAAGGGATGCGAAAAATTGTTCAGGTAATAAATCTAAACGTTTTGCCTTACTAAAGGTTTTCATATACTCACCCACTACATTTTTTTGAAAATTAATTACTTTCAAATTCTAGTCACAAATGATATAACGGAAAATAAAGAATGTAAAGGAATAAATTCCAAAAGTCTATAATGAGGTGAAGCAAATGATTCAAAAGATAGGTCTCGCACAAATGGATATTGTGTTCGGAAACCCTGAAGAAAACAAGAAAAAAGTAGAACAATGGGTTAAAAAAGCGAAGAATGACGGCTGTGATACAGTTGTGCTGCCTGAGCTTTGGACGACTGGATATGACCTTACAAGAATGGATGACATCGCTGATAACGGTGCGAAAGATTCATCTTCTTTCCTGACTTCTCTATCAAAGAAATATTCCATTCACATTGTAGGTGGTTCTGTGGCAAACAAAACACAGAATGGGGTGAGCAATACACTTTTAGTTGCGAATTCCGATGGCAGGTTGGTGAAACAGTATTCAAAGCTTCACCTTTTCAAGCTAATGAATGAACATCATTATTTACTTCCTGGACAAGAAGATGGCATGTTCACCCTTCAAGAAACAGAGATGGCAGGATTGATTTGTTACGACATTCGTTTTCCGGAATGGTTCAGAAAACATGTACTATTGGGAGCCAAGATTGTTTTTGTCGTAGCAGAGTGGCCAGCAGCACGAATTGATCACTGGCAGACCCTCTTAAGGGCACGAGCGATTGAAAATCAGTGCTTTGTAATCGCCTGCAACCGTGTGGGCAGTGACCCGAACAATGAATTCGGCGGTTGTTCCCTCATCATTGATCCCTGGGGAGAAATTCTTTCAAAGGGATCTCAAACGGAAGAATTGGTTTCAGCTGAAATCAATTTACATGAAGTAGAAAGAGTCCGAAAACAGATTCCGATATTTCAGGATCGAAGACCGGATTTTTATTAGAAAGGTTATTTCTTTAAAAAAACCGTTGACATGGAAAATACTTCAATGGTACCATTCAATTCATATGGAACATTCTGAAAGTTTAATTAAATAGCGTACGCAACTCTTATCAAGAGCTGGCTGAGGGATTTGGCCCTATGAAGCCCAGCAACCGACCATAATACCGTATTAAAACGGGGCGCAGTAAGCGCCGGATTGACTAATCCAGTAAGGCACGGTGCTAATTCCAACAGAAAGATTATCTTTCTGAGAGATAAGAGGCGACGAAGATACCTTCTTCAAGCCTCTTTCGAACATGGAAAGAGGCTTTTCTAATGCCACGGAAAAGCCTCCATAACACTGTACTCATAAGGGTGTACTAAAAGGAGGAACGAAAATGGCAATTACTAAACTCAATACGTATCAACCACTAACTGAACAGTCGGCAATTGTGCTGGCCATTCGTTTAAGAATTTTTGAAGATGGAACTCTCTTGACATGTAAAGAAATAGGAGACGGCAACTTAAACTTGGTATTTCATGTAGTAGAGAGTGAAACAGGTAAAGGAATCATTATTAAGCAAGCACTTCCCTATGCAAAGGTTGTAGGGGAAAGTTGGCCATTGACAATCGAACGGGCAAGAATCGAAGCCGGTGCTCTAAAGCTTCAACGATCATTTGTAGGGGATCTGGTTCCTGAAGTGTACTACTCAGATCCTGCACTTGCGATTACGGTAATGGAGGATTTGAGTGCACTGACGATTGCCCGGGCAGGCCTTATCAAAGGGGAAAAGTATCCACAGCTCTCCCAAGACATCGGAACTTTTTTAGCCAATACACTGTATTTCACATCTGATTATGCCCTTCATCCTTTCAAGAAAAAGGAATACGTGAAAGAATTTTCAAATCCTGAGCTATGCAAAATTACTGAAGATCTCGTATTTACTGATCCTTTTTTCAATAGTGAAACCAATGAATTTGAGGAAGAGTTATCTCAAGATGTTCAAAAATTATGGGAAGATTTCACTGTAAAGCTTGAGGTGGCAAAATTGAAAAAGAGCTTTCTGACTGAAGGGGAAGCGCTACTGCATGGAGACCTTCATACTGGTAGCATCTTTGTAGATCAGAACCAAACAAAAGTGATCGATCCCGAGTTCGCCTTTTATGGACCGATTGGCTTTGACATTGGACAATTCATTGCAAACCTCATCTTCCAGGCGGTTTCAAAACCTGAAGAGAAGGATACGATTCTCCATCACATCCAGAATACCTGGAACGTCTTCTCTACGACGTTCTCCAAACATTGGATGGAAAGCCGAGATGCCTACACGAAAGTAAATGGCTACCTTGAATATGTATTGGAGAAAAGCTTTCAGGACAGCATCGGCTTTGCAGGATGTGAATGTATCAGAAGAACCATTGGCCTTGCTCATGTTGAAGATTTGGAGAGCATCGCTGATCAGGAACAAAGAATAAAAGCTAAACGTACTTGCATAGCTCTTGGAAAAGAACTGATCGTGAAACGCAAACAGATCCAGTCCATTGAGGGACTCATATCCTTAATACAGTCACATTCTTAATGAATAAAGGAGATTGACATGACACAAACACTTACAATTCCAACTTCACTAGAGTGGCATGAAGATTATTTACTGATTCTAAATCAACAAAAACTGCCTAACATAGTGGAATACAATAAACTCTCGACCATTGAAGATTATTATGATGCGATTATCACCCTAAAAGTGAGAGGGGCTCCTGCTATTGGCATCACGGCGGCTTACGGATTAGCCCAAGCAGCCTGTCAGTATGAAGCGAATACCCTAGCAGAATTCATGGACCTCTTTCATCGGGACAAGAAATACCTCATTGAATCACGGCCTACTGCAGTCAACTTGGTTTGGGCTTTAAATCGCCTGGAAAAGGTATTAGAGCATATATCTTCGGTTAATGAAGCCAAAACCAATTTACTCCATGCTGCAATCCAACTTCATGCAGAAGACGAGGCAGTATGTCGTTTAATAGGAGAATATGGATTAAGTATATTGAAGGACAAACATAAGGTGATGACCATTTGTAACGCAGGTTCCATTGCAACGAGTAAATATGGGACGGCATTAGCCCCATTTCATTTAGGAAGAGAAAAAGGAAAAGCTTTTCAGGTTTACGCATGTGAAACGCGGCCCGTTCTGCAAGGGGCACGACTGACTGCTTGGGAATTACAACAATCCGGAGTTGACGTCACCCTCATCACCGATAGCATGGCGGCTCATACAATGAAAGAAAAAGGTATAGAAGCAGTCATCGTTGGTGCTGATCGCATCTCTGCCAATGGGGATACCGCAAATAAAATCGGAACGTCCATGCTTGCCATTCTGTGTAAACACTTCAATATTCCTTTTTATGTTTCTGCTCCATCCTCCACATTCGATCTTTCAATCCGAAACGGTAATGAGATTCCGATTGAAGAAAGAACCCGGGAAGAGATCACAACAGTAGGTGGAACATTGATTGCACCAGAAAACGTTCCTGTTTATAATCCCGCCTTCGATGTTACTTCTCATGAGTTGATTACAGGCATTATAACGGAAAAAGGTGTTCTCTACCCTAGCTTTGAAGAAAGTATTCAACAAACCATCGGTTAAATCCAAAGGAAGAGCAGGAGATCCCTCCTGCTCTTCCTTTTACTTCCTTGCTATTTCTCATACAGTTTTGACGATGCCCACATCTCCCTCGGGTTCACTTCGTATATGCCATTTTCCCGATACATAAACTGATGAATAATAAATTCTCTTCTCAGGGTTGCAAAGTCCTCATGAAATTGTTGAATATATTCATTCAAATCTTTTTCCTTATATTTTTCTCCCACCTTTAATCCTTCCACCATATGTTCCAATATAAATAATTTCTTTTTTTGTTGAGAAGGAATATTTTTGATTCGTCCATTTTTCTCAAGGAAATTATTCTTTACCTTCTGTTTTTCTTTCAATAACTTCTCTGACATCACATTTTCCCCTTTCTCTTCCTGAGCAAACTGATGAAGAACATTTCCATGATGACTCAAAACCTTTTTATTCAAATAGTAGTAAACCGTGTTCTTCTCTCTTCGTGAATAAACAAGATTGCACTCTTTCAGTTTCGTTAGATGATGGGATATTGTCGGGGCAGTGAGTCCCAGTTTTCCCGCAATGGCTCCCACATGTAAGCTTTCAGATGCCAGTAAATAGACAATCTTGATTCGGGTAGCATCACCCATCGTTTTATGAAAAGCTACCTGTTTACTTAATTGCAAAAGGTCTCCTCCTCACTATTTAGATTACCATCTAATTAGATGATAATCTAAATAGGGTTGTAATTCAATCACTAATTATAAAAGGTTCTTTTCTTAAACTTTGTTGCTTTTGAAAAAGCGAGTAGTGGGTTGATTTCCGATCCAGGTGCTCGCTTTCCGCGGGGCGTGAGTTGAGCCTCCTCGGGCTTTGCCCTGCGGGGTCTCAACTTTCCCGTTATTCCCGCAGGAGTCGAGCACCTTCCGCTCCAATCAACTTTCTAAGTGTGAGTTTCTTACTCTAGACTAATATAAATATCATAATTGTTTAGAATACAGCATTTTTCAAAATGTACAGTAGATTTTAGCTGGTATAGGACAAACTGTTTCATTCAATTGTTTATTAGCATAAATAAGCTGTGTCACGAAAACTCTTATACATGGTGAGGGCTGCGTAGACTCCATTTTGGTCGTTCCGAGACCCCGTTCGGCTAAGCTGAGGAGGCTCGGCCGAATGCTAGCTGCAAGTGGAGCAGTTCCCTCACCACCTAGTACACGCTAATTGACAGAGCCCTGAAGAGCTTATGTTAAAAAGCAACAATCTTTGAGAAAAGAGCGGTATAAAAAAACAGGCAACCTCCATTTGGAGGATGCCTGTTTTTCATTCTATTGTTCTAACAACAATAAGGTTTCTTTCTTATCCACCTGCTTACCGGCATAGCCTGTAAGTGTTTTATTCTTTCCAATGACCCGGTGACATGGGATGATGATGGGGAAACGATTGGCTTTATTCGCTTGTCCTACTGCCCTTACAGCTTTAGGTCTTTGAATCGCTTGGGCTACATCCTGATAAGACCAGGTTTCACCAAATGGAATCTGCTGCAGGATTTTCCATACTTCTTTCTGAAAAGCTGTTCCTTCTATCTTTAAAGGAAGATCAAATTCCCTTCTCTCTCCTTTAAAAAATTGTCTGATTTGTTCTTGTGCAATTTTTAATATCGGATGATCCGTATCAGAATCCGCTTTCCCCTCATCTTCTATAAACTGTACTGAAATAAGATAGCTCTGATCTGCTTGAAGCTCTAGTTTCCCAATTGGGCTCTCCATCACAATTGCATGAAATGACATTATACTGGACTCCTTTAAGATTTAGGTAGATAAATGTGGAAGATGGTTCCTTCTCCGACGATACTCTCAACCCGAACGCTTCCTTTATGCTCTTTAATAATTTTAAAGCTTACCATTAGGCCAAGTCCAGTCCCCCGTTCCTTCGTAGTATAGAACGGTTCGCCAAGCTTTTTAATTTTATCCTTTGAAATCCCGCCTCCCTGGTCTTTTATTCTAATATGAATCATTTCATCCTCTGTCTCTTGAATCTCGATGGAAATAACCCCACCGTCCGTCATTACTTCAATCGCATTCTTGATCACATTAATGAATACCTGCTTTAACTGATTTGGTTCTGCAATGATGGTAGAGAGATTCTTTTGGTAATTCTCCTCGTACTGCACATTGTGCATAACTGCCTGAGCACTTAATAGTTCAACCGTATCTTTCATGATCCTTATTAAATTCGTTTCTTGATATTGAATGGCCTGCGGCTTTGCTAATACTAAAAACTCAGTAATGATCGATTCAATTCTCTGAAATTCAGAAGTTATTACATTAAAGTACATTTCATGATCTTTACCTACACTATTTTCCAGCAGTTGAATAAAGCCTTTAAGGGCGGTCATCGGATTCCTGATTTCATGGGCAATCCCTGCAGCCAGCTCCCCAACTACACTCAATGTATCTGATTTCCTTAACTGCTCCTGCATTTCAATTTGTTCGGTAATGTCACGAATGATCGTTAGATTTAAATTAGAGAGCAAATTATACTTGGATGACAACTCAACGTATTGAACCTTATCTCTGTGGGAAGTTAACGTTTTTAAAAACGTTGCCTGTCCGTCTTCTTTTAATTGTTTTAAGTACTCATCATATGACTCGTCACCAGGTTCAATATTCAATATCTCGCGTACATCTCTACCGATTAAGTGATCTTTCTCGAGTGTAATGATTTTACTCACTTCAGGATTTGCATCTACAACAACATAATTGTGATTGGTAAGGAGCAGACCATCCAGTGACCCTTCGAAAATCTTCCGGAACCTCTCCTCACTCTCTCGTAATTCCTTCTCCATTTGATATCTTTCACTAACATTCCGAAAGATCGTCATGTTATAGCCATCAACGGAATGAAGCTTTGAAGTGAATTCCAAATGCTTCAACTGATTGTTAGGCATGAGAAACAATACTTCATCCCTTACAGCACCGCTCCTGTTTAACTGTTCCATGACTAAATCAAACTTTTGGCTTTCTAAAGGGTAAACAAAGTCCCTGATTCTCTTCGAAAGAAGTTCTGAAAGTGAGCATTCAAAGATCTTCATGGCAGAAGAATTGGCTTTTAATACTCTACCATCCTGATCCCATAGCACAATGGCATCAATCGCTTCTTCAAATAAACCTTTAAATAACTCTTCGTTTCGCTTTAATTGAATCTCCATCTGTCTCTTCTCGGTTACATCTCTAAGGATGGCCATATGAAGTTTATGATGCACAAAGGGACTTGTCGTAAATTCCACAATCGAAATGCTGTGTGCTTTTTTTATCGGAATTTCTCCACGTGCTTTTTTATTTTGAGAAATTAGCTCTTTTATCTTTTCAATCTTATAATGGGCATTTTTAGGGATAAAGGAGCTTATGTTCCTGTTTGTGATTTCTTCCTTGTCCAATCCCACTTGTGAACTGAACGCCTGATTCACGTCATTGATATTTCCTTCAATATCAAAGAGAACGATTCCTTCTGATGCATTCTGGAAAATATTCGATAACAAATGAACATTCATATGATCTTTTCGCTCTTTTTCCTTTAGTTCTGTTACATCCTTGAAGTAGAGATAAGCATTAGGAGAAATGGTCGATTTTTTGAGCAAGAGCTCAATATGAATGATTTTCTTATCGGTAATATTCATTAAGGTTTCATCTTCAAGGGTTTTCCCTGTTTCCATCACTTCCTTGTAATGAGCTACAATCGGTGCAGGAACAGAAGAGAAAAAGCCGCTGAACAGCTTCCCTACAATCGATTCACAAGTTGTCTCGAGCGTTTCACATGCTTCTCCATTGGCAAAGACAATTTTCAACTCTTTATTGATCACGAACATCGGCATGGGTGATGCTAAGCAAATTTCCCTATCGACGGAATGACATTCTTCCTTATTCAACTCTTTCTGCAATTTACTACTATTAGTCATTTCCTCATCCCCCTACTATTTTAAAAAGACGACTATTGGCTCAAATCATTATAGAGTTCGCATAGCTCACCATACTTTTGGTGATAATTAACAGTGAAATTCATGTTTTACTCATTGTATCCTAGGGTAAGAATGAATTAGGATAAATCTATTCTAAGAGATGGTGAAGATATGAAACAGCGTGACTATTACTTCGACAATGCCAAATTCATTTTGATCTTCCTGGTTGTATTTGGACATTTGATCCGGTCCTATATAGAAAGCGATCCATTTATCCTTTCTCTGTACAAAACGATTTACACCTTCCACATGCCAGCCTTTATTCTAGTGGCAGGGTTTTTCGCAAAAGGATTTTATAAAAAGGGATATATTCAAAAACTGGCCAAAAAATTAATTCTTCCTTACATTGTGTTTCAATTGATCTACACGGTGTATTATTATTTTCTTTATCAAAAATCAACATTTGAAGTCGATCCCCTTAATCCACACTGGTCATTATGGTTCCTCATCAGTTTATTCTGTTGGAACGCACTATTGTATGTTTTCATCAAGTGGTTTAAGTTCAAGCCCGGCATTGGATTGACAATCGCTTTTTCCATTGGGCTGCTTGTAGGTTTTGCTGATGTGATTTCAAACTATCTTAGCCTGTCCAGAACATTTGTTTTCTTTCCGATTTTCCTGATGGGCTATTATTTGGAGAAGGAGCACTTCGAATATTTTAAAACGAGTAAAGCACGTATAGTGGCAGGTACATTATTTATTCTCGTATTTTTGGGAATGTATTTCATCCCTGAATTCTCCGATAAATGGTTACTTGGCTCTAAGCCTTATGGAGACTTCGAAGGGAACAACGCCATTAGTTTAGCTGTCAGGGCGTTTGTTTACTTGCTGAACGTTGTGATGATCTTTAGCTTCTTTACCTTTGTCCCTACTAAGAGAAGGTTTTTCACAAAATGGGGCAAAAATACGCTATATGTATACTTGCTGCACGGCTTTCTTATCCGCTTATTCCGCGAAAGCCAGCTGAAGGATACAATTGATCCCACTACGAGTTTATTAATCTTGCTCGGTGTATCATTGGTTCTGACAATGATTTTCTCGACAAAGTTTTTCACAAGCATAACGCAACCGATAGTGGAGTTTAAATCAACCAAACTCCAGAAACTTCTTTCAAAAAGAGAAATGAAAACAAGATAAACCTCACTAGAAAGGGCTGACCCAATATCAGACACGGGTCAGTCCCTTTTCATGAGTATCTATTCTCTTAAGGTATATATTGATCATCTTCTACACATTTTTCAAAAAACTATTTATTTTATTATACTATTCGTAACTTTTCCTTAAATTCCTTCTAATACTTACAATAAATTTAAATACATTCTAGACAAACATTGAGCTTTCTCTCTTCCTTAGATAAAATGATAATCAGTACGGTTTGGATTAGATGTACGAACAACACGTATATGTTGGAAAATATGGTTTACAAGGGTTCACATGGTCCATCAAGTGAGCTTAGTATAAAAGGAGCTTATTTATGAAGAAAGTCGTTTTAAGTACGTTAAATGCAAAATATATTCACACCAATTTGGCCATTCGTTGCCTGAAGGCATTTGCAGAGCCTGAACATGAGATAGAATTGGCTGAATACACCATTAAGGATCCCACCCTTAACATCGCCACTGACTTATTCTCGAAAAAACCTGATATCATTGGATTCAGCTGTTACATTTGGAATATCGAAGAGACGATCAAAGTGATCAAAATCCTTCGCAAAATCCTGCCCGAAGTAACCATCGTCCTGGGAGGACCAGAAGTCACATATGATGTTCCCTACTGGCTGGATCGGCTGCAAGACGTTGACTTTATCGTTATCGGTGAAGGGGAAGAATCCTTTAAGCAGTTATTGGATGAACTGAATGGGGATAGGGACTTTTCAAAGGTCCATGGAGTGGCTTACTTAGCAGATGGTAAGCCGGTCATCAAGCCTCAGCAGAATAAAATAGATTTAAGAGAAGTACCCTCACCGTTCCGTTTTCAAGAAGACCTGCCTCAATTGGGTAAAAGGGTTACGTATATTGAGACAAGCAGAGGTTGTCCTTTCCGCTGTCAGTTCTGCCTTTCTTCGATTGAAGTAGGTGTACGCTACTTTGACAGAGAAAAGGTAAAAGATGATATCCGTTTCTTAATGAAAAATGGTGCGAAAACCATTAAATTTGTTGATCGTACATTCAACATTAGCCGAAGCTATGCCATGGAAATGTTTCAATTTCTAATTGACGAACATTTACCAGGTACTGTCTTTCAATTTGAAATCACCGCTGACATTATGAGACCGGAAGTAATTGAATTTCTGAACGAAAATGCCCCTGCAGGGTTATTCCGCTTTGAAATCGGAATTCAATCAACGAATGATGAAACGAATGATCTCGTAATGAGAAAACAAAATTACACGAAACTGACCAGAACCGTTACGATGGTGAAAGATGGAGGAAAGATTGATCAGCATCTGGATTTAATTGCAGGATTACCTGAAGAGGATTACAACTCTTTCCGTAAAACTTTTAATGATGTATTTGAATTGCGACCAGAGGAGCTACAATTAGGATTTCTGAAGATGCTTCGTGGTACAGGCTTAAGAATTCGTGCAAACGATCATCAGTACACGTATATGGACCATTCACCTTATGAAATCCTAGGCAACAATGTATTGACCTTTGATGATATCGTTAGAATTAAACAGGTTGAAGATGTATTAGAAAAGTATTGGAATGATCATCGTATGGATCGTACGATTGAATATTTAGTGACAGAATGCTTTGAAACTCCCTTTGATTTCTTCCAACAATTCGGCTCCTACTGGGAAAACCGTGGTTGGTCAAGAATCGGACATCAACTGGAAGATTTGTTTAAAAGGCTGCAAGAGTTTTTATCTACAGAGACCAGCTATAACATTTCGATGATTGAAGGTCTAATGAAACTGGATTATTTAGAGAATCAGAAGTATAAACCACGTAAACCTTGGTGGACTCATGAACTTACGAAAGCAGATCGATCTGCTATTTATCAATCCTTGCTGGCACAACCATCTATCGCAGGAGAATCTTTCGCTCTCCTAAACTTAAATGAAAAGGAATTGTATAAGCATACACTCCTGGAAACCATTCAATCCCAGGATGGACTAGATCAGTATGTATTAGCTTACTTTGAACCAGCAACCGGTCAATCTACCGTATTTGAGATTGATCGACAATCTGTTTCCCCATAAACAAGAAAAAATGTTAAGCGAATCGCTTAACATTTTTTCTTGTTTTCTTTTGCTTTTGGCTGTTTTTGAGTTACTTCCAGGATCTTGGCTGCATTAACATCTCCAAATTCCTGACCAAATTCTTCGCGAAAAGATTGTTTTTTGTCCTTCATCAGCTTCTACCCTTCATCCCTTTAGAAGAGTTTCTATTCTTCCCCTTAGCTGTATCTTCTCCTTGAGAAAATTCAGCTGAGAATTCTGACTCTTGTTTATTCTTTAATGGCGTTTGGTTGTTTTTTTCAGCAGCATTATACTGTGCTTTTCGTTTCATGTAACTCATCTCCTTTGTTACCCTTACTTTCTCCATTCGTTTCTCTTTCCATTCCCAAAGAGTCCGCGTAAGGTATTCCAATACTAGAAGAAAAAGTCTGAATAAATGAAGCATTTAACCAAAAACTAAGCAAAAATGCTAAATGAGGATATACGATGATACTTGTCTTCTTACTTTGTTATGCACTACTTGGATGGAAATTCGGAAATTGGAAAGATTTTTACAGCTATTATCCAACTTTACTGTTTTTTATTATCGGGGATTTACTATCCCAATTCCTTTTGTATGACTATTCCATGTGGAAATTTCAAACGGTTACAGTATTAGGAGACCACATCAACCTGAATCATACGATCATATCTCTTTGTAAAATGGCTGTTCAATACACCGCCACCATTGCCATCTTTATCGGGAAACTGCCTTCGTCTTTCCGTGGAAAAGTCGCCTGGATTATGTTGTGGACGGGAATTTACGGAATGACAGAAGGCCTTTCTCATATCTTTGGAATGATGACCTATCATAATGGCTGGCATTTTGGCTGGGATATTCTATTTAATATCATGATGTTCACCGTACTCATCATCCATCATAAAAATCCAATTAAAGGATGGATAGTATCCCTTCCCATCATTCTCATCCTTTGGATTTATTTCGATGTTCCCTATTCTGTACTCAAATAAAAAACGATGCTGATTTGGCATCGTTTTTTAATCTATCCAATGATAACTCTTTCCTTGGGATAATGATATTTAGTTGTTTTCTCTTTTCCTCCTATCATAAACAGGAAGGATAGAATGCCGACTCGACCGATAAACATGAGGGCTATAATCACACACTTTCCAATTGATGAAAGGTCAGAGGTGATCCCCAATGATAAACCCGTTGTTCCAAAGGCAGAAGCAACTTCGAAGATTATTTCAATAAGACTGTGATCTTCTGTAATTGTTAAAATAACGACTGATACAAAACATATAAGGACGGCTACCATCGTAACGACCAGCGATTTAATGATGTCCTGTTCGTGTACTTCTCTTCTAAAGATTTTAATCGTTTTATTGCCTCTGGCGAAGTGGAATAAGAACAAAATATTCAGGGCAAAGGTTGTTGTCCTAATTCCCCCACCCACTGAGCTTGGAGATGCCCCAATGAACATTAACGCACTCAAAACAAGTAATGTAGGAGTTGAAAACTCTGCTACATTCATGGTAGCAAGACCGCCACTCCTCGTCGATGAAGATTGAAATAGGGAGTAAAAGAATGATTCATGCCAAGACATACCTGAAAAAAATCGATCATATTCAAACAACCATATAACCAACGTACCGAAAATTAATAATATACCAAATGTAATGGTCGTAATTTTAGTGAATAATGAGAAATGATGTTTGCTTCTCTTCTTGTTCATTAAATAGTCTTTTGTCTCGATTAATACTGGAAATCCAATTGCCCCTAATGTGAGTAAGATGATTGTAATAAATTGGACAAAATAGTCATCTTTAAAAGGGATGAGTGATTGACCGGTTATATCAAAACCAGCGTTAGTCGTAGCACTCACTGAGGCAAAAAGTCCGTGGATGAATGCTTCCTGAAAGCTTTGATAGTAGCTCAGGAAATAAACCCCTAAAATAAACGCACCCACTAATTCAATAACAATGATAAGCAATAATATTTGCTTTAATAGATGAACAAGGCCGGATAGATTGGTTTGATTTTGATCCGTCATAATCAATCGACGTTCTTTCAGCCCTATTTTCTTACCTACCAAAAGCCAGAAAAAAGTTCCAAGAGTCATGATCCCAATTCCACCGAATTGTAAGACAAATACCAATAAGAAAATCCCTGTTGTATTGAACGTATCGGCGGTACTTACAACCGTCAAGCCCGTCACACTCACCGCACTGACGGAAGTGAAAATAGCATCAATAAAACTCCACTCTGCGCCGGGTTTATGGGCGAATGGTAAGCTCAATAGAATCGTTGCCACAGTAACGGCAATTAGATAAAAGGTTACAATGACTTGAGCAGGAGTTAATTTATTCAAATTTAATCTTAATTTATACCACATATATGTATTTCCCTTTCAAGGTTATTTCCTTTTCTATCTTAATGAATATGAACGAAGAATGAAAGGAAAAATGGATAATTTCCTATATGTTTATTCTTTCTATAACGACAGCGGCTTAACCATCAAGAAACAGTTACTCATTTTGCACCATACAAACTATACAATTTCGGCGAAATATTACCAGTCATGTTCAAAGAATTAAGACAAATAATAGTACTACAGAAACATCATTGTTTCAAGTCTACTAATAAGGAGGAAACAACAATGGCTAGAAGCAGCAATAAATTACTAGTTCCAGGTGTTGAACAATACCTTGATCAAGTGAAATATGAAATTGCTCAAGAATTTGGTGTAACACTTGGATCAGATACAGTAGCTCGCTCTAACGGATCCGTTGGAGGAGAAATTACAAAACGTCTGGTTAAACAAGCTCAATCACAACTATCTGGACAACAAACTAAATAATAATGGCATGGGGTAGCCGGTTTCCACCAGCTACCCCTTATAAATGAGAACGACCCATTTCATAAATGGGCCGCTGTTTATTAGTCATTATCTTTTTTATTCTGTTTTCTATCTTGGTGTTCATTTTTCTTTTCTTGGTTATCCTTTTCGCGATCTCCACGGTCTTCATTGCCTCTGGATTGATCTATATCACCTTGATTAGAAGAACCATTGTGTTTCCCATTGGACTCATTCCAATTGTGATGGTCAGAGGAATTGCCTTTGCCTTGAGATTGTGCAGGTTTTTCTTGAGGCTTATTTTCATTTGGAAGAGGTTTATCATTTTTTGGATGGTTTTCAGATTTCACAGGTTTCTGCTTCTTCTCTTCAGATGGTAATTCCACCTTTTGATTCTCAACCTTTGAATTCTCCTCTTTCTTCATTCCCTCTTTGAGAACATCTTGGTCATGACTCTCTTCTTCAGGATTTCCTGCTGGTTCCGGTGTTTCAGCTTTTTCACTTTCACGTAATAAAGACCCTGCAGTCATTCCTTTATCAGATGCTTCTTCTCTCATTTCCTGCGATGTTTCTTTCACCGTAATGTTCATGTTGTGGTCTGTGCTATATTCTAGAACAAGCTTGTTTATCTCAGCAACCAAATCATCTTCACGCTGCTCATTTGAATCCTCACTAAATGAAGAGGTGATGAGAACATTTTGATTCTCTTTTAAATATCCCATTTCTTCACATAACAGGAAGATTTCCTTTGTCACTTCACTTACATCCATATCTTCCCAGTCACCCAACTCTTTTAGAAGCACTTTGGCATCTTGATTGTAAGGGATAATCTTTATCACCTGTTGTTTTTTATTCAGAGTCAATTCCATACTTGGGTTGATATCGACAGACACATAAGCATATGCCTGGTTACTCTGTAAGAAAGCACTTGAAAACAGGGTGAGGATGACGATTATAGCAGTTAATAATGCAGTCGATACTTTCCAATTCCATTTAAAAGTTGGTTTGATCTTAACAGGCTCATGATGCAAAGGAAAGAAAGGAATTTCTTCTCCAATTGTATAATGTTGATTGGGCTGTCTTCTTCCCGTCAGAAATTCCCCTTCTGACGTCATCATAACGAGGATATCACGTTTGATTTCCATAATGATCCCTTTTTTCATATCTCTAACCGCCCTTTTAAGTAATCCCGTAAGTACACATAATCTCCAATAAGAATAAGAGTAATGGCAATAATATATTTTCTATTTCTCTCAATTGTTTTTCTACTAACGTTTACCTGCTTCTCTAATTTTTTTATGGGTAACCGTTTCTTTTCAAGGAGGTAATCCAGTAATTCTTTGGAATTCACTACCGTTTTAGCAATGTCAATGGCATTCAGTCTGGCGTCTTCATGCTTAGGTGACTGTTCGACTAGCTCATGAAAGGATAATTTGTAGTGAGAAAGATGTTCTTGGAAAGAGATAATCTCTTCCTGCCTCTTCTTTCCTTCTTGTTGCTTCCCATATTCTTCAACAGAGACAATTTGCTCGATTGTTAAATTCGGGTTCTCTTCATCATCCTCCACCAGACTCATGTCGATGCTCACATCTTGAAACTTCCCGTTTTTTCTGATATAATCAATCACTTTCCGTTTGATGATTACTTCAGAAAAACTAATGATGGAAGACCCTCGCTGATGATTATATTTTAAGATAGCGTCATGAAAGGCAATAAGACCGATGCTAAATTCATCATCACTTTCATAGATATATCGTTTGCAGACTGAAGATACCGTTTTTTTTATAAATGGCTTATAGTCTTCCAAGACTATGTTCAGTAATTGTTCATCACCATTTTGTATTCGTATCGCCATGTCTTCAAGCGTTTGTTTCTTCTTTTGTTTGGCTAGTAAAAATAGTAATACATTTAGCATCAGTCTCACTCCATCCTGCACACTATTATACTCATATGATGTTGATTTTAAAAGGATAATAGAGAGGAAGGGGTACTGCTTAAGTAATCTTTACAGATGCACTCGACTCAGCAAATGTGAAATCACTTTAAGTCCAGTATCCCCTTCGTGACTGACGGGTCATTAGAATACCAGCCTATCCTGAAGCTATTGCTCTTTACTTAGTCTTTATTGTGACCCTTGCCGTTTTCTTTACCGTTTTCACTGTTCTGACCGTGTTGTTCCTGCTGTTTTACAGCTGGCTGTTGTTGTTTCTTTTCTTCTTTAACATCATGACGAGCTTGTTTCTCCTCGTTTTTCACTTGTTTCCGCACTTCTTTTGCTTCTTTTTTCTCTTGCTTTTTTTGTTGCTTTAATACTTTTTCCGCTTCTTTTTCCACGTGCTGAACTTTTACTGGTGCGGTTTTTTCTGTTTCTTCTTTCACAGTTGGACTTGTCTCAGTTTTATTTCCATCTGTATTTTCATCAGACGATGTTTCGGTTGATTCTTCAACCCGAGTTACAGAGTCTTCCTTCATCGATTCATCGGATTCTGTTTCTTCTTTAGCATTTGCTTTTTTCGTCCATTTTTCTTCCAGCTTTGCAAGCTTTTCGGCTAATTTCTTATAGCTTTTTTCAATGTTATTATGAAGAGCTTCTTTCGCTTTAGGGTTCTTCACTTTTTCCATATTCGCTTTAAGTGAAATGATATTTTGTGACATTAATTCTTCCATTTCAGTCATTTCATCCGATTTTTCTTCGGAATCTGCTTCTTCTGGGGTGCCTTCTTCATTACTTTCTTTGGTTTGTTCAGTTTCACTGTTTTTCTCTTCAGTATTCGATTCTTCTGCTGTTTCGCCCTCTAACTCTCCCATTGAATCATCGTTAGAAGCTTCTTCATTCTCACTGTGTGGTAATTCATCTGAAGAGCGTTGAATCATTTCAATGGCATGGTTGATTGCTTCGATAGCTTCTTCTTCTTTTCCTTCTTCAAATAAAGTTTCTACTTCAGCAAGTCTTTCTGCTGCATACTCTGCAAGTAATTTCGCTTCTTTCGCATCATCCATCGTAAAGGCAAGCTTCACTTTCTCTAGAGCAAGCTTAGCAAAATAGAAGAAATCACCAGGAAGTAATGATGGGGTTTCTGTCTCTTCTAGTTTTTCAATTTCTGTTTTAGCAGAATCAATCATGGCTTCATCATTCACTGTAACTCCTGTACTACCCTTTTGCTCAATCGTAACCGTGTCAAACGTTTTTTCATCGTTATTCGCATAAGCCAATGAACCTGAAAAGCTAATAGATCCTGCTACTAATACAGCTAAAGATGATTTCATTAATTTGGAATGTTTTGTCATATGTACACCTCGGAAGTTGAATTTTTATTAGTCGATCGATCGCCTTACTAAAGGAGTTACGTTATGAGAATTTTTTTTGAGGGGGTTTATACAAATAAAAATTGAAAGTTCTTAAAAAGGACGTAATGATAAGGGGATGGTAGACATATGAATCCTCATGTAAAAAAGCTAACGTGAATATTTCTCACGTTAGCTTTCCATTTTTCTTTATTCCGCTTTGGCTTCTTTCTTGGCTTCTGCGTGTGCTTCTTCCTGCTTTGCTTTCTTTCGTGATAATAAATATCCTCCAACTGATAAGAGGATTAAAACGGTCCAGAAGACGAGCTTCCATGTTTTTGATTCAGGGAAATGATGATCCAGGATCGCAACATCAGGATGAGCAAGTGTAAATACAGCAAGCTTTACACCAACCCAACCGACGATTAAAAACGCTGCTGATTCTAAAGTAGGGTATTTCTCCAATAATTTAACAAACCAAGTTGCAGCAAATCGCATAATCACCAAGCCGATTATTCCTCCAAGGAACATGACGATAAACTGACCACCATCGATTCCACCTACATCAAACCATCCTGTTGGCTGCAATGTTACAGCTAGAGCAACGGCAGCTAACATGGAGTCAACTGCAAAGGCGATGTCTGCAAGTTCCACTTTCAATACGGTAGTCCAGAAACCTGAGCCCTTGTTTGACTCAGACTCTACAATTCCAGTGTCTTTCCTCTTTTTAACGAAATGGTGAATCGATACATAGAATAAATAGATTGCCCCGATGGCTTGAACTTGCCAAACATTCACTAAGAACGAGATGAGAAATAGTGCAGCAAATCTAAATACAAATGCTCCTAACAGACCATAAAAGAGTGCTTTCTTTCTTTGTTCTACAGGCAGATGTTTAACCATGACTGCCATAACAACTGCATTATCAGCAGCTAGAATTCCTTCAAGACCAACAAGGATGAGCAATACCCATCCATATTCCAGTAACATTGAAGCATCCATAAATGTAAGTCCCTCCTATTTACACAGTTAGTTTTCCAATAGGCAAGGATTTTTATAAAATAAAAAGACCCTTGCCTAAATAAGGCAAAGGTCTTGCTGAGCATAATCATTATGCCAACAAAGCCGATGGAATAATCCATGAACTGACGACTTTGTTTAGGTATGACACCTATAGCTACTCCCCTTTGACAGGTAGAAAACGTTTAAGTTGTATACCCATATCTTACCTCATGAATGAGGTTTCGTAAAGAGATAAAACTTAATGGATTCGGATGAGGATTGATCGAATAATTAGACCAAGTACCACTCCGGGGATCACAAACAACATCGGCAAAAAGATTGGCCCGACAAATTTACCGAATAAATATACCTTGGGAGAGTACATCAAGCCAACGGTCACCATATAAGCAGACATGACAAAAGGTAAGAATATATACGGTTCTTCCTTGGTTTGAGCAAGTTTATAAGCATCCCACATGGCAAACATATAGAGACATGGATAAAACATCAGCCATTGATAATCAATCACAGAAGCTGATTTATGGGTTTCACCTAAAAAGCTATACATAATTCCTTGATTGAAGTTACTTTGGACATTGATGATAATTTCAAGAAGTACAAATAACGTTCCCTTAAACCACAGTCCAACCAGTAATTGTGGAAAACCTGGGAGTGCAATACTCCATAGAACTCCCTCTAATTTTGTAATAGAAGTTTTCATGGGCATCCCAGCAATTGGCGATGAAGTGTATGAACGATAGGATATATGTACTGGGTCGGATTTTGCGTAAGGGAAAATGACATCTCGAGAATCCTCCTATTGATGCTTTCCCATTATTTTTACCATTTCCCTCCCAATTATTACGACGTTTAACACTCAATCCGACAATCATCGTGAAAACATCCTTAATTAATCTTCACATGGAATTTTTCGTTAGAGGAATGTTCTAGATAAAATTCAACCATTTTTCCAATTTGGCTTGACAGGGATGGGCATTGAATGTCAGATCCCTTCAGGTCTTCTTGAGCTTGGTGACAATGAAACCTTCCTTCAAGTGTAAAATAATCAAGCGCTTCGCGTTCAACCTTCAAATATTTTCGAATAAATCGAAAACCCAATGCCCAATTGGAAAGGAACAAGGGAACCTTTCCCCGCGGATGTTTATTGTACATATGCCATAAAATCTGTTCGTACACTTCCCTTACCGTTACTGGTTGTGGATCGGTAAGATGATAGGTTTTTCCTGTTCCGATCCCTTCATGGCCGAGGTGTATAGAAGCTCGAACGACATATTCGACGGGAACGATATTTATGAGGGAATTACCTTCTCCAAGAAATGGTATCCAAGGTAAAAAGGATAATCGCTTAAACATATTCATAATAAAATACGGTCCATCAAACTTAACCGTCTCACCCGTCTCTGAATTTCCTTTTACGATACCGGGACGGATGATCGTAATCGGCATGATGCCCTTCAGTTCATCAACTAATACCTCAGCTTCATACTTTGTCCGTTCATAGAAGTTATTAAAGCTAGTTGGATACTCCAACTCATACTCATAAATCTCTCCTTTACGTGTTCCCGCCACAAAGGCAGTAGAGAAATAAACATATCTCTTTAATCGGTGAAGAGTTTTACAGAAAGAATTAACGTTTCGTGTGCCCTCTACGTTTACTTTATGAGCAAGACCTTGAGGTACTGCGAGATCATAGATGGCAGCTAAATGCCAGACATACTCCACTTTTTCGCGTATTTCGCCAATTCTAACTTCCGTCATTCCAAGGTTGGGTTGTGTAATGTCTCCTTCTACTAAAATGAGGTCAGCTTTTGTATTCACTGTCAGCTTACCTACTATTTCCTCTGCTTCTGCAGCCATGGTACCTAAATGGAGTAAGTAGATTGCTGAAGCCTTGTCTTGAATAATTAATTCTTCCACAATGTTAAGACTTAAAAAACCTGGAAAACCAGTGATTAAATATATCCCTTTCTTCATACCGCTTCCCACCCCCGCCTAGGATTCCTTTCAAAAATGGGTATTAAAAAAAGCTAACCTACAAGCTAAGGTACCCGTTTGATACAAAGAGGTGACTACTTAGCTGTAAGGTTAGCTCCGTTCGATATTGGCTATTCTCTATTTCCGTATGCTTGGCGATTTCTCTTCATTCTTCTCGTTTCTTTATCAAAGAAACTGTACACAATCGGAATGACATAAATCGTTAAAAGTGTACTGCTTATCAAACCACCGATTACGGCTATACCCATCGGCTGATTGATTTCTGTACCTTCCCCGAGTCCCAGAGCCAGAGGTAATAGGCCAAGTATAGTAGTCAAAGCTGTCATTAAGATCGGTCTTGCCCGGTCTTGAACCGCTTCAACAATGCTATCAGAGCTATTGATTCCTGCTTCTTTACGCTGGTTAATGTAATCGACAATCACAATCGCATTGTTTACAACAATACCTGCCAGGACAATGACGCCAATGATCGCAGAAATGCTTATCGGTGTTTGAGTGACTGCCAGCGCTATCGCGACACCAATGACCATGAGTGGGACAGTAAACATGATGACAAATGGATATTTAAAAGATTCAAACTGTGCTGCCATCACCATATATACAAGAACAATGGCCAGTCCAAGTGCCAGTGCCATATCGTCAATGGAATCTTCCAGTAACTCTCTGTCACCACTGAATGAGACTAATGTCTCATTAGGGAGATCCAATGATTCTATCTTTTCATCCACAGCTTTCGAGATTGCTCCGAGATTGGTGGAAGATGAATACTTCAAGTTGAATTGAACTGCGTGCTGCTGATCGATTCTTTGTATACTGACAGGACCATCTTCTATGGAAAAATCAACGACGGAATTCAATTGAATGTACTTTCCTTGTCCATTAGGGATTAGTAGTTTTTTTAGTGAGTCCAAATTCTCAGTAATATTACGGTCATATTGTACGAACACATTTATGACATCAGACGTCTCTGTAACCATTTGGGTCGTCAATACACCCCGTGTTACATCCTGCACAAGCGTACCTATCTGAGCTGGTGCCAGCCCCTGTTCGAGAGCTTTGTCACGATTCACTTTCATTTGGATTTCTTTCACCGTTTCCATCTGATCGGTAGTCACTTCTGATACGTCATTCATATCCTTAAGAGAATTGAATAGTTTATCCACAGATTGATTCAACCTATTCGGGTCTGTATCTCTTAAATTGAATGTCAGGGTTTGAGGACTCGAACCTGATGTTGACTGAAGGTTAAAGGAAATTTCAGCAGAATCATTCACCTTTTTCGCAACTTTCTCGACCTCAGGTTTTACGTCATCTGCAAAAGTGAATATTGATCTCTCCCGATCCTCCAAAGGTTTCATCTTAACATAAACCTCGGCAATGTTCCCTTTCGAACTTCCTCTAAAGGACTCTTCCTGAGTTGTACCGACCAGGCTTACAAAAACATCAACTTCCTTTTCCTTTTCCAGCCTCTCTTCGATTGCATTCACGACTTTGTTCGTTTCTTCTACGGATGCTCCATTTTCTAATTCGACCCTCATGTTGAAAAATCCTTCATCCGTCGGAGGTAAAAACTGTGTCCCTACTGTTGTTAAACCGAGACCACCTGCAACTAAAGTAAGAGCAGTAATAAATAGGACGATGAATCGATGACGAAGGGCCCACTTGACAGAGCGGGTAAATGTTTTCCTGCCTTTTGAACGCCTGCGCTTCGCTTCGATATTCCCTTTAGGCTTCTTCAACAATCTGCTTGCTAACATCGGGATGACCGTTAAAGCTACAACGAGAGATGCTAATAAGCTAAAGGAAATGGTCAGGGCAAATTCGGTAAATAACTCACCAAGCAACCCTGAAATAAAAACAACTGGTAAAAACACTGCAACCGTTGTTAAAGTAGATGCCGTAATGGCTCCACCCACTTCTTTGGAGCCGATACTCGCAGCTTCTCTCGGTGTTTTTCCAAGTGAAAGATGCCGATAAATATTTTCAATTACAACAATGGCATTATCCACAAGCATTCCGATTCCAAGGGCAAGTGCTCCAAGAGTCATGATATTTAAGGTGAAATCAGCAAAGAACATTAAGACGAATGTAACGATGACAGAGTATGGAATCGCCACACCGATAATTAACGGACTCTTTACATTCTTCAGGAATAGAAATAGAACAAGCATGGCAAAAGCTCCACCAATTATCAGGGAGTTTGCAATATTCCCAATGGCTTGCGTAATATAGTCCCCTTGATCAAAGAGAATATCAGCTTTGATTGATTTGTATTGATCCTGTTGGAGTAAACGGTCAAGTTCCTCTTGAAATGCTTTGGAGACAGAAGCCGTGTTTGCGTCGGATTGCTGTAACACACTAAAAAGGATGGCTGATTCTTGATTAGCACGGGTGATCGTATTTGTATCCTCCTGCTTCTTCTCAACGTTCGCGACTTCTCCAAGAGTAATTTTCTTTCCAGTTTGAGGATTTACTTGAAGAACTAATTTTTTTAATTCATCGACGGACTGTAATTCACTCATAACGCGAGTGGTTAAGGTTTGGCCATCGGTTTCGATGGTATCTCCCGGTGAGGTTACATTATTTGCTCTAATGGTGTTTATAACGTCAGATTGACTCAGACGATTTTCTTTCAGCGTTTGCTGATTCAATTCAATGACCACTTCATCCTTGAGTGAACCAGAAACGTTTACATTTGCCACTCCCTCAACACGGGTTAATTCCAATTTCAAGTTTTCGGATAAAGTTTTTAAATTACTTTCCTTTCCTTCTTCACGCAACGAAAATTGAATGATCGGAAACTGGGCAGGATCGAATTTAAGAAACCTTGGGTTATCCGCACCATCCGGGAGTGGAGTCTGACCCATTCTTTGAAGCACATCGTTCTCAATGTCATCAATGGAGGTTGCCCATGAAAATTCAAGGAGAATAAAGTTTGAGCCTTCCCTTGAAGTAGATTGGATGTTTTTCATCCCTGGTAAAGTGGACAAGCTTTCTTCCAGTGGCTTTGTCACCTTCTCCACCACTTCTTCAGGACTCGCACCAGGATAATTGGTGACGACGACCCCCACAGGAGGATTTAAATCTGGAATGAGCTTTAACGGGATTCTCGAGAGGGAAACCCCTCCAAGAATAAGGATGAGTAGCATGGTGACAATGGTGAATACAGGGCGGCGTATGGAAAAATCACTAATTTTCAAACGGGCGCTCCCCTTTCATTATGTATGTTCACTACCGATCGGAAGCAGTTAATGTTAACTATAGTCTCTTCAGGAAGATCCTTCAATATTAAAGCTTCTACAATAGAAAATGTTCACAATTTATTCATCTTGATAAATAAATAAACCTATTCTGTAAACACTATTTTTATACTGAAACGTAAGGAGCATAAGCATGGCGAATTGGGTTCCATTTGTATCCCTTAGTCTTATCAGCATCTTCCTGTTAACCTTCATAGTGATTAAGAACCGTCATATTTCTGCTCAGATTTTATTGTTTTGGCTTTTCATTTCCGGATTAGCCTATGTATTCGAATATATCATCTTTGTTTTACTTAACAGCTATACGTATCATCCCCATATTTTATCGAATAATTACAATGATAGTGTATTGGGGTCGATTAGTTCACAGGCTTTTTCCGTTCCGATCGCCCTTACTTACATTGTTGTCTATCATTTGAAAATAACCCGGATTGCCTTGATCATTGGTTTATTCTTTCTCATTGAAATATGGTTCACCTATTCAAATTTGTACGAACACCATTGGTGGCAATCGTATTACACATCATTTTTCCTAATCCTTTCTGTCATACTGTCTAAGGTGTGGTGGAAGCTGCTCGAAAATGATCCTAATCACTATGTACTATTCATTACCTTGTTTTTTGCTCTGTCGACCGTCTCCCTTTCATTTGCCTGGATTCTTTCTTCCCTGTTGGAACTTTATATCCTCCCAATGAATCATTTCTCTAATCCTACACGGGACTTGATTGCGGGAAATGCGATATACATTTGGTTTACCACCTACTTTTATACACTGGTTATCTTCTTTAGAAATAAGGATAAGCCATATGCTCTGTTGACCATCCTTTTCCTGTTAACCATAGAAGTATTCATGGTCCAAGAAGGTGTGTTGCTATTAAAGAATCCAATCATGATGATGGTTCTTCCCCTTTTTCATTTTTCAATGATTACACTAGGCGGATATTATTACAATCATCATTTCCCAAATTATGTTGAAATCACACGAAAAGGACTGCCCTCTGGATAATTCATCTTTTAGAAAAAATTCGATGAATGACCAGGACAGTCCTTTTTATTTCCTCTTAATAATATGTTAGTTTGATGCAATTGGCTTCGGTTCAGTTTGTTCTTTTTCTATGGTCCAGCCGGTAAATCCATAAAGAATAGTTATAACTGGAGAAATGAGACAAAAGATTGCAAACGGTAAATATTCAAGCGTGGAGACACCTAATACATCGGTTAGGAAGATGCCGCATACACTCCATGGTACTAACGGGTTAATGACTGTTCCAGCATCTTCTAACGTACGTGATAAGTTTTTAGGATGTAACCCAAGTTTCTTATATTGTGATTGAAAGGCTTCTCCCGTCAATAGGATGGACAAATACTGCTCCCCGACAACCAGGTTGATACCAATGGCTGATAAAGCCGTTGAAAGGATCGTTCTTCTTCCTGATTGAATGATCGTTGAGACTTTATCAAGTAACACAGGAATAATGCCAAGCTTAAATAGTATTCCACCCAGGCTTAAAGAAAGGATAACAAGGGAAATCGTGAACATCATGCTGTTGACCCCTCCTCTAGTTAAAAGCGAGTCGATGGATTCCACACCCGTTTTTGACTCATACCCTGCAAATAACACCTGGAACAGTTCGTTCAGCTTCAAGGATCCATGTAAGAATGATATTCCGATCGAGACCGCTATATTGATTGCCAGTGTTAATAAGGCAGGGGTTTTAAATACGATTAAAACAATCAGCAATAATACAGGTATGAGACTATACCAATGAATGAGGCCGGTTTGACTTAAGCCTTCCTGTAGGGATTTCAGCTGTGATAAGTTGACATCACTTGTTTCCGGTGATAAGAATCCGAATACGATGAGCGTAATGATAAAAGCAGGAACGGTTGTCCAAGCCATATTGCGAATATGGGTAAATAAATCTACCTTTACAATAGAAGAAGCAAGATTCGTTGTGTCTGATAATGGGGACATCTTATCTCCAAAAAAGGCTCCTGAAACAATCGCTCCTGCCGTAATGCTCATGGATAATCCCATCGCTTCACCAATTCCGATAAGTGCTACACCTATGGTTGCCGCCGTCGTCAATGAACTTCCAATCACGATGCCGCTTAAGGAAGTAAGCAAAAAGGCAATCGCATAAAAATAGTTGGGAGTAACAAATTCAAATCCATAGAACATCAAGGTAGGAATGGTTCCACTGAGTAACCAGCTGCTCACAAGAAGACCAATGAAGAAAAAGAGTAAAATAGCCCCTAAGCCACCTTGTGCCCCAACAATCATTCCTTGTTCAATCTCTTTGAATTTAACTTTTCGAATAAGTCCATATATCATGAGAAAAAAGAGTGAAAAAATGATCGGAATATGAGGGACTGATTCGAGTACGATAATACTGACACTAATCATCCCCAGTATAGCGAGTAATACCGCTGATGCTTCTTTAACGGTTGGTTTGTTTACGCTTTGAATGTTTAACATAGTAACACTTCCTTCTCTAAGTTGAAATTGATGAATTGGAATAGAAAGAACAACAAAAAGAACCCTCCATCCCGAATAGGGACGAAGAGTTCTCCGCGTTACCACCCTAATTGGAATAAACCTATTGTCATACATTCCCTCAGCCCATTCATGACTATTCATGAATGTATGACAATCTATTATTCCCACTTCATAAAGGTTTGTCTCTGGATAAAGCCTCATTAACTTTGAGGGTTTATAAGCAATGTAATTCAGAAATAATGGACCTAAGCTTTCACCTGCCGCCTAGTCTCTGATTGCTGTCTACCTATTTCCTACTGCGTTGCTCAAGACAAAGATATGTGATTAAGCGCTAAGAATTAGAAAGGGCATCAAGTTCTTTCACTCTTAAACGCTTTTAAGCTTTTATGCACTAAAGTAATTATACTAGTATTTTATCATCGTCTAAAAATATGTCAACTACCTTTTTATAAAAAAAATGCCTCTCTTCGTAAAAGTGAGGTCATCTTTCCTTATACAAATAGAGAATCGGCAAATGGTTCTACTGCTTGTTGGGCCGGCTTTCCTATAAAATAACCTTGTGCATAATGAACACCGATTTCTTTACAAAATAGCAATTCTTCTTCCCTCTCTATTCCTTCTGCTAATACAAGGATATTTAACTCCTTAGCAATCTTCATGACTTTCCGTAAAAACTCCTGATTTTCAGCAAGTCTATCACAATGATTGATAAAGGATCGATCAATTTTCACATAGTCCGGTTTTAGGAGAGTCAGCATTTCAACTGTGGCAAAACCGGATCCAACATCATCAAGCGCCACTTTCATTCCTTCACGCTTATATACATCAAGGACGGATTTTAGATGCTCCACATCCTCAATCTTTTCTGTTTCAACCACTTCGAATACAAGATCCTCGGGATTCACACCAATTTCGTTCACAATCTGAAAGGTATGGCGTAAACAAAATTCAGGATTATAGATCGTGGAAGGAAGGAAATTAATAAAACTTTTAATACCTCGATTCACCTGACCTACACGGCATTCGATAGCCGATTTCCTTGCTTTCTGGTCTAACATGGAATGAAAGCCTGTGATGGCGGCAACTTCAAATAATTGTCCGGGATTAATTTTTTTTGACTGGTCCCCTGCCCGCAAAAGAGATTCATAACCCAAGAGACTGTAATCGCTTAAATCAATGATTGGCTGAAGATGACTTGTGAAATTTCCACCCTGAATCATCTCTATCATCTCTCTATGTTTCATTAACAGCATGAATTTGCCTACTGCCATGAATGGTCTGGGCTGATCTATATCATTTATGCTGCACTTCCATCCTTCCTCTTCCAGTAAATCCTCTACCCTCACAAGCTTTTCGTATAGTACATTCAGATTTTCATATAGAAAAACATATGTACCATCTTCTAATCGCGTCGAATATCCATTCAATGGCACGGAATGATTTTGATCATTATGTAAAAAAAAGCACCCTGCATCGAGATACTTCATGGTTACAGTGCAATTTGCACAAGCGATTTTCACTATCAACTCTCTCCCTTATATGAAATTATATCCTATATTTATATAATAAGGCTTTTTACCCAAAAAACACCACTAATCAACCTTTATATCAGGAGAAATTCACTAGATAATGGTACTAGCTCAAATGAATCCAGGCTTTACACGGAATTCCGAGAACCTAAAAACTAAAAGCACCCCTCCAGATCAAATTCTAGGGGGTGCTTACATAATTTACATTAAACTGTATAATCGTATATCAGGATTTTTATCATTGAACCATCTCATAGCAAAATCATTTTCAAACAAGAAGACCAGGTTGCCATGACGATCTTTCACCAGCATGCTTCGAGAGCTCGACATTGTTTCCTTAACATCTTCTTCATTTTCAATCCATCTTGCAATTTTTGATCCAATCGGTTCCATTTTGACATCAACGTTGTACTCATTTTTCATTCTGTGCTCGAATACTTCAAACTGAAGCTGCCCGACTGCACCAAGAATGATATCTTCCGTGCGAGTCTTATAATATTGAATGGCTCCTTCTTGTACCAGTTGAAGAATTCCTTTTTGAAAGTGTTTCTGTTTCATTACGTTCTTAGCTGTAACACGAACAAAAAGTTCTGGAGTAAATTGAGGGAGCTTTTCATACTGGAATCCTTGTTTTCCTTGCACTAGTGTATCACCGATTTGATACGTACCCGTGTCATATACCCCAATGATATCTCCACTCACAGCTTCATTTACAGTACTTCGATCATCTGCAAGAAATTGTGTAGACTGAGCAAGCTTAATGGATTTACCTGTGCGAGAAAGGTTAACAGTCATCCCTCTTTCAAATTGACCTGAACAAATGCGGACAAATGCAATCCGGTCACGGTGAGCAGGATTCATATTGGCTTGAATCTTAAATACGAATCCAGAGAATTCCTCTGCCGTCGGTTCAATCTCGCCTGCGTCAGAATTCCTTGGCTGTGGAGACGGTGCAAACTGTAAATATGTTTCAAGAAACGTTTGAACGCCAAAATTGGTTAATGCACTGCCGAAGAAGACAGGAGAAAGCTCTCCATTCGCTATCCGTTCACGGGAAAATTGGTTTCCTGCTTCGTTCAGAAGCAAAACATCTTCAAGCGTTTGGTCGTATAGATTGCTATCCTTAAGAGGATGCTGGCCTTCAATTTCACCTTCATCGTTTAAAGGTATAAAGCGATCTTCATCGTCTACACGGAATTGCTCAATTCGATTATGGAATCGATCATAGATTCCTAAAAATTCTTTCCCCATCCCTATCGGCCAATTCATCGGGTAGGATTGAATTCCCAATACTTCTTCAAGCTCTTCCAATAATTCTAAAGGCTCACGTCCTTGACGGTCGAGCTTATTAATGAAGGTGAAGATCGGTATCCCTCTCATGCGGCAAACTTTGAAAAGCTTTAAGGTTTGCGCCTCGATCCCTTTGGCTGAATCAATGATCATAACCGCGCTATCAACAGCCATCAAGGTTCTATACGTATCTTCAGAAAAGTCTTGGTGACCTGGTGTATCAAGGATATTCACCCGATAATCATCATAGTCGAATGCCATCACAGAAGAAGTGACCGAAATCCCTCTCTGCTTCTCAATTTCCATCCAGTCAGATGTTGCAAACTTTCCTGATTTCTTTCCTTTTACAGTTCCAGCTGCTCGAATTGCTCCTCCAAAAAGAAGAAGTTGCTCTGTTAATGTTGTTTTCCCAGCATCCGGGTGGGAAATAATAGCGAAAGTTCGTCTTGACTGAACTTCCTGTATAAAGTCTATTTTCATTCATAAAACCCTTTCTCGTCATTATCACTTTCTCATCATATTCGTTCTAAAGTGACAATGCAACAAAGAATCAAAACCCTGGTAAATTCGGTAGCTTTACTGATCATCTTCTATCAGTGTGAATGGGACCGTATTCGCCTTACATTATCTCTTACATCTCACGTGTCCACTGAACAATCCGGGAACTTAAGGTGGTTGCTGTCTCTCCTGAAACCCTCTCCTGTAATGAATGGAATAATTTTGTGTGTATATCTTCCTCTTCATAGGTAAAAGAATAAGACCATTGAATACACGGCACCGCAATTAATATGAGCTCTTCTTTCTTGTTTTCATATATATATACTTTTTGTTCCAAGCCTTCCAAAAAATTTTTTCTGATCTTCATAATTTGTATCCCCTTTCATGAAAACGCTTTATTGGCGCATACTAAAGACGATGTTGTCCGTACAACTTCACTAAATTCGTGTAATTGTAGGTTGTCAGACGTCTGAAAGAATTGTAAAATAAAAAACCGAAAGCATCAAGTTACAAACTTAAATTTTGAAGAGGTGAAAGAAGTGCAATATTTATGGGGTATCATGGGTATCATTGTCGTTCTGGGAATTGCTTTTGCATTTTCTACGAACAAAAAGCGTATTAATTTCAGAACCGTCCTTGGAGGACTAGCTATACAGTTATTTTTCGCTTTTGTCGTGTTAGAAACTTCTTGGGGTCAAAGTTCTCTTAAATGGTTGACTCAAGGTGTCAACGCTATAATCAATTATTCAAACGAAGGTATCACCTTCCTTTTCGGTGGTCTTTATACGGAAGAATCCAATATTGCGTTTATTTTTGCGTTTAATGTCCTTCCAGTCGTTATTTTCTTTTCTGCGTTAATTTCAGTCCTTTACTATCTTAAAATCATGCAGTTTTTCATCAAAATTTTAGGTGGCGGATTGGCAAAGCTTTTAGGAACAAGAAAGGCCGAGTCACTGTCTGCAGCAGCGAATATTTTTGTCGGACAAACTGAAGCCCCGTTAGTAGTAAGGCCTTATCTATCTAAAATGACTGAATCGGAACTTTTCGCAGTCATGACAGGTGGACTTGCTTCCGTTGCCGGTTCCGTATTAGTCGGGTATTCCTTACTGGGCGTTCCTTTGGAATATTTATTGGCAGCAAGCTTCATGGCAGCTCCTGCAGGACTCGTATTGGCAAAGTTATTTGTACCTGAGACAGATAATACACCTGAACCAAAAGAGCTTGATATGGAAGCGGATTCTGATTCGGCAAATGTCATCGATGCAGCGGCTAAAGGTGCCAGCGTCGGGCTTCAATTAGCTTTAAATATCGGTGCAATGCTACTTGCATTTATTGCACTCGTTGCCCTTATTAATGGTTTACTCGGATTTGTAGGTGGTTGGTTCGGTTTTGACAGCCTTTCACTTGAACTCTTACTTGGATATGCTTTTGCTCCACTTGCATTTGCGATTGGAGTACCTTGGAGTGAAGCAGTCATCGCCGGAAACTTCATTGGACAAAAGCTTGTCATCAACGAATTCGTTGCTTATTCCGCGTTTGCTCCTGAAATCGGGAACTTATCGGATAAAGCGGTAGCCATCATCTCCTTCGCTCTTTGTGGATTTGCGAACCTTTCTTCATTGGGTATTTTACTTGGTGGACTTGGTAACCTTGCCCCTGACCGCAGAGGGGATATTGCCCGATTAGGATTAAAAGCCGTCATTGCCGGTGCACTCGCTTCATTACTAAGCGCTGCAATAGCTGGTATGTTTGTATAATCGATTTGATTATTAAAGAAGCTGTCCTCTAGGTGGACAGCTTCTTTTCATTCTAGACTGCTGATGGAGTGAACAACTCATCATTTGACAGACAGGTTCTTCTTTTCCCTGATTTCTTTGCTGCATAAAGTCTTTGATCGGCGAGTGCGATAAGCTCTTCCGGGTCATTCGCTTCAGTCGTTTCAGCTTGACCGAAACTCATGGAAATCGGCAGAGGCTGTAAGGACTCCAACCGGCTGTATAACTCTTTTAAAAACTGATGGATAACATGGTCATCCATATGAGGCAATAGGATGACAAATTCTTCTCCTCCATATCGAAATGCCTGTCCCTTATATATCTCAGAGAGGGTACGAAAAACTTCCCCTACCTTTCGAATGACTTCATCCCCTGTTAAATGTCCTAATTCATCATTCACTTTTTTGAAATCATCGATGTCTCCAAGGAGTATGGTGAAGGATTCATTCTCATCCAGTTTCTTTCTAAACTTTTCCTGAAATGATAGCTGATTGAATAAGCCAGACAAATAATCTCTATGGGCGAGATGATGATAGGCTTCCTTTTGCGCATAATGAGCACGCTCCCGTAGCATGATCAACGCCCCAAAAAGACCGATGATCCAAAGGAAAAACAAATTAATAGAAAGAGTGAAATAATGTTGGAATTCGCTTAAGTTGACGGTCACGGTCCCCATCAAAAGATATGCCAGGCTAAATACAGCAAGGGAAATGAGGGCTCCTTTGGTTCTCCAATAAATCGTTGCATGCATGACAAACAATATTGAAATCGGGTAAAGCGGACTATGTATCCCTTCTGATAAAAACATCAGCCAGATTAATGCCAGGAAATCGAACATTATCCCCGCCTTTAAGATGAATTGGAGACTTCTTTTATCATCCCTGGCCCGAATAAGTGCAATTTGAGTCACAAGCATATAGATGACCCCGGATACTAATAAAAAGGGAAAGACCTCTTTATTGGTAGTGATATTATCAGAAAAGGGAGGTACGTAAAATATAAGAGTAGCGATCACAACAAACAGCCACCTCAAAGTAGAAAACAACTTCTCTGTTTCATAATCATTCAAGTACAACGAAAATCTCATTAGCTTCATTCTCTCATCATTTAATATATAGTTAAATTTACCAAAGTTTAAGAAAGTCGTCTATGTACATATAAAAAAGCAGACCAACATCTGTCATATTGGTCTGCTACTCCGTTTAAGATTATTCAGTTATACCGTACTTCAACTTGCTTTCTTCTATCGCAATATCCTTGTCACTATGAGGATATTTCGTATTTTCGATGATTTGATAATCCTCATGACCCTTACCGGCAAAGATGATAATATCCCCCGGTTCACTAACTTCCACTGCATGCTTAACCGCTTCGGCACGATCCCCGATTAAAGCGTACTGGTCATGCTGCATTCCTTTTTCAAGATCTTTTAGTATGCTATCGTACTCTTCATATCGCGGGTCATCTGTCGTTAAGATGACATAGTCTGCAAGTGATGCTTTTTCTGCCATGGTAGGACGTTTTGTCTTATCACGATTTCCTCCTGTTCCGACGAGGAAAATGATTTTGTTTTCCTTGAACGGCAGGACTGATTGAATGGCGTTTTCGATTGCATCCGGTGTATGTGCATAATCAATGTAAACGGAGAGGGGGGCATCCATTTCAACCTTCTCCATTCTCCCACTTACAGGTGGAAGGTCGCGAACAATTTCCACCAGTCTGGATACTTCCATCCCCCTCGCATACAGACAAGCCATAGCTGTAAGGACATTGTATACATTGAACTTTCCTAATAGCTTCATTTCCACCTTAAAGTTTCCTTCAGGAGAAGCCAGCGTGAACTTCGTTAAATCATTATAATACTCTACATCTTCTGCCTTAAAGTCAGCGTGCCCTTCTAGCCCATAGCTGATCACTTCATGAGGAGTCATATAGCTGTAGCGCTCATACCATTCGTCATCTGCATTAAGAACAACGTACTTTGGATCTTGTAAGTCTTGACCTAATTGTGAGAACAATAACCCTTTCGCATATCCATAATGTTCCATCGTCCCATGATAATCCAAATGGTCATGACTTAAATTGGTGAAAGCCACCACATCAAAGTCGATACCCCATAATCTCCCCAACGCGAGTCCGTGTGAGGATACTTCAAGGGTGAAATTCTGGATATCGCGATTGATTGCTCTTTGAAGCATCTGCTGGTTCGTTAAGTTGTCACAGGTTGTGTTTTCACTCGGTAGCAGTTCTCCATCTAGATTAAAGCCGATTGTGCCGGATAATGCGGAGCTCCGGCTGTCTTTTTTCAGGATGGAATGGATCAGGTTACTCACTGTGGTCTTCCCGTTTGTACCGGTTATACCGAAAACCGTTAACTTTTGTGAAGGGTAATCATAATACTTATTGGATAATTGAGCCAAGGCTTTGAATGAGTCTTTAACTACGACTAATGCCGCATGATTTAAATCAATATCTAATTGTTTTTCTGCAACAATCAGGGTGGCTCCTTTTTCAACGGCCATCTGTGCATAATCATGTCCATCCACTGTGTAGCCTCTTATACATACAAACAAGCTTCCTTCTGTCACTTTTCTGGAATCGACATGAATTTCGTTTATTTCTGAAGGCAATTCACCGTAAATGGTTTTTAATTTAATGCTGTCTAACAGGTTATATGTAATCATTTGCTTACCTCTTTTGTATTAATATTGTATCTATTTTATCTTATCATCTTCGCTTTGATAAGAGAAATACCTCCTATAATCAAAACAAACTTTTCTCACACAATTGTCACCATACCCCCATTCACGATGACTAAAACAAAAAAGCCTTTGATCACACCCATAATAAGGGTGATCAAAGGCTTCACTTTACTCCTCAACCATCTTTGATTGAACATATTGCCAAAGTAATTTTTCCGTATTGAGAATCGAGGATTCATGCGTTCGCTCATATGCATGAGAAGCATCGATCCCCGCACCGATCAGTCCATGAACGATGTCAAAGCCTGCACGGATCGCGGCTGATGCATCGGAACCATAGTAAGGATAAATATCGACTTTATATTCGATCCCGTTTTCTTCAGCTAATGAGACTAAGTGTTTACGCAATTCGTAATGATAGGGTCCACTTGAGTCCTTTGCACAAATAGATACGGTGTATTCATCCGTTGATTGACCATCACCGATTGCTCCCATATCCACTGCCAGATATTCAACGGTTTCGTCAGGAATATTAGAATTCCCGCCGTATCCTATTTCTTCATTATTGGATATTAAGAAGTGGGTCGTATAAGGAAGAGCGATTCCTTCTGATTTGATTTGGCGAATCAAGCAGAGAAGCATACCCACACTCGCCTTATCATCTAAATGGCGAGATTTAATAAACCCGCTTTCTGTAATTTCAGCACGAGGATCGAAAGAAACAAAGTCCCCCACTTCTATACCAAGCTCTCTTACTTCCTTGGCATTTCCGACCTTTTCATCAATACGAACTTCTATATTCGTTTCATCCCGTTTTGCTTCACCTGCATTTTTGTATACGTGAACGGATGTTTGATGCATAAGGATGGTTCCAGTGTAGGTTCTGCCTGAAGAGGTTTCAATCTGACAATTCTCCCCTTCGACTGCATTCCATCTGAATCCACCAATCATGGATAAACGCAAACGTCCATCACTCTTGATTTCCTTGACCATGGCGCCAAGAGCGTCCACATGTGCCGTCAGCATGCGATGTCTTTCTGTGTCTTCGCCAGGTAGCGTAATGATCAGTGCACCTTTTCGGTTTCTTTTCATTTCTACATTTAGGTCTGAAAGATATTCCTCAACAAAATTCATAATTTTATTCGTGTTTCCTGAAGGACTTGGAATTTCTACAAGCTCCTTAATTAATTGAAGAGTTTTCTTCGTATCTGGATATGTATTCATTTGACTCCCTCCCTTCCCGTATTATACCGTCATTTGCCAGATTACTACAAATCATGTTTACCGAATATTCCATCTAATACGATTGGATTTTTTAATCGCTTCTCTTTCAAATTTCTTTCTTATCTCTTTTTGAAACGGATGAAGATACCCACAGTTCTCACAGAAGTAAAAGCCAATATTCCCCCTGATCTTTTGTCCATGAGGCAGAATCGTAAACCCATCACCATATTCTTCCCTTAAGAATATTTCACTTTCCGTCAAATCAGGGTGACCACAATATAAACAACCATTAAACTCCATTTTTCCCACCGCCCCTTTTTGTACATGCCTATGAAGGGAACGGGAATACTATGAATGGATTCGTAGGAAGTTTACTGTAGCCCCTTAATCATTAACACAATAAAAAACATCAAAGAAACAGGAGTGATATAGTGAACTCATCAACACTGGACAATTTACCTCAAGGTAAGAAACATCCGAAAGGGTTATATCTCTTGTTCTTCACAGAATTATGGGAACGGTACAGTTACTATGGCATGAGGGCTCTTCTCGTCCTCTATCTAACAACTGCATTTGTAAGCGGGGGATTGGGTGTGGATCCTGCCAAGGCATTATCCATCTATGGAATTTATACCGGAAGTGTATATTTCACACCAATATTCGGAGGGTGGATGACAGACCGCTATATAGGATTGAGAAGAGCGATTACCATTGGGGGCATCACAATGGCATGCGGGGATTTTTTAATCTTCCTTACCCACTCCCAAACTGGGCTATATGCAGGATTAGCCCTTCTAGTAATCGGAAATGGATTCTTCAAACCGAATATCTCAACCCTGGTTGGTGAGCTCTATCCACGAAATGATAAACGAAAGGATGCAGCATTTACGATCTTTTATATGGGAATTAATCTGGGAGCATTATTCGCACCGCTTATTGCAGGGTTTCTCGCAGAGGATTTATTTCTCAAAACACTTGCGGATGGTACGATGCACTATGGATTTAAATGGGCTTTCCTTGCATCCTCCATCGGAATGGTTACTGGACAAATCATCTTTAGCACATTAAATAATAAGTATCTTGGAAACGTTGGATTAAGGCCCAATAAAGCACTGGCAGAAGAAGCGAACGAGAACCAGAATGTTCCTCTGTCGATGAAAGAAAAGCAGCGGACAAGAGCCATTCTAATCCTAGCCTGCTTTGTCGTTTTCTTCTGGGCTGGCTTTGAACAGGCAGGAAGCTCGTTCACTCTGTATACGAAAAATTTCATCGATCGAGAAGTGTTCGGCTATACTATTCCTGTCGCCTGGTTCCAATCTGTTAACCCCTTGTTCATTGTGATTCTGGCACCGATTCTTTCAAGTGTCTGGTTAAAGCTTTCAAGGTCAAATAGAGGCGACCTGAACATGACGACAAAAATGGGAATCGGAATGATTCTCCTCGGACTCGGATTTATGATCCTCATTCCCGCAGTCATGCAAACGGGTTCGGATGAACAGAATATTACCATGAAGGCAAACTTACTGTTTATCGTCTTTACTTACCTTCTGCACACCCTTGGAGAACTCTTTTTATCACCTGTCGGTTTGTCGCTCGTCAGTAAAGTAGCACCTGTTAAAATCGCATCCTTGCTGATGGGGGTTTGGATGGCTGCCATAGGGGTGGCGAGTCTTCTGGCCGGACAGTTAGCCTCCCTGACAGCCACACTGGGATATTTGGAAATCTTCGCTGTCATCGGTGCCACCGCCATTATCCTGGGCTTAGTCTTACTTGCCATTTCGAAAAAGCTTGTATTGATGATGAGGGAAGAAAACCAAACGTAATAGAAATAGGAAAGCCGCTGGACAATTTCAGTGGTTTTCCTATTTCACCTTTTTCTCAGCTGCACTCCCATTCAGTAATCCACCAATCAATAATATCGTGGAGGAAATGTAAAACCATACAACTAACGTAATGACGCTGCCCAGCTGGCCATAGAACTGGGAATAGTCATTCAGTTTAACATAGGTACCATATAACCAGGAAACCCCTTGCCAGCCAAAGGTTGCGAATAGTGCACCGGGAATGACATGTAGGAAGGAAATTCGTTTACTTGGAACAACCATATAAAGAAACAGGAAGAGTATGAACATAAAGATCGAGCTTAAACCCCATTTTCCAATGACCCACGCTTGACTCCATTCTCCGTTAATCTTCCCTTCTGCGAACCTTGCATGACGGATATATTCCTCAACTACAGGTACGATAAGGGAAAATGAAATAAGGAACATAAAGCCGACTGTCAATAATAAATCATATAATAACGCGATTAAAAAGGGTTTCTTCCTCTCGATTCTATACGCTTGATTCATTGATCTTACCATGGATTGGACGGCCATAGAGGAAAGCCAAAAGGTAAAGAAGATGGAAATGGACAATACATCTCCCCGTTGGTCATACAAAATACGATCAATATTATTTTGAATGATAGCGTATGATTTATCAGGTGCAAAAGGCTTAATCAGAAGCAATACATTGGTTTCCGTTATGGGCAGATAACTAATCAGCGAAAAGACAAAAATTAAAAACGGAAAGATGGATAATAATAAATAATACGCCAACTGTGCAGAATGATCGAAGAAGCGTTCCTTAAAAAATCGAACTGTCACATTCTTAGTATGATGTAAGATATTCATGGTTTTAAACTCCTAAATAGGAAAAGATATTCTTATTTTCCCCTTTCATGCAAAATTCAATCATTTTTGAACAGCTTTGCATTATCATTAGACCTTTCTCCATTTTCCCTGTCAAATGATAAGCGTGAGGAATTACTAAGAGGATATGGAATAGTCCCCGATCCTCACCTCATTCTGCATCCCCTTTTTTCCACTCATCCTCTAATAAACCAAATAGCAGAGAGTCTCTCCACCCATTTTTCATTTTCAGGTCTTGACGGATTCTTCCTTCTAACGTCATTCCGATTTTTGTTAACACTTTATGAGAGGCTATGTTTTGGGACCCACATTTCGCTGAGATTTTATGCAAATTCAACTCAGAGAACCCTCGCTCCACTAACGCTCTTCCAAGGAGAGTTCCGATTCCATTCCCCCAGTAATCAGGATGTAGTATATACCCGATCTCACCTGATTGATGAACGAAGCTCTTGATGATAATTTCTCCTGCACCAATCACACGACCGATTCTCTCATCGACCAAGGCATGAACATACCTTGTTTGTGGAACCACCTTTTCAGCTTTCAACACTTCCTCCACATACGCTAGTGTTTCCACCTCTGAATTCGGGCCCCATGGCTGATACTGAGACACAGTTTCTTGAGACGCATAGAGATGAACGTCCTTCCAATCTTCTTTCTTTAACCTGCGTATATATAAATGAGAAGAAAGATAAATCTTTTCCATGTCATTCACCCCACATGCATAATAAATTGAACTAATATTAACACAACTTTCTGTATTAGGATTAAATTTTTCTGAATGAATGTCACTATTGAACAAATAGACAAGATAAATAAAAAACCAACAATCAAAATTCACGAAAATACCCGTAACTAATAAAGGATTTCCCCCTCTCATTCAAGAAATCAATATATAGAAAGAAAATTTCTTGCATCACTGTTCGAAGCAGACGAAAGGAAAGGGAGAATTGATATGGTAAACAACAAGGAAACAATGGGGAATGAAGATGTATTCACAGACTTTATTAATAAAATGACCTATGGTGAGTATCTTGGTCTGGATACGTTACTCCATAGTCAGAAACGATTATCCGGTCATCATGATGAAATGTTATTCATTATCATTCATCAAGTAAGCGAGTTATGGATGAAATTGATTCTGCATGAAATCAAAGCTAGTATCACTTCCATTCAAAAAGGAGAACTTTCTCCTGCATTTAAAATGTTGGCACGTGTTTCAAAGATTCAATCACAAATCATTCATGCATGGGATGTCCTATCCACACTTACTCCTTCAGAGTATGTACAATTCAGGGACAGCCTTGGACAAGCCTCAGGATTTCAATCCTATCAATATAGAATGATCGAATTTGCTCTTGGGTACAAAACGAAACATGTACTGGAGATTTATAAGAAAGATCCTGAGTTATTAGCCCAACTAAAAGAGGCATACGAGGTCCCTTCCCTATATGATGTTTCCATCCATGCCCTATCAAAAGCGGGCTTAACCATTCATGAAGATGTACTTCTTCGGGACTACAAGAAGCCTTACGAGGAAGATCAGACTGTATTGGATGCATGGACAGAAGTCTATAAGCATCCCGATCAATATTGGGATTTATACGAATTAGCCGAAAAATTGATCGATATTGAGGATTGGCTTCAACAATGGCGTTTCAGACATATGAAAACCGTGGAACGGATCATCGGGCATAAAATGGGCACGGGAGGATCAAGCGGAGTAGGCTATCTAAAAAAGGTTCTGGACCACCGGTTCTTCCCTGAGCTGTGGAATGTGCGTACGAATCTTTAAAAATAAATGACGTAATATTCACACATTCTATCAGCGTATTTTTATTTCCATCATTCGTTAGGGTTGCCTTTTATATGGTTACCTGATATTATGTAAGAGAATTATTTTTGTTCGGAATGGAAGGATAGACAAAGTTTTTAAAGCTTTTCGCCTTGAAGTTACATGAGCAAGAATAGTAATACAATTGTGTGGAGAACACACGAGGAGGTAACATTATGTTAGAAGGTACAGTTAAATGGTTTAACGCAGAAAAAGGTTTCGGATTCATCGAGCGCGAAGGTGGAGACGACGTGTTCGTACACTTCTCAGCTATTCAAGGCGAAGGATTCAAAACTTTAGAAGAAGGTCAAAAAGTTTCTTTCGAAATCGTTCAAGGAAACCGTGGCGACCAAGCTGCTAACGTTACTAAAGCATAATTTATGCTACCCAGGAAGACCCTACTCTGTAGGGTCTTTTTTCTTTGCCCTTATCTATTAAGGCGTTTACAATAGTCTTATCTTTAAAACTAGGAGGCTATAATTTTGACTCGACACTCTTTTCATATCACGACTGATTGGCCAGGTTTACGAAACGATGTAGGAACCTTGAGTTCAGAAAATTTACATATAAACATATCCATCCCTCCAGAAATGGACGGCCCTGGGATTGGAACAAATCCTGATGAAATGCTTCTGGGTGCTGCAGCTACATGTTATATCATTACACTAGCCGCAATGCTTGAACGAAGCCACATCGGGAAAACTGGCTTAACGATGACATCTGAAGGAATTGTAGAAGTGGAAAAAGGCGTTATTACGTACAAAGAAATCATTCATCGTCCTGTCTTGACATTAATCCCCTCCCATACAGAAAAAGACATCTCCCTCGCTAAAAAACTGATGATGAAAGCCGAGCAGTCTTGTATGATCACCCGTGCAATCAAGGGAAATGTCATTGTTAGTGTTGATCCCACCCTTCTTCTATAAAAGTCAGAAAAAAGGGCACCCAAGCGGATGCCCTTACTTATATTCAATTCGATTATGATTCAGCGTGAACAAGCTTCACTAACATATGGGAAAGCATATGCTGCTCTTCCTCGTTACCCGCTTTCCATAATTCATATAATAACTTCTCTTCCCTATTCTTTGGCTCTTCATGTGCAGCAAGATAGTCTCCCACTTTTTGGGCTGCCTTAGCTTGCTGCTCTTCATTCATCCCTAACTTATCCGCTAAGGAAACTTTATTACCTAAGTATTGTTTGAAATGATCAAAGTTTGAAAGGATATCCTCTTTTTTGTCCTGAGACATATTGTCTAACGTACTGTCAACTTTCGACTCCATTTTTTCTTCTGTAGAATGATTTGCCATGTAAAACCTCTCCTCTCATTCAATCTAGTATGTATATTCCCACTACCGGGAGAGTTAAACATTTATTTTCATATTTTTGGTAATGGAAGCTCCAACTCTCTGCTTCTTGTTTAAGCAATTTCTCCAGAGTGTATACAATAAAGTGGAACTGAATAATGAGGAGGACGAATCATGAATACACAATTTGATAAACTATTCATTAATGGAGAATGGGTAAAAGGAAGCAGTGAGAATATGATTCCCAATAAAAACCCATTCGATGATACAGAGCTTGTTTCCATTAAAGCTGCCAGTAAAGAAGATCTCGACACCGCATATAAATCAGCACAAAAAGCACAAGAAAGCTGGGCGAGGGAACTTCCTCAAGTAAAAAGAGAAGTGATGGAAAAAGCTGTTCGAGTCGTCGAAAACAATCAGGAGTTGATCATCGATTGGCTCATTAAAGAGTCTGGCAGCACATACATGAAAGCGGCAGGAGAAGTGAAGGTTTCCATTAATAGTATGAAGGAAGCGGCAACCTATCCTTACAGAATGGAAGGGAAAATCCTGCCTTCTCAGGTGCCCGGGAAAGAAAACCGTGTCTATAGAGAACCGCTGGGGGTTGCGGGAGTAATCAGCCCATGGAACTTCCCTTTCCATTTAGCTGTACGCTCAATTGCAACGGCTTTAGCAACCGGAAATGGTGTTGTGGTTAAACCAGCTACCCACACTCCTGTGACAGGCGGACTATTATTTGCGAGCATCTTTGAAGAAGCGGGACTGCCAAAGGGATTACTTAATGTAGTCGTCGGAAAGGGATCAGAAATTGGGGATGATATCGTCACTCATCCGATTCCACGTTTAATCTCCTTTACAGGTTCCACTGAGGTGGGACGTCGGATAGGTGAGCTCGCAGGAAAGAACCTCAAGAAGACTTCTCTTGAGTTAGGTGGGAATAACGTCTTTATCGTCTTGGATGATGCAAATCTTGATCAGGCTGTTGAATCTGCCCTATTCGGTAAGTTCTATCATCAAGGACAAATTTGCATGTCCATAAATCGGATCATGGTTCAAAGAGGCATTTACGATAAATTTATCGAAGCTTTTGTATCTCGTGTAAAAGAACTAAATGCAGGAGATCCTTCACATAAAACAACCCATATCGGTCCTTTAATCGATCAAGATCAAGTAGACCGCATTCTGAAGGATATTGAAAGCAGCAAGGAACAAGGAGCGGAAGTTGTATTAGGAGGCAACGCTGATAAACACTTATTGCAGCCTACCGTATTAACCCACGTCACAAACTCGATGCCGATCGCGAAGAACGAAATCTTCGGACCTGTGGCCGCAATCATACCTTTTGAAGATGAAGAAGAAGCGATTGTACTTGCCAATGAACATCCTTATGGGTTGAGCGGGGCTGTACATTCATCCTCCATTGAGAGGGCGACGAATCTTGCACACCAAGTACAGACCGGGATGATTCATATAAATGATGAACCTGTGAATGATGAGCCTCATATGCCATTTGGCGGAGAAAAGGATTCTGGTCTTGGCCGCTTTAACGGAGAATGGGCCCTCGAAGAGTTCACAACCGTCAAATGGGTTGCCGTTCAGCACAAGAGAAGAGACTACGGGCCATTTATTGAAGAGAGATAATAAGAAAAGCGAGTCTTGATGACTCGCTTTCTTGTCTTTATAGTTCATCGAACCCATTAGCATCTGATGTCTTGGTATATTGCCTTGATTTTTGTTCAAAGAAATCGGTCTTCCCTCTATCCACTTCCTGATAAGCAATGATCCATTTTAGAGGATTCGATTTATACCCTTGGAATGGTTCTTCAAAGCCTAACTGTTTGGCTCTTTTATTCGCCATGAACTTAATATAATCTTCAAGGTCGCTCATTAACAGCCCATCAACGTGAGATCCGATGATTTCCCTTCCCCACTCTATTTCCAGGATAGCTGCCTGTTTGAAAGCATCATGTCCAAAGTCGCGCAGCTCTTCCGTATGATAAGAGGGGTTCTCGTTCAGTACTTCTTTAAATATTTTTTCAAATAAGCCAACATGCAGCTGTTCATCCCGATTGATGTAATTAATCATCGTAGAGGTCGCCACCATTTTTTGATTTCTGGCCAAATTATAGAAAAAGGCAAATCCGGAGTAAAAGAACAAACCTTCTAGAATCACATCATAAATGATCGATTTTAATAGATTCGCAATGGTAGGAGATTCTACGAAGCCCTTATACCCATTCGTAATAAATTCATTCCGCTTCTTTAAGATTGGATCGTTCTTCCAGAAATCAAACACTTCATCCTGTTTCTTTTTTGACACGATACTCGATAATACATAGCTATAGGAATGATTGTGTACAACCTCTTGCTGTGCAAGAATGATCATCAGCGCATTTAAGCTGGAATCCGTCAGATAGTCTGCCACTTTACCGGCGTAATCTGTCTGCACACTATCAAGTAGAGCCAGTAAACCGATGATTTTTAAAAAGGACTCCTGCTCTCTCGATGAAAGATTCGGAAATTGTTTAATATCCTTTGCCATATTGATTTCAAAAGGTGTCCAGAAATTCCCGAGCATTCTCTTATATTTCGGATATGCCCATGAGAACCTGACATCATCCCAGTTCAATATATTCGAACTTTTCCCATTTACGATACCTGTTGATTTATTTGGTGCCTCTGAATCTATTAAGATTCGCTTCTTCAATCCATTCACGTTATCATCTTCCTCCCGGTTAGCTATGGCAGCTTTCACATTCTTCAAAATTCGAAACAGATGTTGATCGCACATAGTAGGTCGTTTTCAACCCTGACTTCCATGCATCTAAATGAAGAGATAATAACTCTATCGCCTTGATATCATTTCGCACATACAAGTTAAACGATATTCCCTGATCTATATGACGCTGTCTCTTCTCATTTTGTTTAATACTCCAGTGCTGATCTACGTTATAGGCCGTTTTGTAATACCAGGTTGTCTTAGGTGATAAATCAGGGGCTGTAACAGGAATCTTATAATCTTTCTTTTCTTCTGAGTACTCTAATCTGAACAAAGGATCTATACTTGCTGTGGATCCGGCTATGATCGAGGTGGATGAATTAGGGGCGACGGCCATTAAATATCCGTTTCGTATCCCTTTAGTAGAAACTTCCTCCCTGAGTACATTCCACCTTGGTCCTGAATATCCTTTTTTGGAAAAATACTCTCCGGTGGACCAATCTGAACCGCTGAAATATGGATAAGATCCTTTTTCTATTGCTAATTCATGACTGGCTTTAATCGTGTAATAGGCAACATCCTCGTATAAGGAATCACAATAATCAACGGCTTCATCGCTCTCCCATTTCAACCCTTTTAAAGCAAGAAGGTGATGCCACCCAAAGGTTCCTAATCCAATCCCTCTATAGCGCCTGTTTGTCAGTTGGGCTTGCAGGACTGGAAGTTTATTTATATCAATGACATTATCCAGTAATCTTACTCCTATGGACACCACTCTTTCCAGCTCATCATCCATTACCGTTTTAGCTAAAGAAACAGATGCCAGATTACAGACGACATAATCTCCCGGAGATTTATAGGTAATGATTTTCCCGTCCTTTATGACCTCTTCTTCCATAATGGTCGCACTCATATTCTGGGCGATTTCCGTACATAAATTACTGCAGTAAATCATCCCCTTATGCTGATTGGCATTTAGCCGATTGACTGTATCTCGGTAAAACATATAGGGTGTTCCCGTTTCAAGCTGGGAAATCATGATCCGCTTGAAAATTTCAATCGCTGGGACCACTTCCCTTGAAAGGTCAGGGTTTTCTACACACTCCCAGTACTTATCCCTGAACGAGCCTTCTCCATCCTTTTCGTCATAGTAATCTTCCAGTGAAAAACCCATGCCTATTTTCACTTCATGAGGATCAAATAAATACCATTCCCCTCTTTTCTCCACTTGCTCCATAAATAAATCAGGTAAGCTGACACCTGTGAAGAGGTCATGAGTACGCTGCCTTTCATCTCCATTATTTAATCGCGTATCAAGAAAAGGAAAAATATCCTTATGCCATACATCTAAATATACAGCGATTGCTCCTTGACGCTGGCCTAATTGATCAACCGATACGGCCGTGTTATTTAATTGCTTCATCCATGGAATAACACCTGAACTTACACCCTTGAAGCCTTTAATATCACTTCCTCTGCTTCGGACTTTCCCTAAATAGATACCCAGGCCTCCACCGTTTTTACTTAATGTGGAAACATCTGTATTGCTGTCATAAATGCTCCTTAAATCATCTGCCACCGTATCAATAAAACAACTTGATAACTGACCATGACTTTTCCCCGCATTGGCGAATGTAGGGGTGGCTACCGTCATATACAAATTGGATAGTGCCCAATACGCTTCCTGAATGAGCGCCATCCGCTTATCACGCGGTTCGTTCATAAAGAGAGTCATGGCAATGATCAATAATCGCTCTTGTGGTAATTCAAGAATCTTTCCATCATGGGATTTTGTTAAATACCGCTCTGTTAATGTGACGATCCCTATGTAAGTAAACAATTGATCTTTAGATGAATCCATGATCGTTGCCAGGAAGTCTATATCTTCTTTTGTATAAGATTCGAGCAGGGCTGACGTATATAATTTCCGATCAGTCAACTCGTGAATTGATTTATTAAAGGAACTGTATAACTTGTCTTTTTCAATTCCCCTGGAATTAGCAACTGTACGATAAAGGTTTTTTAAATAAAGTGTTGCAGCCACATAGGTCCAATCGGGTTCATGGGCAGAAATACGTTCAACTGCAGTGAGAATCATGAAATGATAAAGCTTTTCTTTACTCAGTACAGACTGTCCGTTAGCATACATAAAAATCTTTTCATCGAATTCTTTAAAATGGAGCTGTGGAAAACGACTGTGGAGACTTGTTATAATCTCCTCTGCTTCCACTATTAGTCGCTGCTCTTGTGATACGATTGACATAAATATTCCTCCCAATTTATACAGTGTGGATAGGATTCAAAAAAGCCCATCCTTCAGAAGGATGGGCCTAATATATACGGAGATATGTACATAGACTTAAAGCCTATTACAATCCTCGCTTTATCCTCCCAATTCCCGAAGAAGATAACACGTGAATAAATAAGGCAGGTCTCCTGACTCATGCTTCACCCTACTCTAAGGCCTTCCCATCGTATAAGACAGTGGCAGTTCCTTATTTCGTCAGCACTTACAGTTGCGGGGACAGCTCCGGATTCACACCGGATTCCCTTTTAAGTCCATTCAGACACCCTATTCACAGGTTATAATCAATATATTGTTAAAATCATCAAACATAACACTAAATGTTGTGTTCTGTATCATCATAAACGATTAAAAATGAATTTACAAGTGGAACTATTCACTTTGTTTAGAAGTTGAAATCTTTTAATAGTATCACTCTATTACACTCGTAAAGTCAAGAGTTGTAATAAGTTGAACAGAAGGAAGGATAAATCCTTCCTATGAAATATGCTTATAATTATTATTTTCCATGAAAAGAATAGGAGAAGATTGAATACAACCTTCAAATGGACACTAGTCAGCCGACACCTTCCTACATGTTAGTTGAAGAAAATGTTCCCACTCTCTATAATTCAAATAGAAGGTTGTTTGACAGTATTCTTTGGTCCCCAATATTTTTTATTGGCTGTTTAAATGGAGAATGAACTCGATTTAAACAGCCTCTTTTTTTTAGTTCGGCTTTAATGTATGTGAAAATCCTCTTACAATTTCATTTCTACCCGGGAGCTTTCAGTTCAAATGTAACCGCATACACAATAGTGAAAGAGGGACCATATAAGCAATTTAATGTATTTCAACCTTATTACAATCAATACTTTTCAGCTTAAATACTTTCTTTTTACGGTTTTTTCATTTAAAATGCGCATTAAGTGATTTTTTTCGAAATCACACCTTAGTTCTGAAAGGAGTCTATTATGAAAAAATTATTAACGACTTTACTATTAGCATTACTAACGATTGGACTAGCCGCTTGCGGTTCGAACGAGGAGAGCCAAAAACAAGCTGAAGATAAAGCGAAGACAGAAGAAAAAAGCGATGGACAGGCTCAAGAGGAGCAAGCTAAGCAGATGGAAGAAATGCAGAAGAAAATGGATGAACAAAAGGTTGAAAAAGATAAGATCGTTGCCATTGTAAACGATGAAAAAATTAAAGGTGAAGATTTCAACAACGTATTGACTCAATCACAAATGCAGTATCAACAAATGGGTCAAGACCCGACAAGTAAAGAGGCAGCAAAGAAGATAAAAGAACAAACTATTGATAGTCTGGTTGGACAAACACTCCTTATGCAGCAAGCCGATGAAAAAGGATATAAGGCATCAGAAGATGAAATCAATAAACAACTGGAAGAAGTTAAAAAGCAGTACGGTGATGAAAAGAAGTTTGAAGATGCAATGAAAAAAGCCGGATTCACGATGGATGAGTTAAAAACTCAAATCGCTGAAAACATCAAATACACAAACTACGTTGAGAAAGAAATCAAAGTAGAAGAAGTCTCTGAAGAGGAAATGAAGAAGTTTTACGATCAGTACGCAAGTCAGCAAGGTCAGGGTGAATCAAAGGATGCACCAAAATTTGAAGAAGTTAAACCTCAGATCAAGACTCAGTTAGAACAACAGAAAAAACAAGAAAAGCTTGTTCAACACGTAGAAGATTTAAAGAAAAATGCTAAAGTCGATGTAAAAATCTAAAGCACCATTGTAGAAAGCCACCTGTATAGATAGGTGGCTTTCTTATGTTCTATTCCTCCCCGATGTTTTCCTCTCATCAAGAAGGGTATTGTACAACAACGACTCATTAAGGGAGGATGAAAGATAATGACAAAGAGAGCCAATGACAATCCAGAACAAATCAATAAAGATCATGACGGCATTCTTGATCAGCATGAAAGTGAGCAGAATGTGGACCCAATTCCCCTCGATGACTTAAAAAAAGAGCAGCGGGACGAGAAAAATAAACATCATACGAAAGATGACTCATCAAGCAAAGAATAATACGTTAATCAAAAGCCCTGTGGGATTCCCACAGGGCACTCTTCTTATTTAGATAACCAATCCGTATGGAATGTTCCTTCCTTATCCACTCGCTGATACGTATGGGCTCCAAAATAATCACGTTGGGCTTGAAGGAGGTTGGCAGGGAGTGACTCTGAGCGATAGCTGTCATAATATGCTAAAGCACTCGCTAGACCTGGTACAGGGATACCTAATTTAATGGCTGTAGCCACCACTTCTCTCGCTTCCTCCTGATAGTTTTCTACGATTTCCTTGAAATATGGATCAAGAAGTAAATTCGTTAATCCCGGTTCACGATCATAGGCTTTCTTGATTTCTTCCAGGAAGCCTGCACGAATGATGCATCCACCTCTGAAAATCATGGAAATCTCGCCGGGCTTCAGGTTCCAGTTATACTCATCCGAAGCAGATTGAAGCTGGGCGAAACCTTGTGCATAGGAACAAATTTTGCTTAAATAGAGAGCTTTACGAATCATTTCGATAAACTCTTCTTTGTTACCGGAGAACGTTTTATTCTTCGGCCCTTTTAAAATCTTGCTTGCTTTCACACGTTCTTCCTTCATGGCAGAGATGAAACGGGCAAACACAGACTCAGTAATGATTGATAATGGTACACCTAATTCCAGTGCAGAAATACTCGTCCATTTCCCAGTACCTTTTTGTCCTGCTGTATCCAGGATCACTTCAACAAGGGGCTTTCCTGTTTCTTCATCCACCTTGGTAAAGATATCCGCCGTGATTTCAATCAGGTAGCTGTCCAGCTCCCCCGCGTTCCATTCTTTGAATATCTCATGCAGCTCTGTTGCATTTAAACCTAAGACATTTTTCATGAGATAATACGCTTCACAAATAAGCTGCATATCACTGTACTCAATTCCATTATGGACCATTTTCACATAATGGCCAGATCCGTCAGGACCGATATATGTACTGCACGCGTCGCCTTTAACCTTTGCAGCAATCGCTGTTAAGAAAGGCTCGATTAAGTCATAAGCTTCCTTCTGACCGCTAGGCATAATAGCAGGACCGTATAAAGCCCCCTCTTCACCGCCGGAAACTCCTGCTCCAATGAAGTTGATCCCTTTCTCACCCAGCTCCTTATTTCGGCGAATCGTGTCTTCAAAGTATGTATTTCCTCCATCAATCAGTATATCCCCTTCATCTAAGTGAGGAAGTAAAGATTCAATGGCTTTATCGGTGATGTTACCGGCCGGAACCATGATTAATATTTTTCTTGGTGTTTCTAATGACTGGACGAATTCTTTTACATCGTGAGTTCCGACCATTTTCTTCCCTGTATGCTCTTCAAGGACTTCTCTAACCTTCTCATCAGATACATCATATATAGAAACTGAATAGCCTCTGCTTTCGAAGTTTAAGGCCAAACTCTTTCCCATCACTCCAACACCGGCAACCCCTATTTGTTGTTTTGTCATCTATTGATCATTCCTTTCAAATCGAGTAAATATATTTTCACCGTATATATTATAATACGAAATAAATTTCCCGTGGTGGATTTTTATGAAATAATATTTTTTTATTTTGTTATTTAGGTTAAAATTATTTTCATCAGTATCTAATGTATAAGGAGGTTATTCATGAATACCGATGATAATGTACAGCATTGCTTGCCACGAATCCGTTCCCATTACTCACAATTCAGTGAAAAAGAAAAGATGATTGCAGATTTTATTATTGCTAATCCTGAAAAAATTATCCACTCTACCATTAGTGGTGTAGCAGAGGACCTGGGGGTTGCAGACGCTACAGTCTTCCGATTCTGTAAGCGATTAGGCTTTAAGGGCTACCAGGCTATGAAAATTTCCCTGGCTTCTGACCTTGTAACGCCAATTAAAGATATTCATGAAACGATCAATGAGGAGGACTCTGAAGGAGTTATTGCCCAAAAAGTGTTCCGTTCTAATATTAGGACCCTTGAGGATTCTTCCCGTATGCTGGACGAGGGAATGTTCACGAAAGCCGTTCAAGGGATGCTGAGTGCCAGAAGAATTGAATTTTACGGAACGGGTGGATCTGGCTTTGTTGCCATGGATGCTCATCATAAGTTCCTTAGAACCGGGATGACCACTACGGCTTACAATGATTCTCATATGCAGCTTATCTCAGCTTCTCAATTAACAGAAGAAGATGTGATTGTATTTATCTCTCATTCTGGATCGAACAAAGATCTATTGGAAGTGTTGGACGTAGCGAAGAAGAATCGGGTAACGACCATTGCCATTACTCACTTGGCCAAATCCCCTTTGAGCAACGGGGTCGACATTCCTCTTTTTACAGTATCTCAAGAAACCGAATATCGATCTGAAGCACTTGCTTCAAGAATCAGTCAGCTCAGTATTGTGGATGCCCTCTACGTCAACACCATGATGAAAAGAAAAGAACTGTCGAAAGACTCTTTGCTAAAAATGCGTGACGCGATTTCCATTAAGAAAATATAGTAAGAAGTAAAGGGACGTACCTTTACTTAAGGTCCGTCCCTCATCATTACTTCGGATACTTCAGGGCATTCTTTTCAAGCTTTTTATACACCTCTTCTTCTAAGTCGATATCCATTTTATCAGCCAGTTGGACTAAATAAATCAGGACATCAGCCATTTCTTCTTTAATATTTTGATGTGTCGTTTCCACTGCTTCCCGGCTTGTTTTCCATTGGAAATTCTCCAGGAGTTCATTTGCCTCTAGTGAAATGGAAATGGCCAAATCCTTTTCGTTGTGATTGGCATCCCAGTTTCGTTCATCCCTGAATTCAATGATTTTTTCATACAGTTGTTTCATCTTGTCTCACCCATTTGCCTATGATCTTTTACCACTTCTTAACTATAACACGGGTGGCACAAAGATTGTGACAGGGAAAACCGACTTTCTTGAGCTTAAACTTCCAGTCTTTCAATGATTGTTGCATTTGCCATCCCATGGCCTTCACACATCGTTTGAAGGCCGTATCTTCCTCCAGAACGCTCCAGCTCATACATCATGCTTACCATGATGCGTGCTCCGCTGGCGCCTAATGGATGCCCCAGGGCGATCGCCCCCCCGTTTGGATTCAGTTTGGAAGGGTCGGCTCCTATCTCTTTTAACCAGGCAAGGGCAACAGGTGCGAATGCTTCATTCACTTCGAATATATCTATTTCCGCCAATGACAATCCTGCTTTCTCCAGGGCTTTCTTCGTTGCAGGTATAGGTCCGGTTAACATGAGGGTAGGATCAGACCCGACCACCACGCGGGTATGAACCTTAAATCTTGCCTTCAACCCTAATTCTTCAGCTTTCTCACGAGTCATTAAAAGAAGTGCGGCAGCCCCATCACTAATTTGACTTGCATTACCTGCATGAATGATACCATCTTCTTTAAATGCAGGTTTTAAATTTGAAAGCACATCCATCGACGTTTCCTTTCTTGGTCCTTCGTCTTTAGAAAACGGAATTACAGTTCCATCCGGAAGGTTAACCGTCAACTCATATATTTCCCGGTCGAAATAACCAGCCTCTTGAGCTTTTAACGCCTTTTGATGACTTAAAAATGCGAACTGATCAAGCTCTTCACGACTGAATCCGTACTCTTCAGCAATCCGTTCTGCAGATAAACCCTGGTGGATGATTTCGTGTTGACCTCTAAGTTTTTCACTAAAGGGAGCACCCTGATAGTTTGAACCGATTGGCGTTCTTGACATATTCTCCACCCCGCCAGCGATCACGATATCCATGTCGCCGGAAAGAATGGCTTGTGACGCAAAATGGACAGCCTGCTGGCTCGAGCCGCATTGTCGGTCGATTGTCGTACCAGGCACTTCGATTGGAAAACCGGCAATCAATGCAGCCACCCTGGCAATATCACCAGCCTGCTCACCTGATTGAGTAACACAGCCTAATATGACATCATCGATAAGCCCAGGGTCAATCCCGGCTCTCTTCACTAACCCATTCAGCACTTCCCCAGCTAAATCATCGGGCCTCATATCTTTCAACGAACCCTTTCGTCTGCCAACCGCAGATCGTATTCCTTCTACGATAACAACCTCTCTCATCCTGCTCTTCCTTTCTATAATCCAAGATTCTTCGCTATGATCACTTTCATGATCTCATTTGTCCCTGCATAAATACTGGCAACAGGAATATCCCTGTATCTTCTCGCAATTTGATACTCTTCCATGTAGCCGTATCCACCATGAAGCTGCATGCATTCAGTCGCGATTTGCCTTGCCATTTCAGTCAATTTATATTTGGCCATGGAAACCTTCGTCACGACATCTTTCCCATCCATATGTTCGGCGATCAAACCATCGAGGAATACCCTGCCCATCTCAATATCCGTCGCCATTTCCGCTATCTTAAATTGTGTATTCTGAAATTCACCAATTGCCCTTCCGAACGCTTGACGGCTTTTCACATAATCCATCGTAAGAGAGAACATTTCTTCTGAAGCAGTCTGAGCAGCAATCGCTACGATAAGACGTTCTTGCTGGAGCTTATTCATCAGATATTGAAATCCTTTGCCCTCTTCCCCAATCAAATTATCTTTCGGCACCTTGCAATCCTCAAAGATCAGCTCGGCTGTATCTTGACAGTGCAAACCAACTTTCTCAAGCTTCCTTCCCCTGGAGAATCCGGGTGCATCCCTTTCGATAGCCAACAAACTAATACCCTTGTGAGGCGGACTGATAGTGGTATCTGTTTTACATGCCACAATCACTAAATCCCCCTGTATACCATTTGTGATGAAGGTCTTTTGACCATTCACAATATAGTGGTCCCCCTCAAGCTTAGCCGTCGTTTTAATCCCGGCTAAATCAGATCCTGTACCAGGTTCTGTCATGGCAATGGCGGTTATCATGTTTCCACTCGTGCATTCAGGAAGCCACTTTTTTTTCTGTTCCTCACTTCCATATTCAGATATATACGGGACTACAATGTCACTGTGCAATCCTATCCCGATCAGACCAGAACCCACCCGTTCCAATTCTTCATTGATAATGACGGAAAATCCCCAATCCACTCCGCTTCCACCGTACTCTTCGTCAACGTCGGGACAAAGAAACCCTTTTTCTCCCATTTTCACCCAAAACGACCTGGGCACCATTCTGTTTTTCTCCCAATCATCATAAAAAGGATAAGCTTCTTTAAGTAAAAATTTTCGAAGTGCCTGCCTGAATATGCTATGATCCTCCGTTAAATAAGGATGTTTCATACTTACTCGACCTCTTTTCATACGGGATGCCCTTTATTAAGCGTTTTCATTTACATGAAAATGAATGAACATGCATTCACTTAGTGGTTTACATTTCCCCATAGTTTCAAATGGTTACTTAGGCTGCATTCTAATCGCCCCGTCCAATCGGATCGTTTCACCGTTCAGCATTGGATTTTCGAGTATACTCTTCACTAATTGAGCATATTCAGAAGGGTAACCGAGCCTTGGGGGAAAGGGCACCATTTTCCCAAGCGAATTTCTTGCTTCATCCGGCAGAGTGTCAAACATCGGGGTATGAAATAACCCTGGCGCAATCGTCATGACTCTGATACCATCCCTTGCAAGCTCCCTGGCAATCGGAAGTGTCATCCCGACCACTCCCCCCTTTGATGCACTATAAGCAGCCTGACCGATTTGCCCGTCAAATGCCGCAACTGAAGCTGTATTGACGATAACTCCTCTTTCCCCATGCTCGTTTGGAGTATTTCCCATCATCCTCTCTGCAGCCAAACGAATCACATTGAACGTACCAATTAAGTTAATCTCAATTACCTTGGAAAAGCGATCAAGAGAGTGAATCCCTTTTCTTCCAACCACTTTCCCTGGTGGAGCAATCCCTGCACAATTCACTACTGTATTAAAACCGCCAAAAGCCTTTATCGACCCTTTCAAGGCTTTTAACACCTGATCTTCCTTTGTAACGTCTGTTTTATAAAATCCAATGGATTCTCCATACTCCTCTTTCAAGGCAGTTGCTCTCTCTTCATTGAGATCCAGTATATACGCCTTACCACCTTCCTCAATGATCCTTCTTACTGTAGCTTCCCCCAGTCCGGATGCACCACCTGTCACTAAGGCGACTATTTCTTTCATTTCCACTATCAATCCCTCCACTCATGTAAAGCATATATTATAATTTTAGCGTTGTATGGAGAAAAAAGATATAATGTTTTTAAAATTCTGTCTACTCAAAACCCCTTCCCTTACTTACCAAGGATAACGAAATATCACTTGTAAAGAATAAGAATGAAACAACCATTAACAATTTAGGAGGAAACAACGATGACTAATAAAAATGATAATCGTGAACGAAAAAATAAATACCCAAACAACAAAAAAAGCGATACTGAATTCTCGAAAGAACTCAATATTCGCAGTGAAATGACAAAGAAAGATTTAGGAAAATAAATAGCAGGAAATGTGAAGGAAGCTGTTTTTACAAGTGTCCGGTTTCATTGGGGCATACCCGACTGACGTGCATCGGTTCTTTTATTTAGCCCGGGTCATTTAAATATCTCCATAAAAAAACAGACTCACGAATGAGTCTGTTTTTGGAGTTGTAAAGTTAGATTATGCTTTACGTACGTTAGCTGCTTGTGGTCCACGAGCACCTTGTTCTACGTCGAAAGATACTTCTTGACCTTCGTCAAGAGATTTGAAACCTTCACCTTGGATCGCTGAGAAGTGTACGAATACGTCGTCTCCACCTTCTACTTCGATGAATCCGAAACCTTTTTCTGCGTTAAACCATTTTACTTTACCATTTTCCATGTTTGTTGCCTCCTAAAGTGCGTTACACACAATGTATTACTATTCTTGCGATATCAGGTGAAAACCAAATCTTGTTCTTCCCTCGTATACCGGACAAAAATAATTCTTCTATAGAATAACAGTAATGAAACAAATAAGCAAGTTCTTCAAGGAGAAGTTTTGAAAGTCAGACCTCTTGAGACAAACTTCCCCCATCAAAGGGTTTCTTGGTATGACTAATGAATACTGCCCTTATGCCCTTTAAAGCGCTAACAATATTTTTATCAAGATTTATCACTAATGGGAGTCTAAAATGCAGGGTAACCTGTGGTATAATAAGAGAATATGAAAGGGAGTGCCCAATGAAATCCACAAAAAATCGGTTTAGTAATGGCGCAATGGTTACGATAAAGGAAACTGGCGAAACAGTGACAATATTGAAATGGCAATACGTTAAAAACATGAAGCGATACTCATATATCGTAAAAGAACATCCCGGCACGTTTTATTTTGAGGAAGAATTAGAAGTCAATTAAAAGAATTGATCATATCATAATATGATTTTGGCAAGGACTCTTACGTGAATTCCAACAGAGTCCTTTTTACTTGCCTCTTTTCACAATATTTGTGGTAGTTGATTTCCGCTGCAGGAAGCTCGCTTTCCTCGGCGCTGACCTTTAACTCTGAGAGTTCTTTATAAAAGACTGATCTACATATAAAAGAAGAAAGCCTGCACCTTAAATAAGGTGCAGGCTTTCTTTATGTATGACCTGTGAGGGATTCGAACCCACGACCCCTTCCCTGTCAAGGAAGTGCTCTCCCACTGAGCTAACAAGTCGCAATGGAAGGTATATATTAAATTATAGTCATAATGGGAAAAATGTCAATCATTTTTTTGTTCTATACATTTTTCTTCTGGGAATCCATGTATAGAAGAACATTCGTTCGCATATACTATGAGTATACTTCCAGGAGAGGAGTTCAAAAATGTATACGGTATTACATCGCTCATTCATGGACCAACGCCCCATTGAAATAATCTATATGAATCCTGAGTCCATTTGTACGAAAAGAAAAATCATAGTAAAAAAAATCGATGGGGACATTATTCTGGCCTATTGCTTTTTACGAGAAGCGTTTCGCCGATTCAGACTACATGATATTTTGGCCGCTTATCCCCTTCTTTGTTATGAGAAACGAACTATATCCTAGTTGGTAACTAAAATACAAGAGGCTGACCCTATAAAGGGCCAGCCTCACGTTTGTTTATGCTGTTGCTTTCGTTGGTGTTTTGTCTTCCCTTTTAATGAAGAATTGTAAAGCCAACATTACACCGAACAGGATTAATCCTAAGATATCTGTCATGCCCTCTGGATAGATCAGCATTAATCCAGCTGCTACACAAAGAAAACGTTCTATAATATACACTCTTCGGTACCAATATCCAATCATACCTGCACCAATGGCCATCATTCCCGTAATGGCGGTAAATACAACCCATAATAATTCAGGGATTGTTGTATCAATCATAAGCAACTCAGGAGACAGTACGAACATATACGGAATGATAAAGGCGGCAATCGCTAATTTGGCAGAATTGACCCCGGTCCGTATCGGCTCCCCTCCTGATACCCCTGCGGCGGCAAATGCTGCAAGAGCCACTGGTGGCGTGATATCTGCGATGATACCAAAGTAAAAGACAAATAAATGAGCCGCTAACTCAGGTGCACCTAACAGGATGATCGCAGGTGCCGCGATTGTGGACGTGATTACATAGTTGGCCGTTGTTGGTGATCCCATTCCCAACACAATCGATGCAATCATCGTAAACACCAATGTCAGGATTAATTTACCTTCTGTTGAATTTGTTAAGTCTGCAGCAAGGTCAACCAAACCATTCGCAAGTGTAAGGCCTAATCCGGTTTTCGTCACTACCCCGACAATCATCCCTGCAGCAGCAGTCGCTACAGCTACGGAAAGAGCAGTCCGAGCACCATCTACTAGTGCGTCGACTGCATCTTTAAAGCCAATCCTTGTCTCTTTTCGAATCGCACTAATCACGATTGTAGCAACAATTGACCAAAGTGCTGCACGCATAACACTCATACCACTGACTAATAAAATAATGACCGTAAGAATCGGCATTAATAAGTAGATTTTCTTTAAAACTTCTTTACGATTCGGCATTTCTTCGTCTGAAAGTCCCCGAAGACCGATGCGCTTCGCTTCAAAATGAGTCATAATCCAAATTCCTGTGAAATACAAAAGAGCAGGAATGGTGGCAGCCTTTGCAATATCCCAGTAAGAGATACCACCGATGAATTCAACCATTAGGAATGCTGCAGCTCCCATGATTGGGGGCATTAACTGGCCACCCGTTGATGCTGCTGCCTCTACTCCACCTGCAAACTCTTTACGATAGCCAAGCTTTTTCATCATTGGAATCGTAAAGGAACCAGATGTTACAACGTTCGCAACGGAACTTCCGCTGATCGTTCCTTGCAATGCACTCGAGAATATGGCAACCTTTGCAGGACCACCAGTGCGTTTACCGGCGATCGCAACAGCCAGATCATTAAAGTATTGACCCACGCCGGTTTTAACGAGGAAGGCACCGAATAACAAGAACAGGAAGATGAAGGTTGCTGAAACATATAATGGCGTTCCAAGAATCCCTTCACTTGTGAAGAACATCGTTTTAACGATATCGTCCCAATCATAGCCTCTATGTGCCAGGAATCCAGGCATCAATCTTCCATAATACATATAGAGAATGAATGAAGAGGCAATAATGGTGATGGGCAAGCCGACAGCACGACGGGTTGCTTCTAATACTAAGATCATCGCAGCAAAACCAACATAAAAATCAAGCGATGTCATTAATCCGACTCTGCTGACAATGTCGTCCTGCATAATCGGCCAATACGCTCCAATTCCGACAGATATGATAGAGAGAACGACATCATACCAAGCCACTTTATCTTTACGTAAATTTTTCTTTCTTGCCGGGAATAACAGAAAGACAAGTGATAAAGCGAACCCTAGATGTATGGATAATAATAATTGTCTAGGGATGAATTGAAAGATTGATGCTACTAATTGAAATAATGAAAATGCTAATAAACCAAAGAATATAACCCATTTGAACAGTCCATGATGCAGCTTTCTCGTTGATGATTCAGGATCATATTTTTCTAGTAGTTCTTGTTGTTGTTCGGAGGTTAATGATTCGAATTCTTTATCTTTTTCCAACAACAGTCACTCCTTTCCACTGATCATAAAGTGATTGTTTCTTTAATTGTACCCGAACGACAGACCCTTTATCGAAATAGTCGGCTAAAGGATAGGCCTTACCATCAACCACGAGTCGATGATTGGCAACTACTTGCCCGATTCGGATATCAATGTACGGAAACACTTTATTCATATTTGAAATTAAGTATTTTCCTTCCTTTGTTACTTCAAAGTGTTCATTTCCTTCTGCATTTGCAGGCATGCCAATGGCAGTATCCTCATAAAGTAGCTTTGTTTGTTGAATTTGATCTGTAGATTGGCGATAAAACTCTTCTACTTCTGAGAGATGGATAGAATGAGTGTAACGAACCGAAAAAGTATGATCATCAGGTAGTCTGAAATTGACAGGATCACCCTCCGTACTCCTCGGTTCGATTACCAGATATGTTTGAAAGGGAATAAAAGTGATGAATAAAAGAGCAAGAATAATGAGAATTGTTCCTATGAATGTAATTTTCTTCATAACAAAGTCCCCACCATTCCATTTACGACTGCTTTACTTACCATATTTTTAGCCTATACCAAAACAAAAGAATAGACCGTTTTACGCGGCCTATCCCTTCGTCTATCTGCTGGTGTGGATCTATTCCATTGAAACGCCTTTTTCATCAAAGTATTTCTTCGCACCAGGATGTAATTCAATTCCCATACCCTTCAGTCCATCTTCAGCCTTGATTAACTTACCTTTGGCATGAGTGATTGCATCTGTATTTTCAAAAATGGCTTTTGTAACATCATAGATTACATCTTCGGAAATATCAGCATTTGTTACTAACATTGCACGAACAGCAACTGTTGTAACTGCCTCATCGACTTTACTGTACGTCCCAGAAGGAATTTCGTCCTCGGAGTAGTACGGATATTTTTCGATCAGCTCACTGATTTTGCCGGATTCAACTGGTACGATTGCGATGTCTTCCGTTGCTGCTAACCCTTCAACCGCTCCTGTTGGCGTACCTGAAGTGATGAACGCTGCATCGATTGTACCATCTTGGATACCTGTTGTTGAATCATCAAATGATAAGTTACGAGCCTCTAAATCTTCTAAAGTGATTCCGTGAACTTCCAGGATTTGTTTCGCATTAAGTAAAGTTCCTGATCCTGCTTCACCGACTGAAACGACTTTACCCTTTAAATCTTCAACTGACTGGATACCTGAATCCTTTGTTGTAACGATTTGAATCGTTTCAGGATAAAGAGTAGCAATTCCACGTGCATTTTCTACCTTGTTATCGCTGAACATTTCTGTTCCTTCAGATGCATAAGAAGCGATATCTGTTTGTGTAAAAGCGATTTCAGTTTTTCCATCTTTAATAGATGCCATATTTTCCGCAGATGCACCAGATGTTGAAGCAGATGCTTTAATTCCTGTTTCATCTTGAATGATTTTAGCAAATGTTCCGCCTAACGGGTAATATGTACCCCCTGTTCCACCTGTAGCAATTCCAATGAAGTCAACCTCTTTGTTACCTTCACCCTCAGATGATCCTCCACCTGATCCGCCGCCACATGCAGCAAGAATGACAGATAGAACTAGAAGTAGTGCAGTGCTTAGAAATAAACTGCGTTTTTTCATATTCTAATTCCCCCTATTAAATTTTATACGTTAACGAAATAATTGTAACACAGTCTGTAACAATCTTGTCAAATCAAATACATAAACCTTTAACATTTTTCATAAAAAAACTATCTTCACACCCCATTTTGCGATCGGGACCTGTAATGTGGCTTGTTCCAATCTTGTCAGTCATTTCACAAATGTATAGAGAATGTATAAAGCGGTTACATTTCCCGACCCTTTTTTCATCCATCACAGATATTTGTCCATATAAAAAAGACTGAAAAAGAATCATTCCTCTTCAGTCCATCTGTTATATATCAAAGTACATTCTAACCTATTAACTCTTCATCCTCAAACTTCATCTTATCTTCTTCCGAGATATTTTCTTCACGATCCCTCAAGCTATGTGCAATTCTTGAAGATGCATTCGCCGCAATACTTGCCACGATATCATCTAAAAAGGTATGTACACCCTTCCCGTTCTTCGTATCCAAGTCGCGGATGATGCCAATCTTATTTTTGTCAAGATGACCAAAAGTGGTAACAGCGATGCTTCCATAACCAAGTGCTGCACCCAATGCAATGGTCTCGTCTACTCCAAATAAGCCCTCATCTGATTCCACAATCGATTGAAGGGGCTCGGAAAGCTTCTTCTCCTCAGCAAGTTGATCTAATTCCACCCCTACGAGGATCGCATGCTGAATCTCCCTTTTCAACAACACTTTCTTCACACTGTCGATACAATCTTCCATATTTAATCCATTATTATATGGATACTGCATTTCATAGACGATTTCAGCAATATCCTCTATTAATACGCCCCTATCTTTCAGCCTTTGTAAGGCAGCTTTGGTTACATCTCTTGAATGTACAGGTTTGCTCATTCTGATACCCCTTTCTAAACAGTCCATCAACTTACTTAAATTATAGCATTGTTTTGAATTTTCGTATTGCAATCCGCTTTAGGGAATTATCCTAGAGAATATGATACAATCTTTCTGTAAACGTTAACACTGATTATAGGAGGCTATCGTCATGACAACCGCAAGAGGAACTGTAACCGAATTAAACCTCTTTAGTAAAGAATTGAATGAAGAGATCAAGATGCTCGTATACCTTCCAGCTACTTTTTCTCCCCTCTATAAATATTCACTCCTGATTACCCAGGATGGTAAAGACTACTTCCAACTTGGAAGAATACCTAGATTAGTCGATGAACTTCTCGGGAATAGGGAAATTGAAAACATGATCATCGTCGGGGTTCCTTATAAAAATGTTGAGGATCGCAGAAGAAAATATCACCCGCACGGTGAAGAAAATGATGCTTACATCCGCTTTTTAGCACATGAATTGGTCCCGTATCTGGATGAGCATTATCCTACCTATCATATGGGGATGGGACGTGCCCTGGTTGGTGATTCATTAGGAGCGACCGTTTCACTAATGACCGCATTGAAATATCCAAATACATTTGGCAAGGTTCTTCTTCAGTCACCTTTCGTCAACGAGAAAGTGTTAGAAGCAGTGGAAAACTTCTCACAACCTCACCTATTAAGCATTTACCATATCATTGGTCAGCAAGAAACAGAGGTGAAAACGACGGACGGGAAAGTCAAAGACTTCTTAAATCCAAACCGTCAGCTTCACGAAACATTCGATCATAATGGATTCTCTTCCTTTTATGATGAATTTGACGGGGACCACACCTGGAAACACTGGCAGCCTGATCTAAGACGTGCCTTAAAGATGATGTTCAGCTAAACAATTGTTCGTTCACCTCTTTCAAGCATACTCATCAAATGAACGGAGGGAAGCTATTTTCTGCATATTGAAAAGTACCTTCCCTCTTTCGTTCGCCCTATATTAAATTTTTGAAAAATTTGCTATACTATACATATTACAAAGATAGTTAAATAGAGGAGGATTGAAGAAAATGAATTATGGTATAGTCATTTTCCCATCGAAAAAGCTACAAGATATCGCAAACTCTTATAGGAAACGTTATGATCCTCATTATGCTTTAGTTCCACCACATTTGACATTAAAAAATGTCTTTAGTGCAGATGATGATCAAATCAAAGATATCGCTAATAAATTAGCTGCTATTTCAAAGAAATATGATCCATTCAATCTTAAAGTGTATAAAGTAAGTTCTTTTCAGCCTGTGAACAATGTAATCTATTTCAAGGTGAACTCCACTCCTGAACTGCAAGGGTTACACGATGACATGCATAGTCAAAACTTCATGGGTGACGAGCCGGAATTCGCTTTCGTTCCTCACATAACTGTCGCACAAAAGCTTTCAAATGATGAACACTCCGATATTTTCGGATCATTGCGTATGCTTGGAATCGATCATGAAGAAACCATTGACCGATTTCACTTGTTGTATCAATTAGAAAACGGGTCTTGGACAGTATACGAAACCTTCCGTTTAGGAAAGGAAGAGTAAGAGTTGAAAGTCGAAGTTGCCAAAACAGAAGATCAAATCCAAGAGGTATTCAACATAAGAAAGACAGTGTTTGTGGAAGAACAAAAGGTTCCCCTTGAAGAAGAAATCGATGAATTCGAAAATGATTCCACACACTTTGTCCTCTATGATCAAAACCACGCAGTAGGTGCCGGTCGATTCCGTATTCTCGACGGAATCGGGAAAGTGGAAAGAATATGCGTTTTAGAGTCTGCCAGAGGAAAAGGAGCAGGTCGTGAAATCATGCTCGCCATCGAAGAATACGCTAAGCAACAGCCCTTATCTCAATTAAAATTAAATGCTCAAACATATGCAATCCCTTTTTATGAGAGCTTAGACTACAAAGTTACGTCTGATGAATTTCTGGACGCAGGGATCCCTCATAAAGCGATGAAAAAGGATATCTAAAAGGAACAAGCAATTAAGCAGATCAGCTTAATTGCTTGTTCCTTTTTTGCTTTATCAATTCCCATATAAAGAAGTATATTACATTATCAACTCGTCGATAATGAGATAGTGTATGGGAAGGGGGATCCTTATGGAATTCATGTCGATTGCCGTCGAGTTAATCGTAGGATATTTTGCCTTATTGATTCTTACAAAAATCCTTGGTAAGACTCAAATCACACAAATATCTGCTTTTGATTTCATTTCAGCACTAATATTAGGTGAACTTGTAGGTAACTCCCTTTATGATGGCAAAGTCAGTGTGCTTCCGATCCTTACAGCCATTTTCATTTGGGGCAGCTTGATCTTTTTCACGGAGTATTTCACTCAGAAATCGAGACGATTCCGCCATATGCTGGAAGGAACACCTGCATTGATCATTAATAAAGGGAAGATTAACTTTGATGAACTCAAGAAGAATCACTTAGATCTTAATCAGCTTCAGCATTTACTTCGTGCTAAAGATATTTTCTCAGTCAGGGAATGTGAATATGCCCTATTAGAGTCTGACGGTACACTAAGTGTCATTAGAAAGCCCCTTTATGAAATCGTTCAGCGCCAAGACCTGAATATCCCTGCGAAAACAGCTACTCTCCCACTATCTTTAATCGTGGACGGAGAAATCGTTTATGATAATTTAAAGCTAGCCGAGCAAAAAGAGGATTGGCTGTTGAAAGAAATAAAAAAACAAGGCTTCCTCTCTTCCGAAGACGTTTTATATGCCGAATGGGAAGAAGGAGAAAGCCTGTTAGTCCAAGGGTATTAATGGGGCATAACGATGAGTTCATTCTCTCTTATCGTGAAGGATAGGAGTTTCTTTCTTTCAAGACTGGTAAGATAAGCCGTCACCGACGTTCTGAACAAGAGCCATTGCCCCACATTCGATACAGTTATTTTATGTAACTGCAAATACTCTTTTACTACTTTTTCAAAGGAACAACCTTCTGAACTCTCATTCACAAGTGTGAGAAGTGAGTTCATTCGTTCTTCATGAAGATCGATATTCTCTTGGACCGTTTCAACATAGCTCTCTTCATAGTTTCCGTGACCTGGAATTGCTCCTTTGCATGTAATGTGAAGGAGTTTTTTTAATGAATCCAGGGTTTGATCCGCATCCACAATAAACGGAACAACATGTTTTTCCAACGTCTCCCTGCCAAAATAACTGTCCGCCGCATATAAAATACCATCCATAAGGAGTCCCACCTGACCATATGAATGTCCCGGTAAGTCAATTGCTTCGAAAATGAAAGGGCCAATGCTATTTTCACCAACATTCAATTCATCATCAACGGCCACTGATTGTCCTTCTAGAAATTTATTTCTCAAATCTTTTATGGGATTTGCTCCATTAAACAGATAAATGGGCTCCAATATCGAATTCTCTATAATCGCTTTTTCTATTTTAGGAGCAAATAATTGGATCTCGTATTTTTTTTTCAGGTAGTGAGCTCCGCCAAAATGATCTGCGTGGGCATGAGTGATCACACAATAATTCAGGGGCAGGCCTTCATTTTTTATTATTTTGATCACTTTCTTCATCGATGCATCATCCAGTCCGCAGTCTATGAGGAGACCCTTTCCTTCTTTCACGCAGTAACCTATCGTAACGCTTCCTGTAAATGCATAGCAATGCTCAGTAAGGCTTTGTAGTTTCAAGTTATTACCTCCAGATATGTCAGGAGCTCAAGATCAGTTAAATAAAAAAACCCTAAGGAAGGCTGCACCTTTTGGGATTTTTCAATTTGCCTATAAGTGACCCCCTTAAACTTCTTTATACATATTCGTTAAAATGGTTTCCTTTTCCTGTTAACTGGGCTAATAATTTTGACGGGATGGACGGTTTAGTGAATGCTTGGTATGAAGTTTTGCGTTGTTTTGATCGATATACATGATTGGATGTTCCTGTCTCTTCAGGATGTGCTTGAGATTTATTTTTCATGGGCTTCACTGATTGGACGGGGAGATAGGTGAACGGATGTTTTTCAACTTTTAATTCGCGCTCTTGATACTGTTTATACTGATGGTGAGGAATTGGTGCGATGTATCCCACTTTCATTACCTCCTTGGTAGTAGTTACCCATTTAAGGTTGTGCAATAAACTTTCTGGTGGCTTCCCGTTCGTATGCTGAGACTTTGCAGACCTATGTATAACGAACAACCTGGTGGCTTTGATTGTACTCTCCCAAGGCAAAAAAGAAAGGAGAATTAACATAAAATACGTGCCGGCACACATCTTTATGTCCATTCTCCTTTATTTATATATACCTTTATTTCTTCCCCTTATTTAACATATTGGAAATGGTTCCAAAGTCTAATTGCTTTCCATCATTCACAATCGACTGCACTATCTTATTTTCCATTTCCTTGTTTACAGGTTTATTGGCAATTTTGGATACGCGTTTAATGACGCTTCTGACCGTTGCTTCATCTTTGAAGTTTGCATTTTGTAATGAGTTCGCAAGCTCTAACACTTCGTTCATGTTAACGCCTGTCTTCTTCTCTAAATTCTTAAAAAAGTTATTATTCATTTCCTTAACGCCTCCTTTTAACTATAAGCATCATATGTAAAAAACCCAGGAGCGTGATTATGAATTGGTTTTTTTGAAGATTGAGGATGTTTTTATTTATTTTAGATCGTCTTTACACGATTTTTTTAGAGGACTCGTTGAAGGTTGAAAATCTCTTTGGTATTGTAATTGAATTTAGTGGCCATAAGAATGTTTATTATCGACTTTTCTGATTTATTATCGACTTCGGCCCTTTTATTATCGACTTCCTACCGGTACAACTTCACCACGTTTATTTTCATCTCACTTTCCATCACCTTTCCTGGCACTTCAAACGTATCCATAATCCTCAAAGTGACGCTTCCCCCAATAAAACAAAAAGACAAAATCCCTCCTGTGAGGATTCTGCCTTTTGTACCCCTTTCTAACAGAAGCTAGCTCCAACGATAATTAAAAGAATGAAAAGCACAACGATTAATACAAAAGTTGAACCATATCCGCCTCCGCCATAACCGCAGCCACCGTAACCATATCCATACATTTTAGTATCACCTCTCTTTTACCTTTAGTCTCTTATAACATATGTAAACAGAGAGGAATACGTATGGGCTTTTCAAGATATTATTGTGTGTTTGTCCAATTGTACAGGTCGAAGGTCAGATTTCCTTCACGGTCCAGCTGGGCAAGGAAAATGGATTCAACCTGTAATTGTCTTTTGGTTAGTTCTTTTTGTAACCAGGGCAGGGGAAACCCGACTTCTTGTAGAGCCGCTTCATCTATTTTCCCGTCTGAAATGACAGCCTGTGGAGGAGTGGTTTTTTGTGAGATTTTATATATATCTTCTCGAACAAGTGGCCTCTTTTCTTTTTTGAGCAAAACACTTAGATCACCATTGGTGTCCAGTGAAGCGAACTCGACATCTGCAGCACGGAAAACATCTTTTTTTCTTAATTGTTCCAACAGTTCGTCAACGGAATACTGTTCTTTCTTTAAAGCCTTCTCATCGATATTTCCATCTTTTATAAATACGGTTGGTTTTCCTTCAGCAAATCGTCTAAACCTAATGCTTTTAAGTGACAAATAGGAGAACAGGAGTGGGAACGTAAACCATAAGAGGATGCTCATAAGGCCTTCACTTAATGGCAGGCCCAGATCCATCGAGAGAGTCCCTGCAATGCTTCCAACCGTGATTCCTGTAATGTACTCAAAAAAGGAGAGTTTAGAAAGCTGTTTTTTCCCTAATAATTTTGTAATGGCGAATAGGGAAAGTAAAATGAATATACTGCGTAATGCCACCTCTAAGTACTCAGGCATCAATCTTCACCTCTATTATCCTTTTGGCTTAAAAAGGAGAGCTCCAATGAAACCGAATATGATTGCGGAGGAGATCCCGGAGCTTGTCACTTCAAACATGCCTGTAAGGACTCCCACTATCCCATGTTCCTGTGATTCCTGCATAGCACCATTGACCAGTGCGTTACCAAAGCTCGTTATTGGGATTGTCGCCCCTGCTCCGGCAAAATCTATGAGAGGCTCATATAACCCAAAACCTGAAAAAACCGCTCCTGCCACAACCAGTAAGCTGAGTGTATGGGCTGGGGTTAATTTAGCAACATCAAACAGCAATTGACCAATCACACAAATGATCCCGCCTATTGTAAAGGCCCAAAAAAACATTGCTAACACTTCGCTTCCTCCTTTCCTTTACATATATTCGATGGAAACCGCATGAGCAATACAGGGGATCGTTTCCCCTTGTTGAAATGTCAGAGGTGATAACAAAGCTCCCGTCGCAATAACTAAAATGCGTTTATATGTTCCTTTTTTCATTTCATTTAATAGGTGTCCATAAAGGACTGTAGCTGAACACCCTGGGCCACTGGCTCCAGATTGGACTGGCTGATCATTTCCATATATCAGCATTCCACAATCTTGAAACTGATGTTCTGAAAAGTTATATCCCTTTTCCCTTAACAGTTCAATAGCCGTCTTCCGACCGATTTTGGCGAGATCTCCCGTGATGATCAGGTCGTAGTATGAAGGATCTCTGTCCAGATCTTGAAAGTGCCCCGCAATCGTATCCACTGCAGCTGGTGCCATGGCACCTCCCATATTAAAGGGATCTTTCAATCCCATATCCATCACCTTGCCGATGGTTGCAGATGTAACTCTCGGTGCAGGGGTCGTGACTGATGCTCCTTCTCCGATTACCGCATACCCCGCACCTGTTACTGTCCACTGTGCAGTCGGAGGCTTTTGACCTCCATATTCAGTCGGGTAGCGGAACTGTTTCTCTGTTGCGGAATTGTGGCTTGATGCCCCAGTCACAATATGATGAGCACCATGATAGTTAACCAGGAATGCAGATAATGCCAAACCCTCCATGGACGTTGAGCATGCTCCGAATAAACCGAAGTAAGGGATTCCGTTGGTTCTGGCAGCAAAACTTGATGGGGTAATTTGATTAATAAGATCCCCCGTTAAGAAAAACTGTACATCGCTTTTTTGGAGAGACTGTTTTTCCAGGGCTATTTGAACGGCATCTTCAATGAGTGTTCGATTGGCTTTTTCATACGTATTCTGGCCCATCCAGAGGTCATCATAAAACTGATCGAAGTCGGCAGCTAAGTTCCCTTTCTTTTCAAAGGGGCCGCCAACGACACCGGTAGACAGGATGACAGGATGTGAAGGAAATACCCATGACCTTGAACCTTGAAGCATTAAATCACCCCCAATTGAATTAAGATCGTCTTGATTAATGCAACGACAAAAGCAGAAAATACTCCGAAAACAATAACAGAACCCGCCAATTTAAATATGTTACCGCCTACCCCTAAAACATATCCTTCCGTTTTATGTTCAATGGCTGCTGCAATAACAGAATTTCCGAACCCTGTTACCGGAACCGCACTACCAGCTCCGGCAAATTGGCCAATATGATCATAGACTCCAAATCCGGTCAGTAGCATCGCTATGAATACCATCGTTGCAACGGTTGGATTTCCTGCCGTCTGCTCAGTAAAGTTGAAGAAATAAATGTACATATACGTAATGGCCTGCCCAATTAAACAGATGAAGCCCCCAACAAAGAATGCCTTGATGATATTTTTCAGGAGGGGGCGCTTTGTTTCATATTTTTTTTCTAATTGCTCATACTTTTTCTGTTCGGGTGTTTTTGGTACTTTCCCCACAAAACATTCCTCCTACGTCTTTTCCTTTTGAAGCTTTACAATCTCCTGAAACTTTTTTTCCGCATCCTTCTTTGAAATTGAACCTCTCTTTAGTTTTTCCTTTAGGCGGATCGTTTCAAGGAATATCTTGTAATCACTGGATAAAATAAAGTCTTCACCTGAGTACTTATCTTCTAGATATTGATCCATCTTTTTTTCGATTTTCTTCATATGGAATCTTTGTAAGTGCTTTACCTTATATACAACGAGCGTTTCTTCTTTTCCTTGAATAACCGCTACGTCATAAAGCTCTTTCATTTTCGATATTTCTCGCTTTATGGCGTGACCGTAGCTATCTGTTTCAGGATTATCCACTAATTCAATGGGTGGTGGATCGGTTTTCTTCATAAGCGCAATCTTGCTATCGTTTCCATCTTCCTTATTGGCGCATCCTATTAAGACCAGTAAAGTAATTGGAACGATGATTCGTTTTTTGTTCATGACATATCCCTCTTTTGTTTGTACTCACCTTTTATTTTTTTCTTAAAGTCAGATTTTATGAAAAAAAAAAGACTGCCCAATATGAGCAGCTTTATCTTTTCTTCGCTTTTCCACAACCGCATCCTTTTTTCTTAATGGGAGTGTTGGTTGGTTTCTTGGTATTTACAGAAGTATTCTTCATCATAATCGACCTCCTTTACCATCCCCCTTACATTCATTGTATGTGAAATAGGGTAAGCTTGTTTCCACTAATTACCTAATTATTTATTCCCTTATCCAACTTTGGACAGCCGCCTCTATTATGGAAGCAACACCAGCAACTGCCAATACTGTTATAAACGGGTTAAAAAACACAGGAATGAAAATATTTCCTACATATAGAATTACAGCAACCCACATACCTGTACACCAATAACACGATATTAGTTCCCCTACAAACCCTTTTACTCCACCCTTTTTGGGTAAAAGGAAAATTTCTTCCACCCCATCTTTTGACATTTCGGGTACTTCATCGAAAAATGGAGATCTCAAAAATTCAGTTATTTTGTCAAAAACGATGAGGTGAGTCATTCTAAACACAGCAAGCCCCAAGATAATGATGTCAAGTATTCCCATACTTCCACTCCTTTTTTAAACTAATATCCAGCCCAATTTAGTCAAAAGGGGCATTTGTCCGTTACCCAAATTCCTCTTCTACAATATGTTATTAATGTAGTGAAAATTATTTAAGGAGGAAAATTCTTATGGGTTGCGGAAATTACAGAAAAGATGACATTGCAGGTGCAAGAGACCGCGGTTGTGTATGCCTTGCTGTTCGTGCTATTAAAGATGTTCAAGATGCAGCAGATCAAGACTGTTTTGATTGTAAAAATGATTGTTTTCTTGAGCCATTAGGATCTTTAGTAAGTCCAGTTGGAAATGCACCAAATACTCGTGTTTTCAAACTCTATAATAAAAAAGGAGACCTATTTAAGGTACACCCTAAACATTATTGCTGGAAAACACCTTACTTCCGTGTGAAGAACGTATTTGACGACTGCTGTGCAACACTTCAAGTATTGAAGAAAGTTCACGTTACAGGTGCAGACGTAGAATCAGAAGACGAATTAATGGGGTTAAACAATAACTTCGTCTACGAATTGACTGGAGATTGTATTACAGTTGATCTGGATTGCTTCTGTGCTATCCAATGTATCGATGATGTTAGAGTAGAAGGCGTTTGTGACTAATCAGTAACGAGAATAAAAAGCCAGTCGGATATTCCGGCTGGCTTCTTTCATTTCAAACCTATGATTTTAATCGCCTTTATAGAATTTCTTTTCAAAGTGATTTCTTCACCTTGAAACGTTTTTATATCAATGGATGCGCTATCTGCACTGGTTAATACACCACGATACACCCCTTCTTCTGTTTGAAACGCACATGGAAATGGGGCTCTCCCCATTATGCTCTGCTGCATATATTCTATTTTCCCATCCAGATCCAGGTCCTTAAAAGGAGTAAGTGGTTTAAAGTAACTGTCATGTGAAAGCTCTTGCCCTAATTCACTGTGAATGGTTTTTGGTTCTTCACTCTTAGGTGACTCTTTTTTTATGGGTTCAGTTTCTCTTTTTACAATAGTATGATATTCAGGCTGTTTTAACTTCCCTAAAGGGGCAGCTTCAAATAACTCAGTGCTTTTCCTTTCAACGGGCCGGACATTTCTTTCTACTTGTTTAGGTTGAACGTTTCTTGACGATGATCCTCTATATACTTCTTGCATGCTGCTGCTGTTCACATCATTTAACCTGGGCTGATGTATATATAATAGTGGCTTTTTCTGTCTATTCAATCCTATCCCTCCATTCATTCTACATTTATATGTATGCAGGATGCGCCTATGAGTTTCTTCTTAGATTCTTGAAAATACTATCAAAACATAACAAAAAGAACCCAGGCTACAAGAAAGTTCTGCAACCTGGGTTCTGTCATTTTTATTTTTAGCCTAATACATGATAACCGGAGTCTACATGCAGGTTCTCACCTGTGATGCCTCTTGAATAATCACTAAAAAGGAATACAGCCGTATCACCGACTTCTTCTTGTGTGGTATTGCGGCGAAGTGGAGCACGTTCTTCGATTTCTTTCAGGATGCTGTTGAAGTCACCTACACCTTTAGCAGATAAGGTACGGATTGGTCCTGCAGAAATGGCATTCACTCGAATACCATGCTTACCAAGATCACTGGCAAGATACTTCACACTTGCTTCAAGAGATGCTTTCGCTACACCCATCACGTTGTAGTTTTGCATCACTCTCTCCCCGCCAAGGTACGTCATGGAAACGATACTTCCACCCTCAGTCATAAGATCCTTTGCCACTTTAGCAACCGCAGTCAATGAATAAGAGCTGATGTTGTGAGCCAGAAGGAAACCGTCTCTTGTTGTGTTCATATAATCTCCAGCCAGCTCTTCTTTATTGGCAAATGCAATACAATGAGCCAGTCCGTGGATCACGCCGACTTCTTCTTTGATGGTTGCAAAGCATTTTTCAATGTCTTCATCACTTGTTACATCACAAGGCAGAACAAGTGAATCTTCGCCGCCTTCTAATGTCCCGGCGAGATCTCTAACTCCTTTTTCAAAACGCTCCCCTGCATATGTAAAAATCAACCGTGCACCGGATTGATGTAATGATCGGGCAATTCCCCATGCTATACTGCGTTTATTTGCAACTCCCATAACGACATATGTTTTACCTTTTAATGAAAGAGTCATTATAATCCTCCTAATTTATACATGTTATTAGTACCTACTACTAATTCTACAGTAATCCATCACAAAAGAAAAGAAGAATTCCTACAGGATTCGCCTTTTAACTTCTTCGATTTGAACTAAATGCCTCTGTTCATGTTTACCGAGAAGCTCTAACACTTGCCATATGGGCATATTTCCAAATCGATGATGATTCATGGATCGACTTTTCAAGCCCTCTTTCGTGTATAACTCCAGGAAGCGTGTAGTGAGTGACCGGGATTCATCTAAGGCTAAAATCAATGCTTCTTTTTTTTGAGGCTCAGAAGTTGGTTCGATTGGTGCCTTCAATTTTTTAGATGGATCATCAAACACGGATAAGTCAGCTCGATTTTCACTTGATCCTGATTGACTCTCCGCTGAATCGAGAGCCAATGTTAAAAATCTTTTTTCAGCTCCAGCCAGATGGAGAACAATTTGAGCTATGCTCCATTCCTCTGGCGAAGGCTGTTCGTTCAACTTCTCTACAGGTACATCCATGAAACTCCCTTTCACCTTTTCCCTGATTTCAATTACTTTTGTTTCCCACATATACTTACCTCCATTTAGTATATCTCTCTTATTAGATATTAGTGGTAAGAGAGTAAACTCCTCTAAAAAATAAAACTTCCCAAGAAAAAATTCTTGGGAAGTTGGTTATTTCTTAGCAATACTCACAGAATTCAAGCTCGCGTTTAAGTTCATCTACATATTCTTTAGAACCGGTCACAATCAAGCGGTCGTTCATGTGCAGTTCTGTATCTCCGTGAGGAACAATGGAGTCTTTCCCTCTAAAGATCCGAACAAAGATAACGTCTCCCGTGAATGGAAATTTCCTGAGTGTCATACCTTCGAACTGACTGTTTAACATCCGGATTTCATATAGGGATGTTTCTTGGTTAGTAAGGATATTCATCACAGAAGGTGACTCGATCAGCGCACGTAATAAGGCTTTCGTTGACAGAAACACGGAATATACTTCAATGTCCTGTTCACGCAGAGTCTCATGTAAGTCTGGACTCTCAACCCTTACAATGACACGATTGACACCATATTCCTTAGCAGTGACGGCAAGTGTTGCATTTATTTCTTCATCACCTGTTGAAATCACTATGATATCAGAGTCAAAGATGTTGTTCTCTTCAAGCGTGTCTATTTCGTAATTATCGATTTCGTTGATGGTAAATAAAGAATCGGCGATATTACGATCAGACTTATCTTGTTTTGTATGATATAAGACCGGCTCATAAAGGGAGGAATGAAGTTCCCTGGAAACCGGCATTGTAAGCTGATTCGCTCCCAAGAATGTAATCTTAAGCTTTTTCTCTTTTGCACTTTCCCTTGGGAAGAGCTTCTTAAAGAATATAGGTGTAATAATACATGTAATCACCGCTACTAAAATGAGCGTACCACTCATTTGTGGTGTGATAATTTCTATTCTCTCCGCGATTTTCGCAGCAGCAATAACGAGTGACAGTGTCGATGTTAATAAGAATGCTGAAGCAATCGTTGTTTTCGTATCATACCAGTACTTCAGCAAGTAAACAGGAATGACTTTCGAAACCAGGAATGCAAGAAGCAGTAATGGAATTAACAGCAGCATCTTTTTATCGCTGAGCAGCGATCCAAGATCCAACTCAACCCCGACCATCACGAAGAATATGGGGATCAGGAATCCATATCCAAAGGAATCAAGCTTATGGACCATTTCCTGATTCGGTGCTAATAATGATACAAGTACACCGGCAAGGAAAGCTCCCAGAATGTTTTCGGCTCCAACCGTCTCAGACACTGCAACCAATAAGATGATTAATGTAAAAACGGCACGTGTACCGATTTGAACGGTTCCTGTTGATAAACTCTTGATGAAGGAGTTGTTCTTTAATCTCTTCGCCAGGAAATATAAGAGGACCCCAACACCAAATAGGATCAGAAGAAGCCACATGTTTCCATGACCTTCACCGTAAAGGGACACAAATACAGCCAGTAATATCATTGTCACAAGGTCGGCAATAACCGCTACAAGCAAAATGATTTGACCAATGGCCGATTTCATTATATGTGCTTCTTTTAGAGTAGGAACGACTACTCCCAGTGAAATCGTTGAAATGATCAAGGTCATTAAGAATGCATTATTAATAAGTCCGAATAAGACGAATAGATAAGACAGTCCAAGTGAAACAAAGAAAATCCCAATAAATATAATGGTGGCTACCTTAAGACGATTCGGTTCTTCTTTTCCATTAGGTAACCGTTCTTTTTTCTTTTTCCCTCCTGAAAAAGCAGTGAAATCAATTTCCAGTCCGCTTAAAAACATAAGAAAAATAAATCCTAAAGTAGACAGTGTTTCTAACCACATGTCCTGGTGAACGATATTAAATCCGCTCTTACCTATTATTAAACCCATAATAATTTCAGCGATTACAACAGGGATAAAATTCAGTTTAAATCGATGTAGCAATATGGGAGTTAAAAATGCTACTAGAATAACAATGACAAGTGATGTAACAGATGCATGTTGTTCCATCTATTCCTCCCCCTCTTCTCTCTATATTAGGTATTTCATAAACAAAGTGGCTAATCCAAAATAAATCAGGATACTGATAATATCATTTATCGTCGTAATGAAAGGACCAGAAGCGACGGCTGGATCCACTTTTAGTTTGTGCATAAGTAAGGGTACTAATGTACCTGCCAATGTCGCAACAAATAATGAGACTAAAACGGAGACTCCCACAAGGACGCCTAAGAAGAATTCACCTTTCCATACATAGACAACAATGCTGACGACTATCCCGCATGTGGTTCCTGTAATAAGTCCGGTTCCCGCTTCACGGATGACAAGGGACATCTTGTTTTCCTTCTCCAGATCACCTGTTGCAATCCCTCTTACGGCTACGGCAAGGGCCTGGGTTCCCGTATTACCAGCCATCCCTGCAATCAACGGGATAAATACAGCAAGAATTGCTACTTTATCTAACGTATCTTCAAATCTCCCGATGAGGCTTGCCGTGAACATTCCAAGAAATAGTAATGCAATTAACCACGGAAGACGCTTTTTCGCTGCATTAAATGGACTTCGGTCGATGGAATCCAAATCGGCGATACCAGCTAACTTTGAGTAGTCATCAGATGCCTCTTCTTCCATGACGTCCATAATATCATCCACCGTGATGATCCCAAGTAAGTGATGCTGAAAATCGACAACTGGCAAGGCAAGGAAATCATAATCCTTCATTTGTCTCGCGACAGCCTCCTGATCTTCGCTGACGCCTACAGCCATAACACGATCACTCATGATTTCCCCGATCATTACCTCATCATGGCTGATGATGAGGTCCCTTAAAGAGATGACCCCGACCAGTTTTTTATCATCATCCACTACATATATGTAGTAAATCGTTTCAGCATTCGGGGCTTCATTTTTCAAAATATACATGGCCGACCGGACGGTCTGATTCTTTGATATGGCGACAAACTCAGTGGTCATGATACTACCGGCTGTATACTCTTCATAGTGCAGTAATTCTTTAATTTCTTTGGCTGATTCATCATCCATTATGGTTAAATAACTAACAACCTGATCTTTATCCAACTCATTCAATACATCTACCGCGTCATCGGCATACATATTGGATAGCATTTCAGCAGCATATGTAGGATTCATCTCGGCTAATATATCCTGATAATCCTCTTCATCTATATCCAGACTTTCAAACAGCTCTGCCATCTCTTCCGGAGAAAGATAATGGTACAGGCGGCTTCGTAAATCTTCTTCTATTTTAGAGAAAAATTTCGCTTGGTCATAAGAGTGTAAATGTACAAACTCTGAACGAAATAAATCCAGATCTTCTTCTTGAAGGGCTCTAATGAGTAGGTCTTCATCATACATTACTTTTTCCTGCTTATCTCTTTCCTTTTCTTGATCTTGAGTTACTTCAGACATCATATACACCCTCCTTCTTATCTTAAATTGTATATAGTCGTAATAATACTAGCAAATCTTAAGACGATTGTCTCTCATGAAATGAATTGGATACGGATTGGTTTAGAAACAAAATCGTTTGGTACAATATGAATAAACATCCGCTCGATATGAAAGACTGAAACATTAATATGGCATAAAATACGTGAAAAGAAAAGAAAAATGCCACAGGAAAGCGGGGATCCGATGAAATTAGATATAATTGGAGACATTCATGGGTGTTTTAATGAATTCAAAGAATTAACGATAAAGTTAGGCTACGATTGGTCAACCGGTCTCCCCGTGCATCCACAAGGAAGGTTGATTGGGTGTGTCGGGGATTTGACCGACCGTGGCCATCACTCACTTCAGACTATTTCAACGGTCTATGATCTATTTGAAAAAGGATCTATATACTATGTTCCTGGAAACCATTGTAATAAACTCTACCGATACTTCCTGGGTAACAATGTAAAGATCCTCCATGGACTCGAAACAACAGTAGGGGAACTAAGTGCCCTTCCACAAAGTGAAAGAGAACACTATAGAGATATGTTTATCTCCTTGTATGAACGATCCCCCTTGTATCAGGTGTTGGATGACGGCAAACTGATCATTGCTCATGCAGGTATCAAGGAAGAGCTGATTGGAATGCAGAATAACAGGGTGAAAACATTTGTCTTGTACGGTGACATCACAGGTGAGAAGAACGAAGACGGTACGCCGGTCAGAAAAGATTGGGCATTGGACTATAAAGGTGACGCCTGGATTGTATATGGCCACACCCCGGTAAAAGAAGCGCGGATCGTTAATAAGACTGCGAATATTGATACAGGGGCGGTCTTTGGCGGGAAGCTGACTGCCTTGAGATATCCTGAAATCGAAGTGGTTAGTGTTGAATCTTGTATGCCTTTTGTAGAGGAGAAATTTCGGAGGTTTGAATAAGTGAGCTGGTAGGTGTGTTTGTTCCCTCTCTACACACCAAAAAGAGATTCTCTTCAGTTTAACTGAAAAGAATCTCTTTTTTTCATTTTCTTTCAAGCAACATCCGCATATCCCGAGGCATCACTGTCTCCAAATGCACCCATACTTTTTTAACGGGATGAAAAAAAGACAGCTTTTTACAATGTAGTGCCTGCCTCCCTATCAATGCCACACTGCCTCCATACAAATCATCCCCTGCCAGCGGGTGTCCTATAAATGACATGTGCACCCTGATCTGGTGGGTTCTCCCCGTTTCCAATCTCAATTCAATATGAGCGAAATCCTGAAACTGCTTTTTCAATCTATAGTGAGTCAGGGCATATTGGCCATCCTGGCGCACTTCTCTTTCAATGATACTATCCGGTTTCCGGCCGATGGGCTCTTCGATCGTACCAGTGTCCGAGTCCAGCCGGCCTTCTGCAAATGCTTCATACGTTCTCTTTATTTCCCGCCCCTTCTGCTGAAGACTGAATAAATGATGAACGTGGCGGTGTTTTGCTATTAGAACCAGCCCGGATGTATCCTTATCCAATCGAGTAACGATATGAACCGTTGAACAAATACCGACCCTGTCATAATATCCGGCTATGGCATTGGCGAGACTTCCAGTCGGCTCTTTCTTAGTCGGTATGGATTTCATACCCCATGGCTTATTTACTACGAGAACATCATCATCCTCATAAATGATTGACAATGGGACCTCTTCCGGAACTAATGACTCACTCCCTTTTTCTTCAGGGAACCTCATCTCAAGAATATCCCCTTCTATAAGGTGATATCGGACACTTTCTTCCTTTCCATTAACGGTTATTGTTCCTCCATCAAACTTCACAGCAGTCAGAGTACGCTTTGAAATCTGCTGATCGATTAGAAACTCTCTCATCAGCTTCCCGTCATAAGAAGCAGGGATAATCCATTTCAATGTATAGAAATTCATCGTAAACTTCCCAGCCTTAAGTCATTCATCCGCAACAAAGGAATCATGCACCCTTTTCCAGAACGGAAACGGTCGGAAGCGGGCAAAGCGAATTTTCTCATCAGCGACACGATATTGAATGCTCTTTACATCTTTATGAAGAAGAGATAGATGGTCGATGGTAACCAGAAAATCAGGCCCATTCACCGGTTTAAGCATACATGTATGATGAGCAGGTAATATCAAAGGTGATCCGATCGTACGAAAAACACGATTATTGATGGATGCCATTTCAGCGAATTGAATAGCAGGAAGAGACGGATGAATAATTGCTCCACCTAATGCCTTGTTATACGCCGTACTGCCCGAAGGTGTGGATAAACACAGTCCATCTCCTCTAAAGCGTTCAAAGTGCTGCCCCCTGATTTCCACATCCATGACAAGGGTCCCTTCTACGCTTTTGACCGTCGATTCATTCAATGCTAAGTAACGGGTTTCTTTCCCCCCATGCTGGTAGCGGATAATCGTTTCTAATAATGGGTATTCGATAATTTGATAAGGTGTTTTCGCAATGGCGATCACAAGCTTCTCAATCTCTTCCGGCACCCAATCGGCATAGAAGCCGAGATGTCCTGTATGTACACCAACAAATGCGGTCTTATCTAACCGGGATCTGTAGCGGTGAAATGCATAAAGCAGCGTCCCATCTCCTCCAACCGATATGACGATATCCGGTTGGTCATCATCATAAGTCAAATTAAAATCCTGGAGATAGGTTCTCATTTTGTGCATCAATGTATTTGATTTCGAATCACCTTTTGATGTAATCGCGAACTTCATTCGTTTACCCCCTTCAAGTCACTACTGATTTGGTTTAGAGCTTTTACCCCGTTGGTCTTTTTCCTTTTTGTTTGTAAAAATGACTTGGGCTTCCTGAATTTCTTCACGAATCAAGCTCATTTCTTCATCCAGTCTGAATGCTGCTTCAGCAGCGCCTGCAAGACGAAGACGGACTTGTTCCGGGATTTGTCCACTGTACTTATAATTCAAAGAGTGCTCAATCGTCGCCCAAAAATTCATTGAAAGAGTTCGGATTTGAATTTCTACCAAAATGTTTTTTTCCCCGTGAATCGTTTGAACAGGATATTCAATGACAATATGATAGGATCGGTATCCACTTTGTTTCTTGTGGGTCACGTAATCTCTTTCTTCTATAATAGTAAAGTCATTTCGCCCTCGAAGCTTTTCCACAACGACATGAATATCCTCCACGAATTGACACATCATCCGCAGTCCGGCTATGTCTTGCATTTCTATTTCAATATTTGATAGCTTAATCCCTTTTTGATTTGCTTTATCAAGAATACTCGCAATTGGCTTGACTCTTCCAGTCACGAATTCAATGGGAGAATGAGTGTTATGAAGTTCATATTCTCCCCTCATCCCTTTAAGCTTAATCTTTAATTCGTCAACCGCTTGCTTGTAGGGAGCTAAAAATTGTTCCCAGTGATTCATTCTCCTCACCTCTACACGCCTACTTTTCAAGAAATGCGTTCTCTACCTTTGTAACCATTTCTTCACCGTAGTTCCCATTTCCTTCAATGTTGCTTACAAGATAGTCCAGCTCTTCGTTGAATCGATCCAATTCAAGTGAGTAATCACCGCTTTTCGCAATGACTGCAGCCTTATCTTGCAGTGCCTTTTTCAACTCAGCCCAGATTGACTCTTCCAGGTATAAGTAAACATATTCCTCTTCGTTTTCTGCTAAGTATACGAATGCATATCGATCAGAGTCTGCAATGATTTGGCCGGCTGCAGTCGTTCCTTGCAACAGGTCCGCTTGGTCCGTATGTAAGTATAATGTACCGTTTTCAAATGTTGTTTGTTTAAATTGAACAATTTTCCTCATGCTTTTCTTCATCCTTCCATAAAACAATCAGTATCATTTTAACATAAGAAAACCATTTCATCTAAATATTGAAGTTGTGTTTTATTAAAGGACTTTTCGTAAACTTTGTTCCTTTTGAAAAAGCGAGTAGTGGTTGATTTCCGCTCCAGGTGCTCGCTTTCCGCGGGGCGTGAGTTGAGCCTCCTCGGGCTATCCCCTGTGGGGTCTCAACTTCCCCGCTATTCCCGCAGGAGTCGAGCACCTTCCGCTTCAATCAATTTACTAAGTTTCCGTTTCTTACTATAGACAAATATAAAAATCATAAACGTTTAGAATACAACATTTTTCAAAGTGTATAGTCGGCTTTAGCTTGTATAATAGAAATACTATTTCTTTCAATTGTTTTTTTGCATAAGATCTGTCACTAAAAACTCTTATATATGGTGAGGGGAACTGTGTAGACTCCTGCGGAAGAACGGTCGTGCCGAGACCCCGTTCGGCTAATCTGAGGAGGCTCCGCCAAACGCTAGCTGCAAGCGAAGCAGTTACCCTCACCATCAAGCACACACTGATTGACAGAGCCAGAGCAGCCCCCATGATATAAAACAATCTTTGCGAAAAAAGCCTATAAAAGAGATAATAGAGGGACAGTATGCAAGGAAAGGATGCTTTTCATGGCACAGGAAATTGAAATTGAATTCAAGAATCTAGTAACTCAAAATGAATTTACGCGATTAACCTCACATTTTCATATAAAAGATGAGGATTTCATTTCTCAAGACAATCACTATTTTGATACGCCGTACTATCAATTAAAGGATAATCATTCTGCCTTAAGAATTCGGGAGAAGAACAGGACTTATACGTTAACCTTAAAAACACCTTTAAATGACGATCTCTTAGAAACGAACCAGAAGTTATCGAAAGAGGAGTCGGTATCTCTTTTACACCAAGGGGTATTTCCTGATGGAGAAGTCAAAGATGTTCTGGATTCCCTTCAAATCCCCATTCAATCCCTTCAGCATTTCGGTACGCTTTCGACCAGCCGTGCTGAAATCGACTATAAAGACGGACTTCTTGTCTTTGACAAAAGCTCTTACTTACAAAAAGAAGACTATGAGCTGGAGTATGAAGTAAAGGAGCGTAAATCAGGAGAATCTATATTTCTTGACTTACTGAAGGAACTAAACATTCCGCTTCGAAAAACCGATAATAAAATCAAGCGATTCTACATGGAAAAATTAAAACAGGACTGACATGAACCGATATAGTATATGAATAAATGTTTTCCAGAAGAGGAGTTATACTCATGAATGTTCAACTGTTGAAAACGATGATGGATTTACAAGCTCTAAACAGTTTGGGATCAGTATCTTCTGTTCAACAAAACACTCGCCGATCCAGTGAGTTATTTCATCAACTATTAAATCAAGCACTACACACTGAGCAGAACAACTTAAATATGAATCAAACATTAGGTTCCGTTAAAGAGGCGCTTGGAACCAAAACAACCTTCTCGGTTTCATCACCTCTTCGTGAACTTTCAGCTGTGAACAAACCGAACTGGAATGCTCCCCAAGAGATTGATGCAATGATATCTCGTGCAGCCGATCACTTTGGCCTGCCTAAAAAACTGATTCAAGCAGTAATAAAACAAGAATCCAACTTCAACCCTAATGCAGTCAGCCCTGCAGGTGCATCAGGTTTAATGCAGCTCATGCCGAGTACAGCACGAGGGCTCGGTGTGAAGAACATCTTTGACCCGGAAGAAAACGTTTTTGCCGGAACGAAATACTTGAAGCGAATGCTCGATAAATACAATGGGGACATCCCCCTGGCTCTTGCAGCTTACAATGCAGGTCCCGGAAATGTCGACAAATATAACGGCATCCCACCGTTTAAAGAAACCACTGCTTATGTAAAGAAAGTGACCGATCGATATTTCACCTAAATCCCAAAAGATGGCTGACCTTTATCTCCTGGTCAGCCTTTTCTTCTGTATTTTCGTATTCAGACGTAAGACAAAGACCTATAGTCTGATAGCCCTAGCTCCTCTTAAATTCACCTGAACCATTCCTGCAAATTTCTAATAAATCAGGATATACACCAGAAAGAAGGCTACACTAATTTAGGAATAATAAGTTGATGTAAGGCGATTTGTTTGAGATATAAATGAATGCTTGCTAGAATAAACATACAATCTAAGTAAAAAGGAGTCATTCTTATGGTCGAGAAACCACAAATGCCTTATAATCTTATCGGCGAAAAGAAACTCTCCATGCTCGTTGAAGCTTTTTATAATAAAGTAGCGAATCATCCCAAGTTGGCACCCATCTTTCCGGATGATTTAACCGAGACAGCTCGCAAACAAAAACAATTTCTAACTCAATATTTAGGTGGTCCTGCGATTTACACAGAGGAGCATGGTCACCCTATGCTGCGTGCAAGACATCTTCCGTTTCCCATCACAGAGGAACGGGCAAAGGCTTGGTTAAGCTGTATGCATGAGGCAATGGATGAGGTCAATCTAGAGGGTCCAGTAAGGGATGACTTTTTTCACAGGCTGGTATTAACCGCCCATCATATGGTAAATACAGAAACACCAAAGGGCTCTGCCATTGAATAGAACAAATAGCTGGCATCACCTTAAAGGATGTGGACGTAACAAGAAACCTCTAGAAATATATATGTTTGTTGACCCTCTTTGCCCGGAATGCTGGGCGCTTGAACCAATCCTAAAGAAATTACACATTGAATACGGACAATACTTTCGTATCCGCTATATCTTAAGCGGACAGCTCGCCTCCTTAAACCTTGCAACTAAACGAAAGCAGGAAGATTTAGCTCAGCAATGGGATAAAACAGCGAGTCGCTCCGGAATGTCGTGTGACGGAAGCTTATGGATTGATAATCCGATTGATTCTCCTTACCTGGCTTCATTCGCCATTAAAGCAGCAGAGCTTCAAGGAAAGCATTCGGGAATTCGCTTTTTAAGATTTTTACAAGAACGATTATTCCTGCAGAAACAAGACATCTCGAACATTGAGGTACTAAAGGAATGTGCACAGGCAGCAAAGCTTGATCTAAATGAATTTATGAACGATATTAACTCCTCTTCTGCATCCAAAGCGTTTCAATGCGATGTCAAGATCACGTCAGAGATGGAAGTGGAAGAAATTCCGACGCTAGTCTTCTTTAATGAGAATATTGAAGATGAAGGTTTAAAGATCACGGGATTGTATTCTTATGAGGTCTATGTTCATATTATTGAAGAGATGCTTGCGTCAAAACCTGAAAAGCAGCCCTTGCCTCCACTGGAAGTATTCATGAAATATTATCGTGTTGTCGCATCGAAGGAAATAGCCGTTGTCTATGATTTATCTATAGAAGAAGTAGAAAAGCAAATGAAGAAATGGACACTTCAGCAAAAAGTAAAAAGGCTCCCTGCAAAACATGGGACCTTCTGGAAATATATAAGCGATTAATTATTTCAGTATATTAAAATAAGCCTATAAACAAGAAAAGCCGATGTTGTTTCCAACATCGGTTTTTCAATACGAACAAAGGGGATGGGAGAAATTTTTCACGGTCAAACAAAGGGGTATATGTTTGCTTGTGATCAACTTCACACTGATAATATATCACGCATCCACTTGTATTGGCAAGTTGTTTGTATGGTATTTCACAATATTGTCAAAATCCATACATGTTCCCCTCTACTCTTTCATATACATAGATACAAGACAACTTATCACCGGAGGGAAATGATATGGCTTTAAAAATGAAATACGCAGTCCTCCTGCTGTTGATCCTGATCAGCTTCTTCATAAACATACTCGGACTCATGCGTCTGGTTCCAATCTATATAACATCCCCCATTCTCTTTCTCTCACTCCTACTCTTCTTCCACTCCCTTGGAAACCGCAACCGCTTCAGGGGATTCAAATCATTGAAATGAGGGACGGACCTTCAACTTGCAAATATTTTTTACTATAAAAAACCCCCAGAGGATAAGGAATTCCTTATCCTCTGGGGGTTTTCATTTGGAACTGTATACTTACACCAATCTAATTATTGAAGTTTCTCCAGCAGTTCTTCCATTTCATTCAACTTTTCTTCAAAGACCTTGCACGCGTCTTCAACCGGCTTGGAGGTTGTCATGTCCACCCCTGCTTTTTTCAGGACTTCAATCGGGTAGTCAGAGCTTCCAGCTTTGAGGAAGTCGATGTAGCGTTTCACCGCCGGCTCTCCTTCTTCAAGAATTTGCTGACTGAGAGCTGTCGCTGCAGAGAATCCAGTCGCATATTGATAAACATAGTAATTGTAGTAGAAGTGAGGTATTCGAGCCCATTCCAATCCGATCTCTTCATCGATCGAAATGTCTTCTCCGAAATATTTCTTATTCAATTCATAATATTCTTTCGTCAAGAATTCAGATGTAAGAGCTTCTCCTTCTTGGGCTTTCTTATGAATGAGGTGTTCAAACTCTGCAAACATGGTTTGACGGAAAACGGTTCCCCTGAATCCTTCTAAATAATGATTTAGGAGGTACAGTCGCTTTTTCTCATCATCAATTGTGTTTAATAGATAATCATTCAATAGTGCTTCATTACACGTAGAGGCCACTTCAGCAACAAAGATGGAGTAATGACCATAGGTGTAAGGCTGGGCTTTCCGCGTATAATAGCTGTGCACACTATGACCGAACTCATGAGCAAGTGTAAATAGATTATTCACATTATCCTGCCAGTTCATAAGGATATACGGATTTGTTCCGTATGCTCCTGAAGAATATGCCCCGCTTCTCTTTCCTTTGTTCTCGACTACGTCCACCCAACGATTGTCAAAGCCTTCTTTCAGGACATTGGCATATTCATCACCCAAAGGCTTTAAGCCGTCAAGAATCATATCCTGTGCTTCATCATAGCTGATGTCCATCTTGACTTCTTTCACAAGAGGCGTATATAAGTCATACATGTGAACTTCATCCAAACCTAATACTTTTTTACGAAGCTTCACATACCGCTGCAGCAAATGAAGGTTTTTATTGACAGTATCAACAAGATTATCATACACCTGTTCAGGAATATTGTTATTTGATAATGCTGCATGTCTTGCTGAATCATAATGTCTTACGTTTGCCACAAAGTTATCTTTCTTCACTGCTCCACTTAATGTAGAGGCAAAGGTATTTTCGAATTTCCCGTATGTTTCATATACTTTCTTGAACGCTTCTTCCCGGACACGCCGATCACTGCTTTCCAGGAAACGGATGAAACGGCCATGTGTGATGTCAACTTCTTCTCCGTTTTCATCTTTAATGCTTGGAAACTCCAGGTCTGCATTGTTCAACATACCAAACGTATTGCTCGCAGCACTGAACACCTCAGAAGCCTGAGCAAGCAGTGCTTCTTCCTCTGCTGATAGAACATGTGGGCGCTGTAGATTAATTTCCTCTAAAGCATGCTTGTATTTCCTCAGATCTTCTTTTTCGTCAAGAAACCCTTGCAGCTTACTTTCCTCAATCGATAGCACTTCGGGTACTAAGTAGGCAAATTTACTTCCTAATTGTGTATAAAGACTTTTGGCGCGGTCATCGAGACCCTGATAGTAAGAATTCGTTGTATCCTGATCATAGCGCATATGAGAATATGTATAAACCTTACCCATACGTTCCATAATTTCATCCTGAAAGGCAAATGCTTTATATAGCTGATCTGCACTATCCCTTAATGTTCCTTTAAACTCGTCTGCTTTGTCGGTCAATTCTTTTATCTCTTTATATTCTTTTTCCCACGCTTCATCACTTTCAAATATATCTTCCAATCTCCACGTTAACTTCTCCTCTACCTCTTTTCTACCAGGCAGACTTTTCGTAGCTGTATCTTTTGACATATACATCCTCCATTCTGAAATCTACAGAAAATTCCTTATAGTTACATTCTCTCTTATCTAAGATTTTCCTGCAACAAAACAATCTTTGTTAGACCTTTTTTAATATATGCTTCCATTTAGGAAAAAAATCATGCTGATGCCGTTCGAAACCTGGGAAATTGTCTGGACACATCCATGGCGCCGATAGCTGAAGATCACCATTCTCCAACGTTCTAACAACCTTCATGTCTTCTAGCAGGGTCAAATAGCTTTTCACTATTTCCTCGAGCAGCCCCCCCACCCCTACTAAAGGAAGCGAACGAAACTCTAAATATCCTCTATCTATTCTCTTCTTTATCACCTCAACCACTCTTTCCTCTGAAAAAAAGAGTTCCTTCTTCATACAATCCTTCCATATATAATATTGCCATTCGACCGAATGATTCTTGAATTGTAGTCCATGAGGTAAGACCGGTATACCAACGAACAAAGGCAAATATAAAAAAGTATCCCCTTCTCGATAAACTTCCCGTAAAAATAAATCATCTTTTGCGTTACCATAATGAAGTTTATTATAGATCCACTTCATTCGGAATTGATTCCAATTTTTTAAAAGGTGTGGGCGATTGACTGTAGGATGTGGAATGGATAATGGAAGAGTGAATTCCTCAATGGGTATCCTGACTGGAGCGGCACTAATAAACGCTGATGCTGAAACAGGAATGAGATGAGTAAATAATTGGAATCTTCTTTCTTCAGGAGAAAAATGGAGGAGAAAGTAGTGTAATTGGGGCGAGTATCGGATAAATGCTTGCTGAAATGAAGGTAAATGCAAGTTTCCTTTTTTCTTAACTGGCTGGGTGAGAATCCATAGGGGAGTGATCTCTTCTCTTTGATAACCCTGTGTTCTGGAGAAGATATCGGAAATGGGAATAGAGGAACATTGGATTTCAACGGCTATTTTTTTCGATTCTGTTTTTACATATACATCAGCGATTTGCTGAAGATTTTTAATATAATGCTCAACCTTTACTTCTTTAAAATGCAATTTTAACCTGTCATATAAAAGTTGCTTACTGAGTAGATGTCGGGGAGACTCATGCTGCTTTCCTATCTTACAATGAGACTGTGGGTGATGAGCAAAATGTGGAACTTTCTGTTTTCCAATCCGCAGGTTCAACGGGGATAAGCAGTGGGGACAGCGGAATGGAAGACTCTTTTTTCGCAGACTTATCAATTCCTCTCTTGAATAATGAATGGTTGACAACACCTTCTCTTGAAATACAGCTGTTAACATAGAACACCTCCTCCTACAATCATTCGCCAAAAAAAGTGAAATTCCTGCAAAAAAACCTTCAAGTTAATAAATCACTTGAAGGCTTCTTCTTATAAAAGAGGTGACATTAAGCGGGAAGTGGATTCTAATAAGCGATAGCCAAGATGTCTTTTTTGAAACTCTTCCAACTGTAGTTCTTCTGCATCCTCTAGATCATGTAAATATTCTTTCACAAGTGAATTCGTGCTTTCTGTTTTATAAAGAAATGCATTGACTTCAAAATTCAAATGAAAACTTCTCATATCCATATTTGAAGTACCAATCGAAGCCATTTCTTCATCTACAATCACAATTTTGCTGTGCATAAAGCCCTTTTGATATTCGAAAATTCGGGCTCCTGCTTCAAGAAGATCGGGAAAATAAGACCTTGAAGCGTGAAACACAATTCGTTTATCAGGTTTATGCGGCACCAAAAGTCTTACATCCACACCACTTAAGGCTGCAATTTTCAGAGCTGAGAAAATATCTTCATCCGGTATGAAATAAGGTGATGCTACCCATACACTTTTTCTTGCAGAAGTGATCATTGAGAAGAAAATATTTTTCAGAACGCTCAATTCATTATCCGGTCCTCCTGCAATCATTTGAACTCCACCATCGTTCGTATTTTCCATTGGATCCGGGCTTAAATACCCTGGAGTTAAGAAATCATCATTCGTCATATAATACCAATCTTGAAGAAAGATAAGCTGCAGCGTCCTTACGGCTTCACCCCTTACAAATAGATGGGTATCCCTCCAAAAGCCAAACTGAGGATTCTTGCCTAAATACTCATCGCCAATATTAAGGCCCCCAACAAATCCAATACTTCCATCAATAACGATAATCTTACGGTGATTTCTAAAGTTGAACTTATTATTAAGTACAGGGATTTTTACGGGGCCAAACGGAACCACTTCTATCCCTGCATCTTTTAATTCAGCAATATAGTCCTTTGATAATTGCCAAGCCCCGACCGCATCATAAAGGAAGCGAATTTTCACACCATTATTCGCCCGTTCAATAAGAATATCCTTAATCTGATTTCCTATATCATCATGCCGGACAATATAATACTCCATATGAATATGATGCTTCGCAGTCTTTAACCACTTAAGGATTTCCCCGAATGTCTCAGTACCATTGGTTAAAAGTTTGGTTTCACTAGAAAAAGAAATGGCACTGTTCCCTATTCGCTGAGCAAGCTGAAAGTGCTTTTCCTGAAACATGCCAAACATATCAGCGTTCATTTCCTTAGGACCAGGCTCATATTTATTATAAGTTTCCTTGTCCAATATGTACTTCTTCTGATACATTTTCTCTTTCCTGTAGTTACGGCCAAACAATAGATAAAAGATAAAACCAAGTATGGGAAAAGCACCTAATACGACTAACCATGTTAATGTTTGAGTAGGATGACGATTCTCAAAGAAGATAAGGAATCCGATAACAATTACGGAGAATGTAAAGACCAAACTAATATACTTCACCATACCTGATAGGTATTGATCAAAATAAAGTATATAGCTTAACACCAGAACAGCAATAAATAGGAGGACTCTCACAGTATTTTTCATACCTCTAACACCTTCCACTGGCTTAATGATACAAATAAATAAAAAAATACCGATTTCTAAATGAAACCGGTATTGTCCTTACGAAAAGTGTCCACTTAATGTCTCAAACACATGTTCATTAATGACTACTTTTCCATACTCTTCAAGGCGATGAACGGTCATTCGTGACTCATCCGCATATTCAAGCAGTATACTTAACATATTGTCGATATTTTCTTCCGAGAAGTGCTCTTCTGAAAATTTGACGTAAATAAAATATTTATTTTCGAATGCAAGCAGCTTTGTTTCCAGATGATCTAATGGCATATCCTTCATCCGATGGGACAGAGAAATCGCATCTTCAAAATCATTAAATTTCAACGTGAAATCCAGTGCTACTTCTGCTTCTCCATCTTGATCTTGTTTGATTTGGAAATGCTGATCCAAAAGTTCTTCAATGCGTTCATCTACAGGAAGTTCCTTGAGTTTATCCTCTGGAATAGGTAACTCAAATCGCTGACCATCCTTTGAAACCTGAGCTCTTGTAACGAGTACTTCAAGCCCTTTATCTAACGCTTGAACTTGAATCCATAGCGGTCCTTCTATACCGAAATCTTCTTCTTGATGAACCTCATCCATCATTTCCCAGAAGAGTTCTTCACTTCTTTCGCGATTATACCAGATTTCCTCACGATCAAAGCCGCGATCTTCTATATCCCCATAGGAAATATAGAACTTGACGGTATTTTCATTAATGCGTTCGATTTCCATTTAACACCTCTCCCTTCTTGCATGATGTTAGTGAAGGGACTACACCCTCTGAGCTTTAAGCCCGATTGCTGGTGAAGATAGAAGATACATTTAGGTTAGTTTGTACCTTGTACTTCTATTTTATGATATAAACACTGAAAATGGAATAAAAATAACACCCATTTTTTTCTTCACAAATCACACTATTTAACGCGTTTTTGACATTTTAGCGAATATTTGCAGAAAATTCAAGTGTTAATACTTAATCTAATATAAAAGGGGTTGACCCCAAAGGATACGCAACGTTCCTTAAAGGGTCAGCCCCTTTTACTTATATATTCTCATACATAAAGAATGCGTGAGAAAGAAAGGATCCTTTAGTTTACCATTCTTTGAGCTTCTAGAAGTTGGAACGTACGAACCTTCCTTGGAAGGAATCGTCTGATTTCATCTTCATTATATCCTACCTGAAGACGTTTTTCATCCAATATGATTGGTCGTCTTAAAAGCCCAGGGTTTTTCTGGATAAGCTCGAACAGTTCTTGAAGTGGTAAAGTTTCTAAATCTACATTAAGCTTTTGGAATGTCTTAGAACGGGTTGAGATAATTTCGTCTGTTCCATCCTCAGTCATACGAAGGATCTCCTTGATTTCATCAATGCTTAATGGCTCAGAAAATACGTTTCGCTCTGTATATGGAATTTCATGCTCTTCTAACCAAGCTTTTGCCTTACGACAAGATGTACAACTAGGTGAAGTGAATAATGTAACCACGAATCATTCACACTCCCTTAAGGATTTTTTATTATATAGAGTATTTTATTTAAACAAAAGCTGTTAATTAAAATTAGTTTAAATAAGAAATCTCTATTATGTATTATACATGAATTACTGTCCCTTGAACATAGTTTTAACTAATTTGTCAAATTTCCTATACATAGGTTTAACATACGTCATATGATCTCTTTCTAATAACGCTTTACCCGGTTCAAAAAGAGAATAAACATGATATAGAACATTTCCATATTTTCATTTAGAAAACCTTATTGCGAATGAACAATAAGGTTCTTTTACATTTAGAGGTTTTTCAGTACATCCCCATCACGATCTTCATCTTGCTTCAAGACTTCTTCAACCGGCTGGTATGACGCTCCATAAAACTTCTTGTCATTATAAGTATGGATTAATTCATATGTTTTCTTCATAGAGTTGAAGATCAGGTCTTCTGACTCTTGATTCGGAACCCAATAAAGGATTTCCATTTCATTGATTTCGTTTGTAGCGAGAGAACGACGTGCATATCCTATACTAACAGCATGCTCGAAGCCTTCACGCTTGTAAAACTTCAAGCGCTTCTCCGTATCGCTGTCATCATAGTCCACGGGCTCTACCTCTAAAATGATGGCTTTGTTCTTTTCTTTTAACTTCTCAAGTAATTTATGACCTAAGCCTTGTCCCCGGGCATCCTTTGAGACAAAAAGATAATCAATAAAGATAAAGTCATCAAGTTCCGCATACATAAGTACGTGGTGTGGCCCCTCATCTTTATGATAGATGTCACTTCTTTCTTTGAGTAATGACTCAAGATGTTCTTTTGATTTCATTTCCTCTACCGGGAAATACTGATTTAACTTTTCATACCAATGCATGGATCTACTCCTTTAAAAGAATTTTGGATGACATTGACTAACGGGATACAATTATTTTTCTCAGAAAAAAAATGTTTATGTTAGATGTTAGTCTTATCCGTGGGATAAAAGTACGGAATCACAGGCTTGAACGCCTATGAAGAGGGTAATGTGGTTGAAAGCGGTTAATCTTACCAATATATTAATCATAACAATAGATGAGCATTTTTTCAAATCGAAAAGCTTAAATCATACATAGTACCAATGAAAACAGAAAAGCCTGCCCTGTAAATGACAGGGCAGGCTTGCGGCTTATGGTGTGTAGTCAACACCTTCTGTATACGTATTCCCCGCATCCCATAAAAGGAACTCTTTGATTCCTTGATCATTTAATGCTTTAATTTGCGCCTCAACCTCTGCCTTCCCGTAGGCTTTATAGTTTCCACTGCCTAACCAGGAAGCGGTAAAGTCCTGCAGCCACGGTCTTGATATAGGCGGGTTTTCCAATTCCGCTAATTTAGATTTTTCAAGCTTCGCATACTCAGAAACCAATTCATAAGGTTGTAAATCAGGTTTTGCGATTCCGAAATATGGCGTCCAATGACTCGGATAAATCATCGAAGAAATCACATCAACATTCTCAGATATTTTCGAAAAATTCTGCCCGATACCCGGTGCCTCTGGAAGAGTTGCTGTATACCCGAAGATATCGACAGAAACCTTTACGCCATAAGGCTTCAGCTTTTCACGGGCATACTCTACAAAATCCGTAACAGCATTCACACGTTTTTGTACGTTATCGGTATCATTACTTGCATACTCGCCTCCGTCGTACTTCAGCTCACCATCACGCTTCTCGAAACCTTCAGGGAAACGAACATAATCAAATTGGATTTCCTGGAATCCCATCTTCGCGGCTTCAATCGCTATCCCTACATTATAGTCCCATACTTCTTTCAGAAATGGGTTCACAAAGGATTCTCCCCTGCCGTTTTTCCATACCTGACTTCCATCTTTAAAGGATAATTCCGGTTTTTCGTTCGCCAAAATCGTATCTTTAAATACAACGACCCTGGCAATCGGGTAAATCTGTTTTTCTTCAAGTACCTTTAAGATTGCTTTGGGATCTTTGATATAGGGTTGCCCTACTTTAGCGTATGGTGAAGATTCTTCAGGTTCGTATGTAACATAACCGTGATCATCTTTAATATCAATAACCATGGCATTCAGATCCGTATCATCCATTAGTTTCGTTAAACTTTCAAATCTCGCTCCACCAGCAGAGTGACCTGTAACATAAACCCCTCTCACCGCATCAGGATATTCAAATGTAAAGCCGGAATCATATGCAAACCTTGGGGCGGGACTTGCTATCTCTTTCTTACTTAAAGAAAGACTTCTCTTCTCGTGGGCTGCCGCCCCGTCTCCTTCAGCACTCGCTGTTTGGAACGGCAATGCGCACATTGTGATTAAACATAAGGATGTCGCTACCTTACTCCATTTCAAAATAAACCTCTCCTCTATTAAATAAGCTATCTAGTAAAATATGTAACACCTTATACTATTCTAACAAGGAAATAACTTGAAAGAAAAGGGGTATTACTCCTAATCTGTCGAAATTTCCAAGGAAATTAAATATCTTCATTATATTGTATTATTTTCATGTACAAATAGAATACATCAAACATTCAATAAAAAAAGCTCCCCTCATTAAAGGGAGCTTTTAAAAAGAATTTTAGTTTTTGTACTGAGCTTTATATTGCGCAAATTCTTTGTCTGAGCAATATACGAAGTGTCCAGGTGCCACTTCACGCATTTCAAGATTATCTTCCTCTGTATAGTTGTGAACAGAAGGATTATACTCTTTTCTTCTGCGTGTGCGCTCATACTCAGGATCCGGTAATGGAATCGCTGATAATAGTGACTGAGTATAAGGGTGAAGAGGGTTTTTGTAAAGCGCATCACTTGGAGCCAATTCGACTAATTTACCATAGTACATCACTCCGATACGGTCGCTGATGTATTTTACCATGGATAGATCATGGGCGATAAATAAGTACGTTAAGCCCTTCTCTTTTTGTAATTCCTGCATCAGGTTAACAACCTGTGCCTGGATCGAGACGTCAAGAGCGGAAATCGGCTCATCGGCAATAATGAAGTCTGGATCCACCGCAAGGGCACGGGCGATCCCGATACGCTGTCTTTGACCACCTGAGAATTCATGGGGGTAGCGACCAGCGTGCTCTTTATTTAAACCAACTGTTTCAAGTAAATCATGAACCTTTTTCAAACGTTCTTCTTTAGAAGAAGCCAATCCATGAATGTCGATACCTTCTGCAATGATATCAGCTACCTTCATACGAGGATTCAAGCTTGCATAGGGATCCTGGAAGATCATTTGCATTTTACGGTTGAATTTCTTTAATTGTGAACGTGACTTTTTACCGTGAACGTCCTCACCATTAAATAGAACTTGACCGTCTGTGGCATTATACAAACGAATAATCGTACGACCAGTCGTAGATTTACCACATCCGGATTCCCCTACCAGACCAAGGGTCTCACCTTTATATATATCAAAGCTGATATCATCAACAGCTTTAACCATATTCGGCTTACCAGGGTTAAAGTACTGCTTTAAATTCTTAATTTCTAATAACTTTTCTGCCATTATGAACGAACCCCCTCAACAAGTACCGGCTCTTTGTAATTAGAAGGCATTTGTCTTTGTCTTAATTTAACGATTTCAGGTGGCTCAACTTTTGGAGCACTAGGGTGCAATAACCACGACTTCACATAGTGAGTATCAGAAACCTGATAATATGGCGGCTCTTGTTCAAAATCCACTTTTAAAGCATATTCACTGCGGAGGGCAAAAGCATCTCCTTTAGGTGGATTTAAAAGATCCGGCGGTGTACCGGGGATAGCAACTAATTCTTGTTCACCTTCAGTTTCTGTTGTAGGCATCGAACCGATCAATCCCCACGTGTAAGGGTGACGTGGATCGTAGAAGATTTCATCCACAGTACCTGTTTCTACGATTTGACCACCATACATAACCGCCACACGGTCAGCCACATTTGCTACAACACCAAGATCATGTGTGATGAAAATGATTGATGTATCAATTTTATTTTGCAGATCTTTCATCAGCTCAAGAATTTGTGCCTGAATCGTTACGTCCAATGCTGTTGTAGGCTCATCTGCAATCAGGATCTTTGGATTACATGCCAAAGCAATCGCGATGACGACACGCTGACGCTGACCACCGGAAAACTGGTGGGGATATTGCTTGAAACGTGTTTCCGGACTAGGAAGACCTACTAATTTAAGTAACTCGATGGCGCGTTTTTTCGCATCATTTTTACTCATATTTTGGTGTTTCACAAGCGGTTCCATGATTTGCTTACCAATCGTCATCGTTGGGTTCAGAGACGTCATTGGATCTTGGAAAATCATAGAAATGTCTTTACCGCGAATTTTCTGCATATCCTTTTCAGGTAACTTTGCTAAATCTTTACCCTCAAATAACATTTCCCCCCCTTTAATAAAGCCTGGAGGATTTGGAATTAATCTCATTAGAGCTTTCGTAGTAACTGATTTCCCTGAACCAGATTCACCAACGATCGCTAGTGTTTCACCTTTATCTAAATGAAAATCTACACCACGGACAGCCTGAACTTCTCCTCCATGCGTATTGAAGGAGACGTGTAGATTATTGACTTCTAAAATTTTTGACATATTCATAATCTCCCTTCCATTACTTACGCATTTTCGGATCTAGTGCATCACGCAATCCATCGGCCATTAAGTTAAAACTTAAGATGACTAATGAGATGACGGCTGATGGAACCAGCATCATATGCGGAAATGACTGGATTGATTTGTACCCATCATTAACCAATGATCCCAGTGATGCTCTTGGTGGAGCAATCCCCAATCCGATAAAGCTTAAGAATGCTTCTGTGTAAATCGCAGCAGGCACTGTGAACATCGTGGTAATGATAACAGGTCCCATTACGTTTGGAAGTAGGTGTTTAAAGATCAAACGGTTGCTCGTAGCACCAAGTGTACGTGAAGCTAGAACAAATTCCTGATTCTTCAACTGTAATACTTGACCACGAACGATCCGGGCCATACCGGTCCAACCGGTTATAACCATGGCCATGGTTATGGAGAATATACCAGGCTCGAATATCAAGATAAAGAGGATAACCACAATTAAGTTTGGAATCCCGACAAGAATTTCAATAATACGCTGCATGACATCGTCGACTTTCCCACCGTAATAGGCAGAAATCCCACCATATGAAATACCAATGATAAAATCGATGATCGCTGCAAGAATACCAATATAAAGTGAAATACGGGTACCGTTCCAAGTACGTGTCCATAGGTCACGTCCTAAATCATCTGTACCAAACCAATAGTTTTCTTTAACTTGTCTTGCTTCATATACATCAAAACCATCTGCATCTTTTCCGTCAAATGGTAACCAACTAATTCCTGAAAGCGCTTCAATTTTTGGTGGCAGCTTTGCATGCCGAATATTTTGATCGCTAAATTTATACTCGTTCATCATTGGTCCAAAAGCGGCAAAGAAGAAAATAATTGCCGTGATAATGATTCCAGCAATTGCTCCTTTGTTCTTCCGTAAACGAATCCATGAGTCCTGCCAGAAATTTAAGCTCGGACGCGAAATTTTCTCTGACTCGTCTTCCCTAGCCTTTTGAGGTTGGAAGAGGTCTGGACTAAGTTGATCTAGTTTCTTTTTGTTTGCTTCCATTATTTCTTCCCTCCAGCTAAGCGAATACGCGGGTCAATGATACCGTAAAGAATATCTACTAAGAATATTACACCGATGAATAATGCACTAAAGAAGAGGGTAATCCCCATAATAACGGTGTAATCATTTGTATTGATCGATAGAACGAATTGTTCCCCTAAACCAGGGACTGCGAAAATTCGTTCAACTACAAGGGATCCTGTCATAACCCCAACTGTCATTGGTCCAAGAATCGTTACAATAGGGATTAAAGCATTTCTAACAGCATGCTTTACAACAGTTGCCGTTTTAGAAATTCCTTTTGCTTTTGCTAGTAAAATATAATCGGAGTTTAATATTTCCAGCATTTCAGTACGCATAAAACGAGCAATGGTCGCTACTACGAATACTGTAAGTGCTAAGGTTGGAAGAATCGTATGTTTATATTCTCCCCATAGTGCCACGGGCAGCCATTCAAGTTTAACCCCGACGTAGTATTGCAGGAGTCCGGCAAATACGAATGAAGGAATCGATATTCCAATTACGGCTAGGAACGTCGAACCATAATCGAGCCATGTGTTATGTTTGATTGCTGCAATAATTCCAATAAGTAGCCCTAAGAAAGTACCTAATACCATAGCTTGGAATCCAAGAAGTGCGGAAGGACCAATACGATCTCCAACAATTTGTGTAACAGGACGATTATCGTATTGGAAGGACAACCCCAAATCTCCTTTCGCTAACCCGACCATATAGTTCACATATTGTTCTGGCAGCGGATCATTAAGACCGTATTTATCCATTATGATTTGTTGTTGTTCCGGAGTCAGCCTTTCTGCGTTTTGTAGTGGAGATCCAGGTAGGAGCTTCATCAGAAAGAAAGTGGCGGTTGCAATGATAAGCAAAGTGATGATCATATAAACGATACGTTGAATTGTATATCTGACCATTCTTTAGCCCCCCTTTTTTGTCTATTTTTTTCTACATTTTTAATTATATCGATTATCGACAAATTTTCAATGTATTTTTACTTTTTTGATAATTTTCGACATTCACTGGAAAAGGAGAGCATATGCTCATGCATACGCTCTCCCTTTTAAGGTTTTTCAATCGAGCCGATTATTACTCAATGTACGCCCATTTGTATGATGCATCTGCACCAAATGAGTGACGTAATAGACCTTTAACATATGGACGCTCTAGGAAAGCAGTTCCACGTTGGTACATCGGGCTGATCGCTTGATCTTCGAAAAGAATCTTTTCTGCGTCAACCATTGCTTGCCAACGAGCTTCAGGATCATCAAGAAGTTCACCTTTAGCTTGTTCAATTAACTTGTCATACTCTGGGTTAGAGTAAGCCATTTGGTTGTGTGCACCATCAGTTACGAACATGTCAACAAATGTCATCGGATCTGGATAGTCAGGACCCCATCCGGCGAATGAAACATCATAATCACCTTTAGATTCTAACTCAAGCTTTTGCTTGAATGGTTGTGCTTTGATTGAAACAGTTAAACCTTCTAAGTTTTGCTCTAATTGTTCTTTTAAGAATTCACCGATTTTCTTAGAGCTGTCAGAGTCATAGTTTAGTAGTTCTAATTCAATAGAATCTTTACCTAACTCTTCTTTCGCTTTAGCCCAATGTTCTGCAGCTTTTTCTGGATCGAAACCACCGAAATCACCTACAGCTTCACGGTACTCAGCACCGTCTGGGCCAGAAACGAAATCTTTTGGTACTAAGAAATATGCAGGAATTGAACCATTGTTAAGAAGAACGTCAACCATACCTTGCTTGTCATAAGCTGCATCAAATGCTTTACGAGCATTTACATTAGCCATAACTTCATTCTTTTGGTTTAAACGAAGGAAGAATACCGCAGTATCAGCCTTTGTTTTGAAGTTTTCATCTGATTTGTATTTATCTACGAATTCAGCTGAAAGACCAGCTACATCCGCTTTGTTTGTTTCATAAAGGTTTACACCAGTAGCAGTATCTTTAACGATGTTGAAGTTAACTTCTTTAAGCTTAACAGTTTCTGCATCCCAGTAACCGTCGTTCTTAGTTAATTTGAAGCTTTGCTCATGCTTCCACTCAGATAGTGTGAATGGACCATTGTAAACTGCAGTGTCAGCTTCAAGACCGAATTTATCGCCTTTTTCTTCAACAAACTTTTGGTTTTGAGGATAGAATGTTGCGAAAGAAAGTAAAGCTTTGAAATATGGAACAGCTGTTTCAAGCTGAACTTCTAGAGTTTTCTCATCAACCGCTTTAACACCTAATTCTTCAACTGGAACTTCACCAGCGTTAACTTTTGCAGCGTTTTTGATATCGTACATGATGTACGCATACTCTGCACCAGTATCAGGGTTTAAAGCTTTTTGCCAAGCGTAAACGAAGTCGTTAGCAGTAACTGCATCTCCGTTAGACCATTTAGCATCACGAAGTTTGAACGTGTAAGTTTTACCATCTTCACTGATTTGAGGTTCTTCAGCAGCCATACCAAGTACAGCCTCATCATTTTCACCTAAACGGTAAAGACCTTCAAATACGTTGTTCATTACTTTAAATGAAACAGCGTCAGTTGCTAGAGTAGAGTCCATTGATGGGATCTCAGAACTCTCTAGTAAGTTAAGTACCTGTTCTTTCTTTTCAGCAGACTCGCCGCCTTCACCAGATGCTCCTTCGTTGCCCTCAGTTTTCTTGTCGCCGCCACATGCAGCTAAGAAAGTACTTAGAGCCAGAAGAAGAACTAGCAAGAATGAAAACTTTTTCTTCATCTTGAAATTGACCTCCTCGTAAATCTCATATTTATTTATCTTCTAATTTTCAGAAGATTTGTTACTTATTATACATGATAGAGAAATTATTGCAATATGAATTTAACAGTTTTTTTGCAAAATTATCAGATTAATAGGCATATTGTTGTTAAAACCTTGATGTATAAGGGTTTTAACTGTTCATTTTAGAGAGTTTGTCCCATTACAATTGTTACAAACGTAAATTTTAATTACGGCAATTTCAATTGTATTGTGGAGGATCATTCCCCAACGCCCCCTCTACTTCTATTATAATTATAAGATTTACAGACTAAATATAAAAAATAGAATTTATACTCTATTCTCTTCAAGGATTTATGTGGAGTTAGGAGTTTCAAATGTATACGCACTATAAGGATTTCTGTCTCTTTTACCACACATTGCATGCTGAACTGAATATATATGAACGATGATTGAATTCTTCTTTACCCTTCATGTATACTTTTATAAAAAACAAATTAAGGAGTACTATGAAACGAATAAATTTTTTCTACATACCTACACTGCTGTTTTTCATCATCGTCTTTGCGACTGCTATTCTACAGGGGAAAAACCTCCTTCTTTCTATAATAGACAGTTTGTTCATTATCGGAATTACGTATGTTGCCATAGGAGCCCTCCTTTATATTTTTCAAAAAGGTTTTTTCAACGGAATCTTGTATGCTCTTAAGAGATTCAGAAACAGTACGAAACAAGGAAAATACATCTCCCAGTTTGATACACTGGATGAAACGAAGGATGCTCATGAAGAATACGGAATGCAGCGCTCTTATTCCATTACGCGATCATTTCTTATAGTCGGTACTATTTCGCTCGTACTTTCGATCACTTTGTCCTATCTCGTGTACACTTGAATTACGAACATTTATTTTATATAATAAATGTATATGAATGAGAGTATAAGCGTTGATGAAGAGTAGTACCTTTCATTATTGAATTATAGAGAGCTTGTGGTTGGTGAAAACAAGTATTCATGGAGAGGGAATGGACTTCTGAGCTTTATTTGTGAAATAGAGTAGCATATAACGGATCAACCTCACGTTAAAGAGGTTCCATGTTCACATGGACTAAGCTGACTCATTTGAGTACTTAGGGTGGCACCGCGGAAATGATCCCATTCGTCCCTATCTTCTATAGGACGGATGGGTTTTTATTTTGTTTATTTTGAGGAGGAAGTTAGATGAAGACAATCTTTAGTGGTATTCAACCGAGTGGTACGATTACGCTTGGGAATTACATCGGGGCAATGAAGCAGTTCACTGAGCTGCAGGAGGAATACAATTGTTATTTCTGTGTAGTGGATCAGCATGCAATCACGGTAGCACAGGATAAAATGGAGCTTCGCAAGAATATCCGCAGTCTCGCTGCACTCTATATTGCTTGTGGCATCGACCCGGATAAATCAACACTATTCATTCAATCGGAAGTTCCGGCCCACGCACAGGCAGGATGGATCCTGCAATGTGTGACGTATATTGGTGAACTTGAAAGAATGACACAATTCAAAGATAAATCACATGGTAAAGAAGCAGTTTCTGCAGGATTATTAACCTATCCCCCATTAATGGCAGCTGATATTCTTCTGTATGGAACAGACTTAGTCCCAGTTGGAGACGATCAGAAGCAGCATCTGGAATTAACGAGAAATCTTGCTGAGCGTTTCAATAATAAATACAACAACATCTTTACGGTTCCGGAAGTCCGGATTCCTAAAGTTGGGGCTCGTGTCATGTCCCTACAGGACCCATTGAAGAAGATGAGTAAGTCCGATGCAAATCAGAAATCATTTATCACGCTCCTCGACGATCCGAAGATGATTGAAAAGAAAATCAAAAGTGCTGTAACGGATTCAGATGGAATCGTGAAATACGATAAAGAAAACAAACCAGGAGTATCAAACCTCCTTTCTATCTATTCGATTCTTGAAGGCAGTTCAATAGAAGAACTTGAACAAAAGTATGAAGGTAAGGGCTATGGAGACTTCAAAGCTGACCTGGCTCAAGTCGTAATCAAGGCCATTAAGCCGGTACAGGACCGCTACTATGAATTGATTGATTCTGACGAGCTTGATGATATCCTTGATCGCGGGGCAGAAAAGGCTAACTTCGCTGCAAACAAAATGCTGAAGAAGATGGAAAAGGCCATGGGACTCGGGCGTAAAGAGAGAAAAAGAAAATAGTGATGGTGCCAAGAGCCTGCAAATTAGGCTCTTGGCTTTTTTATGGACATTCACATAACCACCTTTTCCCCCTACCCAAACAAAAAACCCCAAGCCCATCACGGACTCAAGGTTTTCGTTCACCAATTAATTTACCTTAGGACGATTCTCCACTTCCCATAGTTTTTCAAAAAAAGGTTGTCCTTTTATTAAGTTCTCGCAGAGAGTCAGATGCTTGTCCGACCAGCCATACTGTGTTTCTTCGTATAACATTTGCCAAATTTCTTCAAAGTCCATCTCTTGAATGGACCGATATCGCTGTGGAGCCCATTCCGTGTACCAGTATCGTATTTCTGCCGTGTTATTTGAGCTGTGAAGCTGATCCAGCGCCATAAATAATAATTGCTTCAACTGTCTTTCTTTTCTTGTCAGACCACTCATCATATAGGGACTCGGCGAGAGAATGTGGTATGAATCCTCTCTCTTTCCTTCAGGCTGAATGACGTACTGCATCGTTTCATGATTTTCTACCATTTCATAGACGAGTTGTTCCTGCCTTGGAATGAGCCTGCTTTTTCTGATTGGAACGGTATACCCGATTGTATCCACGGCAAGTATCCCTGTTCCATCTGTGACAATGAAGCAATAATCCAATTGAATTCGTTCATGGTTTTTTCGCAAGTATGCTTTTTGATAGACATTATTGAGCAGTTGTTGAGGTAACTCTGATAAATCATTCTCGATGTAATGAAACAGAACAGTGTCCACTTTAATGAGCGGAACTTGATCTAATAATTCAATAACGTCCTCTTTTCTCCACTCGTGAAAATGACAGACATTGTAGCCATTTTCTTCGCCTTCGAACCAATTTACCCATACATCATGAAGATATAACATGATTGACCCCTCGCTTTGCTACAATCTTATTTGTCAATCAGTATAGGCAAATCGGTGTAAATTTATTCCTGTTAAGCAAGTGTTTTATAGATAGTGATTATTTTTCCTTCGTGGAATATAGATTGAGATCGTGATGATGAGAATCCCTAAGAGAAATAAGTAGCATTCGACTCGGGTGGATACGAAGAGAATATAGTCTGTAAAGGTCATTCCAGTAGTGAGAAGGTTTAAATAGATGATTAAACTTACACCACCTGAAACAGCCAGTCCAAACCCTATAAATAATACAAACATTCGAAACACCATACCTTCCGCCTCTATCCTCGCATTAGAGATTTAGCTCGTCCATTCTTACTATAGTCTATGGAGTTCAAATGGAAGATATGACGATATAAAGAGCTTAATTTAATATCACCAGCACAGGAATCAGAATATGAATGGCTGATCCCCATTCTACTAAGATAAGAAGATCGATGAAGGTTTTCCTAATAGAGCTGTGGTAGACCTATCCTTTTGCTTAACATAATTTTGTACCAGGTAATAGCCGGCAGCATACCCCAGCATATTAGGGTAAGATTTCTGACCAAGAAGTAAGTAGTCGTGAAGGGGACTGCTTCGTTTCACATCCAAATTAGGCTTAATCCACTTCTCGAAATAAAGTGACATTTGTTTTTCCTCATAAGCCTTTGTCCAGGAAGCTACATACTTCTCCCCACAATACTCTCTGACAGCAAACTCTGCCAGCCCTTCAAAAATGATGGAATCTAATAGGGTGTATTGGCTATCTTTTTTGTTTAAGAGTTTCATTCTGACACAGTGATGGTATTCGTGAACAAATAGAGCTTCGTATTCTTTGGCATCTTCTTGATCTGCTACAAAGAAGAAAATTTCGTCTTTAAAGCATACACCTGATTTTTTCATTGAGGCTTGGAACATGCCTCTCTTTTCCTGAACGGGGAATAAATAGATTGGAACGTTCGGGCCATTCCATTTTCGTTTATACTTTTTTTCATAAAGGGAAAAACGCTCCCATATCTTACGTTCTTTCATTTTTGCATAAATATCCTCTGCGTGATGTGATGATTTATACATGCCATGCTTCATGAGGTATTGATAAAACGACTTTTGATCTTCTTTCCCGTTTATCGTTTTCTTTAGAAGCTCTAAAGGTTTATGAATCGAATCTACAAGCCATTCATCAGTAGGAGCAACAGTCACCTTCATCCCTCTTTCCCAACTTTTTATCATGTATATGTAATAAAAAGAGGGTTCACAACAAAAAAACGAGCCTGCTAGCATATTAGCAGACCCGTTCTCATTTTAATTGTTATACTTTTTAAAGACGATCGTAGCATTATGACCACCGAAACCTAATGAGTTACTCATCGCTACATTCACTTCCTGTTTTCTTGCTTCGTTCGCTACATAATCAAGATCACAGTCCGGATCTGGTGTTTCGATATTGATTGTTGGAGGCAGTACATTGTCTTTCATAGCTAATACTGTAAAAATTGCTTCAACCCCTCCAGCTGCACCAAGAAGGTGACCTGTCATTGATTTCGTTGAACTCATGGCTAATTTATAGGCATGCTCTCCGAATACTTCTTTTACAGCCATCGTTTCGTATTTGTCATTGTATGGAGTACTTGTTCCGTGAGCATTAATGTAATCCATTTGCTCGGGTAGGATTCCACCGTCTTCTAAAGCCATTTTCATTGCTCTCGCTCCACCTTCTCCAGCTGGTGCCGGAGCTGTGATATGATACGCATCACCTGTACAACCATAGCCTACGATTTCAGCATAGATCGGCGCTCCGCGTTTCAGTGCATGCTCAAGCTCTTCCAGAACAACGACACCCGCTCCTTCTCCCATGACAAATCCGTCACGATTTGCATCAAATGGTCTTGAAGCTTTCTCAGGATCTGTATTGGTTGAGAGGGCTGTATTTGCACAGAAGCCGGCTACAGACATCTTCGTGATTGGTGCCTCTGCTCCACCTGACACCATGACATCCGCGTCTCCACGCTGGATGACTTTAAACGCATCTCCAATGGAGTTAGTTCCTGTCGCACAGGCTGTTACTGTACAAGAGTTAAAGCCTTTAGCTCCTAGCATGATGGAGACTTGTCCAGCCGCCATATCAGGAATGATCATTGGGACGAAGAATGGACTTACTCTGCGATATCCACGTTTTTGGAAGGTTTCATACTGCTGTTCGAACGTTTCCATTCCACCAATTCCTGAACCGATCCATACGCCGACACGGTGAGCATTTTCGTCTGTAATGTCGAGCTTCGAGTCTTTGACAGCCATTAACGAAGCTGCAATCGCATAATGAGTGAAGCGATCCATTTTTCTTGCTTCTTTTCTCTCAACACCGAAATCCTCGATATTGAAATCTTTCAATTCTGCTGCCACTTTGGCTGGATAATCGTCTGCATTTAAGCGCGTTAAGGGACCTACACCCGTTTTCCCTGCTAAAATATTCGTCCACGTTGATTCGACATCATTACCTAACGGGGTAACACTTCCCAATCCTGTTACAACTACACGTTTCTTGTTCATTTATTCCATCTCCTTTGTCTGCAAGTTATAGAAGAGAGTTCTATTTATTTACCCCAGCGCATGATAATGGCGCCCCAGGTTAAACCGCCGCCGAATCCTACCATGACGACTACATCGTTTTCTTTCACTCTTCCTGCTTCTAAATCTTCAACTAAAGAAACAGGGATAGAAGCTGCTGAAGTATTACCGTATTTATTTACCGTTTTAGACATCTTTTCAATCGGCAATTCCAATCGTTGTCTTGCTGCTTCCATGATACGAATATTGGCTTGATGGGGAATTAAAAAGTCAACATCTTCCTTCTTTAATCCCGCTTTTTCAATTACATTTACGCTCGATTCGCCCATTTGACGAACCGCAAATTTAAATACTTCGCGACCGTTCATGATGATATTTTCTTCCTGGTACAGATGTTTTGCACCCGATCCGTCTGCACCTAATTCAAAGGCAAGTATTCCTTTGCCATCTGGAACAGGCCCAAGTACTGCTGCACCTGCTGCGTCTCCAAAGAGAACAGCTGTATTACGGTCATCCCAATCTGTAATTTTTGATAACTTTTCAACTCCTACAACGAGCACATGCTTATACGCGCCATTGTCGATAAACTGCTTTGCCGTAATCATACCATACATAAATCCGGCACATGCTGCACTTAAATCCATTGCTGCGGCTTTCTTTGCTCCTAATCTTTCTTGAAGCAAGCAAGCTACAGATGGGAATGGCTGGTCAGGTGTGACCGTAGCCACAAGGATCAGATCAATTTCTTCTGCAGAGATAGCTGCATCTGCGATGGCCGTTTTTGCTGCTTCATAAGCCATGTCTGATGTGTCTGTTTCATTATCTGCTATTCTCCTCTCTTCAATGCCTGTTCTCGTACGAATCCATTCGTCTGATGTTTCCACCATTTTCTCAAGATCTGCATTGGTTACGACTTTCTCGGGAAGGTAACGCCCAATTCCAATAATCCCTGTATTCATACTGGCATTCCCTACTTTCTTTTTTTATGTTTTTTCTCTTATACTTTAGTTTATTATCAATTATTATGACTTGGTACTAATTTTATCGAAGATTTCTACTTTCTGCAATTATTTTTTCTTTTCCATTTCTTCTACGCGTTTGACCATACTCGTACAACCCTTCTCCTCATAGGTTATGTAGTAGGCAGAGGGGGTGAGAATATGTCTGAAGAAAAAAAGCTGCATCCATTTGATCAGATGATGTACGGAGGAAGGATCCCTAAAAAAGAAGCGCATCCTTCTCAGGAGAAGCGTGTAGGCAAAAATGAAGAAGGATCATTACTTGATGGCGTTCATTCCATTATGAATTCCATCGATGAATTGAAACCACTCTATAAGAAAATCAGTCCACTATTAAAGCAATGGACTATAAAGTAATAAAAAAACGGTTCATTGATATCGTCAATGAACCGTTTTCCTCTACACTTACTTGTTATGTAAGGCTTCCTGTTTGCCTAATTCATAGGCTTCACTCATGACTTGTGTAAACAGTGTCATAAATGGTTGCAGCATCTCAGGAGAGAACTCAACACCCGCTTGATCAAGTTGCTCTTTTGCTTGCGGGAAGTACTTCATGGCAATTTGCATAAATTCCATCGTTTTGTCTTGATTCATTGCTTCGATTCCTTTCCATTCGGCAATTTGCCTGTTTCGATATAGGCTTGAACATGTTGCTTCATCTCAGCTTGAAAGTCTTTTGGAATGACAGGACTATATTTCCCCATGGAAATGACTCCGTCTTCAAAATCAAATTCAAGGTTTCCTGAATCGAGCTCGTCATTTGCGAACCTTTCTGCAACTACACCATACAGCTTATCTGCATGCTGCACCGTACTCGTTAAAACCGTGGATTCCCCTAAATCAGATTGATCAGATACATAACCAATGGCATAGAGTCCCTTTTCCTTCAGCTTTTCGATTACAGATACATTATAGCCGTCACCTGCCGGATAAACAACATCGACTCGCTGATTCAATAAACCCTCCAGCTTTTCAAAAGCAATGTCTTGATCGTCCCAGTGATTGGTATACTCGATAATGAGCTCAGATTCACTTTTTTGGAATTTCGCTCCATCAATAAACCCTTGAACTTCGGGCTGCCATTCAAAAGCAGCAATCACTCCGACTTTATTCGTTTTAGATTGATAGGCTGCTGTCATGCCTCCGAAGAAGCCCATTGCATAGCCTTTAAATTGTAGACTGGTTGTATTCTCCTCTGTGGCATTTCCATTAAAGCTTACAAAATGCATATTGGGATACTCACCGGAAAGGGTGTTAAATATCTTGGAATATTCACTTCCGTGACCAAACACTAAAGTAACTTCATCATCATTATATGCTTTTACCGCTTGTTTAATTGATGTATCATTCTTTATACTCTCTTTATAGAAGACGTCAGCATCATAATCGGATTGAATCTTTAATAATCCTTTGTATCCTTTTGTTCCCCAAACCCCATCGTCTACGGTTTCCGGAACCAGTAAACCAACTTTTTCTATTTCAGCACTGTTTCCTGCTGAACAACCACTTATTCCAATGAGGAATACAATCAAGAAAATGGTGTAAAATTTCTTACTCATTTGCAGCAACTCCTTTAAAGCCCGTGCAGCATCTATAAAAAGAATCAATAGAAAATGTTTACATCATACTTATTTTACCCTCATCCCTATCTACATGGAAAGAAAAAATTTTCTTATTCCTGAATTTCATGCAAAGTGATCCCTCTTAATTGTTCCTTCAATATCCTTTCATGAGACTTAGAAGGTTTGACAATAAGCTCTTTACCATTTGGTTCGGCATTCATGCGCGGGGGTGAAAAAGATCTCTTCGTCACATAAGATAAGGCTTCATTCCAGCTTTTGCTTGAGAGTGCTTTCACCGTATAGACTTCTGTATTGGATGAATGATTTACAATGGAACGGGCAGCGTCCTTCACATAGATCGCTCCACTTGGATCATCAATGTAATTGGAGTCAACATCTTCTCCAATCAAAAGTCGAGCAAACAGAAAGTCATTCGGCTGGTGAATTCCGTATAAAGTTGGAAGGTAAAATACGGTTCCTTCTTCCTTATGGTTATGATTTATCGCACTATTGGGATAAATTCGAATGATCGTGAGAGGTTGTTCATTTTTTGAAATCAGCCCTTCTACTTCTGACAAGTAACTCACTTTATTCTCTCTTACCTGATCATAATATGGAAGGAACACACGGCATCCAGATTGTATTTCCTTATCCCAGTCTTCATAAGGAACATATTGAATGTTTGAGTTCCTTCCAATTTCTAACCACTTATCCTTCACTTCTTTGTTTTCATCAATTGCGGTCACGGTCCATCCATTCTCAAGAAGGGCATCACATAGTTCAAATCCCAAGAACTGCTGAGCAGCAAAAACGAATGCATGATTCAAGTCAATCACTCCAATGTGTTTGTTATAACTCTTTCTCATGTAAAGAAAAGTATGAGGCAAATTTCCCTCCGAGAGAAGCACGCTTTTCAGGAAGTACAAAGAATAAATCCGTTGATGTTCCTTTTTCTAAACGCTCTGTATATATATCTTTTATGAGAGTGAATTGATTTTTATAACGATTAAGAGTCGTTGACTGAACAATATAAAGTGGAATCGAGATGTTTTTAAATACTTCGTAGTCCTTTGATTGTTGACTGATGAATGCTTCGCAGTCCTCCTCTTTCAATCGAAACGTGTGCGCTAGTTCTTTTATTATCTTTTTATAAAAGAATTTCTGTTCCTTCTCTTGTTCTAAATGATCATATAGTGACACACAGGGTGAGAGCATAACGGCACTTCTAATATCTAGTTCCATTTTTGGGTAGAGGTTTTTCAACACCAACGCTCCCATTCCTTCGGCCAATATATGAATCTTTCCATTAATGATTTCAGATCGTTTTACATGTTGATAAAGTCGCTTGGCTAACTGCACGGCTTGATCGCTACCCCAATTCGCTCCATAAAGATTACTATAATAAACAATATATCCTTTGGCGGTCAGCTCTTGAATCCACTTGTAGCGTGCCTCATGTTGTACCCAAAAGCTGCTCTTATCATCTACATAGTGATGGGAATCTCCTATAACCATTACAGCGAATCCATTTGGGCGTTCAGGATAATGAATCATGCACCACTCTTGCTCTAATTGAAACAATCGCTGATACATTAGAATTTCTCCTTTTACATAGTAAGTCATTATAGTTTATGTAAGGAGAAAACATTGGTCAGGGAGATAGCCCATAGAACCCCATATATTTGCAAATTTAGTCGGTTACCTCCATCGATTATGCATGAGTGGTATGGAAAGATGATAAGGGTTACATTTCACAGATTAGTCATTTATTATTTCCTGAAGCTGTGGTAAGATAAAAAAGATTGAAATTGGTTACAAATTGCTAATAAATTAGTTGATTACATAGGAATGAGGTGACTTGGCGTGAGATTTTTCTGGATGTTTTTCTGGGCATTTGCTCTTACTGAAATGTTAACTTACGTTGTAAGTTCAATGAATGGAACTGCTTTTCACTTTGAAACAGGATTAATTTTATCGGTTTGTGTAACGGTATTAGTATTCATTATCACGCTTGTTATTCCAAACGAGCCAGTCGAAAAGCACTAAAAAAAGCAGCCAGATCCGGCTGCTTTTTTTATTTGGTCCTAACTGATCAATAAGCCATTTTCCCCTGCCTCAATGGTGATGGTATCATTCGTTTTAATATTTCCAGCAATCAATTCTCTTGCCAGTTTGGTTTCTACTTCTCTCTGCAAATACCTTTTCAGAGGGCGCGCACCATAAACCGGATCATAAGCCGACTGTGCTATAAATTCTTTTGCACTCTCAGTCAATGACAGTGAAATATGCTGTTCTTCCACTCGTTTTTGTAAATCTTCCACCAGCTTATCGATGATCCCTTTTATATTCTCAATGCTCAATGGTTTAAAGAGAATAATGTCGTCGACCCTGTTAAGGAACTCCGGTCTGAAAGAGGAACGAAGCTGACTCATGACCAGGTTCTTCGTTTCTATATCCATTTCCTCTTCCCCCTTATTTCGTTCGAGGAGATGAGAAGATCCGATGTTAGAAGTCATAATGATCACCGTGTTCTTACAATCAACCGTCCTTCCTTGAGAATCGGTTATCCTCCCATCATCGAGCATTTGCAGAAGAATATTGAATACTTCTGGATGAGCTTTTTCAATTTCATCAAGAAGAATGACCGAATAGGGTTTTCGTCTAATTGCTTCTGTCAGCTGACCGCCTTCTTCATATCCTACATATCCCGGAGGTGCACCGATCAAACGTGAAACGGCATGCTTCTCCATATATTCAGACATATCAATTCGGATCATCTGTTCCTCACTATCAAACAACGTATGAGCAAGTGTCTTCGCAAGCTCTGTCTTCCCTACTCCCGTAGGACCTAAGAAAATGAATGAACCAATCGGACGATTCGGATCTTTAATCCCTGCTCTCGCACGTATAACGGCGTCACTCACCAATTGAACAGCCTCATCCTGCCCGATCACCCGTTCATGCAGAATACGATCAAGCTTCAACAGCTTCTCTCGTTCACCTTCTACAAGTTTAGTGACTGGTATCCCTGTCCATCTCGATACAATATTGGCTACTTCTTCCTCCGTTACTTCTTCTCGCAGCAGGCGTCCATCCTGCTCTTTCATCATCTCTTGCTCAACTGTATCAAGCTCTTTTTCCATTGCAGGAATCCTGCCATGACGAAGCTCTGCTGCTTTGTTGAGATCATAATCACTTTCTGCTTCTTCCAGCATGCGCCTGAGCTTCTCCAGTTCTTCCCGCTTCTCCTGAACAATCCCAATACTCTCTTTCTCTTGCTCCCATTTTAACTTCATCGCGGTCGCTTTTTCCTTCAGATTACTTAAATCTTCACGGATTCTATCGAGTCGTTCAAGGCTTGCCGGATCCTTTTCCTTATTTAGAGCTGCTTCTTCAATTTCAAGCTGCATCACTTTACGTGTGACTTCATCCAATTCTGACGGCATAGAGTCAATTTCGGTACGGATCATCGCACATGCCTCGTCGATTAAATCAATGGCTTTGTCCGGCAGGAATCGGTCAGAAATGTAGCGGTCAGAAAGTTTAGAAGCTGCCACAATGGCCCGGTCATGAATATTGACTCCATGATGAATTTCAAAACGTTCCTTCAAGCCTCTTAAAATTGATATCGTATCTTCTACATTGGGCTCCTGAACGAGAACTTGTTGAAATCGCCTTTCCAAAGCGGGATCCTTTTCGATGTACTTACGGTATTCATTGAGAGTCGTCGCACCTATACAATGCAGCTCTCCCCTCGCAAGCATCGGCTTCAAGATATTACCCGCATCCATTGCTCCTTCCGTCTTCCCTGCGCCGACAATCGTATGAAGTTCATCGATAAACAGAAGAATGCGACCCTCACTCTTTTTCACTTCCTGCAATACTGCCTTTAGCCGTTCTTCAAACTCTCCCCTGAACTTGGCACCAGCAACCAAAGAGCTCATATCCAATTCGAAGATGGTTTTATCCTTCAAGCCCTCCGGGACATCTTTTCTGACAATCCGCTGTGCGAGTCCTTCAACGATCGCAGTCTTCCCGACTCCAGGCTCCCCTATAAGAACAGGATTATTTTTCGTCTTACGGGAAAGGATACGTATCACATGGCGGATTTCACTGTCCCTGCCTATGACTGGATCTATCCTCCCCGACTTTACATCGGCAACAAGATCCCTCCCATACTTTTTCAACGCTTCATATTTTACTTCAGGGTTCTGTGTGTTCACCTTGCTCCCTCCTCTGATCGTTTCAATAATCTCCTTTAATTCTTTTTCTGTCAGATGATGTTTGGTTAAGTATGTCGTAATCGGGTGGTTCCTTTGGATGAATAACCCAAGGGCAAGATGTTCGACCGATACATAGTCATCTTCCCATTTAGTCTTTAAGGCCTCACTATCTTGCATAAGCTGATGAATATCTCTTGCGAAAAACTGTCCATACTGCAGCCCTTCTCCCTCCACAGCAGGGATATCGTTTAATCTGTCATCAATCCATTCTCTTAGGCCATCTACTTTTACCCCTCCACGGGCATATATCGTTCGAAGAAAACTGTTTTCTGAACCAAGGAGAGATTTCCACAAATGAAGCAGGGTGATATCTGTATGTAATTTTTCTTTAGCTGCCTCTCCTGCAGAAACCAATCCTTCTTGAATGCTGTGAGTCATATTATCAAATTTCATCGTGCTTCACCTCAGATTTTGACCTTTATTGACCTTTACATCTATTATATCCCTTTCGATGAAAAAAGGAAAAGAAAAAGGAACAAGGAGTGCCTCCGATAGACGTCACCATTCATGCTAAATAGTGAACAGTCGCCACGACATCCTTGTTCCTTATGGGGTTAAGGTTTTCTCATATACGTCCAAAGACGATTATGGTTGGAGTTTTCAGGAAATCGGTCTCCCGCTTTCAACCGTAGTTTTTGCGGATTTTTCACCATGCTTCCAGTTTCACCAATTTCTATATACTCTCCATTATTAGGTGCTTTTTCTCCAGCTTTAAATTGTCGTGACTGTCCCATTCTTACCCCTCCTTTTCGAAGCGATGCTTCCTTACTATTTTTCTACAAGGCCGAACATTCATGCATGCCAGATGAAGGATATCAGAATGCTTTATATGATAAACAAGTTACGGTTCGGTTAACATTTGGAAAAAGGCTTTACAGTCTTTCCCTTTATGGTGTTAAATTAAAAACTGTGGAGAAAAAAAGCTTGGAGGATACACAATGGATTTTTATCTGATTATGAAATACTTGTTTTTAGGGATTTTTCAAGGGTTTACTGAACCAATCCCTATTTCATCCAGCGGGCACTTATTGTTAGCCCAGCATTTCCTTGGTATAAAGGATGCCACCTTGACATTTGAAATCCTGGTTAATACAGCTTCATTAGTGGCTGTACTCATTATTTACCGTGAAGATATCATGCGTCTGATCGTGAATGGCTTAGGCTATTTCAAACATAAAACACCTGAAACGAAACGTGATTTTCATTTCATTGTTTACTTATTGATTGGTACGATCCCAGCCGGGGTGATTGGTGTATTATTCGGAGACGTGATTGAGGAACATTTAACATCTGTTATCACAGTAGGAATTACACTTATTATTACAGGTATTGCCTTATGGTTAATCCGTAACCTTCGAGGAAGAAAAAATGACGGTGACTTAAATGTCAAAGACGCCATCATCATAGGTCTTGCTCAGGCTGTGGCCCTTATTCCTGGAATCAGTCGTTCCGGTGCAACCATCGTAGCTGCAATGGCTAGTGGAATGAAGGCTGAAACGGCATTGCGTTTCTCTTTCCTCCTCTATATTCCAGTAAGTGTAGGGGTTATGGTATTCGGAATAAGTGATCTTATAGAGGATCCGAATCTTGCTTCAATGGCCATTCCATACTTAGTTGCGTTCATTGCATCACTTATTGCTTCATACTTCTCATTAAAGTGGTTCATGAATATTATGGCTAAAGGAAACTTGAAATATTTTGCCGTTTATTGTGCCGTTGTCGGAGCTGCTGTATTAATTTTCGCTTAATTCCCTTCTATCTGTCTGTTTCCTTTGGTAAGCTTTGAGTATAAGACATTATGATGGAAATGATGTGATCTCATGAGTGAAAATCTAGAAGTTCCTTCCGAGATTAAGCAACTATTTTTCGAGAAAAAAACGGTGAAAAATTTCAAAAAAGGATCCTTCCTGTTTCAAGAGGGAAGGCCTGCTCACGAGTTATATTTGATTAAAAGCGGTCGTGTCCAAATCAGCAAAGTGATTCCTGACGGACGGGAATTGTCTTTACGGATCTGTTCAAGTCATGATGTGATTGGTGAATTAACGTTATTCAGTAAAGATGCATACTACATGCTCAGTGCAAAAATGCTTGAGAATACGGAGATTTATGCGTTACCAAAAGAGGTCTTCGAAGAAAAACTATCCAATAACAGTAACTTGACCATCCAATGGCTAAAATGGATCCAAATTCAGAATCAACAAAACCAAACGAAGTTTCGCGATCTTATTCTTCACGGGAAAAAAGGTGCACTTTACTCAACGCTGATCCGTATGTCCAACAGTTACGGAAAAACAGTTGAAAAGGGCATTCTAATTGATTTTCCGTTAACCAACCAGGAACTCGCCAATTTCTGTGGTTCCTCCAGGGAAGTCGTGAATCGGCTGCTGAGTGAATTAAAGAAAGAAAACGTCCTTGTGTCGGAAAAAGGATATATCACGATTCTTGATTTGAACTACCTTAAAGATGAAATCGATTGTGAGAATTGTCCGGTTTCAATTTGTCGGATTGATTAAACGTTTCAACAAAAAATCCCCCTGAAGCAACCCTTGCCTCAGGGGGATTTTTTACATATCGGTATTATCTGATTCCCAATGCAATTTTCGCATAGCGGGACATGTTGTCTTTGCTCCATGGTGGATTCCAGACGATGTCTACTTCTGTTTCTTTTACTTCCGGAATGTCACTTAGAGCTGTTTTCACTTGATCGACAATGGTACCAGCGAGTGGGCAGCCCATTGACGTAAGGGTCATAGTGACCGTTGCTTTACCTTCTTCATCTAGATCCACGTCATATACCAGACCTAAATTAACAATGTCTATTCCTAATTCAGGGTCAACAACCTGTTCAAGTGCACCCATCAAATTATCTTTAAGATCCTGATCCATGCTAACTCTCCTTCCTCTATCCATGCTTGATGCTTATCTATTTTCACTACTCATCTTAACAAATTAACGTGCATAAAACAAAAGGTTAGGCTGATAAATGCTTCTCAAACCACTCTACCAGCTTTAACACGCCTTCTCTTGATACTTTATGATCTGCTTTATCGTCTTCAATAAATAACAGGTTGTCTTCCTGTGATTCATAATAAGGCAGGATGCTCTGGTAGAACTCTTGTGTAAGGTTAAACGGTACAACCTTGTCCCGTTTTCCGTGCCAGAACATAAGAGGTCTGCCCCCAAGTTTCTCAGGCTGAAGACTTAAGTCGTAGTGAGCGAGTTCATTTAACATATTTCCTATTTCTTCTTCACTGAATGGCAATTCATAACCTAACGATTCGACTTGAGCTAACTGGGCTTGAGCAAATTTCACATATGTAGGATTTCCCATTAACGAGACAGCAGATGAAATCCACTCATATTGAGTTAACGCTCCAAGTGTGACAATCCCACCCATAGAGGTCCCTGCAACCCCGATTCCATTTGGTACGAGCAATCCTTTTTCTTCGAAATGCCCTTTAAGAGTCGATAATTCATGAATCGTATGTAAGACGATCTTCCAGAAGACTTCTCCTAATTGATGCTCTGATTTGCCAGTAGATCGTTCTCCGTGCTCTAAACAATCGGGAAGGATGACTCTGAATCCCTTTTCAGCCAAATAATAGGCATAATGTAAATTATGCTCTTTCGCACTCGTAAATCCGTGAATGAAAAAGCAAACGGGTATTGGCTTATCTACATCCTCTTCCTTCACGAGATGAAGAAATGGAATGGTTTGAATGGTCGATTTATCAACTAAAATCATGTGTATTCTCTCCTTCCTGACTGCATTTCACTTTACTATGATATCCTAGATTTGGTAGTATGTATAATATTTAAATCGAAAGTGTTTGTAAACATTTATTAAATTAGTTGAAGCGGCAGTGGACAACTTTCATTGTCTAACGCTACACTAGAATTGCCTTAATACCAATTAGATTGGGGATTTGTATTCATGAGTTCACAAGAAAAACACTTGATCGTTCTGGATTTAGACGGAACACTTTTAACAGATGAGAAGAAGATTTCAACAAAAACCCGCGAAATACTAAAAAAAGCACGCCATAAAGGGCATGAAGTTATGATTGCAACAGGCAGACCTTATCGTGCCAGTGAATTGTATTATCAACAATTAAAGCTGACAACTCCCATCGTAAACTTCAACGGCGCATTTGTGCATCATCCCACTGATGATTCATGGGGGATGTTTCATGAGCCGATGGATTTAAAGGTGGCCAAACAAATTATTAATGCATGTGACGATTTTAAATTCCGTAACATTGTTGCCGAAGTGATGGATGATGTGTATCTGCATTATCATGATGAAAAGATTATAGACGTATTCATGATGGGCAATCCCTCCATTTCAACAGGGGATATCCGCAGTGTACTATCTGATCATCCCACTTCCATGCTCATTCACGCTGAAGAAGAAGATGTACCAGAGATACGTGCACATTTAGATGATGTTCATGCAGAATTGATTGACCATCGCCGTTGGGCTGCACCGTGGCACATCATCGAAATCGTTAAATCAGGATTGAATAAAGCTGTCGGAATTGAACGAGTTGCTTCATCTTTAAATATTCCGCAAGAACGCATTATTGCATTCGGAGATGAAGATAACGATCTTGAAATGCTTGAATATGCAGGCACTGGGGTTGCCATGGGGAATGCCATTGATCCCCTTAAAGATATTGCAAATGAAGTGACATTTTCGAATGAAGACGACGGGATCGGACGCTACCTGCAAAAACGTTTTAATCTTTAACCCAGAACGTATTTGGAAACTGTGGGTATATCTTCTTAATCTAATCCACCACCACTTTAGCCATACTAAATAGGAGCGCATCATGCGTTCCAACTTGAAAAAGGGGTGGTAGTGATGGGTAGAAATAAATCGAAACGATTTGTACAACAAGGTAAAATCGCAGTAACAAAACATGATGAACGTATTCCGTACCATCTGACGTATGCTGAAGCAGAAGCTAAAAAGCTTGCTTCACATGGCGAAGGGCCAGGGGGAATGGAATAATGAGTAATCCATTATTCCAACAGGCCCGTAACGCGGTTCATTCTGCCCAACAAGCATGCAGTACGGGAGAAAACGCTCAAATGTCCATTGATAAAGCGAAAAACGCGTTGTCATCTGCTTACGCTAACTCAAATGTCGAAGAACAAAAGCAGCTTCACGCTCTTCAAGATGAGTTAAACCGCCTGTCATAAAGATAAAAACAGGGTTTGCCCTTTACGGGCAAACCCTGTTTTCTTATGGAAGGGATACGACATATCGGTGAAGAATCTTCCCATCTTCATTATCCCGTTCATAAAGACTTAAGAAGAACTTGTCTTTACCCCCTGTCATCTGGGGGAGTATGATGGTAAATTCGGTCCAGTTAGGCGCTTCTTTATTAACCTTGAATAAGGTTTCTTTAAGAAGTACTCTATGTCCATCCTCCACATAGTAATAAAAACTCCCATCAGACACCCGCGCTTGTCCCTGGATGGTAAACCGCCCTTTCACCTCTCGTACCTTCACTCCCCTGAAAGATGGGTTTTCTTCAGGAACTTTGAATGAATACTCAGCCCGCAGGGGATGATCAAAACCACTTATATCCTCCCCCATCAGCCATGCTACAATCGTATATTTCCCTTCTGGGACACGTTTTCCTTCCTGCTTGTAATCCCAAATTTCTTTCCAGATCTTCGTTTCACCCTTCTTCAAAGAAATGGTTTGAAGCGCTTGAAGGAATGATTTACCCCGGCTGTACTGATAGACCACTTTTCCCGCATTATTTTTGATTGTAAAGTCAAATATTTGACTCGTGTTAAAGGTGATGTTCTTATCCCCTTCACTATTATTATAAAGAAGGAGCTGGATCTGAGCTCCTTCTTCTCCCGGAACAGCTGTTACAGTAAAGATCAGCGGTACCTTCTCAGCTTTCATGGTAGAAGGGAAACAAAAGAGCATGAAAGAACTTATAAGTATATAAACAACTGCCTTCAAGGTGATACCCCTTTCTATCTAGGTTCACCTGTAGTATTTGTTATTTTAAAGAATCTAATCTTTTCTAAAGAAACCGAATATCCCTGTCGTTTGCACGATATTGGTAAATGCATTAGGATCTACATCTTTAATGGTATGTTCAAGCTCATACAGTTCATAGCGTGAAATGACGATTATCAGCATTTCCTTGTCTTCACCGGAAAATGCCCCTTTTGCAGGCAGGGTCGTAATTCCCCTGACAAGCTTCGAATGGATGGCTTCTCTTAATTCATTGGATTTCTTTGTCACAATCATCGCTGTCAATTTCTCATGTCGTGTATGGATGGCATCAATGACACGCGTTGAAGCATACAACGTGACCAACGTGTATAACGCTTTCTCCCATCCATAAAGAAATCCTGCAGAAGTTATAATAACCGCATTCATAAGAAAGAAATAGGTTCCTACGGGCTTATCTTTCATTCTGGAAAGAATCATGGCGATAATGTCCATACCTCCAGTGGATGCACCCCATTTCAACGTGATTCCAACTCCCACCGCGGCAATGACCCCTCCAAAGACGGCGTTTAGCAGGATATCGGGCGATAATTTAATTACAGGGATCACTTCCAGGAATAAGGACGTCAGAAATACAGAAATGAAGCTATATACGGTAAAGGAACGGCCAACCTTAAGCCACCCCAGAATCGTTACAGGAATATTTAAGATAAATAATAAAATACCTGTTGAAATATTGAATGGCGCAAATTCTTTTAACACACTTGATAATAATTGAGCCAATCCTGTAAAACCACTTGCATAAACATTTGCCGGTATCAGGAAAAAATTCATGGCAATGGCCCCCAGCACTGCCCCTACTAACACTACGAAAAACTTCTTCGCTTCTAACTGAACATGATTTCTCGACATTGACAGACCTCCCACATCTAGTTGTTATTTTCTATGTTCCACAATTCATCTTAACTAAACTCCCCCTGATATTCACCCTTTAAGAGAACAATGATACTTTTTACCTTGAATTCATGCTCTATAGATTGTCATTTTCATGAAAAATAGCTAGACTAAAGCTATATAGAATAGTCAAAGGATGATTAGGATGACAGTAAAATTATTTGCTGATAGTGCAAGCGACCTTCCTGCTTCATATTTCAACCAACACAACATAGAGCTTTTGCCACTGAAAGTACATATTGATGGTCAAGATTATGAAGACTTGGTCACCATCGAGCCGAAAACCGTATTCAATAAAATCAGAGAAGGACATATGCCTAAAACGTCGCAAGTATCACCTGATCTTTTCCTGAAGAAGTTCACAGAGCTTGCAGAAGCCAATCAACCCGGTGTTTACATTGCCTTTTCCTCACAATTGTCAGGGACGTATCAAACCGCTGTCATGATTCGTGATCAGGTGAAAGAAGAGCACCCTTCTCTTGATTTGACCATCATCGATTCAAAATGCGCTTCCCTTGGCTACGGCTTGGTCGTAATGAAAGCCGCTTTACTTCTTCAGGAGGGAAGAAGTAAAGAAGAGATTATCAAAGCCTCCCGATTCCATTCAGAGCATATGGAACACCTATTTACCGTAGAAGATCTTGAATACCTTGCCAAAGGCGGAAGAGTTTCAAAGGCATCAGCTTTTCTTGGGGGACTGTTAAACATTAAGCCTCTTCTACATGTTGAAGACGGAAAGCTCGTCCCGATTGAAAAATTGCGTGGAAAGAAGAAACTTCTTAAACGAATTCTTGACTTAATGGAAGAACGCGGTGAAGATCTCTCAAACCAGGTCATCGCCATCAGTCATGGTGACGACGAAGAGCTTGCCCTTGAAATGAAAAAGCTCATTCAAGAAAAATTTTCACCAAAAGATGTATATATCAGTATTATTGGATGTGCCATAGGTTCTCATACAGGCACAGGCACCCTAGCCATATTTTTCTTAAACGAACACTCATAAACTCCCTTCCTCTTCCTCATACTATGAGAGAAGATGATACTCGAAGGGAGAATGACTATGCCACATACATCTGATAACGAAAAAAAGGCCAAGGATAACAACGCCCTGCGCCAGGAGAAGAATAAAATCAAAGAAGTGAACCGTAAAGCCGGGAAGAATCAGTATTCTAAGAAAACGGATCATTTGTAAGGGATTGCCGCGGGCAGTCCTGCGCTTTGATAGGAGAAAGTGCTAGTTCTTAATTGAGCTAGTGCTTTTTTTGTAGAGTAGACTGGAAAATAAGAAATGATCAGCAATAAATGTCTGATTATTGGTCAATGGTCGATATTTTTAAAAAAACTCTCCCATTCGTTTCGTAGAAGTTGTATGCACCTTCAAAGCTTGTCTATAATGAAAAGAGATAATACTATGGAGGGGTTACATATGGCGAAGGAAAGTTCATTTGATATTGTATCGAAAGTGGATATGTCTGAAGTGAGTAATGCGATTCAAATTGCGTTGAAGGAAGTTCAAACACGTTATGACTTTAAAGGAAGTAAGAGTGATATTAAATTAGATGGAGAGGAAATCGTCCTCGTTTCTGATGATGAATTCAAAATGAATCAGTTGAAGGATGTTCTTCTCAGCAAACTCATCAAGCGTAATGTTCCTGTTAAGAATCTTGACTACAGCAAGCTTGAAGGGGCTTCAGGCGGGACCGTTCGTCAGCGTGCGAAACTCGTTCAAGGAATCGATAAAGAAAATGCGAAAAAAATCAACACCCTTATCAAGAACTCCGGCGTAAAGGTGAAGAGTCAGGTTCAGGATGATCAAGTACGCGTCACTGGAAAAAGTAAGGATGATCTTCAAAAAATCATCGCTGCGATCCGTGAAGCAGACCTTTCAATTGATGTGCAGTACGTAAACTTCCGTTAATCCGGTTTTTCAAAGAAGTCTAATGGGTACAATATATCCATTAGACTTCTTTCATTTAGGAGGAAAAACATGAAGAAAAAAGTCATCATCATAGGGGCGGTCGGCGGCGGTGCCACCACTGCATCACAAATTAGAAAACTGGATAGTGAAATAGAGATCATTCTCCTTGAAAAGACATCCTATCTTTCATACGGGGCATGTGGAATGCCTTATTACCTGGGTGACGTCATTAAAGACCGAGAAAGTCTTTTTGCAGCCACCCCTGAAAAATTACATACGAAAAAAAACATCGATGTCCGCATGCATCATGAGGCGATGAAAATTGATCGGGATAAAAAATCTTTACTGGTGAGGGATCATGACAAAAACCAGGATTACGAAGAAGCATATGATTACCTCGTGATCGCAACAGGGGCTTCCCCCTTTATCCCTGACATACCGGGACTTGATAAAATCCCGGCTTTCCATCTCAGAACCGTTGAAGACATGGACAGGATCAAACAATTCGTTGAAACCTCAAAGCCAAAAGTCTGTACCATTATCGGCGGGGGTTACATAGGAGTTGAAATGTCCGAGAACTTCACTCATTTAGGGATGAAAGTCAACCTGGTTGAAAGATCGGAACATGTGATCAGTGTAATCGATGAAGAAACCGCCATCAAACTGCAAGAGCATATCACAGATCAAGGTGTGAATTTGTACACGAAGGATGGACTGAAAGAGGTACTGCCGGAGTGTACCCTGAAACTGGATAGCGGAGAGACGTTTCAGTCTGACTTCATTCTTCTTTCGGTAGGCGTAAAGCCTAATAACCTTCTTGCTAAAGAAGCCGGTTTATCTACAGGAGAGTCAGGTGGTGTCGTCAGTAATGAGTTTATGCAAACAGACGACCCTTCCATTTATGCAGTCGGGGATGTGGTAGAGTCCATCGATTTTATTGACGGGTCCCCTAAGCAGGTTCCCCTTGCATGGCCTGCCCATCGACAAGCTTACATTATCGCAAGACACCTATCAGGAAACCCTGTACCTTTCAAGGGCATGCTTGGTACTGCTATTGCGAAGGTATTCGACCTATCCATTGCCTCCACAGGATTAGGCGAGAAAGAATTAAATGAAAAGGGCTATTCGTATAAAACATCCGTGCATAAAGGAAAGTCACATGCAGGCTACTACCCCGGTGCTCATGATGTGTATGTGAGAGTCCATTTTTGTCCTGACACCGGAAAGATCTTTGGAGGAAATGTTGTGGGCGGCGAAGGGATAGACAAGCAAATCGACGTTCTTGCTACTGCCATTTATGGAGGCCTGACCATTACCGATCTCCAGGAACTTGAAACATGCTATGCCCCTCCCTTCTCTTCTCCAAAAGGGTTGTTGAATATGATTGGGTATAAGGGTGCCGGGTTAATGGAAAAGAAATAATTGTAGGCAGGCTTCTCTTGGAGGGCCTGTTTTTTGTATGAGTATGCACTTTTATGATGGATATTTCTGTTAAACGGCTGGATTTTTTGTGGAAATGGCCGGATTTTTTCCGATTCCGGCTGGATTCTCTTCAAAAACGGCTGGATTTTCCGGGAAAGCGGCCGGATTCCGCTAAAAATTGACTGAATTTCCTTCAATCACGGCTCAATCACATATCAAATGCCTTCGTCCCAAATCCACATAACTGCAGCACACGTCAAATCGACCGATAAATTTGATTAACCTCCCAAAAGAAACATGTTAATAATTATTTTTTCCGGGTAAACACTATCCTAAGATAACCCAAATCATCAAAGGAGTGTTTTCATTGTCACAACAACAAAACCAGAAGCAAACGTTTCCCCCACAGCATCAGGATCATCAGCCGGGTACTGTGGATGAGATGAACCCCCAACCGATTCATACGGATCAAAATTATAAAGGCAGTGGGAAGTTAGACGGGAAGGTCGCTCTCATTACCGGAGGAGACAGCGGGATCGGACGATCGGTCGCCTGGTATTTTGCCAGGGAAGGCGCCCATGTCGCCATTTCGTATTTAGATGAACATGAAGATGCGAATAAAACGAAGGAATTAGTGGAAGCTGAAGGCGTAAGATGTATCCTGCTGTCAGGTGATATCGGAAGCTCGACATTTTGTAAAGACATCGTGAACAAAACGATTTCAGAGTTCGGGAAGCTTGATATCCTTGTGAATAATGCAGCTGAACAGCATCCTCAACAAGGACTGACGGATATAAGTGACGAGCAGTTGGAGCGTACCTTTAAAACGAATGTGTTCTCTATGTTCTACTTAACAAGAGCAGCATTGCCTCATCTAAAAAAGGGGGCTTCCATCATTAACACGGCTTCCATCACAGCTTATAAAGGGAATAAGGATTTGATTGATTACTCTTCTACAAAGGGTGCCATTGTAAGTTTCACGAGATCCCTTGCAGAAAACATTGCATCTGATGGAATCAGGGTAAACGGCGTGGCACCTGGCCCGATTTGGACTCCGCTGATTCCGTCCACCTTCAGCTCTCAAAAGGTATCCCAATTTGGAGCCAATACTCCACTCGGACGTGCTGGACAGCCTTATGAATTAGGACCTGCATACGTATACTTAGCAAGCGAAGATTCAAGTTACGTATCAGGACAGATGATTCATATTAATGGCGGGACGGTTATTAACGGATAAAATGAAAGCGACTGAAACATATGATTCCCCATTAAGTGGAGATTCCAACGTTTCAGTCGCTTTTTATTATGATTTCACTTTTCGCTCACTGCAAGAGTATCTTGTAACGAGCTGATGTGGAACGATGATTCTCTTGATCGGCTCTTTCGGGTTTTCAATCTTTTGAATAAGACTTTTAGCCGCTTCGTTACCAAGATTAAATATATTGATATCCACTGATGTAAGCGGTGGACGGGACATTTCGGCCAGCAGTACATTGTTGAAGCTGACAATGGAGATATCTTCAGGCACTCGGATGCCCATTTCATCCAGTGTGTTCAGTACGCCTAATGCCATTAAGTCATCGGCCACTACCAGAGCCGTTGGAGGATCGTTTAATTGCATCAGCTCATTAATGGCTTCACGCCCTCCTTCACGGAGAAATTCTTCATGAATGATATACTCGTCCTTCATTTCAATTCCAGCATCCCGCAAAGCCTTCTCATAACCTAATAGACGCTCAACGGTTACAACAAGATTGAGGTCCCCCCCGATAAACCCGATACATTCATGACCCAGCTTCAGGAGATAATCGGTCACTTCCTTCGTTGCTCTGTAATTATCATTGTCTACATGGGTGATTTCTTCACAATACTTGTAAGGCTTACCTACAACAACAAAGGGAAAGTCGCGATCCTTTAAGTAGTTCATCACCTTATCTTCAACTTTCGAGTATAGAAGGATGATACCGTCTACTCTTCCCCCTTGAACCATTTGGACGACACCTTCGTAAATTTCTTCTTCAGATTGACCTGTGGACATTTGAAGTGCGTATTGTTTTTCCTGTGCCCCTTCACTTAGTCCTCTTAAAACTGTTGGAAAGAATGGGTTTTGTGAAAAAGTACTAGCTGAACCCGGTAATACAAGACCCAATACTTGAGTTGATTGATTCGCCAAGCTCCTTGCAATGAAGTTAGGATGATATCCTAATTGCTCCATCGCTTCTCTTACTTTTTGCTTTGTTTTCTCGCTGATTCTTGGATTATTTGCAATAACACGTGAAACCGTAGATGGAGCTACGTTTGCAAGCTTTGCAACATCCTTTATGGTGACCGCCATTCATTCCACCCCCCTCTTTAAAAAGCTTACCCTCTTACGTGTCGAGGGCTGCTTTATTCTATTTTATTAGAGAATTAAAACGCTTCCATTTTATTATTCTTAAAAATGTGAAAAAACAGGGCTCATAGATAGAGCCCTCGATGAAATTATGACTGCTTTTTCTTTCTTCCACGCTTCCATACAAGATAAATAAAGAGTAAGAAAAGGACATACACCGTGCCGAGTGCTAATAGATAAGGATAGTTCAATCCACTCTTCTGTTTAAGGGAATAAACCTCTGCTTCTTCACGATCAAGTACGACTGTATAATTTCCATCTTTATCACTACGAACCAGGTCTGCGGTTAGTAACCCTTTCAGCTCACTATTTTCCGCTAATTCTTCTTCACTCAATTGAACTTTTTTAGATTCACTAGTGTTGTTAATCGCGATTATGAGTGTTTGGTCACCGTAAGCACGCTTAAATATTCCCATCCCGTCTTTTTCATAGATGGGGTCAATGGTCCCTCTGGTCAGGGCAGGATAATCTTGACGGATCTTTCCTAATTGAGTGATATAATCGATTAATTCTTCATCTGCCCTGAAATTCATAAAGCGGCGATTATCCGGGTCATTTCCACCATCGACAGCGATTTCCGAACCATAATAAACGATTGGAACTCCGGGAGTTGTGTACATATACGTTAGAGCGAGCTTCCATCTGGTACCCGGGAAGATCTTCTCTTGAACGAGCAGTCTCGTAAAACGTTCCATATCATGGTTATCGATAAAAGTTCCCATTAAATAGGGATCGTCATAGTACGTTTCGTTGTATTTCCAAAAGTTAAATAAGCGATCCATCGAAGTATCCGGTTTTTGGAATACAGAACGCATTTCTTCTGCTTGAGGAAAGTTAACGAATCCATCAATGCCTACATCATTGTATTTCGCTATCTTCTGGGGATCACGATCGAACACTTCACCAAGAAGATAGAAATCTTCCTTGACTGACTTAACCTCATCGCTGAATTCAGTCCAGAATTCCTTGGGTACGTGACGAACAGTATCCAATCGATAGCCGTCAATATCCGTTTCTTCGATCCACCATTTCGCGGCGTCAAATAAGTAGTTTTTCACTTCGGGATTTTCTGTATTTAAATCGGGAAGATCATATAACCACGCATTTTGAACGCTTTCTTCATTATCAAAGTTCATCGGCTGATTTTCGTGAAACCAGTCCGCTTTCTCAGGGTCATTCACCCAAGGGTGTTCGGCTCCGACATGGTTTACAACAAAGTCCAACATCACTTTCATATCGCGCTTATGGGCTTCATCCACCAGCTTTTTGAACGTTTCCATTGATCCGAAATGTTCTTCTGTCTTATAGAAATCTGTAATCCAATACCCATGATAACCCAGCGGTTGATTATCAAAGACCGGAGTCAGCCATATGGCGGTGAATCCCATATCCTTAATATAATCCAGCTTATCGATCACACCTTGAAAATCCCCGCCCTGATAGGCTTTAGGGTCCTTCGTATCCACTTGTACATCATTGCTCGTATCCCCGTTATTAAAGCGATCGACCATTAGAAAATAAATGGTCTCATCCTGCCATCTTCGTTCTTCTTTTTCAACTGCACCTACCGGAAGGGCGTAAAAAAGAAGAAACGGGACTAAAATGAGAGATAATACTCTTCTTTTCATCTCCGCTCCTCCTAAAACTGTTAGTAACGCCTATAAGATTATCCTTTTGTACCCCCTGCCGTCAATCCTGAAACGAAGTATTTCTGGAAGAACAGGAATAATAGAGCAATTGGTACGGCAATTAAAACAGATCCAGCAGCGAATGTTGTAAATTCTGCTCCAAATTGTTTTGCTACCATATCATAAAGGGCAACCGGTAATGTATACATTGTTTCTGAACGCAACAAGATACTTGCAATGATAAAGTCCGCGAATGGTGCAATGAATGAAAACAGTGCAACTACCGCAATGATCGGTTTCGCAAGGGGCATGACGATTTGGAAGAAGATACGCAAATGTCCCGCTCCGTCCATTTTCGCTGACTCATCAAGCTCTTTCGGAATCGTATCCAGATACCCTTTCATTAACCATGTATTCATTGGGATCTGTCCACCAACGTATACAAGAATCAATCCAATATGAGTATCCAATAGATCTGTTAATAGTGCTAAAACGAAAATCGCAATCAATGCAGCAAAGTTAGGAATCATTTGTAGGATAAGGAATGTCATTAATCCATTCTTACGTCCGGCGAAACGGTAACGTGAGAATGAGTAAGCCGTTAAACTTACCAGTAAAACAGTAAGTGCCATTGTTGATAAACTTACTTTTAATGAGTTCCAGTACCAAAGCATATAATTACTTTGCTCCAGATCGAATAGTTCCTTATAATGTGCCAGTGTTGCATTCTTAGGAATAATGGATGAACCGGATAAACTTTGACCTGGGTTAAAGGAAGAACCGATGATCCATGCAACCGGGTATAGAATGATGGCAAACATTATTCCGATGGCCAGGTACGAAAATGTTAAGCGTATGAGTTTCTGTCTTTTCATATTCATATTACATCATATCCTCTTCTTGGAATGATTTCGTTCTCTTGAACTGCCAGATCGCTACTGTAATAACGATGATGGATAATAATAATGTGATGGCAGCGGCTTTCGAATACTGCGCGGATGTCATAGTCAAACTGTAGATCCAGGAAATCAGAATGTCAGTTCCACCTGCATTTTGTCCTGTCAGGGCAGGTCCTCCGCCATTGAATAAGTAAATAACGTTAAAGTTATTAAAGTTAAATGTGTATTGCGTAATGATGATTGGTGCTGTTGCAAAAAGCACAAGCGGCAGAGTTATGTTCTTGAACTTCTGGAAGGCTGATGCCCCGTCAACCGTTGCTGCTTCATAAAGCTCATCAGGAATCGATTGAAGAACTCCCGTTGTCATTGCAAAGATGAATGGGAAGCCTAACCAGGCTTGAATACCAATCAGGGCAATTCGTGTATACATCGGTTCAGTCATCCATGGTAAACCTTCAATGCCAAAGAATCCTAAGATGTCTCGGTTAATCGTTCCGAAAGATTCATTGAACATACCAGCGAAGACCAGTATGGAAACGAAAGCCGGGATGGCCCAAGGTAAGATGAACACGGTACGAATGATTGCTTTTCCTTTTAAATCCTTTTGATTGACCAGGATGGCAAGGAATACACCCAAGGCAACTTGAAGCGTTGTGGCACCAAATGTCCAAACAAGTGTCCAAGCTAATACGGTAATGAATGTTTCTCTCCAAATATCAATCTTGAAAATATCAACAAAGTTTTGAATTCCTACCCAGTCGACTAATTTAGCCGGTGGTGAGTGATACAAATCATAGTTTGTAAACGCCAGTAAGATAACAAAGATGATCGGGAAGATGACTACGAATACGAGTAATAAAAATCCAGGAGACATAATGAGATATGGAAAGCCATTGTCCACTAAATTTCTGTACTGTTCCCGAATCGTACTTAGCTTCTCTCCTCTGTCTCTCTTTTCTCCGTTTTTATATGCGTCCCGAAGATTAAATAAGTAGAATCCGATTCCGAAGATTAATACGATGATTGCAAGGATGCCGTATACCATTAAGAAAATGGAATGATCTCCGTATGAGATGTCTGTCCCAAGCGTTGTAATCCCCCATAATCCGTAGCCGATCAAATCTCTAAAGACAAGGATAAAAGCGGCTGTCATGATCAGGAAGAATCCGCCTTTTAGAAACTGTCTATGATACATCTGACCTAATCCAGGGATTAGGGAAAGGGCCAGTGCTGTTTTTCTATGTTTTGTTTGATAGGATTTTTGCTCCATCCTATATTCCCCTTTCTACGTTCACAATTTTGATAAGCTTCAAGAGCTTTTTAAGAAAAGAAGTGGTTATTTCCTTAAAAAGCCCTTGAATAGGTCTTTAAAAGGATAGCAGTACCTCTCAGGTTGAGAAGGTACCGCTATATTTATTCATTAGTTTGAATGATTTGCATCTATGTTTTCTTGAATTTGCTTTACAGCTGCATCAAGAGCCGCTTTAGGTTCTTGTTTGCCTGTCACAACGGTTTGAAGTGAGTCAGCCATTGGTCCCCAAACTTCTCCCATTTCAGGGATGTTTGGCATTGGAACCGCATATTGAGATTGCTCAGCAACTGCTTTAGCTCCTGGATTTTCTGCAATCGCAGGGTCGTCGATCAACCCTTGGTTTGTTGGAACTTCTTGAGTTTGTTCAAAACGTAATTTTGCATACTCATCTTGAGTGATGAATTCGATGAATTTTTGAGCCCACTCTTTATTTTCAGAGTATCCTGATACGTGCCAGCCTTTAACACCCATGAACGTTTTCATTGGCTCTCCGTTTGGAAGCTTAGGCATAGCTGAAATACCGATATCGATTCCTGCATCTTTATAACCTTGGAAAGACCATGGACCATTCATGACAGAAGCAACTTTCCCTTCGCCAAACAGACCGTCCATTGCAGATCCACCATTTTCACCAACGATACCTTTAGGGAATAACCCTTCTGAGTACCATTTTTGAATATATTCAGTACCTTCTACAGCACCTTCATTGTTTAAACCAAGATCTTTCGCATCTAATGCTCCATCCTTTTCAGCAAATACATATCCGCCGAATCCACCGATCGGTGCATGAGCGAAATAGAAGTTATCCCAAAGAGCTAAGAAACCGTAGTTCCCTTCTTTAGTGAAGTCTTTAGAGAACGTGTATACTTCATCCATTGTTTTTGGAGCTTCTTCCATTAATTCTTTGTTATAAACGAATACTGGAGTTTCAGAAGACTTTGGAAGACCATAAAGTTTTCCATCATAGCTCTCCGCTGTCATGGAAGACTCAGTGAAACGCTCTTCAACGTCTCCTTCAACTTCTAAAGCAGCGATATGACCGGCAAGAGCAAGCTCACCGATTTGGTCATGTGGTAATGTTAAAACGTCTGGACCAGTTCCAGCAGGACCGTCTAAACGTAATTGTTCTTTCATCTTAGTAGCCATTTCGACTTCTTTCACTTCAACTTTGATGCCAGTTTCTTCTTCGAACTTAGCACCTACTTCATCCAGCCATCCAGTTTTCTCTTGATCTTCCCAGACAACCAGTTTTTCAGGTTTGTTTGCATCGTCAGCTTTTTTCTCTCCGCTGTCGTTGTTCCCTGACCCTTCTTCACGATTAGGACCACAAGCAGCCAACGCCCCTAGTACAAGCATGATTACCATCAATAATGATAACGCTTTCTTCATCTCGACCCCTCCTAAGTATGGTAAAAAATATTGAGCTTTCCGTTAGACTGAACAAACGCTTGCACATACTATGACTTAATCTCTAAAGATATCGCTTACATTCTTTGTGAAAACGATTGCACAACCTACTTCTTATTATACAAACTAAATCTACTTTGACAATACTTTTTTGAAAATTTTTTATGTTAGCCCGAGAGGAAAGAAAACGCTTTACTAGATTATAGACCTATTATTGACAACATTGTTGGTTTAGAATACTCTTTAAATGGAATGAAAAAGAGGAGGATATACGATGCTACTGGAAGCCATCTATCATAGACCGAAAGATAATTATGCATACGCTTGCACAAAGGATGAATTACACATACGGATTCGTACGAAGAAGAATGATGTAGAAAACGTCACACTCCTGCACGGAGATCCTTATCAATGGGAAGACGGAAAATGGCAATTTGATCGTAAGGAGATGATTTTAACCGGAACTGATCACCTGTTTGATTATTGGTTCGCTCCCATCTCACCTCCTTTCAGACGTCTTCGTTATGGTTTCCTTCTGCATGACGAAACGGAAGAAGTCTTTTATGGAGAAAAAGGATTTAATGTGGCCCCTTCTACTGATATCGGGGATTACTTCTGCTTCCCGTTCTTGAATACCATCGATGTTTTTCAAGCACCGGCTTGGGTGAAGGATACAGTATGGTATCAAATCTTCCCTGAGCGATTCGCAAATGGGAATACTGAGAATGATCCTGAAGGAACACTGGCTTGGGATAGCACAGAGCCCACTCCAACCAATTTCTTCGGAGGGGATTTAGAAGGTGTGATCCAGAACATTCCTTATCTAAAAGAGCTTGGGATCTCTGGAATCTACTTTACCCCCATCTTTAAAGCGCATTCCAATCATAAATACGACACGATTGATTATTTCGAAATCGACCCACAGTTTGGGACGAAAGAAACATTGAAGGAATTAATAAAAGTCTGTCATGAGAATGATATTAAAGTCATGCTGGATGCTGTCTTTAATCATAGCGGCTTCTATTTTGACCAGTTCCAGGATGTACTTGAAAACGGTGAGGACTCTCCTTATAAAGAATGGTTTCATGTAAACGAATTTCCCTTGGATATAGAAAGTAATCCGCCTAATTATGATACCTTTGCATTCGAACCTTCCATGCCGAAGTTAAATACTGAAAATGAAGAGGTTCGCAATTATCTATTAGAAGTTGGCCGATACTGGATAAAGGAATTTGATATCGATGGATGGCGCCTGGATGTTGCTAATGAAGTTGATCATCAGTTCTGGCGTGAATTCCGAAAAGAAGTGAAGGGGTTAAAACCGGATCTATATATCTTAGGAGAAATTTGGCACGATTCAATGCCTTGGTTACGGGGAGATCAATTCGATGCTGTCATGAACTACCCTTTCACGACAAACCTATTGAATCTGTTCGCTCACCAAACAATCTCTGCTTCTCAATTTGTTGAAAACATGACTTCGGTTGTTCATATGTATCCTAAGAACGTAAACGAAGTGAATTTCAACCTTGTTGGAAGTCATGATACACCGCGTGCATTAACAGAGTGTGGCGATGATATCCGGCGAGCTAAACAAATCTACACTTTCATGCTCACCTTTACAGGCACACCTTGTATCTATTATGGAGATGAAATCGGCTTGACCGGTGACCAGGATCCTGGCTGCCGAAAGTGCTTCCCATGGGAACAAGATCAACATAATGAAGAGCTCTTCGGGCATATACAAAAACATATCTCTCTTCGTAAGGAATATCCACTGTTAAGTAACGAAGGAAATCTGACGTTTTTACCAGGTGACCTTCATGAACATTGCCTTTCCTTCACCAAATCAAACGGAGAGGAAACAATATTTGTTCTATTAAACTGCAGTGAAGAATCGACCACCTTCTCTCTTCCTTTCGAATTAAGAGGAAAGAAAATCACGAATCTGTGGAGTGGAGAAGATTTTGCCGCTGAAGCAGAGTCCATCGAAGTGGCACTCGAAGGGTATGGATTTGCCATCCTGAAATTTTAAAAAAACTTAGTTCGTGAAAAGTGGGACTACACCTTAACGGTTAGTCCCCTTATCTATTTAAATTGTAAAGAATGCCCAGGTGCATATCCCTGGCCAGCTAAAGGAGAAATCTATGAGCAAGAATCAAAAAAACATGACCCTCTTTGCCTTGACTTGGCCGATTTTCATTGAAATCTTTCTTCATATGCTGATGGGAAATGCCGATACGTTAATGCTAAGTCAGTACTCAGATGATTCTGTTGCAGCAGTCGGGGTTTCCAATCAAATCCTTTCTCTCATTATTGTCATGTTTGGATTTGTCGCTACAGGTACTGCCATTCTTGTTGCTCAGCATCTGGGAGCCCGGGAAGACCGATTGGCTGGAGAAGTATCCATCATTTCCATTGCCGTTAACTTAGGATTCGGTCTCTTCCTTAGTATCGCCCTTGTGTTTTTCAGTGAACCGATTTTGCTTTCAATGGATCTTCCCCGATCACTGATGGATGAAGCATCTTCTTATTTGAAAATCGTTGGAGGATTCGCCTTTATCCAGGCCTTGATCATGACAGCCGGTTCCATCATGAGGAGCTATGGCTACACGAAAGACGCCATGTACATCACGATCGGAATGAATATCATCAATGTGATCGGGAACTATTTATTTATCTTTGGTCCATTTGGTGTTCCTGTTTTAGGAGTGGAAGGGGTAGCAATTTCCACGATTGCTTCGAGACTCATCGGATTCATAGTGAGCATCATCGTGATCACCAAACGAATCCCCAATGCTCTTCCAATCAAGAGTCTTTTTCGTTTACCCATTTCTCATGTGAAAAATTTATTGCGCATCGGGATTCCCTCTGCAGGAGAACATTTATCTTATAACGGCTCACAAATGGTCATTACGTATTTCATTGCAAGTATCGGGACGAACGCATTGACCACCAAGGTGTATGCACAAAACCTGATGATGTTTATCTTTTTATTCAGCGTAGCAATCAGTCAGGGAACTCAAATTATCATTGGTCATATGATCGGAGCAAAACAATTTGACAGTGCCTATGAACGGTGTTTGAAAAGTTTAAAGATTGCTATTTTCATCTCTCTTATTATGGCCGGAATTTTCTCTATCGCAGCGGAACCGCTACTGCGAATATTTACAAACAATGAAGAAATCATTTCTCTTGGTAAAACATTGATCTACCTGACCATCATTCTCGAACCAGGCAGAAGCTTCAATTTAGTTGTCATTAACGCACTAAGAGCAACCGGTGACGTACGCTTCCCGGTCTATATGGGGATCTTATCCATGTGGGGAGTAAGCGTTACACTCTCCTATATACTCGGAATCTGGTTTGGGCTCGGACTTATCGGCATCTGGATCTCCTTCATTGCCGATGAATGGCTCCGGGGCATCATCATGCTCAAACGCTGGCGATCCAAAGTATGGATCCATAAACGATTTGTCCAAAGTGATAATAGCACAGTTTAGAGGGACGGACCTTCAAGTGGTTGTGAACCTTGGAGCAAGTCCATATGACCGCTGCTACCCTCCCTCTTTTAATAAAAAGGATGGGACAAAAGTGTTTTAGTCTAAGTAAAACCCGAACAAATCTGCTTTAGGCAGATTTGTTCGGGTTTTTTATTTATTTATTTGGTTTTTTAGTTTTGTCCCCCCTCCCTCCTTTTCACTCCAAATGAAAACGCATCCATCAATTCATGTTAAGTTTTTTTACATAAAAACGCTTACATTATAAATTAACACTTGAACTTTTGTTATTTTCTGAATATGATAAATAATATAACTTATTCATGTCATAAAACCTAACATCAGAGAATCGATTTATCCAAGAATGAATGAACATAAAACTAAAGGAGGAAAAAACAATGAAAAAAGTAGAAGCGATTATACGTGCAGAAGCATTCTTGTCCCTGCGAGAAGCGTTATGCCTTCGTGGCTTCAGCGGACTAACCGTATCGGAAGCAGCTGGCTGTGGAAAACAAAAAGGGAAGCAAGGGATTTTCAGAGGTAATAAATTTGAACTGCAGTTAGTCCCCCGTGTAAAGGTGGAAATGATCGTCGACGATGGTCAGGTTGAAGACATCATTGATCTCATCGTTGAACATTGCAGTACTGACACCGTAGGAGACGGAAAGATTTTCATCTATCCGGTTGAGGATGTCATTCGCATCCGTACAGGTGAACGAGGAAAAAAAGCTGTTTTATAGATTATTTCATTCCTAACTCAATCACTAAGCCGCTTTACCAAACCAAATTTGGAGGGATACCATTGATTAAAAAAATTTCTGCTCTGTTGTTTCTGTCACTGTTTGTGAGCACTACTGCTTTTGCTGCGGCCCCTACCGCAGAATCTGTTCAAGCATCCGTTGACTCCTTGTGGGTCATGATTGCTGCAGTTCTTGTGTTCTTCATGCACGCTGGATTCGCCATGGTCGAGACTGGATTTACCCGAGCCAAGAACTCCCTTAATATCCTGATGAAAAACTTCTTAACTGTAGCCATTGCTTCTGTTCTGTTTTTCATTGTAGGGTTTGGGTTTATGTTTGGGGGAACATCCGGTGGAATCATTGGTGCTGACAGCTTTTTCCTTTCAGGACGTGAAGATATCGGTTTCTTCCTATTCCAATCCGTATTTGCCGCTACATGTGCAACGATCATTTCAGGGGCTGTAGCTGAACGAATGAAGCTTAAGAGTTATATTCTATTGACCATTGCCATGACCGGAATCATTTATCCGATTGTCGGACATTGGATTTGGGGTGGCGGATGGCTTTCAGAGCTTGGATTCGTTGATTTTGCCGGATCTACTGTCGTTCATTTAACAGGTGCTGTCGGAGCCTTTATTACGGTGCTTTTCCTTGGAGCACGTATCGGCAAATACAATAAAGGGAAAGTGAATGTTATTCCTGGTCATAATATCCCGATCGGTGCCCTTGGGGTATTCATCCTTTGGTTCGGCTGGTTTGGATTTAATGGAGGCAGCAGCCTAGCCGCTGATCCGACGCTTGTACCTCACGTCATTACAACAACTTTATTCTCAGCATCTGCTGCCATTCTTTCATCCGCTTTCTATACACTAGTAAGATTTAAACGAATCGATCCTTCCCTGACATTAAACGGAGCACTGGGAGGACTTGTCGGAATCACTGCCGGCTGTGCCAATGTATCACTCGTCGGCTCTCTCTTTATAGGGCTTATTGCAGGAGTGATCCTGGTTGAAGCCGTAACGTTCATCGATACGAAACTTAAAGTCGATGATCCTGTTGGAGCCATTGCAGTCCATGGAATTTGTGGGATCTGGGGTACGGTAGCAGTTGGATTGTTTGATGTTTCAAACGGTTTATTATATGGCGGTGGCGTCTCTTTAGTAGCCACACAAGTCCTAGGCGTGTTGGCAGTTATTGCCTGGACGTCCGTAACGGTCGGAGGTTTCCTGTTCATCGTCACGAGAGTATCAAGTATCCGCGTTTCACGTGAAGAAGAACTTTCAGGACTGGATTTTACAGAGCATGGATCGAACGCCTATGAATTAAAAGATACTGTATTAGAATCAAACATTTCTTCCTCTTCTCCTTTTGGATCTGATCTTGTCGAAAGATTAAATTCCATCGGAACAGGTAAAGTGAGTGAAACCATGAATCAACGAAACACAATCTAATCAAATCGGGAGCTGCAGAAAGCGGCTCTCTTTTTTTGTCTATACCAAAAATAATCCCGTATGGAAGTTTACAACCTAAGCTTCCATACGGGATTATTTACGAAATCGTTGAAATGATTTTTTCTTTTACATCCTTCGACACGAAATGCTTCTTGGAAAAAACATTATAGTGATTCTTTCTTACTTCATTCAGGATGGCCCTATACAATAATGCGGCACCCTTCACTGGTGTTCTTGAATACACAGGATAAAGATTCATTGTACGGAATGCTCTATCATAATAGTCTTCTGCAACCCTGGCCATTTCTTCCCATACGGACCGGAAAGCATCATTATTTTGATAATCCATTAATTCTGTTACAGTATATTCATATTTAACAAATAAATCCTGCGGGATATATAATCTTCCTCTTTCCAAATCCTCACCAATATCTCTTAAAATATTGGTAAGCTGCATGGCATACCCTAAGTAAATCCCATCTTCTCTTAATTGATGTTCTTTCCCGGGAGCAAGAATAGGAAGGAGCATTAACCCTACAGTGCTTGCAACGTGATAAGAATAGTCCAGTACATCATCCATCGTCACGTAAATTCTCCCGTTCAAATCCATCCGCTGTCCTTTCATCATATCCCGAAAGGCTCCGATGTCCATGTTGAAATGTTTAAATACATCGTTCAATGCTACCCACATAGGCTCTTCTTCGTTATAATAACCCCTAAGAAATAATTCGAATTCTTTTTCGAACCGGAGCAATTCATCGGATGGCCAGATCCCCTCGTCTACGATATCATCTACTTTTCGACAAAATGCATAGACAGCCCATACGGCTTTCTTTTGGTCTTTCGGTAAAAGGGAAAATGCTCTGTAAAAGGTCTTTGAGTGAAGTTTAATGATATTCTCACAATGATCGTATGCTTCCAAGATCTTGTTCATGTAAGGTCACATCCTTCCTTTCCGACTCGGATTTATAAAGTTCTTTAAAGGATTCAGCAACAAGCTTTGCCCCCTGCATGACAATCGGTACACCACCACCCGGATGGATGGACGCTCCTACAGCAAAGATATTCTTTTCTGCAAACGGTTGTACCTGAGGTCTGAACGGACCTGATTGCTTTAAACTGGGTGCAATACCGAAGCTTCCTCCAGAATATAACCCCTCTTGTTTTGCCTCTTCAGGTGTCCTTACTTTCATCCACTTAATTCGTTTTCTTAACTCTTTAAAGCCCCTTTTTTCCATTGTATCCAATACAGAATTGGAAAGAAATTCTGAAGCCTTCTTCCAGTCCAATTTCTCGGAAACCGGAACAGGGATTAGGACGTATAGGACACTGTTCCCTTTAGGCGCAAGGGATGAATCAACCTTAGACGGATTAAATACGTAAAATGAAGGTTCTTTAGGAATTCTCTTATTCTTGAAAATATCCTCCATATTATTAGAGAAATGTTCATTTAAATAAAATTGATGCATTTCCATTTCTTTAAAACCCCCCTCTATTCCCATATACAACAAGACGCAACCGGATGAGGGCTTGTAAGGTTTAGGGGCCTTTTTCTTTAATAATTTTGATGCCGTAGGAAAATCTCCATTGATGATCACTGCATCTATTTCTTCTCTACGGTTTCCAAGCACGATGTGAGTCGCTTTATCACCTGTAGTCTCGATTTCTGTGACAGATGAGGAGGTCTTGATGGAGACACCATTCCGTTCACAAGCCTCTAGTACATGCTCCAATAGAGATGCATAACCACCATTTATATAATAGATACCATGTTTATGCTCACTAAAGGATACCAAACTATAAATTGCAGGAGTCGTATAGGGGTTCCCGCCGATGTATAAGGTTTGAAGCCCGTATGCGGTTTGGAGTTTTTCATGATCAAAATAATGCTTTAAATTCCCCATCACGTTCCTGTATGCTTTTAACTTAAGCAGTGAGCCAATCGTTTCCCGATTCAGATAGTCTTTTGTCTTTAAAAAAGAGGATTCAAGAAATTGAGGCTTACCGATTGTAAACCGTTCATCCATGTCATTCATAAATCGCAGGAATCCGTCTTCATCTCCAGGAAACTGCTGTTTTATTTCTTCATATTGCTTATCTACATCAGCATATTTTGTATATGTTTGACCGTCTGCAAAATGAACGTTATACAAAGGATCACATCGGACGAATTCAATTGCGTCTGTATTTATACCTGCTTCTGAAAGAATGGAAAGCAGCATTTCGGGCAGAAGCACGATGGTCGGTCCTTTATCAATTTTGTAATCACCTTCTTGAACAAAGGCAAGACGCCCACCGATGATTGACTCTTTTTCATACACCGTAACCTCATGGCCCTCTTTCGACAGTAACAGTCCCGATATCAATCCGCCGATGCCTGATCCAACAATCGCCGTTTTCATAATGCTTCCCCCATTGTTTGATCTTTGGTAAATGAGAAGGAGGGATCTTCGTTCATCAGCATATTCGTTGTAATACGGGCTGATTCTAATATCGTAGGCAACCCGCTTCCAGGATGAGTTCCTCCGCCGACCAGCCAGCAGTTTTCAAGCTCTTCAAATTTGTTGTGAGGTCTGAGTGCCATCATCTGAGTTAATTGGTGACCGAGATTGAAGGTCGCACCTTCGTATATATTGAAGTCCGTTTCCCAGTGATGAGGCGAGATGATTTTTTCAACTTGGATATGTTCCCGAATGTTCTTTAAACCTGTTTTGCTTTCAACTGCATCCAGAACAAGATCCCGGAACGTTCGTTCATTCTCTGTCCAATCAATTCCGCTTACATTATTGGGAACGGGAGCAAGGATATATAAAGTGGAATGTCCTGGAGGAGCAAGCGTCTTATCTGTCACAGAAGCATTTTGAATATAAATGGAGGGATCTTCAGGAAGTGTAAACGTCTCCGTTATTTCCTCCACATTTCTCTTATAGTCCTCTGCGAAAAGGATGCTGTGATGAGGAAGATCATACTGTTTATCGATTCCAAGATAAATCATGAAGGTGGAGCAGGAATACTTCTTCTTCTTCAGTTTTTCTTTACTGTACTTCTTGAGAACTCCGTCTTCTACAAGGTTACTCATCACATGAGCAAAATCTCCATTGATGATGACTTCATCTGCGGAAACCTTCACTCCATCCTCTGTAATGATTCCCTTCACCACATTACGATCTTCAATCCACAATTTCTTGACCCCCCGGCCCAAATGGATGGAACCTCCATGCTCCGTTACTACTTTGGCCATGGCTTTCGACAGCTGATTTACCCCGCCGATCGGGTGAAAAATGCCATATTCATGCTCCATGAAGGACAAAATCGAGAATGCTCCCGGACACTCCCACGGTGACATCCCTAAATATTTCGATTGAAAGGTAAAGGCTAACCGCAATTCATGATCAGTGAAATAATCGCTTAACACACTATAAAGTGATTTCCCTAATGACAATTGGGGAAGTGCCCTCAAAACCTTCCAGCTGATATATTGATAATATCGATCCATGGGACTTTGGAGAATCGGCTTTAAACGCTCCATTTTCTTACGAGTATCATTCATAAAACGCGTATACCCTTCTGCATTCCCCGGATAATGACGTTCAATTTCCCGGGATAGTCTCTCCGGGTCTTTAAACATTTGCACTCTTTTATCTTTAAAAATCAGTTCATACATCATTGAGAGCTCTTGTAAATCCACATAGTCGTGAAGATTTCTCCCTGCTGCCTCGAATAATTCTTCAGCAATTTCCGGCATGCTCAAGAACGTTGGACCAATATCGAACGTATACCCATCCATGGTGACAGACCCGTTTCGTCCCCCAATGAATGTTTGCTTTTCATATACTTCTACGTCGTACCCCTTGCCGGCTAAAAGCATCGCTGCCGCTAGACCTCCTGGACCAGCACCTATGACGATCATTTTTTTGGCCATCGTTACTGCCTCCGATATTTTTTATTTGTACATTTATTATACAATACTTATACAAATATAGTATACAATTCTTTTTTACTAGAAACAAAGTTTAAGCACTCATTTTCCAGAAAAATTTGATTCACAAAAAATGACTGGGCTTGTCTCTTATAAAATTTTCGCAAATCTTGAGTATTGAGATCCGTTTACCTTCGCTGTTTTACCATGGATAGATCACTACGATGAATTGATTGGAAATACAACAAGGAGACATATAAAAGGTACCCTCCTTTTACTATGCCTCCTTTTTAAATCATTATTACTTAAAATCTATGTTTGTACCTGTCTCTTAATTCTTATTGGTTTTTTAACCTGGAGTTTCTCGAGAAATTCCGGCCGTTTTAATGGAAAATCCAGCCACTTTCATGAAAAATGCGGCCGTTACGACCAAAAATCCGGCCATTACCAAATGTATTCCAGCCGAAATCAATAAAAATCCAGCCGTTTCACTTATTTTTCCAAAAGATACCGCATAGGAACCCCCTATCCAAATTCTCTTATCGTTCTAACTCACACAAAAAAGGTAAGCCCCTTTATAAAAGAAGCTCACCTTTTCAAATAGCTATTATTCTACAATTTGAACATTATAATCCTTAAACCAAACATGTATCTGTGCCAAGTGGGCAAGTAGTTGGGGACCGGTCATAAGTTGGCCATACCATGGTACCTCGAAGGCAGATCCACCTGTTGCAACGATTTCTTTCAGTTTTTCTTCATCGAACAATTCATAGAGAACACTTGATTTGTCTTCGAGTATTTCATTCAACCAGTCACTTACCAGTTTCGTGTACACAGGGTGATGTGTTTTCGGGTAGGGACTCTTCTTCCGATAAAGGACTTCGTGTGGGAGCACTCCCTCAAGTGCCTTTCGCAGGATCCCCTTTTCTCTTCCTTCGTACATTTTCATCTCCCATGGAATGTTCCAGACATATTCTACGAGTCTGTGATCAGCAAATGGCACACGGACCTCCAAGCTTGCACCCATACTCATGCGATCCTTGCGATCTAACAATGTCGTCATGAACCATAGTAAATTCAGATAGAATAGTTGCCTTCTTTTCGTTTCAACTTCACTTTCCCCTTCTAATAATGGGGTTTCTGCCACTGTCCGATCATATTGCTCCAGCACATACTCTTCCAGATTTAATTTCTTACTCCATTCTTCCTTCAGAAGGCCTTGACGCTCAGCCGTGGAGCGCATCCATGGAAATCCTCTGCGGTCGAAATCTTCTGGACGGTGAAACCAAGGGTATCCCCCGAATATTTCATCCGCACATTCTCCTGATAATCCAACCGTGAAGTCCTGTTTAATTTCCCGGCAGAACCATAATAGGGATGAATCAACATCAGCCATTCCCGGTAAATCTCTTACATGAACCGCCTCAGTCAGATAGTCCTTCAATTGTTGTTGACTAATGATACTGCGATGATGCACTGTTTTAAATTCAGAAGTCATCTTATCAATCCACGGCGCATCGGAATTCGGCTGGAAATCGTTCGCTTTAAAGTATTGATCATTTTCTTCATAGTCGATGGAGTACGTATGAAGACTGCCTTTTCCCTCTTCTTTATAGCAATTCGCTGCTACCGCTGTAATTGCACTGGAATCAAGTCCGCCGGATAAGAAAGTACAGAGGGGTACATCGGAAACAAGCTGTCTTTGGATGGCATCGGTTACCAGGAAGCGAACTTTCGCAACTGTTTCAATAAAAGAATCTGTATGCTTTTCACTCTTCACATTCCAGTATCTCCATATTTTCAAGCCCTTTTTAGAGAATAGTAACGCATGAGCCGGACGGAGTTCCTTCACCCCTTTGAATACACCATTTCCAGGCGTACGGGATGGTCCGAGTCCCAATACCTCCGCTAATCCTTGATGATCCACCTGAGGCAAAACATCCGGATGAGCCAGTAACGCTTTAATTTCCGAACCGAAAAGGATTCCTTCTTCCTTTTCAAAATAAAATAAAGGCTTAACGCCCATTCGGTCCCTGCCTATAAACACGTGCTCCTGTTCACTGTCCCAAACCGCAAATGCGAAAATTCCATTTAAATGATGGACACATTCCTCTCGCCACTCAATATAAGACGTTAACAGGACCTCCGTATCAGAATGGCCTTTGAAGGTATAACCCTTAGAAATAAGTATCTTTCTTAAATCTTCTGTGTTGTAAAGTTCACCATTGTAGCAGATGGTGAAAAGGTGGTCGTTATGCTGAATGCTCATGGGCTGCCTGCCACCTGCAGGATCTACTACAATTAATCGTTTATGACCAAACGCAACATGTTCATCAATCCATACATTCGTTTCATCAGGTCCTCTTTTAGAAAGGGTTTCAGCCATTTTTTCTACTACTTCTTTTTGATCCGACAAATCTCGTTTATAATGGATCCAACCTGTAATTCCGCACATTGTGATCATCCTCACTTTCTAATCAAACAAACTGGGCTCACGGACACATAAATTATTCTATGCTCTGAGCTTTAAATGGTTAATTGTCTCAATCAATCTTTACATGAATGAAATATGATAATTATGACAAGAAATGTAGTTAAGGAGGGATATTCACTTGAGCAACATATTTCGATCAAACATTTTAAAATCCCAAAAAAGGTCCTTCTCCGAGGGCACTGCTCTTTTCGAAGAGGATACGTGGTACTTTTTCGAAATCGATGCCGAGGAAGAGTCCGAGCTCGAATTTTACCTCAATCATGAATTAAAAGTATATAGAGATGGGGACTGGCTTACAGGTGTTCTGTTGGAAGACGGAATTATCGTGACACCGTATGAGCGATTAAGAATCGAGAATGGCGATCGAATTCAAATAAAGAAGAATATATTGTATTCGTTGGAGAATTTATTGGAAGAGATTTCTGATGATGCTTTTCATCAGTTTACAACAGCCTTAAACAATCTGGGTTATTCTATTTATGATAGTATCTTTTGCCATAACCACCTGGTTTTCCTTGGAAATCAAAAGATTAAAGAAGGGGTTAACTTCATCACCTTCGATAACGGTGTAGAAGTATGTGCTGTCCAGCATCACTTCACCTATTACAAAAAGAAGCGGGACCGCTTTGAATTCACATTAAGTACGGGGAGACGAATTGTGATTGAGAGTTTTAATATTTAATCCATTCATAAACCCAAATAGAAAAAAGCAAATGCCTGCCGGTATCCGACAGACATTTGCTTTTTTTCTATTCCTTCTTTATCCAAGGAAATTCAAGCCCAAAGGCAATCGTAATCCCAAATAAAGAACAATGATTAAAGCGATGATCAATTGAATCCAGAACATCTTCGTACTCTTGCCTTTATTCATGCGAACCAAGACCATCTCGAACATCCCGATGACCCAAATACCAACCAATCCTTTAATGCCATATAGGGCAGGATTAATTCCCTGATGCTTCCAGAATAATAGGGCACCCGTTAAAATAATGAGCAGGTAGAATAACCGTAAAATCATATGTACAACTTTCATGCCTTTTTTCTTCCCTGCATTATGTAAGCCAACCGCTACAAAGAAAAGAATAATCGCAATCACCCAAGTTGTAATATGGGCATGTGTATTATCAAACATAATGAACCTCCTACATGTAGATAGTTTACGTTCATAATATTACCATAGTCTTAACTCCAACAGAAATTTTAACTAGGCCTGTAACTGATTTGTCAAAATTCCGAGAGATTCAATTTCGATTTCCACTCTGTCACCTTTCTTCAGGAAAAGCGGAGGCTTGAAGCCTTTTCCAACTCCAGCAGGGGTCCCGGTAGCAATGATATCACCAGGCTCAAGGGTCATCCCCTTTGATAATGTAGAAATGATGGTGGGGATGTTGAATATCATTTCACTTGTGTTTGAAGACTGACGGATTTCATCATTTACCCTCGTCTTGATTTCCAGATTCTGCGGGTCGGCGATTTCATCCTTCGTGACAAGATAAGGACCGATCGGACATGTTGTATCAAGGCTCTTACCGATAAAAAATTGGCCATGCTTTTTCTGCAGATCCCTGGCGGTTATATCATTGAGTATCGTATATCCAAATACGTAACCCAAGGCGTCTACCGGGGAAATCCCTTTCCCTCTCTTGCCAATCACGACAGCAAGCTCTCCTTCATAATCAAGCTGCTCCGTCACTTCACCATGATGCAGCACCGTTTCACCATGACCGATTACGGTATTGGTGGCTTTAGTGAAGATCATGATGTCTTTCGGGATATCCTGTTCGCTGCCCATTTCGATGGCATGATCACGATAATTTTTCCCTACACACATAATATTCCTCTGCACTTTCGGAAGCGGTGAAAGCCACTTTATCTCAGCATGCGAATAATAGCGGGGTTCTGCCGAATCTTCCTGAAGAACTCTTTTTACCTTTTGAAGAAAACCCTCCCCCTCTTCTATCCCGCCAAGTAAATCCTGAGGCAAGCCGTGCAAACCTGCTAACTCTATAATTCCGGCATTTCGTTCCACACCATACGTCTGTCTATCCCCAACCTGAAAGCTAACAAATTTCATTCCTTACTCATCCCCTTCATTTAATTGATAAACTATAACTCTCCTTTTTTCACCACAGTGCTTCTTCCATAGCTAAATACACGCCACAGCTTCTCAACAGGACCGTATTTAAACTTGGATAACCAAATCTCTGATAGGATGACTTGAATGACATAAATCCCAACTGCCAGCATAGTCCCCGTCGTTAACGTCACTTCTCCGTATAGTCCAAATCCATACGAATAGAATATCAGGGTGCCGAGGATCGATTGCATAAGGTAGTTCGTCAAGGACATTTTCCCTACTGAGGCTAAAGGCTTGCTCCACTTCATGATTTTTTCATTCAACAATAATAATGAGAGGATTATTGCATAAGATACTGATAAGAACGGACCTCCCAAAAAGTCTTGAATGTATGCATATGCAAAATTGGACTGGATGAATAATGGCATTGTTTTAATGAAAATCCCCATCGCCAAAGTACAGATTCCTATTATAATCCATGTCTTCTTATAAGCTCTTACCTTTTCCAGTAGTTGCAGTTTACTAGCCCCTGCACCAATCATCATCATTGGCAATATAGAAAGTAATAAAAATATGAGATTACCAGGTGAATTCACAGCATACCAGTCCTGAAAACGCTGTTCCATTATACTGCCGAAGCTTCCTGATGCATAAGCGGCAACAGAATCCTGCAATGACTGGATATCAGTGAACTGCGTTACGCCAGTCGGATCTGCAAATGTCATTAAAACGAGCAGAATACTGAAAAATAATTGAGGCACCAGAAATAATAATCCTCCTAACCATAATAATCCCTTTCCAGACAGCCTCATAAAAACGAGCAGCAGCAGCCCGAATACGGCATAGTTGATTAAGATATCCCCAGACCAAATCAGGAAAGCATGGATACAGCCGATCACTAATAAGATAAGAAGCCTTCTGATTCCAAATAGATAGAAAGACGTTCCTTTGGCAGTTGCCCTTTGCTGCTGAATCCCTAAACCATAACCAAACATCATGGCGAATAGAGGATAGAAGCTTGCTTGGACCAATACATCTATCCATGGATACAAGGCGACATCTTCAGGTGTTTTCCACCAGGAATAGGGGTCAAGATAAAGAAATGGTGAATGAAAGGAAATCATATTGATGATAAAGATCCCAAGCAATGAAAATCCTCTGATCACATCAAGACTTACAATACGTTCTGAATGTTCAGTTGGCGATAAAGAGTCCATTAATTGTTCCTCCGAAAAAATAATCTTAGTTCCATTTTAACTCTAAATGTGAAATTAGGCGATTATCACCTATTCGTTCTTCTCACATAGAATAACAATAATTAACTTTGTCTTAAAGGTGTGAGTCGATATGCCCGCAATCGTAGGAATTGCTCAAGTCGTAAGCATCGGTTCAAGTGCCGTCTTCCATATTGGAGATGTATTTAACATTAGTCCGATTTCCACAGCCAAGACTTTCGCAGGGGCAGGTTCGTTCATAACAGGAAAGGGGATTTCTGTTTACAATGAAAGCTCCTTGACCTATACCGTGGACGATGATGGAATGGACCAAGGAATAAACTTTAACCTATGAGTGTGATGCCGAATGACGAATTATTATGTTCAACAATCCATACAGATTCAATTCATTAAAATCGGGGGGATGTCCAATTCTTCCATCTTTCAAATCGGAACATGCGGTCAAATCACAACAAATGACTTCCTTTATAATACAGGGGGCTTCACGGAGCCTGCTCCGGAAGCGGAGAAAAACGGCAATGGAAAACCGCCTCCCTCTATAACCCCCCTCGTCCCCCTGCAAACGCCAAGGTAACCTAAATCGCGACAAAAGAAAGAGGTGGCAGTATGAACAATTACTATATGACCCCACAACAACTTTATCAGTATATCGAGATGTTGAACACGAAAATTGTCGCGTTGGAAAAAAAAGTGAATGAGCTGTCACAAGAGGTAATAACTCTAAAGGATGCACCGAAAATCAATGTTGAAAGAATCGAATACAAATTTGATCAGCTCAAAGTGGAATCTCTTGATGGCACCTTGAATATTGGATTAAATCCAAATAACCTAAAAGAAACCATAGAGGATCTCGCCGTCGAGCAAAATGTGGATGTCAAATCAATCAAGGACATCAAGCCCTATAAAGAAAGAATTACTGCTGAAATTAAAGCGTATATCGATTCAGAATTACCAAGTCTTATTCAGGATAATGAAATGCAATTTCAGCGGTCTCTGGATCCATCTTATTACGAGATGATTCAGCAGGATTTATTGAACCAGATGCCACAAAGAATCGATTTCTATTTACAGAACATCCCCTATATTGAATCAAAACAACAAGAAGGAGAATGGGAACGGAAAATCATCAGCAAAATCAAAAAGGATATCGAAACGGCCCTCTTCTCCTTCATGTCACAAATCCCAAATAATATGGAAGGAATGAAGAACAATGAACCTCCAAGTAATCAATCGTGAACTATCGGTTGGGAATATTGAAATTGCCGGGGTTACGAGTTCCTCTCTCGTTCTCGTAGGTGATGCTGATGTCATTCAGCTCGCCTCAGCATTCGATACGCCACCTGAATCACTGATCATCGGTCCATTCGTTCCTCTTACACCTAAGTAATGCTTAAGCGTTACTCGATTGTTAATCATTTGGAAGGAATCACACTAGCCTTTAGCTCGCTTTATCAATTAGGGGATTCTCAAAACATTTATGCCGTGTCGAAGGCATTTGCGGTGCAGCGTGAAAGAGAGTTTTTCTTAACCAGTGAAGGAAGTTTTGATTCATCCGTATTTACCGGGCCAATCGACCTCCCTCGCATTAACCCGGATATCAGGGTAAACAGGCTAAATCTTTGTCCCATCAAAGTAAATAACATGTATATACGGGCAACGTCGTTCTCATCCATCATCCACGTCGGAAATACATCCAACGTATATATGGAAGCCAGGGTAAAAAATATCCGTCAGCTGGAAAAAGAAAAAGATACCGAACCACTCACGTTTGAGACGATTGAAAGTCCAAACTAGATGAAGAACCTTCCCCAGAAGTTCACATAGGCTAACATTATAGACAAATAAAAAGAGGATGTTGATTATGCCCGCTTTAGTAGGTCCTGTCGCTATTCTTAACGTTGGTGGAGGAAATGTCCAGTTTGGGGATACGGCGATTATTTCACCTAAGTCTGCTTCTAAGACATTCGGAGGTGCCGGCGGCTTCAATACTGGTCCATTTCAGTTAAGCTATAATGTATTCAGTGTAAGTACCACATTTGATTGTAATGTCGTCGATCAACCCATTACCGGAAATAATTAGAATAACAAAAAGCCCGCATTGTGGCTTTTTGTCTTTTATACCCTTATCCCTTTTTCCGCCGCTCATTGCTTTTCTTTGTTTTCACCAATTTTGAGGAGGGCTGCTTTCGTATCCACTTAATGAACTTATGAATCTTTTCTTCCCGTCGCAAGTCTTCGATGGTGTTCAACCTTATGCCCAATTCATCATTTGTATAGAGGGAATGAACTTGCTTATGACACGGTATACAAAGCTGTGCCGTGGGAAGGAAAGTTCCCCCAACCTCTTTGGGTGTCAGGTGATGAATCGTGGTTTCCACATTCTGCCGCGAACATAATTCACATGTACCAATCGACTTTTTACTCATCTAACCCACCCCCCCCTAAATATAATTAGTATAGGTATTCCCTAATTTTCACACCTTAAAAAAACCACTTTGAAGACCAGGCTTCAAAGTGGTTTTCTATTATAGCTCCAACACATGCCCTCCATCGAAGAAGTAAAGATACTTTTCAGAAACTGTTTCTTTCCAAATGGATTCTAATGCACGGGTATATAATTCAATTTGCACCCTGTATCGTTCTTCAAGAACGGGCTTCGCCTCGGCAAACCCATCTTTATATCGGTCATGAATGCCGTCGGTTTTGTAATCCAGCAGTACGATTCCAAACTCATCCCGGAATACACAATCGATGACCCCTTGAACAAGAATCGTTTCTTCCGGGGCACCTTCCCCTGTTTCCGAAATCTCACTTAGAGGGACGCTCATGCTGAAAGGAATTTCCCGTTGTATATTCGTTGCACGGGCCATACGCTGACCGAGGTCGCTTTGGAAAAATCCAACGATGTTTTCTAATGAGATTACCCTTTTCTGTTCTTCCGTCAGAATTTCTTTGTGTACCAGATTTAACAATAACTCTGCGACATCTTGTTCTGTGGGTACACCATCTGCTATAGAGATATGCTGCATGACGGTGTGCATGGCTGTTCCTCTTTCAGCAGGAGACAGCTCTTTAGACTGCATAAATTTTGGCCGGTTGTACACAGGCTTTTGATGGCGCCGAAGAATATCGATACTCGATGCTTCATCCCTTATTTCCACCATTCGCTTCAGCTCAGAAACCGACTGCTTCGAGCGAAGGTTAGTAGCGCTCAGATGTGGATACTTCCACGACAAACGGTGCAATACCTCTTCTTTATGTTTGGACTCAATTTCCACTTCCCCGCCATTCTTCACCTGCTCTTTCCAATTGTCATCTTCATCCAATGACTCATCGGCTTCTGCATCCATCTCAGACTTATGAATCGTCGTGATATTCCAACAAGAAGGATGCTTTAGAATTTCTTCATTGATCCCACTTCCTTCTAAAACCGCCTCTCCTCCAAGGTCTCCACAATGGGGGTGCCGCATGAGGGACGGACCTATCCAATCAAGATAAGAGCTGGCCCCGGCCCGGTCAAAGTCAGATAACAACCATTCTGTCTGTCCTAAAGCCCCCCTCCATTTCTTAAGTGATTTCTCTAAGCTTTTCACGGTTCCCACTAAGAATAGTTTCTCTTTTGCACGGGTTAACGCAACATAGAGCACCCGCATTTCCTCTGAGATGGCCTCCATGCGCTTCTTCCGCTTAAATGCCAGCTGGGGAAGGGATGGATAACTGATTCGCTTCCCCGGGTCTGTATACTTTGTAGCCAAACCTAGATCTTTATCTAATAAATAGGAAGCGTTCAAGTCCATAAGATTGAATTGCTTCGACGTGCCAGCGACAAAGACAACCGGGAACTCAAGCCCTTTACTGGAGTGAATGGTCATTAAGCGGACCACATCTTCCTGTTCACTGAGAGCTCTCGCAACCCCGAGGTCATCTCCTCTTTCCCTCATCCGATCAATGAATCGCAGGAAGCGGAATAACCCTCTGAAGGACGTTGATTCGTATTGGCGGGCACGGTCGTATAGTGCCCGAAGATTTGCCTGACGCTGTTTCCCGCCGGCCATTCCTCCGACATAATCATAGAATCGGGTGTCCCGGTACAATTGCCAGATCAGCTCCGTAACCGAACCTTGTCTAGCCTTTGTCCGCCAGTTTTGCAGATGATACAGAAACACTTTGACCTTTTCAAATGTTTCTTCTTCACGAGAGTTACTTGGTTTTTCACTTGCAAATTTCTTCAAGGCTTCGTAATACGTTCCCGCTCTAGAATGGATTCGAATGCTTGCAAGCCCCTGCTCATCCAGTCCAACAATCGGGGAACGAAGAACCGATGCCAGGGGGATATCCTGATAAGGATTGTCAATCACTTTCAGGAGTGAAAGCATAATCGCGATCTCGGTTGCTTCAAAATAGCCAGTAGACAGATTTGCATAAATCGGAATTCCCTGCCGTTTGAATTCTTCCATGATTTCTGCCGCCCAAGGCATGGAACGAAGCAAAATCACAATATCCTTGTACTGAATCGGACGCTCGGTTTTCGTTTTGGCATCATAGATCGGTGTACGCCCTTCAATCATGCTCTTCACTTTATTTGCCATATAGCGGGCTTCAAGTACGGATTTCTCAATATCACCCTCGTCAAAAATGGAGAGTTCCACTTCATTACCAGCCGATGAAGCTTCCTCTGATTCCTGATCAATGATCGCTACTTCGATCGGATACTCTTTCTCTTCAGGATAAGGAGCACCTTTCACAAGCTCTGCTTCCCGGTTGTATTCCATCTCACCAACCGAGGATCCCATTATTTGCTTAAATAAAAAATTTGTTCCCTCTAATACTTCCTTCCTGCTTCTGAAGTTTTGAGATAGATCGATCTTTAATCCCGCTTCCCCGCTTACTGGAAGAAAGCGGGTATACTTTCCTAAAAACAAATTCGGTTCAGCCAATCGGAAGCGATAAATGGACTGCTTTACATCTCCTACCATGAAACGGTTCCCTACTTCTTCCCGTTCTTCAGTGATTAGAAGAAGAATTGATTCCTGTACCATATTCGTATCCTGATATTCATCGACGAGTACTTCTTTGAATTTCTTTTTATATTGCTTTGCAGCCTCTGAAGGAAGTAAAGCATCTGATGCAGGGTCACGTAAAATTTCGAGACAAAAATGCTCTAAATCGGCAAAGTCAACAAGTCCCTTCTCTTCTTTCACTTGCCGGAAACGTTTGCCGAATTCCACGACCACTTCTGCCAATGTGTGAATCACTTCCTTCATCTTTTTCATGTCTTCGATGAATGACTCCGGCCTTCTCGAAAAGAAATCCTCCTGGAGCTTCTCCAACGTCTTCTTTCCTTGATCGCGAAGTTTTTTCGCTTCATCAACGATATCCTTGTTATAATCGTCCCCCCGGCAAGCTTTTAGCTTGGTGAAGGGTAAGGTTTGAATGGTTTCATATATAGTATTCCAAGAAATGTGCAAGCTTTCCTCGAGGCTCTCGACAATCTCTATATCGCTTAGAAAGTTTTCCGCTCTCGGGCCCGGCCCTCCAGGAACCCGTGTCAGATCCATTGCACGCTGAAACAAGTTTTTCGCCCCATGAAGCTGTAAGCGAATATCTGTCAGAAGCGGCTGAATGAAGGAAAGCTGATCGATTTCTACACCTTCTTGGATGTCATACATCTCTTCCAGCCCTCTCAGCCATTCGTCCGGGTTCGGATGTGAGCGTGAAAAGTCATACAGCTTACGGATCATATCCTGTAGGGCCCCGTCACTTCTATCATTGGTAAATGTATCTACCAGTGTAAAGAAATCATGATTATGTTCTTTGCCGTATTCCTCCTCAAACAGCTCATCAAGCACTTCATCCCGGAGCAGATCGCCTTCTGTTTCATCGGCAATCCGAAAACCCGGGTCTATATCGATAAGATAATAATATTTACGAATCACTTCAAGGCAAAAAGAGTGAAGAGTCGAAATGGAAGCCCGGTTCAGTAAGCTCAGCTGCTTTCTTAAATGATGGGAATGGGGATCGTGATCAATCGCTTTTTCCAATGCCTGCCCGATCCGATGTCTCATCTCAGCGGCCGATGCATTGGTAAAGGTTACAACCAATAGTTCATCCACATCCATTCTGTCTTCTTCAGAAAGGATTTTCTGAATGATCCTCTCTACAAGAACCGCGGTTTTCCCTGATCCTGCAGCAGCTGCTACGAGAATGTCCTGGCCTTTCGCCCAAATTGCTTTCCACTGATCGTCTGTCCATGTAACATGATCAGGCTTCGCTGGAATCGTACCATTACTCATGGGACTCTACCTCCTCTCTTACTTTCTTTAATAGATCTTCTGGTTTTGCCGTTGGCAGCACTCTGTACTCATTTTCCTCCAGGGACTGATCGAATTGACAAACGGAACGGAACGAACAGAATTGACAAGGTGTCCGATCCTTAAGCTTGTAAGGTGTAATATTGGTCTCGCCTGAAATGATCCGGTTCCCCGACGCTTCGTAGAGCTTTCTCAGATGCTTGCGCATATAGTGAAAGTCTTCCTGTGAAGCAGCCTTCGAACGGGAGGATAATGATCCATCCTTCTTGATCCCGGCAGAGATGATATCTGAGTTCCCCGTATCTAGCGTTTGATCCATTAACCGAACGATGTCAGAGTCTCCCAGAACGAGTCCCTTCATCTTAAAACTCTTAAAGATTTCCTTTTCAATCTGATCCATCGTCAAGATTTTCTTACTATTGATCATAGGGTTATGAACGTGGAAATAGAGCACACCTGCAGGCTTTGCTTCCTTCCCTACAAATTGTTTAGAGTTCGTTAACACAATGTCTAAATACGTCAGCATCTGAAGCGCTAATCCATAGTACACTTCCGTCATATCCAAATCTCTCGCACTCGATTTGTAATCAACAATTCTAAGGTAAACTCCACTTGTATCCTCTGCTTTGTCTACCCGGTCGATTCTTCCCTGAAGCTCCATTTTCGTTCCATTCCTCAGTTGGAACTGGAACGGAGGGAGGGTCGCATGGGGACCAAATCCAAGCTCCACCCCGACAGGAACAAATCCACTCGCCTTCGCATGCTCACTAAGAATGAGGCTCGCACGGCTTATGATTTGCTCAAGCTTCTGAGCGATATAATAATGGCGGTTTGAGCTTAATAGAATCTGGTGCTGAAGCTTCGGTGCCAGCATCAAGACCGCTTCTTTAGCTAGCTTGAGACACTGTGCTTTTGATAAAGATGCCCAGGTCAGACCATGACGTTCGACTTCTTCTGATATCCATTTAAGAGCGGAGTGGAACATCTCCCCGATATCAGGAGCCTCCAGTTTAAAGAAATCCCGTTCTCTAAGCTTCAATCCGTGACTGGCGAAATGGGAAAACGGACAGCTATGGAAAAGCTCCATTCGGGATACACTCGCTAATATATGGTCACCATACAGATCCCTGCTCGTATCCTCTGAAAGCTGATTCGCCCGATTCTGGTAGAAGAGACTGGATAAAATATGCTGTGAGTGCCATTTCCAATCGTTTGACGTTGCATAGAAATTATACACATCCCACCAGAAATCATAGATCGGATATTCCCGTTTCTTCATCTGTAATTGCGATGTTAAATGAGAAATCGTCACATTGGGATGACACACATAATGAAGCTGCTCTTCCTCAGAAAGCTCCGATGGTTCATTAAACAGAAGCTTCGTATTTGCATCCGGAAACATTTCATTCAGCCTTTTGATGAACGAGGATGCTAATAACGCTTTTCCTTCTTCATTTGCAATCGGATAGCTGACGAATAATCGTTCACTCGGAGTCGTAAAGGCTTTATATGCCACAAACTCCTCGTCCAGCAGCTTTGTCCTGTTACTGGGAGCTATCTTGAAGCCCCTATTGATCAACGATTCACGGTCTTCATCAGACAGGACTCCGTCTTCATTCATTTTCGCCGGCAGCACACCATCATTCACTCCGATGATGAAGGCTGCTTTAATGTCTCCGAGTCTTGATTTCTCAAGATCTGCAATAATGACCTGATCGATGGCAGGGGGAACTAACGAGAACTGCATCGTTTCGATTCCTGCATCCAAAATGGAAGAGAATTTCTTCATCGTTGTTTCCTCATCGCCGAGCATTTCTACATATTGATCAAGCAGGTCCATCACGGCTGACCACGCTTGATCGTGCTCCCTTGCCGCAATCAAGTCGCCTTTTTCTTCTGCTTCAATACGCATACGTTCAAGCTTAGCCGGAATATCCAACTCTTCCAGATACAGATAGAGAGTTTCACAGAATTCCCGTCCCGTGGATTGCTTTTTCAATCGTTTTCCGAGACGTATGATCGGCGCAGAAATAAATAAACGAAGCTCATTAATTTCATGCTCAAGTTCCTTTTCACGGTCGGTTTGTGGTGCATCTACATGCTCAAGACCACGGAAGCGACGGTATTTCCAGCGATCTTTCTTCGTCCAGCGGTCCCCTTTGATCCCATATGCCAGCACATAGTTCTCCAATCGGTCCATCTTTTCACGCAGATCGGTTGGATTTTTCTGATAAGGAAACAAGAGGTCTGTTTTCACCGCCCGGAAGACAGGCTCGTATCTCCAATTCGTGTTCATGATTTCCATAGTCGAACGAATCAACTCAATTAAAGGGTGATTCAACATCGTCCGCTTCTGATCAAGGAAAAATGGAATACTATAGTCTTGAAAAATGGTTTCGACCTTATCACGGTAATCCTGACTGTTTCGAACCAGCACCGCAATATCCTTGTAGCGATATCCCTTTTCCCGGGCAAGCTTCCTTATTTCCCTTGCTATCCCTTCGACCTCTGCCCGGCGATTAGAGGCTTCCAGAAACTCAATGGATCCTTTTGCTTCTTCGCATGGAACAGTTGGCCGGTCCTCAAAATGACGTTCCAGATGCAGCATCGTGTCGTTATGATAACGAATTGGCTTCACTAACACATCTTCCTCTACGGATTTCCCTGCTCCATAGCAAATATCCTTAAGAGTGTGGTAGGTTTCGTTCGTCATCCGATACAAGCTTAATTCGTTCATAGCACCCAATTGCTGTTCCGGATCGGTGGTGAGGGCAACCGTCACCTTCTTGCTGTGCTGGATGAGCTGATCGATAATGAGATATTCCTGCGGTGTAAAACTATGAAAGCCGTCTATGTAGATCTCTGCCTTACTGAGAAGTTCAGAGTTTTTCACATTATCAGCCAACAATTGAAAGTAATCTTCTGAATCAATGTATTTGCCCAGGAGCTTCTCTTCGAAAGTTTCATAAATCAGTTCAAGATCATGAAGCTTATCCTTCAGCACCTTTGACTCCCGCTCATCTTCCCCATCAAGATGCCGGAGATCCTGTGGCGAAATACAATAGCGCTTAAATTCCGTCAACATAGTTTCTACATGATGAATGAAACCCGGCTTATCCGCGGCCTTCGAGAAAATAAGGAGTCGATCTTTGTTTTCATCTATAATCTTTCGAATCATCATATTTAAGCCAACATCGGATAGGTGATAGCGGCTCATTCCGCCCGTTTCCTGCAGAATCTTCCACGCGAGCCTGGTGAAACTGAACACTTGTCCACGAATCATCCCATTTAAACCGGGTGTATTGACAAGATCGTATTCCGATATAAATGACATCTGATCAGGTACGATATAGATGATGGGATCCCCATTCGGCTCTTCCAATAAGCTCTGCTTCATCTCATTTAATATGCGATGTGTTTTCCCCGTACCAGAGCGCCCGAGAATAAAACGTGCAGCCATCCTCTCACTCCCTTTCTTATTCTAATATCTATTGTAACCATGAGGCAGGTTGAATTTTTGTATAGGTTCATTATAGTACACAGGAACAAATCTTTCCCGTCTCAATCTTTATTGAAAAAATTTGGAACATCCGCATACAGTAAAAAGAGGTAGGTGATGGGATGATGAATCAATATTTTAACAGAATCGCCTCTGTTCTTGTTGTGATGGCGATTATGGTAGCCTGTAATATTTACACGTTCATTCCAATCTACAGGAATATCGCTTCCTCCCTGTCCATCGCACAAAGTGAAGTCGTTATTGCAGGAAGCTCATTTATCTTTTTTTACGCCTGTGGACTTCTTACCTTTGCGAATGGCGCAGATCGTTTTGGAAAGAAAGAGATTCTCGTTTGGGGAATGCTTGCCTCTGCAATTTCAACAGGCTTGGTGGGGATTGCAGGTGACTTCTGGAGTTTATTTTTCATACGGGGATTTCAAGGGTTTTGTTTGGGGAGTTTTGCCCCCGTCGCCTTTGCTTATACGTATGATTTGTTTTCTGAAAAAAAACGAACCCTGCTTCTAGCATTTATCAATTCCGGATTTCTTTTCGCAGGCATCCTCGGGCAATTGCTAAGTGAAGGAATCACCCGCTACAGCAACTGGACGACTGTGTTCTTCTTTTTCGCAGTGGTGTACTCCTCCTTATTTTTCATAGGAAAACAAACGCTACCTACAACGTCCACTCGATCCGTTTCCGTCACACACCAAATCGTCACGATTTATAAGCTCCTTTTGAGAAAGGAACTCCTTTACTGCTACGGTATCGTGTTCACCCTTCTTGCCTCTTTTGTTGCTTATTATGACAGCTTGACCAGATACTTGTTTGGAAGTCCCGATGTACTCTTCCTCATCAGGGCAGTCGGAATGATCGGTGTCGGCTTATCGCTCTTTACCGGTCGCCTTCTTGAAGCCATTGGGGTCTATAAAACTCTTTTTATGGGTGTAGCCATTTCCATTACGAGTTTATCCATCGCTTTCATTTATGTGTATATGAGCGAACCGTTTATCATCGTTGTATCTTCTGTCCTCTTTGTTTCCGGCATTTCATTGTTGATTCCAACGGTGATTACCCTAATTGGAGATATGAGTGGTGATGACCGAAGCCAGGCTCTTAGTCTTTACTCCTTTATTTTATTAGGAGGAACCAGCTTAGCTCCTTTAGTGATCATGCAGCTTACTTACGTTCAATCGTTGTTTCTGTTACTGGGATGCTTTTTGTTTCATGCCTGGATGGGAGTGATGTTGTATGTTGAGCGGAGGAGACGGGGGACGGGGGATTAGTACCAGTCCTCCATTCTCTCCTGAAGATTTGAGGTGTGGAGCTCGAATTGGATATTGTCCGTGGCAAGGAAATTGACACTCCACCCTTTCCCTCTTCTTAAAGGTCCCCTTACAATACACACTTCCTTCTCCTTCAATCGTTGAACAGCCTTAAAAAACTCTTCTTCATTGATGGAAAAGGCGATGTGATCGACCCCATATCCCCTGGACGTTCCGAGGCTGTCTTTTTCCTGGAGACAGATCCAAATCGGACCCCATTCCAGATAAGCATCCATTCTCCCTTTATGTACAAGTACTGCCTGCAGGATTTCCATATAAAAAGTCAGCGATTCTTCTAAACTACTAACGTTGATTGTCAGATGATTAAAGCCGGTTATGTTCACATATTGTCCTCCTTTCGTTTGGATATGTCCGTTTATTATGTCAGCAGGATAAATCGAGGAACTTTGTAGTGAATTTATACCTACCGACCTATCCATCGGGTAGTTAATTGCGTCTTTTGGGAAGGGTATTGCGTCTTTTTTTGATTAATTGCGTCATTCCGTATGGTTATTGCGTTATTTAACAAATAAAGGAAGTTGACTGAGCGCTCGATCCCACCACCCCACCCACACACCAAAAAAAGAAGGACACCATCATCCTTCTTTCCACTCATCTACTAATAACCCATACAGGATCATGTCATAACGATTCCCGTCTCTTTGCAGGAACTGACGGAAACTTCCTTCTTTTGTGAATCCAAGTGATTCATATAAACGGATCGCTCTCTCATTATACGAAAATACCGTTAACTGAAGACGGTGTAAATTCAACTCATGAAAGGCATACGCCAAGAGACACTGCATGGCTTCCCTGCCGAATCCATTCCCCCATGACTGCTCGTCACCGATGGATATTGAAATCCAGCCCACACGATGGGTCCAGAGAATTCCGTCCAACTCAACAAATCCGATGATCCTTCCGTCATCCTTCAGCCGGACCGCAAAACGAAAGGCGTTGTCTCCCGGATCCCCCATCCATTTTTTAATCTCTTCGTCTGTTTTAGGCTTATGGGGGAGAGCATCCAGTAATCTCTGAACTTCTTCATTTTGATTCCATTCCCTTATGGCCGTAACATCTTCTTCCTGAAATCCGGTAAGATAAATTCTTGTACCCGTCAATAACCGTTTCATGTCTTTTTCACCTCGACGTATGTATTTCGGGGCGTACCTCTCCGATTCCTTTATTGCCCTTGAAAAAGTTTCGTGAGTGCCTTTTTGTTTACTTTTCCCACATCGGTTTTAGGAAGTTCTTCGATGAAATGATAGTTTTTAGGAATCTTAAACTTCCCAAACTTCTGCAAGCAATACGTTCTCACATCCTCTGCTGTCATGGACTCGCCTTTTCGAATCCTGATATAGGCCGTGACCACCTCTCCCCACTTTTCATGAGGGAGTCCAATGACCGCACACTCAAGTATGGCTGGATGCTCACATAACCAATGCTCGATCTCTTGAGGATAAATATTTTCCCCCCCGGAAATGATCATGTCTTTTTTTCGACCAACAATATAATAATCTTCATCCACATCATATTTCGCCAGGTCACCTGTATGTAACCACCCGTCTTTGAGAACCTCTTTCGTCTGCTTAGGATTCTTCCAGTACTCCTTAAATAAATGGTCTCCTCCTAACAGCAGCTCCCCCACCTCTCCCTGACCGACAGGATTTCCGGCTTCATCAATCACCTTTACCCGATTCAACATCATCGCTTTACCCACAGAACCCTTTTTCATCCGGGAAGGATCAATATAAAAATTATTAGGTCCCGCTTCGGTTAAACCATATCCTTCTTTAAACGGTATCTTCTTTTCCTTAAAGAACTCATATACCTTTCCGGGGCAAGGGGCTCCTCCTGAAAGAAACACCTTCATTTTTGGAAATGGAGTATGTTTAAAATCCTCATTTTCCATAAGCAAGTGATACATTGTCGGGACAAGTAGAACAATGCTGCATCCGTATTCGTTCAGGACATGTATCACTTGGTCGGGGTCAAACCTTTCAGCAATCACGACCTTCCCTCCCACCATCAAAAGAGGGATTGACAGAGCATTTAACCCTCCCGTGTGAAAGGTAGGTAAATACGTCAGCGTGCAGTCTCCCTCTGTCAAGTTCCAGCTCACCACTGTGTTCAGGGCATTAGCAGTTACCGATCGATGAGAAAGAACCACTCCCTTGGGACATCCCGTCGTTCCACCTGTATAAATCATCACCCAAGGATCCGAGGCTGACAGAGTAGCAGATTGAGGTATACCCTGTTTTTGGGAGTAAACAAAGGTTGCGATTTTATCCATACAGTGTTGTTCTGCTACGTTTTCAAGGTCTGAAACAAGAGATTGAAAGTCTTTTTTATATAAAATCAGGCCGGGTGTACAATTGGCTATGATCGACCCAATCTCAGCAGCGGATAATCGCCAATTAAGAGGTACAAATACAGCCCCTATTTTTCCACAGGCAAATAAGAGCTCGAAGCAGACTGTATGATTAGTGGATATGAATACCACACGGTCCCCTTTCGATATTCCTGTATCATGCATATATTGAGCCCACTTAGACGCCCGTTCATCTAAGGTGCGGTAATCAATCGTTTCATTGGTAGGAGCATTGATTAAAGCAACGTGATCAGGAGAGATCATTGATCGCTTCTGCAACCAATCTGTTACACTTTCCATATTCATCTCCTCCTTTGGATGGTTGCTTTCATGATAGATGTCGGGGGTTACAAATGAGTTACAGAAAAGGAACCTAGCTTCCACATTAAAAAAGGGCCTGGAAGAGTCCAGGCCCCGTGCTGCTTACCAGATCATTTCCGCCCACTCGGGGTGGTCAATGAATGGATTTCGATTTCCTTGATATTGTTCAAAAATAATATTGTTGCGTCTGATTTCCCTCGCATCGACAGGGTCTTGTTCATTCCATTGAAGGAGAACTGACATTTTCCCGTGGTACGGGGCACTTCCATTGTTGACGTTGTTATTGATTTCTAAATCGAGTTCTCCACTGTCCCCTTCATAGCGGACGGCCATGTAGAAGATCATACGGGCGACGTCACCTTTCACTTCATCACGAGGCTCCCAGGAATCGCCATCATAATAGTTGCCTGGCGCTTCGCTATGCTGAGTTCCACCATTGTCAAAATCAAGATTACTTCTTGTGGAATTGACCGTTACATCTGTTGGTCTTAAGTGATGAAGGTCCGTCCCCGGTCCTTGCGCTGTTCCGAAGTCACCGTGGGATTTCGCCCACACGTGCTCACGGTTCCAGTCGTCGACTCCACCGCCGTTTGTCGTTTTCGATTGGGAGCGTCCTGAGTACAGGAGTATCACATTATTGGGATTGTTCGGATCTTCATCTGTGTTACGCAATGCTCCCCATACATCACTGTAAGAAAGAGTTTGATGATCATCAATGATGTTATGTAGTGCTGTTTTTAAAGAAGACCCCGTCTTTCCTTCAGCGGTATTATAGTATTCTTCATAGGCTGGCGGGTCGGTTGGTTCAGTTGGAGGATCAGTCGGATCAGTGCCTCCATCTTCCACTGATTCAAATGCTGACGTAGACTTCACTCCCGGATGAGAGAAATATGCCGTTAAACTTCCAGTCACTTTGATTTTTTCGCCGATCAGGCCTGGGTTACTTTGCAGTCCATAGTTTGAGCGGTAGGAAGATGGAATTTGAACATATACCATATCATCCGTGTTGGATTCTGAAGGGGAATCTGCCAAAGCTAAAGCATAATCATTTGGAAAATTGCTCGTGACAACGGATGACGTAGAGGTCGGCTGCCCGACCACATATCCTTCCACCGACTGAGTGGAACCATCTTGATTGGACAATGCCTGATCAACAGTAAATGGCGAACTCCACGTCCCGTTTCCCGCTGCACTCATTTGACTCGGAGATACTTGACCACACGCAATCATAAAAATAATTAAAACAGAAAAAATGCTGATGATCTTTTTGTTTACAACCTTCAAATTGCTTCGCCTCCTCTAAAAATGACTATATATTTAGCGTACATTACATATTGTCAAAATAGGGTAAATTTTGTGTAAATGCGTGAAAATGAGTCTATTATCATAGGGTTGTGATTGGTCTTAACGGGGGGAGACGTTCTTTCCGTAATTGGTGAGGGTCTCCTTCCCACACTAAAAATCCCACAAAAAAAGCACTAGCCCCATCCAGAGCCAGCACTTCCTCTTCTTACATCCCTTCAACCAACACCGAAGCGCCCATTCCGCCGCCGACACATAATGAAGCAATTCCCTTTTTCAATTCACGACGCTTCAATTCATGCAGTAAAGACACAACGAGTCGTGCACCTGTGCAGCCAACTGGATGACCGATACTGATTCCACTTCCGTTCACATTTACCTTTTCCCGGTCGAGACCAAGCTCTTTTTCGACAGCTAAATACTGTGCTGCGAATGCTTCGTTAATCTCGAATAGATCGATCTCATCCAGAGACCAATTTTTCGCTGTATGTAGTCCTTTTTGAATGGCTGGTACAGGACCGATCCCCATCACTTTTGGATCCACGCCTGCTACTGAGTAGCCAACGATTCTTCCTAGGGGCTGAAGTCCTCTTCGCTCGGCTTCTTCTTCACTCATGAGGATCAGTGCCGCCCCTCCATCATTGAGACTTGAAGAATTCCCGGCAGTCACCGTGCCGCCTTCACGGAATGCAGGCTTTAATTTCTGCAGCTTTTCTACTTTCAGCCCGGCTCGGGGACTTTCATCTTTATCAATCACCTTTTCACTCTTACGTTCCTTTACTGTAAGTGGAAGGATCTGTGAATCGAAATATCCATTCTCCATCGCGGCGGCTGCACGCTCATGGCTTAACACCGCATATTCGTCCTGCTCTTCCCGGGAGATCGAGTGAATTTCTGCTAGGTTCTCGGCTGTTTCTCCCATCATGATGCCGTGGATCGGATCTTCAAGCACCTCCCAAACGGAATCCCGAATTTCACCGTGTTGCAGCCTTTGACCGAAGCGGTGCTGCTTTAGAATATATGGACTGGAGCTCATCGCTTCTACTCCACCTGCCAGGACAATATCAGATAAGCCTGTTTGAATTTGCATGGCTGCTGAAATGATTGCCTGCATCCCGCTGGCACATTGTCGTTGAATCGTAAAGCCTGTCGTCGTGTCGTCAAACCCGGCAAGTAGCGCTGCCGTTCTTGCCGTGTTAGGCTGGTCGGTCCTCTGAATACAATGCCCGAGGATCACTTCATCAATATCACTTGCCGAGAGCCCGCTTTCTCTCGCCGCTTCTTTCATAACAGGTACAATCAGATCCGTCGGTAGCAGATCTTTAAATGCTCCACCAAATGCACCAACCGGCGTACGCAGGGCCGATGTAATCACTACATTTCTCATTTTGTCACTTCCCTTTCCTATCAGTTACATCATGATGCCGCCATCTACATGCAGGACTGTTCCATTTACATAGTCACTATCATCAGATGCCAAATACAAGTAAGCTTTTGCGATATCATCCGGTTTCCCTAGTCTGCCAAGCGGTATCATCGCCTTCATTTGATCGATGACTTTTTCCGGAACGGCTGCCACCATACTCGTTTCGGTGAATCCGGGCGCGACTGCGTTCACGTTGATACCTTTACGCCCCAATTCCTTCGCCCATGTTTTCGTCATTCCGACCACGGCAGCTTTTGTTGCCGCATAGTTGGTTTGTCCGACATTTCCGTAAACCCCACTTACAGAAGACGTGTTGATGATTTTCCCTTTTCCATTATCGATCAAATGGGGGAGAACCGCTTGGGTACAATTGAACACACCTGTCAAATTCACATCCAGCACCTTTTGAAAGTCTTCCGGTGATAACTTATGAATCATACCATCTCTTGTAATTCCAGCATTGTTTATTAAAATATCGATTTTACCAAATCGTTCTCTTACCTCTTTTACAAAAGAATCAACGGAAGATCGATCTGCTACATCCCCTTGAAAAAAGCATGCTTTCCCCGTTCCCAGTTCATTCAGCTGTCGTGCTTTTTCTTCGCCGACCTCCTGATTGAAGTCGACAAGTGCAACGTGGCATCCTTCTTCCACAAAAATTTTCGCTGCGGCATATCCTATTCCGTTCGCAGCACCCGTAATCAGGGCGACTTTACCTTCCAGTCTCATGCCGGTTCCTCCTTCATCTGCAAAAATGATGTCATTGCGCGAAGCAATTGATCTACATCATCGATGAGCGGTGAATGCCCACTATTCTTTAATTCAACAAATGTAGCGTTTTCTCCTATATCTTCGATGGTTTCCTCTGCCATTTCTTTTGTGATCACATAATCACGGTCTCCTCTTAATACAAGTACCGGAATCGAGATGGAGCTCGCCTGGTTCGTTCCATCAACGAGACCATTGTAAGCACTGCTAACATTAAACGTGTTTAAGGCTTGATAAATATGAGCCAAGTTCCGCTGTGTTCTCATATCATCAATGTACGCTTCGTAGCGTTCATCATCGGGCTGGTTGTGCGAATAGATCAGTGAATTCCACAGGGTGCGGAGAAATTCCCGGTTGTTCCCGTCGTATGCTGCTTGGACCGGGACGGTTTTGCCGCTGTCCATCATTATTTCTTCTATCCTACGAAGGCGATTTCCCATATCAGGTGTGCCGTCTGATTTAGTGCCGAAGAATGGGTAACCTCTTGTGGAAGCTGAAGCTAGTAAAATAAGGTTCTTGCAATAGTCTGGATAATCGATGGCAAATTGCATGGCGACTGCACCACCAGTCGACCATCCTACCATTGAAAAGTCACGGAGGCCCAATTCGTCAACCCAATCCTTAATATCGTCGGACAAATCTTTTATACTCGTAATTTCCCGATGATAGCTTGATTCACCAAATCCTCTCATATCAACGGCGTAAATTTTATAACTTTCATCCATTTTATCCAAAACAACATCCCAATGTTTGGATGAGGTCATATTCCCGTGGATAAGCACCAGTGGAATATGTCCCCCGTTTCTTTCCCGATAAGCTAACGTTTCTCCATTCCCAAGCAATACTTTCTTTAGTTGAACCGCTGCCATTTCGTTATCCCCCTTTTTATGAATTCCCCCAAATCATGGTCGTCGCTCCCCAGGCGTACCCAATCCCCGCACTGACCAGCACGACAACATCGCCCTCATTCAGCTTGCCTCTTTCTTCTGCCAGTTCCAGTGACAAAATTTGATCGAATTGGCCGATATGTCCGTATTCTTCCAGATAGATAGACTGCTTTTCAGTGAGTCCCAATTCCTTTAATACATAGCGATGGGCGGACTTTTTCATATGAAGCATGGCTACGTATGAAATGTCCTTTTCTGAGTATCCGCTTTTATATACCGATTCACGTACAACCTTTAAGAAGTGATCCATGGATTTCTGCTCGAGCCTTTTCTTCATTCCTTCCGGATCGGTGACATCCAGCTTATATCGTCCGATAGACTCTCCTGTCAGAGGCTCCTTCGTTCCACCCACCGGGACAATGACATCTTCTGAAAACGAGCCATCGGTGATGATGGACGTTTCCAATACGGCATTTTTCTTAAGACCTTTTTGAAGGATCATCGCTCCGCCGCCTGCTGCCAGGTTGAACATAAAGCGGGTCCTGCTGTTTCGGTAATCGATAAAATCGTTGTTGCGGTACCCTCCTGCAAGGAGCACGGTTTTAACGGAGGGATCCGTTTCCAGTAAGCTTTTGGCAAGCTTCATCGCCATGATCGTGGTACCGCACCGTAACGCCACGTCAAAAGCCCAGGCCCGATAAGCACCGATTTCTTCCTGGAGCTTGATTCCCGCTGTCCAAAGGGGATATTCTTTATGTTCTTCACCAATGTAGATGACTACATCAATATCCTTGGGATCGATACCTGCTTTTTCGATGGCCCGCCTTGCCGCTTGAATGCCCATGGCACATGTATGATCTTCCGGTCCTGGAACCGTTTTCTTTTTGATTCCCATTTTGTTTTCTACAACCTCTAATGGAAGTCCTGCTTTTTCAGCAATTTCCCCGCTTGTCATAGTAGTTGAGGGTAAATATAATCCTGTGCTAAGAATGCCGATCGTCATGAAAGATCCTCCCTTTTAGCTTGCGATGTTTTTCTCTTCCCTGTGCTCTCGTTTCCCTCGTTTTCTTTTCTTGATTTTCTTGAATGACCCCACAATACCCGCCGGGAAGAACATAACCGCCAGGATATAAAGAATTCCGAAGAAAATGATCCAGCGTTCAAAGATCGGATAGGTTTTGGCGAGCTCGGTCAACCAGTGATGGGCAAATTCAATCAGTCCTGCTCCGACGATCGGTCCCACCAGGGTGCCCACTCCGCCAATGATGGTCATCAATAACGCATCAAGGGTGACATCCATCGTGAATACACTCGTGTTCACGAACCGTAGAGACAAGCCGTACAATGAACCTGCGAAACTCGCAATCACTCCGGCAATCACACTGGCTAAAATTTTGTAATGAAGGACCTGGAACCCAAGTGATTCTGCCCTCTGCTCGTTTTCACGAATGGCCTGAAGTACGGACCCGGCAGGAGAATGGGTAAATCTTCTTAATAAAAGAAAGATGACGGCCATGACACCTAGGCATATGAAGTAAAATACCAGACGATCTTTCATTAAATCCGGTGTTCGAAACGTAAACCCATCATTCCCAAACGTCAAGCTTCTCCATTTTTCAGCCCCGACGAGGAATAATCCTGCAAAGGCAAGGGTCAACATCGCATAGAAATGACTTTTAAGTCGTAACGTCAAGAGTCCGACGATATAGCTGACCAATCCTGCTATGACGGAAGCGACCAGGATGGAGACCATGAGCCAAAACATGGTAGGCTCCATTCGGTCGAGAAAAATGCCTGTAGAATAGGCTCCGATACCAAAGAACATGGCATGCCCAAAGGAAACGATCCCTGTATATCCGAGAAGGAGATCGTAGCTCATGGCAAATACGCCGAAGATGAAGACCTGGGTCAGGAGGATCATCATGCTTCTTGAATCATTGAAAAACGGATAGATGATCAGGATCCCTAATGCTATTCCTAAAAATGCGTTCGATCGCTGCTTGAGAATCTTCATTCTGTCACCCCTTTACTGTAAATAGTCCCTGTGGCCTGAAAATCAGTACAAGCGCCATTAATATCATATTGACTGCCAGGGATAATTCGGGCACATAATACGTCATGAACGAGCCTGACAGACCGACTAAGATAGCCGCAAACAACGAACCCGGAAAACTTCCCATTCCCCCGATCACCACAACGATGAAAGCGAGGATCGCAAATTCCATGCCCATCTCTGCATAAATGACACCTGAGTACGGGGCAAGAAGAATTCCTCCGAGGGCAGCCAGGGAAGAACCAACCATAAAGACGTACATAAACATTTTCTTAATATTGATACCAAAGGCTTCCACCATTTCTTTATTCATGACCCCTGCCCGGACGATCAAGCCGATTCTTGTTTTATTCAAAATCAGCTGGATAATCGTGAAAATCAATAATCCAACAAGGATAATGAAGACACGATATTTAATGACAATGATATCCCCGATTTCCCAGCTCCCCGCTAAATAGTCAGGCGCTTTCGCGGATAGCTGGTTCGGTCCCCACACGACTTTCAACATCTCTGAAAGAACGAGCATGAACCCTAACGTAATGAGAATCTGTTGAACATGATTTCCGTAAACCGGCTGTATAATGAATTTTTCTGTCACGAGTCCCAGCACCAATCCGGTTGCAATCGCTCCGATAATGCCTACCATAAAGCTGTCTGTTACGGTATAAACCCAGACGCCGCTGTATGCTCCCCATGCAAATAAGCCTCCGTGAGCAAAGTTCAATACATCCATTAATCCAAATATGAGCGTCAAACCTGCTGCCAGCAGAAAGATCAGCATCCCTGTGGCCAATCCATTAAGTGCCAAGTTAATGATGAGGTCCATCCTCTTCCCTCCTCACGCAATTCCTAAGTATTTCTTCTTCAATTCTTCATCTTTGACCAACGATTGCATTTGCCCATCGTGAACGGTGGTTCCATCGTCGATAATATAGAAACGATCCCCGATTTGACTGGCCATCATAAAGTTTTGCTCAACAAGAAGGATCGTCGTTCTTTCTTTCATTTCTTCAATGGAATGCATCACTTTCTCGACGACAATCGGAGCGAGCCCCTTACTCGGTTCATCGATTAAGATAAGGTCATTATTATTTAAGTACGCCCTTGCAATGGAAAGCATCTGCTTCTGCCCTCCGCTTAAATTCCCGCCGGCCTTTTTCCAGAATTTTTTCAAATCGGGAAACAGATCAATGATCCAATTCATTCGATCCCCGGTCTCTTGATCTTGCGTTTTCATGGCTACCTTCATATTCTCTTCCACTGTCAGGTCTCCAAATATCCCCTGATCCTCCGGGACATATCCGATTCCTTTATTGGCTACTTTAAAGGTGGGAAGCGTGTGAATCTCCTCCTCTTTATAGATGACTTTTCCTGACGAGGGCGGGGTCAGTCCCATGATGCTCCGGAGACTGGTCGTTTTCCCAGCCCCGTTTCTTCCTAGCAGTACGGTTACTTCGCCTTTTTTCACCTCAAAGGAAACTCCTTGCAAAATGTGATACTGACCGATATATGTTTCGATGTTTTCTACTTTAAGCAGTGTGCTCATCGTAAAGTCCCCCTAAATAAGCCGATTGCACTTGTTCATTCTTCATGATTTCCTTTGGATGATCATCAGCAAGCATTCGACCATTGAATAACACCATGATGCTGTCAGACAGATCCATGATCATATCCATTTTGTGTTCAATGAGGACAATGGTTTTATCCCCTTGAGATTTGATGGTACGGATCACTTCCAGGATCGCCGGTACTTCTTCCAGGGACATTCCTGCAGTAGGTTCATCCAATAGCAAAATTTCCGTATCCAGTGCAAGGAGCATGGCGATCTCTAGCTTTCTTTTTTCTCCGTGTGCAAGGTTTACGGCAAGAGAGTCCGCTTTATTCGAGAGCATGACGAGCTTCAATAAGTCATAGGCTTCACTCATGACATCACTGAACGCTTTGATATTCCTGTGCATCACATAGCGGATTCCAAGCTTTGACTGCACGGCCAATCTCACATTCTCTAAAACCGTCAGATTCGGGAACACATTCGTCATTTGAAAGGAGCGACCGATTCCAAGCCTGGCCCTTTTTGTAGGAGAGAGTCTCGTAATCTTTTGTCCTTTCAAAAACACATCTCCGCCAGTTGGCTTTAACTGACCGCTCAGAAGATTAAACAGCGTCGTTTTCCCGGCACCATTCGGTCCGATGATCGACTTGAATTTCCTTTCAGGTACCGAGAACGTTACATCATCGACGGCAATATGACCTCCGAACTTAATCGTTAGATTCTTTGTTTCTAAAATACTCAAGCTTCTTCACCCCGCTTAGATTTCATGAAAGGGGCTGACTGATAACAAAGTGCCAAAACACCCAGTCAGTCACCCCCCTTTTCATTCCTTTAAGTTCGATTTTAGTTACGGATCGGAGGAGCCGTTTCTTCCGGCGAAAGCTCTCTGATCAATACCGGAACAGGATATGGAACTCCCTCTTTCTTCTCGAGCTTGATGGCATATAGCGTTTGTAATGCCTGATGATCTTCTTCCCGGAAGGTCATCGTTCCCTTCGGTGTTTCGAAGCTCATTCCCTCCATCGTTTCAATGAGGGTATCAGGATCTAAATCCCCTTCTGTTTTCTTGATCGCCTCCACAATGGAAATCGCCGAGCTCATCCCACCTGGGGTAAAGAGATCCGGAACGTCCCCGTCATATTTCTTCTTGTGTTCTTCCACTAACCAGTCGTTAATGTCATTGTCCGGCAGTTCATGGTAATAGACACTGAACCCTTCCATCCCCACAAGTGGTTCCATAGCTGATAGAGCAGCAATATCTGGTGCCCCTGTAGAAATTTTGATCCCTTTTTCCTGGAGCTTCATATCCCCGATTTGATTCCATGGAGAGTTCGCACCTGCCCAGATGACAAATAGATAATCCGGTTTACTATCAATGACCTTTTGGATATTCGATGTAAAATCTGTAGCGGCCGGATCTGCATATTCTTCAAGTACAATTTCAGCTCCAAGACCTTCAGCCGCTTCTTTAAAGGCTGCCACCCCGTCGCGGCCAAATGAATAATCCGGTGCCAGTGTAGCGATCTTCACTCCATCCTTCGCAATCGCAGCAGCCCCTGCAACAGCATCCTGTGAAGAGTTACGGGCTGTACGGAAGATATAAGGATTAAACTCTGAACCTGTAATACTATCGGCAACCGCCGGCTCGACAATCATGATCTTTTCGTATTCTTCTGCAAGTGGCAGCACGGCCAGTGTGTCACCTGAGCTTGATGATCCAACCAGGAAATCCACTCCATCTTCTTCTAAAAGCTTCGTCGCTTTTTGAACAGCAACCTCTGGCTTCGTTTCTGTATCTTCAAACACAACTTCTATTTTCTTCCCCGCCACTTCCATCGTTCCATCCGTGGCATACTCGAGGCCTAATTCAAATCCGCGCTGCGTTTGCTTCCCATATGACTCCAGTGCCCCTGTAAGGGAAGCAAGCACCCCGATCTTCACCGTTTCCTGTTCTTTCTCATCTGTATCCCCCGACCCGCCACTGCTTTCTGAGCTGCAGGCACTCGCAGCAATAAGCATGCATGACATCAACATCATTAAAGTCGTCCATCTAAACGATCGTTTCACATTTTCTCCCCCTCGGAATATGAACTAAAGCGATAATAGCTTTGAATTCATCTTAGGTGAGGTGAGTTACAAATGAGTTACATGGGAGTGGGGCGATGTTTTTGAATGGGTTGCGTGCAAATAAGGATCGTAATTGGATAATTATGTTAATTGGCCGGTTTTTTGATGATTTCGGCCGGATTAAGTGGAAAAACGGCTGAATTCCATGCTATTTCGGCTGGATTATTCGATAACACGGCTGGATTCCATGCTATTTCCGCTGGATTATTCGATATTACTGCCGGCTTTCATGCTATTTCCCCCGGATTATTCGATAAAACGGCCGGTTTCCTTGATATTTCGCTGGATTATTCGATAAAACGACTGGATTATTCAAAACTCTAATCGAATATCCTGCGATAATAACCAATGTTCCTACGGTAAATATGATCATGACCCAAGTTCTCATAAAAGCAATTGAGTTCCTGGCTTTCTTCGACCGAATCTCGCAATGTAAATCCATCTCAAAATAAAAAAGGATCAGATCCCCAAAGTGGATCTGACCCTTTCCTTATTCAAATAGCCTTCCTCTTACCTTCGCACCAATGACCATTTCATACATTTGCTGTGTCGCTGTCATGGGATCGACGCCCAGTTCGGATTCGAGGATGTCTTTGCAGCGCTGAAACCACTTAACGGCTTGGGGACGGTTATTCTTTTGATAATAGCCGTACATGAGGATGCGGTAGGCTTCCTCCCAAAGGGGATCATGTTCGATAATCGTCAGGCAGTAATCGATGGCTTCATCGACCCGTTCCATTCTCACTGCGATCTGAGCCCGTTTCTCCAGTCCTCTCAAGTATAGGAGATGAAGTCGCTCCCTTTCCTTCTCGGTCCACCACGCCCCTTTCCGGTCCGGCAAGAACATCCCTTTATAATAGTGGAATCCCCGTTCGAGGAATTGAATGGATTTCTCCACATCGTTTTCTTTTAATCCCTCTGTGATCCAGCTGGTGAATTGATCTGCATCGTATTCGATGTTGGCCATTGGATTCAATCCATACCCTTCCTGATGGCGACCGATAAAGAAAGCTTTTCCCCTTGCTTGACGATTGGGTTCTAATACATTGTTCAGGGCGTTGAGTGCCACCTTGAAGTCACGGTCCGAACCTGTCCCCTCTGGCCACAGTTCTTCAATGATTTCTTCTTTCCGTTTTAATTGGTTCCGTTGAATCAGGAAGTATTGAAATAATTCTTTCGCCTTCTCCCTCTGCCACTGCTTCTCTATGACTTTATGATCGCCTAACCGGATTTCAAAGCGTCCGAGGGTTTGAACTTTGATTGTGTACCCCGGATGGGAGGTGATCGAATCATATCCTGATTTGGTTAAAAGCTGATGACAAAATGAGGCATGAATGCTCTCCTGGTAAGCTTTGACTAATAATGGAATCAGGCTTTGCAGGTCTTTCGGCCCGAATGTAGTCGGCTTGAAAAAGATAAACTCATATTCTCCCATTTGGACTTCATTTAAGCAGGAGGTCATATTTTCAACGAATCTATCGTGATCACCTGTTTTGTAGGCAATTGCGCTTTTCCACAAATCTGTCACCATTTTGCCGTAACGGTCTCCGCACGATTGAAAATGACTGCTCGCCCGTTCAAAGCTTTTCCTTGCCTCTTCAAATTCTTCTTTGTAAAAGTCCGTTATCCCGACGCTCAGAAGTATGAGTGAATATAGCCACATATCTTCTACCTTTTCCGTTTCATGCAAAGCCTCTTCGGCTAATTCCTTTGCACTCTGGAAATCTCCTGATCTGGCATAAAGAATCGACAGTCCCATATATGGTTCTGCTTTTCCCCTTGAAACATTGATCTGACTCATTAATTCTAACGATGTTTCATAGCAGCTTTTTGCAAGCTCTGTGTCGTAATCACTGATGAGCTGAACGGCATGACCCATGCGAATCCAACCGCATGCTTCCACAAAAGGAGACTTCCCTTTGATTCCCTGACTGATCCCCTGCTGAGCTAATGATTTGGCTTCGCTGCCATTCCCCATGAACGATTGAATAAGCGACAGAAGCAATTCTTTTTCCCGATGGGATTGTGGAAGCCGGTCTTCTCCTTCTTTGTAGAGAAGAACCTGTTTTGCTTCTTGAAGCTTCCCTGTTCGGAGAAGCATCCTTGCCTCAAGGTTGCCTTCTTCCTTCATGAAACCGCTCTTCTTTCCTTTGTCATACCAGATTTTCGCCTGAATTGCCTTTCCAGAGTTCACCAAATTCTCTGCTATCAGAACATATAAATGATTTTTTTCGAAAAGGTATTCTTGATCTTCAACCTCTAAACATTCAATGGCTTTGAGTAAAAACCGCTGTGCTTTTCCCGGCTGAATCGTGTCTAAATAGATTCTGCCGATTCCTTCATATGCTTTGCTCAGCATGAGCGCGTCACTCTTTTCCTCTGCCAGTTGAATTCCATGGGTATAGGCTTTTTCTGCTTTTTCGTAGAATGACCGATAACGAAAGAACTCACCTTGATAAAACCAAAGAGGATAATATTGATCCTTTAAGGAGTCTGGAACCTCCCCCAAGTAGTCACCAAGTGTTTCGAGCTGTCCACTTTTCATCATCGCATCCGCTTCACGAACAAGAATAGCGGACACCGCCTCAATGTTTTCCATTTTCATATAATGATGAATCGCTTTTTCCCACTTCCCGTTCTGTTCATAGAATCGAGCACATTTCAGCTGTAATTCCTTATAGAGCCCTATGCTTTCTTCTTTAAATTTCCGTTCTAAAAAAGTTTGGAAAAGGGCGTGAAGTCGATAATGATGTGATCCTTTCATTTCTTGAATAAGGGCATTTTTCTCTGACAGCTGGTTTAACATTTGCCCGGATCCCGGCAGTTCAAAGATGGCTTCGCATGTACGTCCATTTATTTCATCGAGAATCGAGATTTGCTTCAAGAACTGCTGCACGATCGGTGTTTGCTTAGAAAACACCTCATGTGCCAAATAATGAAAGAGCTCTTCAAGGGAGGAATGCTGCTTTTCCACCATGAGAATATCAGGATTCTCTTGAAGCTGCGAATGAATCATACTGACAGCAATGACCCAGCCTTCGGTTAATTCACAAATCGCATCAAGCTGGGATTCGGGAATGACCGTTTCATGAAAGTCCGTTAGAAGTACTTCCACCTCTTCTTTCGTGAGGCACAAATCATTTTCTGTTATCTCTAATAATTGTCGGGATATTTTCAGCTGGATAAATGTGGCCCATGAAGGCTTGGTTCGTGTAGATAGAAAGAAATGAATGTGACCCGGTAAGTGCTCAATGACCTTCTCCATCCATTGATTTATAAGGAAGGAATGGTCCACTAAATGATAGTCGTCGACGATAATGGTGAATGTGTGGGGGATTTTCATGCATTCGTTAATAAACAATGCACTTAATCTGTAGATATCATCATCCTTCATATATTGCCCCATGGACAGAATGGTTTCCCTCAACTCTTCTCCAAAATGAGGGATTTGCTTCTGGATGCTATACACAATATTTGTGACAAACGGAACCAGTCCGTCATCGGTTTGCGTAATCGAGTACCAGCAATGGTTCGGCTTTACATCTTGAAGAAACTGACTGATCGCAGTACTCTTTCCGTAGCCTGCCCCCGAATGAACGATCACCAATTTATAATCTGTAACCGTTCTCATTTTTTTCATTAAGCTTGGCCGCCTAATATATGAATCCTTGACAACAGGCGGCACAAATTTGGTTTCAATGATTGGAATTTCTGTTGTCACACAACCACCCTCAAAACGAACGAATTTTCTTACTATTCTATCATATTTATATTGGGCGATGGAGGACAACTAGTACTTAAGTGGAGAATCTTTTACAAAAAAAAGAATACTGCTCAAGTATTGAACAGCATTCAGGATCGTTAGTTTCTAAATTGTACATCCCATTCGTTGATAGGCCAGTAACGAAGATCCACCTTCCCGACGATCTGTTCACGGTCTATGAACCCGAAGTAGCGACTATCCATGCTTCCCCGGCGGTTATCTCCAAGAACAAATACTTTTCCTTTGGGAACCGTTTGCTCATCTGTGATTTCTTCCAGAGTAAAGTCACCCGTCAGCTTATTTCCGATATACTCTTGCTTGAATTTCTCTAAATAAGGTTCAGGATAGTACTCTCCGTTAATATATAGCTTATCGTCCTTATAAACGACCTTATCACCGGGCAGTCCGATGATGCGTTTCACATAATCCTCATTTTCATTTGCATGAAAGACGACAACATCAAAGCGATCCAAGTCTCCAATATGATAACCGATTTTGTTCACAACAAGCTTATTTCCATCCTGTAGTGTCGGCATCATCGATTCACCTTCGACTACATAGTTGGAGAAGAGAAAGGTTCGAATGATGATAAAGATGATCAGTCCAATCCCTAAGGCTTTAATCCATTCGAGTCCTTCTCTTTTTACCTCTTCTCTCAATTTGATTCCTCCTGCTTTTTCCGTTCAATTCGTTGGTCTATTTCCATTTTCTTATTCAGATGTATCTCAATTCGTTTCCCTACAAACCATAGCACAAAGATAATGGCTGCAACGATCACAGTACGTATTGGCTGTCTTACTAATGATATGATATCATATCCGATAAAACTTATGGTAAAAATCATCACCATTTTCCCTGTTACCACCGCGAGCATATATTGAGCGATGCTGATCGACGACAAACCCGCCACTACATTCACCACGGCAGACGGCGTAAAAGGAAAGCATAAGAGAATGAACAACGGGCCAAACCCATGCTTGTCTACCCATTTCGTCAATCGTTTCACTTGGCGGTTCTTTCTCAGGAAACGAAAAAATCGGGTCTCCCCATACCTTCTTACCAACAAGAATACAATAAGAGCTCCAAGAGTAGCCCCGATCCACGAAAACAGAAACCCCCACCATAACCCGAATGCATTGGCATTCGCCGTCACAAACACAACCAGTGGCAGGAACGGAAGAAATGCTTCCAGCAGCGGCAGCAGGATCCCTGGAATGGGTCCAAACGAACGATACTGCTGAATCAGGTCCATCATATTTTCAAGTGTAAACCATTCTTTTATCGACTTTATATCCATATTATATGTTTCCCCTTAAACGACCATGAACAAATAAACTCATTTCGTTATATCGTTACTTATATTTTCATCATATCACACCAAATCAGGATTTCCATATTGTTATCTCTCGGGTCGTTTTATTAATATAACTTTGCCTAATGAGGGGGGATGTAAACGTTTTGGGGTGGGTTATTTTTTGGGGTGCGTTCTGGAATAGGTTTTGGATTAGGATTCGTTCGTTGGTTCGTCTTTCGTTCGCAAAATTTGTCGGATTTTGTACATTACCAGATATATTGAATCTTTAGCAGATAAAAGTGTTTTTGAGGATGTTAAAATCGGGGAACGGTAGATAAATTCCTTCTCCAAACAATCCAGTCAAGGATTCCTCAACTCCGTCCGGTTGATATTATCGACTTCGCCCCATTTATTATCGACTTTCACAATAGTGCTCCACACTCGTCAAATTTCATTTTTTTATTCTTCATTCCCCATTTCCCCTAAAAAAACAGCCATCCCCATCCAGGAATGACAGCTCTCTCCTCTATAAATGCTCCCCAAACCAACCCACAATCTCTTGTAATCTTGCTTCCCTCAAGGAAGGTTTTCCATTCCGTGACAAATTGTGATTGGATTCCGGGAAACGCACGAATCTTACATCTTTTTTCTCTCGCTTTAATGCGATGAATAACTGTTCCGCCTGCTCGATTGGACAACGGTAGTCCTTTTCGCTGTGAAGTATTAATAGGGGGGTGTTCATATTCTTCACATAAGCAAGGGGTGAATGCTTCCAAAGGGTTTCGATGTCGCCGAGGTCGCTTTGGATTTGCCACTCCGAGAAGTAGTAGCCGATATCGCTCACTCCGTAAAAACTGATCCAATTGCTGATGGAGCGCTGGGTGGCCGCCGCTTTAAACTTGTCGCTATGACCGATGATCCAGTTGGTCATGAACCCTCCATAGCTTCCACCGGTCACACCTAAGCGGGTTTCATCAATAAACGAAAATTCCTCAAGGGCATACTCGACTGCTGCCATGATATCTTCGTAATCCCCGCCGCCGTAATCGCCTCTTACGGCATCCACGAACTCTTGCCCGTAGCCATGGCTTCCTCTTGGATTCACATATAAAACAGCATATCCTTTACTTGCCAGTACTTGGAATTCGTGAAAGAACGTGTTCCCATACATGGTGTGGGGGCCTCCGTGGATTTCGACGATTAGTGGATATTTCTTTCCTTCCTCATAGTCGACTGGCTTCATGATCCAGCCTTGTACCTGCCAGCCTTTCGCACCATTGTACATAAAGGCTTGAGGAGAGGATATTTCACGATCCGCCAGGCCCCCGTTCAGGTTGGTCACTTTCTTCAGGTCTCCGGTAGGAACATGAAGAGTATACAATTCACCAGGTTCTGTCGGTTTACTCATGGCAACGAGCATTACTTGGCGATCAGAATCGAAGTCGAATCCATATATATGCTGCTGCTCCTGCAGCAATGCAGGGTAGATGGCTCCTTCAATGTGAGCGTAGTAAAGGACCGTGTTTCCTGAATCAGACGCCAGGAAATAGAAACTTTCATTGTCCTTTGACCACAGGATTCCTGCTTGAGATGAGCCTTGGATACTGTCAGTATTGAGATAATCTCCTACAGGTACATCCATGCTTTCTGTCAGGCAAACGGAGTGACCGGTTTCAAGGTGATGCAACCACACCTTATTGTGTGTCGCATTCTCATATTCACGTCCATGTCCTAAATAGGAGAGACGCTTTCCATCGGGAGACCAGCTTGCTTCTCCGTAGTACCCCGATTCTCCATTAATCTTCTTATATTCGCTCGTTTCAAGATGATAAATAAATAAATCAGACTGGAAGGAGAAATCTTTGTCTTCTGTTCTGTCCACTGAAAACGCAATGTGCTTACCATCGGGGGACCAGGAGTGAAGAGTGTAATCATGGACATCATCCGTGATTCTTCTCATTTCCTTCGACACCACCCCCACCATTACTATCTGCGAGTGGCAGTTGTCATCGAAACCTCGGTCATCACTTTTATATTTCATGCTTGTCGCAACAAATGGCTTTAATTTCTCTTCTTCGCCATCCTTCTTTTCAAACGTCTCCCCTTTTTCCAATCGCATCGAGAAAGCGATCTTTTCACCACAAGGAGACCATACAGGATTCGAAACGCCTTTTTGATAATCCGTCAGCTGCTCTGCTTCCCCTCCATCACGATGAATGACATAAAGCTGATTCACGCCGGAACGATTTGAGACAAAGGCAATCGTCCCCCCATCAGGTGACCATCTCGGAGATGAAATCTTTTGTTCTCCGAAAGTCCATTGGCGAGTGGTCTTATCTTGCAGACGAATGCTATGTAAGGTTGAGAAATATTCATTTTTTTCTTCACACATGATGGTTTGGACAAATACGGCTTCTTCTCCGCTTGGAGACAATCTTGGATCGGATACGGCCTTTATTTCGTAGAGGTCCTGGATTTCAATTCCTTTATTCATGTTCTGATACCATCCTTTCTTCTGTTCCCCATATGATTTCGACGTCAGAAATACTTTTCCCTTTATGGATAAAAACTCGAACTGCCCTTCATAATAGAAACAAATTCAAATTCTACAACTTTCCCTATTGAAAGTAAATCGAATTCCACGTAAAATGAAAATACGAACATTCGTTCTATATCAAAAATGAAAAGGAGTCTTTTCATATGACAAGGATCCCGGAGAATGACAGGAATATATTAGAACAGGCGATTTATTTACCGATGGTGCTGACCATATTGAATCGTGATCTGCAAATCGTGGATAGCAGTCCTTTTAAATTAAAACGACCGTATCTGGAATTGGTCGAGGAGACGATGAAGGTCATCCAAGGAGAACTCGCTCATGTAAAAAAGTACATGAGGACCAATAAGATGAAGGTTGAGCGAATTCAATCAGACGATGCTTTTACGATGTATATGTTTCTTTATAAGGGTTATGAAGAACACCATAACTACTTTAATCCGCGCCTTCGCAACCGGGTGGAGGATCTAATGAGACATTATTTGTATCGCCGTTTCCTGGAAACGAAAACAGACACAACAAAAGAAGCGTGATTGATCTCACGCATCAGCTTTTTTGATAGTTGGATTGAGATAAAACGTTTTTATATTACTCGCTTCAGTGTGAACCTTCGTATTATATTTACTTTCCATTTCTGCCACCCGCTGTGTATATGCAATACGCAAATCAGAGGTGCGAAGCATTTGATTTTCAAAGGAACTATATGAAATCGGAACCGTGCAGGACTCATTGTTTTGAAGATATACCTTCGTTGATCCATTTGTCGATCGTTCATACCCACGAACATGGGAGTGGGAAACCCAGGCACATTCTTGCTTGACAGGAGATGATGTTGGAAAAAGATAAATGGACATCTGAGGATTCACCATGATGGGAGCTTTGTAGATAATACCCGTAAGTCTCTTGGTGCCTTCTTTTCTTCCTTCATAGGAGGAACCAAAGAATTCACAGCTCTTCTTCAAAATATCAAACGGTTTAAATGGGGAGACTAGCACGTCATCTACCTCTATGATCTTGGTAAATGTCCTGGCACCGTACTCAATAGGCTGCAGGATCATCGTATGGGGATTCACTTCATATTCTTCTATAATTCGAGATTTTTCTCTCATTTCATCGCCTCCATTTACATTTTTCACCAAAATAATACCACAAATTCCGAGGGTTGTCTCCTATATTTTTAAAAATTCTGAAATTTACTGCACGCCACCCGTTTATGAGTAAAAAATTATCAGAATATTTAATTTTTTAGTTGAATTTTTACTACTTACCCCATATACTAATAAAAAGAATTCAGGGGTGACCGTATATGGAAAACAAAAAGTCCTATACCGAAATGATGAAAGCTTCTGCGATGACCCGGAAGAAAGCCGCTGAGAGAAGTGTAATGGAGATCTATATTGACATGGTGTTGCATGAAAGCATTCTGACAACCCGTAAGACAAAACTCCTGACAGACATTGACGCCGCCCTGGATAAGAAAAATAAACCTTTGTTCATGAAATTAACAAAAGAATTAAACGAACTGAACCTAAGCTACGGATGATAAATAATAGCTGACTCTCCACAGAGTCAGCTATTCCTTTTTTAATGGACGGGCCATTGGACCCCCTCCATTTCATGAATTACTTCAATTTAAATAGTACATCCTAAAGCTAACCTATACACTTTGGAGCGAATATGATGATCCTGCTAATAAAAGTACTTGTCCTCTACTTAATTACCATTGCCGCTATGCGACTGATGGGAAAATCCACAATTGTACAAATGACCCCTTATGATCTTGTGGCGATTATCATTGTCGGGACCATTGCCTCTGAGCCCTTAATCTCTACAGAATTCTGGCCGACGATTGCATCTCTCGTCATTTTAGTAGGACTGCATGTTCTGTTTTCATTCATGACCTTAAGTCAATGGGGAAACCGTTTCTTTCTTGGAGAACCTACCTTGCTGATTAAAAATGGTGAAATTCTAGAGGACAACCTTGAGAAATCTAAGATATCGCTGATTCAGTTGACGTCCATTCTACGCTCACAAGGTTACCCGAAGATTTCAGACGTGGACTACGCCATGCTCGAGCCGATAGGTGAAGTAAGCATCATTCCAAAGGTGGAAAACACCCCTGTTACCGTCCAGCATCTCGGCCTTAAAATCGATGACGAGGGATTGCCGATTTCAGTGATTGTGGATGGTAAAATCCAAACGCGGAACCTGGTGCTCCTTGGGAAATCGCAAGAATGGCTGGAAGCTCAACTAACGAACTCCGGACTTCATTACAAAGATGTAATTTTCGCTTATATGACAGAGAAAGCGAAGAACCTGATTATCAGTAAAAGAGAAAAAGCCTAGTCTTTTTAAGAACCAGGCTTTTTTCATTATTCCTTTATTAAAAATAAACGTATGGTCGGGTCTCCTCAAAGTGACGGACCGTTTCACTTGATACATTTCACCTATTCTATTTGTAAAAGACGGACTGGCGGCTTCTTCCTCATCATATTGAAATTCCATTCAAGGAAGATCTAATGTAGTAAATTCCCATAAGTTTTAATCGTAAAGTATAATGCTACGGCGGTATAAACAAAAGCCGTCCAGAAAGAAATGGAATGATAAAACCTCTTCTTTTTTTCTTTGATCAAATGCTGCCCCTTTTTGTAAAAATATCCATCTCCGTTTACGTAGATGATGATCAGGGTAACTAATATCCCAATGATCAAAGACCACTCCATCATCGGGCGGCCAGTTTCAAGATAACTCAAAAAAGGTAAACCGATTAACGCTAAAACGGTAAACATAAAACGAATAAATAATATCCAAGCTTTTGATACTTGATTTTCCCCGCCCCCCTGCCAGTTTTAATAAACTGAAAAACCCAACTATACAATTCCTTATTTTACCATATTTACGAGGATTGTGCACTGAAATTTGGAATTTCAGGAATAGGATTTAGAAATAGACACAATAAAAAAACGACTCGCTTCCTACCACAAGTCGTCCTTCATGTCATGCACACTCTTTCAATTTATAGAGGGAGAACCTATCCTCAGTATTACCCCTTTACTCTGTATCTTTCTCTGTTTCATACTCTTCAAGCATCGTCAGTCGTTCAAGCATCGTCGGATGGCCGTAACGGAAAATCTTCACAAGTAAAGGCGGATTGACCTGAGATAATCCCACCTTGGATAACTTTTGGAAAGATGAAATGGCGGCTTCTTTGTCGCTCGTCATTTCTATTGCATATCGGTCAGCCCTCGTTTCCTGGTAGCGGGAGATCCAGTTACTAAGGGGACTGACAGTGAACAGCAGCATGGACGTAATCATCAAGAACAGAGGTAATGAGCTCAAGTTCGACACGTTCGATACTTTCATGTCCTCTTTATGATTGGCGACGATCCCTCTCATCAGCTTGGCCGTCAGGAATAATCCAAAAAAGGATAGGATCAGGTATATCGCAATGCCTATATAGATATGCTTCTCCACATAGTGAGCCATTTCATGAGCCATTACAAACAGAATTTCCTCGTCTGTTAATTTTTCAAGTGTCGTATCCCAGAGGACAATCCGGGAATTGGATCCTACACCGGTAACATAGGCGTTCAGGGAGTTCGTCTTCTCCGACATATCGACTTCAAACACGTGGTCTGCAGGGATTTTCGCCTTGTCTGCAAGAGTCAGGATTTGCTCTTCTAACGCTTTATCTTTCAGTGGATAGAAGTCATTGTATAACGGATCGATCAATACAGGCTGCACGAACATCATGAAAACCGTAAATGGTACAGACAATGCCCAGGCTGCCAGCCACCAGCGCTGTTTGAATCGTTTCATCAAACCATATAACACAGAAACAATGATGAACATAAGCAGGTAATTCACCCAGAAATCCGTGACCTCATCCTTCATCCACATGGCAAAGGTTTGGGTGGAAATATTGTAGCTCTTCGAAATTTTATAGGAAATATACTGAAGAGGAAAAATCGCTACAAAAGAAGCAATCGATAACCAGAATAAATAAATGGCCGTTTGCAGGAAACCATTTTTCACTGTGCCCCTCGCCCACTTCTCAAACATACGCGAGACCCCGAGGATCAGGATCAGGAAATAAAACAACCATTCATAAGGAGTGGATAAGAAAAACAGGAGATTCTTGATTTTAGAAAAATCCTCACTCAGCATAATTTCTTTATCATTCATAAAGGTGGCTGGATCAGCACTGCTTCCGTTGTACATGTCAGGCAAAGTAGAATCCGCCAAGAAAAATAAATACACATATAGAAACAAGCCTAATAGCAAATAAGCCAGGATTGAACGAAGTGCCCATTTTTTAGCCAACATATTTCCTCCCTTCAATGTCTTCATTACTATATGTAATACCCTGTCCAAAGATTTAGAACCTAAACACATTACGGCAGAAATCGCGAAATCCCCCTCCAATTAAAAAAGCCGCGACCCGAATCGCGGCTTACATCAAGAACACCGAATACAAAGACAGTACTGAAATCGCCCCAATCACCACAAGGATGACGTTGGCACCAAGAAAGGCGATGACAAATGCGGCTGCCGTCCCGACGGCTCCAAACATAAGATTCCCCTCTTGAATCAAAAGGATGCTCGGAAAAATTAAAGCGCCTAATACGGCGAAGGGAACATTCTTTAATACCCCTTGAAGAAATGGAGGCAGCTCTTTCCCTTTAAATACGAGGAAAGGAAGCATTCTGGGAATATACGTGACAATCGCCATACCGATGATCATCAACACAATCGCGCTATTCATTCGCTCTCTCTCCTCCCTTCATTATGACAACCAATTCCACAATCACGGCTGATACGAGGGTAGCAAGTACAATCGACCATCCGTTTGAAAGGTTGGTCGTGAAAAGCAGGATGCTATTCAACGCACCGGCCACTACAGCTAAAAACGTGACCTTGACACTTTTTTTCATGGAAGGAACGAGGAGTCCCACAAACATGGCATAAAGAGCGATCGTCATACTCGCTTGTAGAAACTCGGGAAGGATTTCCCCAATGAAGTAGCCTACACCAGAGTTCACGACCCAGCTCCCGTATGAAATGAGCATCACCCCGACGGCAAAACCCGTTCTTACTTTGCCATCTTTGACGCTGATGACCGTGAAGGTTTCATCCGTAATCCCAAACGCATAAAAAAGCTTTTTAAACAAACGGTCTTCCTCGAGCTTTTCACTTAAAGAAGCCGACATCAGGAAGTGACGGATGTTTACGATAAACGTTGTAAGAATAATTTCAATGATACCAGTACCAACCGCTATCAGACTCAGTGATATGTATTGAGCAGCCCCTGCAAACACGAGCATGCTCATCAGTACCGTTTCCGTGACCGTGAGGCCGGTTGTCCGTGCCAACAACCCAAAGGTTAACGCAACAGGCATATATCCGATGGCAATGCTGAGTCCTCCCTGCAGGCCCAGACGAAAATCACTCACTTTTTTCGTAGAAAGCAGTGCCTCCATCCTCTCACATCCTTTATAATAGAAGTAATTTACTATTTTAATTTTTTGATAATTTATTATATTATACATATAGACGCTATAGTATACAAGAGGAGTTTTAGCATGGAAAATTTCCCGATTCAAATTGGTGATAATATACGGAAGATCCGCAGGGAGCGCGGCTTCAGCCTTGAGCAGATGGCAGAGCGCACCGGTGTAAGCAAGGCGATGATCGGTCAAATTGAACGAGGTGATTCGAATCCGACGGTCGCGATTCTATGGAAGATCGCCAATGGCTTGAAGGTATCCTTCTCTTCACTGATTGAAAAGCCAAGCAATCAAATATCCATCATTCATTATCAAGACGTTCAACCTGTTCTTGAAGATAACGGCAATTACATCGTGTATCCCATCTTCCCCTTCGATCCCCTGAAAAAATGGGAAAGCTACCGGGTTGAAATGAAACCGGGCTGCTTGTATCGGAATGAAGGCCATACGAAGGGGGTAGAGGAATATATCACGGTGCTGTCGGGGAAGATTGCCCTTAAAATTGGCGAAGAAACCTATGAGCTGACAGAAGGAAGTTCGATTCGTTTTGCCGCTGACTCAGGGCATGAATATGTAAATGATTCAGGAGAAACAGCTGTGTGCCAGATGGTTATTTATTATGGCGGTGAATAATCCCAAAAAAGTCCTGCATGTGAAACTACATGCAGGACTTTTTCAAACTATCCAGCTAGCAAAATGTATCCTTCGGTTTCGGCACCGACAATCCGAATAGCGGACGAAGATATAGTGCCAGGAACGTACCGCCAAGGGCAAGGATCCCCCAAATATAACCGTGAAGACTGAAGGAAGCAATCCCTCCGAAATAAGCACCAATGTTACATCCGAATGCCAAACGTGCACCGTATCCCATCAGCAGTCCACCAATGACGGACGCCATGGCATTTTTCCCGGTGATTTTATTAAAACGGAACAGGCCTCCTGCAGCAGATGCAAGAAATGCTCCAAGGATGACACCGAAGTTTAATACCGTTGTGGAATCAGCCAAGATCGATGCTTGAAGAGCTTCAGCATTGGCTCCTGTCCAGTAGCCCCAGCCTGCTACGTCGACCCCGAACATTCCGGCAACCTTTGATCCCCATAGAGCAAAGGCAGAAGTGATTCCCCAAGGATTCCCCCGTGTCATGAGAGTAAGAGCATTTAACACAGCCAATACAATCGCTGCTGCCAAAAGGGGCCAGGATCCACGTAAAATCCGTTTCCATCCCTTTGATGTTGGAAGTGTCGCCATGCGGGGCGGTTTTTTCTTCTTCTCCACCCGCAGTGTAATCCACGCAATGAATCCAAAGAATAAAATCGAAACGACCCACGCCCCGAAATAACCTAATCCGGTAGAAGTTGCTAATGAAATAGGTTTGAAGGACGGCAATTCCTCTGTCCAAAATGGAAGATGATAGGCTCCGACTGTGGCACCGACAATAAAGAATAGCAATGTGATAAACATAACCGAGCGGCCGCCGCCGATTGCGTAAAGGGTACCTGAAGCACAGCCTCCTCCAAGCTGCATCCCAATCCCAAACAGGAAGGCACCTACCAGTAAACTTACCCCAACAGGTGATACATAACCTGCCGCTTCACCCCCAAAGAATGTGTACCCTGTCGCAAGGATCGGAGCAAATAACGTTACGGCAACGGCAAGCATCACCATATGTGCCCGCAGTGCCTGCCCGTTCCCTACAGACATCACTCTTCGGAAAGCAGAAGTGAATCCGAATCTTGCATGAAATAATGTATATCCTAACAACAGCCCCAGCAACAGTAACACGGTTTGGGCAATTTCTTGTGTAAAGAGTAAATATAGACTAAGAATCACTGTAACGATTAAACCGCCGGCCACTAAAGAGGTCTGTGGCGGGTTCAATTCGGTACTCGCTTTCTCTGGACCCTTTTGTTCATTAATCGGTTGCACATAGCCAGCCATGCATATTCCTCCTTAATCTGATTGAATTAGTTGGAATTTATTTTACAATAGTAATAGATTCGAGAACAGTTGTCAAAAAGAGAGACTTCTACTTCCTTTCTTCTATTTAAAAAAAAGCTGCTTGATACATCTCAAGCATCTTCGCTTCTATAAGGATACAAGAGCCAACATAATCGGAATCGTCACAATGCTCATAAGTGTAGTGACAAGGGTACTTGTCGACACTAAATCAGGTTCTGTATTGAACTGCAATGAAAACATCGTCGTATTCGCAGCAGTTGGCATGCTTGCCAAAATAATGAGGATCGATCCCAGCATAGTAGAAATAGGAAGGAACGAAACGACGACCAGAGCTATGATGGGTGAAGCTACCATTCGCATGATCACAATAAAGGAAAGGGCGCCTCTTTCCACCTTCTTCCCTCCCAATGTCGCTAATTGCATTCCTAACACCACCATAATCGTAGGAATCGTTGCCTGGGAAATCAGATCAATGGTCTGACTCATAAACACCGGCACATCAAGATGAAACAATTGAAAACCCAGCCCAAGAAAAGCACCATGCAGAATCGGCATCTTGACGATCTTCATCCAGATTTCGCTCGTTTCCCTCTTTTTATCACTGCCACTGACAGCATAATAGAGGCCGATTGTATTCATCAGAAATGACTGGATCACCATCATTATGACCGCATAGCGAAAACCGAGCTCACCGAAAGCGAATAGGATGATCGGTACTCCATAGTTGCCGCTGTTCATGAATACCCCGGATAAAATCATGGCCGATACTTTCGGTTTAGAATAGTTTTTAAACCTCGCCACTATTTTAATAGAAACAATCAGGATCACACAAAGCGCGATACAAAAAAGAAAAATATAAAGATAATCCATATTCAGTTCATTCTCGTAAAATGTCTTGAATGCCAGAAATGGATACATTAAGTAAATGGCCATCTTCGAAATCGAATTGATCTCGAAACCAAGTTTCTTTTGGCCGATATATCCAACAGCAAAGACCAGTAATGCAGGCAGTACAATCAATATTACGTCCATTTACGTCACCACAATCTATTAATATGAAAGATAGGCTTGACTACTAGAGTCAAGCCTAAGTGTACCATATTTACAACAGCGGGATAATTAATCCGGCTAACAGCAGGATCAATGCGCCGCCTAATCGGGAAGAGATTTGAGCGAAAGGCATAAGCTCCATTCGTTTCGATGCTGACAACACAGCAACATCTCCCGTTCCCCCCATATTCGCCATGCATAGTCCCGCGGTGATCGCAGCTTCAATCGGGTAAAAGCCAACGACTTTCCCAAGGATAGCCGCACCGAGGATCGCTCCTAAAACGACTCCGAATACGGTCAAGATATATTGCATCGTCAACGCAGCAAGAACGGTATCTAAGTCTGTGTACGCGACACCGATCCCAAATAATAAAGCGAACGTCCAGTTGCTGGCTACAAATTGATACCACTGACTGGCTCCCTCTACGACATTTTGAGGGATCATGTTAGAAATCTTCGCTGCAGCCACAAGAATGATCATGATGGCATATGGATGAAGGGGAAGAAAGGATCCCAGCAATGTCCCCACCGTGAAGAATGTCAGGGCAGCGAGTAAGCCCACTCCCATCTTTTCAATATTATACTTCTGCTTTGTCTTCTCATAAGTAAAACCTTTCATAAGCTGACCGTTTCCACTTAGGGAAGGTACTTTTTTTCCGATAATATCAAGAACCGATGCTAAAATAATTGCAAATACATTCCCTAATGCCAGTGCTGGCACGAGCATGGAGATATAATAGCTTGGATCATTCCCCATCATTTCAGAATAGATTTGACTCATGGGAACAGCTCCAGCTCCCATTCCGCCACCCATGATCGGCATCGTAATGACGAGGATGGCTTCTTGAAGGGTAAATCCGACAAGAGATCCAAAGATTCCTGCTACTATCACGGCTCCGGCTACCGCTCCGAAAATCGGTAGGAAATAGCGCAGACCCACTTTAACTAAAACCTTTGAATTCATTCCTAAAATACTTCCCGTAATTAATGCAGCAATATAGAAATTCAAAAAACCGCCTGATTTCATAAAGTCAGTCATGGACGTGACGGTGGCTTCCGGAAGTAAACCTGCGTAAACCATAAAAGCAGATCCAAAGATCGCAATGATGGCACCTCCGCCAAGGAATGTTTTCACAATCGGCGTACGGTCTCCTAACCATCCGAATAATTCCCCAAGAACCATCATGACGAGAAGACTACCGATCATTCCCCCTGGAAGGTTCCCCGTATACAAGCTGGCCAACGTAATTCCCGTAAAGATCAGGAACCAAAGGATCGGCATATTGAAAATCTGAAGCGATCGATCTTTCGTAAGCGTCACATTCTCTTTTGTTTTCTCCTTCTTATATGAAAGTGTTGATGCTGCTTGTCCCATCTTGATCATCCCCTTTGTCATTATAAAAATTACGAAACTGAACTGTTTGCTTTGCTTTCCTTACATGCAATCTTTCGCACGGACTCCCCGACTTTTTCTGCCACACGGGAATCAAGCGCGTTCGGAATAATATATTGAGGGTTCAATTCAGAAGAGCTGATCACATCGGCTATGGCATAGGAAGCGGCCACTTTCATTTCCATTGTGATATCCTTTGCTTTCGCATCCAGCGCTCCTCTGAATATCCCAGGGAAAGCGAGAAGATTATTGACCTGGTTCGGATAATCCGATCTTCCCGTCCCTACTACCGCTGCGCCTGCTTCCAATGCTTCTTCCGGATAAATTTCAGGAATCGGATTGGCCATGGCAAACACAATCGGCTGCTCATTCATCGTTTTAATATACTCTTTCTTGAGGGCTCCAGGCCCGGATACACCGATAAATACATCGGCTCCTTTTATCGCATCCGATAATTCACCCCGCACCCCCAGCAGGTTCGTGCGTGTAGAAATTTTCGCCTGGGTAGCATTCATCCATTTCTCCCCCTTGCACAGTACACCTTCTAAACTTACGAGAGTAATATTTTCATAACCTGCGAATAAAAGGAGTTCGGCAATCGCGATTCCAGCTGCCCCCGCCCCATTGATGACAATTTTCACTTTCTTATATGATTTGTTTACGACCTTCAGCGCATTGACTAACGCGCCTAGGACGACTATGGCCGTACCATGCTGATCATCATGGAAAACGGGAATATCCAACTCTTTTTTTAACCGGTTTTCAATTTCAAAGCAGCGCGGCGCTGAAATATCCTCCAGATTGATCCCTCCAAAAGAAGGAGACAAGGCTTTAATAATCGTGACGATTTCATCTACATCCTTCGTATCCAAACTAAGGGGGAAGGCATCTATACCGGCGAACTTCTTAAACAACATGCTTTTCCCTTCCATGACCGGGATCGCGGCTTCCGGACCGATATCACCAAGACCCAATACAGCTGTACCGTCTGTGACGATGGCCACCATGTTTCCTTTCGATGTCAGCGTATTGGCCTGCCTGGGATCCTCGGCTATCGTCTTACATACATCGGCGACACCCGGTGTATAGACAAGACTAAGATCTTCTTCAGATGAAATATCAATCTTACTCACCACTTCAATTTTCCCTGCATGAGATTCATGTATGGATAATGCTTCTTCCTTTAAATTCTTTCGAGTCATCCAATCGCTCCTAACGTAATCGCTTACAATGTATACCCATCATATGAAAACGCTTTACCTTTTCATAGATTATGAAACTATTGTTTGACTTTTAAAATTAAAAAAAGCAGCCGGATAGGCTGCTTACAAATAGCTTTGAATGCGTGAGCTATTCAGTTTGTTCCTTGTATATTGATAGACCGGCCTTCCGACACCATAGATCAGGGTCTCATCAACCACGCCGATACTTTTTAAAAACCTGAGGTACTTTCTGATCGACACCCGTGAAATGGACGTCACGTCTGCAATATCATCTGTTGAAAACGACTCTTCCTCGAAACTCACAATCTCGTCGTAGATAGACGATAATGTACTGCTCGTCAATCCTTTAGGGAGGGGTGCCTTCTCCCCGGCTTGCACATCCCTAAGTAAAAGTAAATCGAGTTCACTTTGATCGATGGTAGATTGCTTTTGAAGCATCCGATTACTCTCCCGATAAGTCGTCAATGCTTTTTTAAACCGTTCAAATTCAAAAGGCTTGATCAAATAATCCACTACCCCCATGCGAAGTGCGCTCTGGATATTATCGACTTCTGATGCGGCTGTGATGAGGATGACATCTGTCTCCCGCTGTTCCTTCCGTATTTGCTCTAACAAATCCATCCCGGTTTGTTTCCCAGGCATATAAACATCCAATAAAACCAGATCAATCTTATACTCACTTACTTTCGCCGAGGCATCTTCAATCGAATTAGAGATTCCTATTAAATGAAACCCTTTGATCTCTTCCAGATACTTTTGATTAAACCGTGCCACCATCGGATCATCTTCCACGATCAATACATTAATCAATCTTCTTCCCCTCCTTATATGAAGCTTGAACAATCATCGTCGTTCCCGAGCCTACCTTTGATTCGACGTGCAGGGTTCCATTCAATTTACGGAGACTTTCTTTCACTAAGAAGAGACCGTATCCTCTTCCTTCCCCTTTAGCAGAGTATCCTTTGATGAAGATATCCTCTGCTATTTCATCCGCCATTCCTTCTCCTGTATCCGTCACGACCATTTCAAATTGCTCGTCCTCATAGAATAGCTCCATCAGCACTTCCTTTTCATCACTATTTGTCGTTGCTTCAACACTATTATCCAATAGGTTTCCAATCACGGTAATCAGTTCATGTGTTACAGTAGGATCTTTGGGTTCCGGGATAAAGTCGTGGCATTCAATGGTCAATGCAACGTTCTTTTCCCTCGCATAGCTCAGTTTCCCCATGATAAAACCAGCCAAAGCAGGATCTTTCACTTTCGACGTCACCGTGCTCACTTCATCGACCCGTAGGGAAACAAGTTCTTTCACGTAGCGATTTAAATGATTGTAATCCTTCATCTTCACCAATCCCAGAATCACATGCATCTTATTCATAAATTCATGGGACTGGGCCCGGAGCGTTTCCGCATACGATTTGACACCCGTTAACTGCTCAGCCAATTGATTCACTTCCGTTTTATCACGGAAGGTGGATATCGCCCCGACTACTTCATCATTGACGATTAACGGAACACGGTTTACCAGGATAGATACCCCATTGATCGTTTGCTCCTCGTCAAGCTCAGGTTTCCCCGTAGCGATGACTCTTTCCAACCGGGTGTGTGGCATGTATTCTTTGATGGGCATTCCAATCGGATCCGAGCTTAGTCCCGCTTTATTAAATATTTTCAGGGCAGACTTATTCACTAATGAGATGGTCGTATCTTTATTGACAGCCACCACCCCCTCATGAACCGACTGGAGCATCGTATTTCGCTCTTCCAATATTTTCGCAATCGTAATCGGCTCCAACCCAAACAACATATTCTTTATGTACCTGGCTATAATAATGGCCCCAATGACTCCAACAATAATCCCGATCATAGATCCCACTAAAATATTCCAATGACTCTGGTCCAATGCTTCCTCCACGCTACCCAGGGAAATCCCTACTGCGACAGCCCCTATCTGTTGATTTTCATTATTAAAGACAGGAGAAAATGCCCTGACGGATTTGCCCAAAGTCCCTTCTGAAATAGACAATGTTTCCTTCCCTTGGAGTACATCTTTCTCATCCCCGCCGACAAAATGCTTGCCGATACGATCAGGATCAGGGTGAGACTTACGTATCCCTTCCATATCCATGACCACTACAAACAGAACCTCTGCTGATTTCTGGATATCAAGGGTGTACTCCTGAATCCGATCTGCATTCCCTTCCCCCTCTAAACCGCTCTTCACAATCGTGGAATGAGCGACCGTCCGGGAAACGATTTTCGCCTTTTCTTCAATATTAGACTCAATGTTGTCATTAATCGTCCTGGAAATAAGCAAGTCGGTTATTACAAGTGATACCAGGACAACGATGCATACGAAGAGAATGATGATGGTACTTAGTTTAAGCTGTTTCTTTTTCACAGGAGTCACTCCAGTGTTTTTTAGTATGATTCTTTATTTTACATGATTTTTGGTGTTTAAAAAGGGCCATGTGAAAAAGAGGCTCCAAAGTTGGAACCTCTTGATTAAATGAAGATTTTCATTTGTTTGTAATACCGTTTTTTCAAGTTGCGTACTATGTTTTGCTTTCTGGTTTTACCCTTCAAGCACCGAAAACAAAAAGAACCCCCAAAAAAGAGTTCTTTTCAGCCACCCTGTATCACTTCCCCTTAAACTCCGGCTTCCGCTTCTGACTAAACGCCAACAAAGCCTCCACCCGGTCTTCCGTAGGAATGGTAATCTCATATGCTTTTCTCTCAATCTGTAATCCGGTCTGCAGGTCTACATTCATACCATTCTTTACGGCAAACTTAGCTTGCTGCAGGGCAATCGGGCCATTAGCCAGCATGGGTTCCACGAATGCATGGACTTCACCCAAGAAGTTCTCTTTTTCTACTACTCTTGTGACCAGTCCGATGTCCAATGCTTCTTCTGACGTTAATCGTTTAGCCGTCAGAATTAGTTCCAGCGCTTTTGATTCCCCTACTAATCGTGGCAGACGCTGGGTTCCCCCTGCTCCCGGGATGATGGCCAGGCTCGTTTCGGTCAGTCCCATTGTCGTGCCTGCTACTGCGATTCTGAAGTCACAGGCGAGGGCAAGTTCCATTCCTCCGCCGAATGCGTAGCCATTCATAGCGGCGATGGTCGGTTGTGGGAGGGTAGCGACGGATTGAAAGACTTCGCCTATTTTGTAGACGTTGCGGATGACTTGCTGTTCAGTCAGAGTCTTGCGCTCTTTTAAATCGGCTCCAACCGAGAAGGCTTTTTCTCCACTTCCTGTGAAGATGACGACTCTGACGTCCGGGTTGATGCGGAGTGCTTCGACTACCTGCTGGAGTTCGTTCAGCGTATCGTAATTAAAGGCGTTCATTGCCTCAGATCGGTTGATGGTTACAGTGGCGACATTGCCCTTTTGTTCTAGTAAGATTGATTCCATGTTTGTTCTCCCCTTTTTTTAACTGATTCCTCCCTATGTATGATTCGACACAAACCGAGAAAACCCTTTCATTTTTTAACGAGGTTGAACATATCTTGGTTGGGTGCATAGACTAAATGTGACATATACCCATAAAGGAGCTGTATTTCTTTTGTATAATCCTTCAAATCAAAACCCTTACCTTCAGCATCAACAGGTGAATCCCTATTCAAACCAATATGCAAACGATATTGCCTGGCTGCACCACTACTACCGTGAAACCCAAAGCCTTCCCGATCAATGGGTTGAGTATATTCAACCACTTGTAACCCGAGCCCTGTCTGAAGTGGAAGAAGGCATCAACCTTACCCACCTCTTCCAGGAGTTCATCCTGTCAGGTGTACTGGTCGGGCAGGGATTCACACCCGAGCAGGCGATCGAACAGGTTGAAACGTGGGAAAAAGGTGAATCGAAGCTCTTACAGGCTAGTAAGGCGATGAAATAACGTAAAAAAGATGCTCAGTGATCCACTGAACATCTTCTTTTTTTATGATTGAAGCACTTGTTCTTTCAGCGCTCTTCTTAAAATTTTCCCTGTTGTATTCTTCGGCAGCTCATCAATGAACTCGATCGATGCTGGCAGCTTGTACTTGGCAAGATGCTCTTTACAATACTTAAGTACGTCCTGTTCCGTTAAGGATGGTTCACTTTTCACAACATAGCTGCTGACGACTTCACCCAGTTCCGGATGTGGGACACCGATGACCGCTGCTTCCACGATTCCAGGATGATTGTATAGCACTTCTTCGACCTCGCGTGGGTAGACATTGTACCCCCCGACGATGATCAGTTCTTTCTTTCGGTCCACAATATAGAAGTAGCCTTCTTCATCCATCCGGGCAAGGTCACCTGTGTATAACCAGCCATCTCGGATCGTTGCCGCTGTTTCTTCTTCCATTTTGTAATAGCCCTTCATGACATTCGGGCCTTTGACGATCAGTTCGCCCACTTGTCCGACTGGTACTTCTTCACCCAGTTCATCGACGACTTTATTCTCCAGGTTCATGATTGAAGTTCCGATGGATCCTGGTTTTCTCGGTCGATCCAGCGGGTTGAAACATGTCACAGGAGACGCTTCGGATAGGCCATAGCCTTCAGAAATCATGACGTTGAATTTCTTTTCAAAGTTTTTTAGTAAGGCCACCGGCAGGGAAGCTCCGCCTGAAATGCAGAGACGGAGAGATGATAGATCTTCCGGATTTCCTTCAGGATACTGGAACAGGAAGTTGTACATGGTTGGTACGCCGGCAAATACGGTTGGCTGATAGGCCTTCGACAGTTCAAAAATGGCTTTTGGACTGAAGCGTGGAACGATTAAAAGGGTCGCCCCTGTCATCAATGGCGCATTCAGGACCACTGTCAGACAGAAGACGTGAAACATAGGCAGAGCTGTAATGACGGTGTCGTCTTCATTCATTCGTAAATAGCTGCCGACATCGGTTGCATTGGAATAAATATTTTTGTGTGTCAGCATTGCGCCTTTCGGTTTCCCCGTCGTTCCCGAGGTGTAAAGGATGATGGCTACTTCATTTTCATCCACTTCCTCCCCCTTAAACGCAGGATCGCCCTTCCCAAGAACACTTGTAAACGATTTCATTTTAGGGTATGCAAGCGAGATTTTCTCTAAATCAATGTCCTTTGCCCGTTCATCCCCTGATTCACACAGGATAAATTGCTCGACATCGGATAATAGATGCTGCATCTTTTCGATTAATGGGAATAGCAAATCAAGAGTGACAATGGCTTTCACGTCACCATTTTTCAGAATGTAGCCAATTTCATCCGGTGTGTAGATCGGATTGATTGGTATAACCTTTAACCCCATTCGTAATGCCCCATATAATCCAATGACGAAATGTGGTGAATTCCCTAATACAAGCGCGATGTGATCCCCTTTTTTCAGACCCGATTGCTCTAAGCCACTTGCAAATTTCGATACAGCTGCATTTAATTCCCCGTATGTACTAGAGGTATTTAAGAAATAATAGGCTGTTTTATCTGCTTTCTCTTGAGCGATTTGGTCTAACCGTGTTGCGATATTCAATTGTATCCCTCCCCTTTTCAGTTAAACTGAATGAATGGTCATTCATCAAACTATTAAAAGTATTCAAAATATATTCTATATAAAGAATAGTATTAATACAAGTATGATGATGAAAAAAAGCCGCCCAATTTGGACGACTCTTCCATTTTCTTATTGTGCAAAAATCGCATTTGAAACGAGTCTGAACAGATAATCCGTATGATCACGGAAAGTTGGTTCGAGTCCGATCAATAATACATTTTCATCCTTCACGATAACAGGCTTTCCTTGAGCTGCTTCACTGTCTTTCCAGTGTCCGGCCAGGAAGAAGTCACTGCTGTTTTGATAGCTTGATAGAATTTCTGCATTACCTGTGTTCGTGTACCATGTTGGTTGATAAACAAATCCAATGTCTGCTGTTTCGTAACCAGCTGTGTAAGTAGAATCCGTGTGTGATAATTGGACGATTCCGTTGCTGTTGGAGCCGCCTGTTTCCACTTTCACATCACTTATTCCAAGCTTTGTCGTGGCTTGAGATGCACCTGCACCGACGGCAAGATATTGTCCACCATCCGCTACAAAACCTTCCACATTCGCTTTGAATGCTTCGTATTGTGCTGCATCCTTCAATCCGAATTCCGAATTGGCCACACTATTTTGATAGGAAATGAGGTTCGATCTCCCGTTATAAATAAACACATCTGTTGAACCCAGACCCTCTTCTGCTACCTGTCCGGGAGTCTTTTCTTCCACCGCGAAGCCAAGACGCTCCAGGGCAAGCTTCGTTCCAGAGTGGGATTGAGCTTTGTTCATTCCTCCATCTTTCAAGAGGGTTACATGCCGGGACGTCATTTCTTTCGCTCCTACAGGAACAGATTGGGAAGAAATCGTGACAGCAGAATTTTTCACAAGGTCGGAAAGTTTTGCTTTTGCATCGGCACCTGCATACATTGTTCCATCTTCACCTCTGTGAAGAGTGTGTCCGCTATTTAATAATTGATTGGCAATCGCTATCGATTCCACGGAGGTATTCGGGATCGCATATGGTCCGTCCCCAATGACGTCTCCACTTTCATTAAGTGCTCTTACTTGTTTCGATTTAACATTCAGTTCAGTGTCACTGCTTACTTCCACTGCATCGAAGCCCCATAATTCCGGCAGATTCCAGGCAGAGATATCATACATACTCGGTGTATCTTCAGTGATGTCTTCCCCGTCCCAAAGCATGGTGTTCGCGAGGCCGGCTTTTGCTTGCTCCATCGGTACGATATACGTTCCTTTCGGATATGTCACGCCATCAAACGTGAAATCCTTCTGAGCTTCTTCTACGACAATATCATTATCTTGAAGATGAAGGACGGCTTTCAAAGTAGCCGTTTGATCCTGTTCATCATTCGGCAGAATATAAGCAGATGGGAAATGGCCTTCCGTATGGAACGGATGGTCGAACTGGACACCACGTTTAAAGACTTCGATCTGATCTTTTACCATATCCACTTTGTTCTCGCTCGCATAGCCCAGTGCACCCATCACGGCATCATAGGTCCATTGAACCCCGTCCCAATCATTGGTCGGCGCTTCAAGTGTATACCCATATGCCCCGTGGTACATGGCATACATTGGAGTGAAGATCGGCGGATAATCATCCCATCCGGCAGAATCATCACGTTGCGGGATATAAGTCCCTTCCATATTCTGATAATCTACTTTTGACGATTCCGTATGAGTATTTTCATAGTTTTCTTTATTCGAAACGATATTGGATTCCATCGCCTCTGCTTGATTCATTGCCCACTTCGAATACAGATCATATTCATAGTTTGGATTATGAGGAGGCGTACAAGGCTCAATCAAACCTGGCTTTGTCGGGCCGCCATATCCTCTCACATATCCATGGAGATCAAGGAATACCATTGGATTCCATTCTGTGATCAGGTCTACCATATGCTCTGTTTCAGGCTGGGATTGAGTGATAAAATCACGGTTGAGGTCAATTCCATTTCCGTTGAAACGCGTAGCATCAATACGCCCATCCGGGTTCGCTACCACATTGAAAATCAGGATATGATCTTCGAGAATCCCTTTCGTTTGTTCGTCATTATCCGAGGCAAAGCGCTCGATTAATTGCAAAGCTGCGTCTGTTCCAACAAATTCTGTTCCGTGAATCGATGCATTGATCATCACCGGAACCTTTAGATCAGGGTGCTTATCGATAAAGTCCTGTGCTTTATCAGGCGACTGGATCATTTTCTTACGCAGACCTTTATAGTAACCATACTTCCCTTTCGCTTTCGCATCCGAAACGGTCACTACATACATATCATGACCTGCTGCTGATTTTGTTTCGCTCTTCTCGACAGTTACACGATTGCTTTCCTGTGCGATCGCATCAAGCTTCCCTTCAATCTCAGAGTACTTCACAAAGTCATAGTGCTCGCTATTAAACAAGCTTTTATCTTTCTCATCGAGTTGAGTACTTTGAATCGTCGTTTGTGGAGATTCTGCTAAAACGTTGAATGGTGCGGTGGATAGTAGAGTAAAACTGGCAATTCCTGCAATAATCTTTTGCTTCATTTATGTACCTCCAAATTCTGTAATAGTATAATGATAGAATAAATATTCATAACGGTACATAAATATTTATTCCTATATTTTGATTGGTAGGATTTTCCTAGTTGAGAAAAAAAGAGATTCCCTAAATTAGGAAATCTCTTTTTTATATTAGTACACCAAATCCACAAATTCATCCTTCGTCACATTCCAGAAATAGTGTTGAATATCAACACCTTCCAAAGCCCTGGCAATGTCTTTTCGTTCGTAGCGGGTGCCTGTTAGTTTTTCTTCGATGTCATCAACATTCCCGACTCCGAAGAAATCACCGAAAATTTTACAGTTATCAATTTTCCCTTTGTTCACTTCCAGACGGACGTCAATGGATCCGACCGGGAAGCGGTGGGAATGCTGGAGATTGAATTTCGGTGATTTACCGTAGTTCCAATCCCAGTTCTGATAGCGCTCTTTTGAAAGCTCATGGATCTTCTTCCAGTCTTCTTCCGTCAGGACATATTCTTCTACGTCGCTTCCGTCGAAAATATAATCCAGAAGGGTTGAACGAAATTGTTCGATGGTCATTTTTTCTGACAGGAATTCAGAAATGTTGGCCACACGGCTTCGAATCGATTTGATCCCTTTTGATTCAATCTTGTCCTTTTTCACCCGTAGAGCCGACACGACGTTTTCCATTTCGGAATCGAACAGCAGCGTTCCGTGGCTGAACATCCGGCCCTTAGTGGAGAACTGTGCGTTACCGGAGATCTTTCTGCCTTCTGCGATTATATCGTTACGTCCACTAAGCTCCGCCTTTACCCCCAGCTTATGAAGGGCTGTTACAACAGGCTCGGTGAATTTTTTGAAGTTGTGGAAGCTCTCTCCGTCATCTTTCGTGATAAAGCTGAAGTTCAGATTCCCTAAGTCATGATAAACCGCTCCCCCGCCGGAAAGGCGGCGAACGACATGGAGACCCTGCTTCTCCACATAGTCTGTATTGATCTCTTCAATCGTATTTTGGTTCTTCCCGATGATGATGGAAGGTTCATTGATATAAAACAATAAGTAACTCTCATTAATATCTAAGTTCTTCAGTGCATATTCTTCTATTGCAAGATTGATCCTGGGATCTGTAATTCCTTTATTATCGATAAATAACATCTTTCTTCCTCCTAAATATCTATTTCCATATCTTTTTTCGCCAATAGTACCTCGCCGTCATACATGGTTTTCGCTTCCGTTACCAATTGGTCCAGTTCGCCGAAATGAGGTAAATGTGTCAGTATGAGCTTTCCGGCATTCGTTTTCTTAGCAAGATTCCCGGCGTCAAGACTCGTCATATGACCAGCGTTAGAGGCATCCATTTCTCCATAAAAATTACATTCACACAGAAGCACGTCAGCACCCTGCCCGAATGAAACGAATTCTTCTTTAAAGGCGGAATCTGCTGTATAGAACAAGGATTTCCCATCGGCTTCGATTCTCATTCCGTAGCACGGCACGGGATGCTTGGTTTTCACAAACCTCACCGTGAAAGGACCAATCGATAATGATGTATCCTCCTTATATTCATGGGCTTTCATTAAATCTTTATATGTAATCGTATCGTAACCCCGTTGGTCCTCCCTATGGGCAAATACAGGTAATGTTCCTTTATTTTTCCCCAGGAAGAATTGAATCAACAAAGCGTGTTGTAGTACACCTATATCTGCTACATGATCTGGATGATAGTGGGACAGAAGGACCGCATCTAAATCGGTAGCCTCTACGTGATGTTGTAGATGGGATAGTACACCACTGCCACAGTCAATAAGCAGTTTAAAGTCTTTATGCTGGAGTAAATACCCGGTGCTCGCTTCTCCTGCCTTCGGATAGCCGCCCCATTGTCCAATAACGGTTAGCTTCAAATTTGAACATCGCCTTTCACTTTAGTATGTACCCCTACTATACTTCATTGTGCCTATTTTTTCATTTTTTTCGCCTATTTTTGAATTAATCGTTGACGAAATACATACTGTTATAATACAATAAAATAAATTAACACATCAGTTATATAACACAAACAATTGATGGGTGAAAAAATTTACGGAGGGTGATTAACATGGTAAAAAATATTGTGGAGTTCTTTCGAAATTTGCCGCCTAAGTCTTGTGCACAATGTGGAGATACAATTGAGGAGCAGCATGAATGCTACGGCATTTATTGCGAAAAATGTACGACTGACTACGAGTATTAATATTGAAGAATAAGGGGTAATAAAAAGGATGCTCTTCAAAGTGAAGAGCATCCTTTTTATGTTTATTGTACTTCCACAGTTTGCATTGTGTGTTCGTGAATTTCCTCACCTTTGGTCACGTGAACCTGTACATTATACGTCCCCGTTTCCGGGAAAGCATACGAACCATTATACTTACCAGCTTCACCCTCTGTTAAATCCACCCATTCGTGTTTTTCCTGACCCTCTTTGTAAATTTCCAGACGCACTTCTGCTTTTTCAAGTGCTGCTTCTTCATTTTCTACATGTACGTTCATTTCCGCTTCTTGATTCATTGTAATCGTATCAGGTTTGTTTAAGTGGATGGATACATTACTTTCGTGATGGCCATGGTGACCGTCTTCGCTTTCCACTCCATGTTCCCCTGCCTCCACTTCACCAATCGCAATTTCAGCTTTCGGCATGGTGTGCATATCACGGGCTGTTACATGGACCTGCACAGTATACATGCCGTCTTCTTCGAATGTCTTTTCTGCTTTGTATACACCATCTTTATCATGTTTTGCTTCGATCATTTCACTTTCTTCTTTATGGTCATTTTTCCAAATCTCATATTTGACTTCACCGGCGTCCTCTACATTGTCCTCACCTTGAGTGACTTTAGTGGAAAGAGAAATGGTTTCTCCCTTTTCTCCCTTTTCAGGCACGTCTAACTTTGCATCAATCGCTTCCAATTTCTTATCTTCTTTTTCTCCGTTATCCTCATTTGAATTACCGCAGGCAGCAATAAACAACGCCAGAAAGGCTACCAGAACAAACAAGCTTACCTTCTTCATCCCAAACTCTCCTTTAAACAATCTTCTTTTTTAAGTGTCTCACCATTATGTACTTCTCACCAATAAGTATACACTCTTATGCTTACGGATGGTTTGTCCATTTTATGAAGAAAAAACGGGAGATTTGTGTGGCATCTCCCGTTTTTTCCCTTATGCTTCTACTGTTTTCGTATATTGTTTCTTGAATAGTCCTACAAAGAATACTGATGTCATTGCGACAAACACAATGAAGTAACCCAGCAGGATAAAGAGGTTCTGCCACATGAAGGCAAAGTCTCCGCTTGAGATGACCGCTTTGAATGCTGACACTGAATATGTCATCGGTAACAATGCACTGATTGGCTGCAGAGCAGTCGGAATTAATTCCAGTGGGAATGTACCTGCACTCGTCGTTAGTTGTAGAATCAAGATGATGATCGCTACAAATCGTCCCGGATCACCAAGGATCGTCACCAGCATCTGAATCAATGCCAAGAATGTAAGGCTTGTAATAATAGTAGAAAGTAAGAATAATGGTACACTTTCCACTTCAAGACCCAATCCCAGGAGTAAAATGGCTGCTGCAATCAGTGATTGGATGATCCCGACTGAAGTAAGGACAGCGAATTTACCAAAGAACCAACTCATTCCGCTTGATGGGCGATCAGACGGTTCTCTCAGTGGATAAACTATGGAGATTAATAAAGCCCCTACGAATAGTCCAAGAGATAAGAAATATGGTGCAAACCCTGTTCCGTAGTTTGGAACATGATTGATTTTCTCATTTTTCACATCGACTGGACCAGCCATCATATCATACGTATCGCCATCCGCTTTGACACTGTTTGCTTCATTTGCTGCATCTTTTAATTTTGTTTCATATTCTGTTGTTCCATCAGATAGTTTCGTTGAACCCTCTGCTAATTCCGTTGAACCATCGGCAAGTTTCTTAGAACCATCTGTTAATTGAGTGGAACCATTGTATACTTTATTTAGACCTGAACTTAGTTCGCTTGCTCCTGAAGCAACGCTTACTGTTCCTTGATATACTTCACCGAGCTTATCATTTAATAAGGCAAAGTTTTTCACAACTTCCCCCTGACCTGCTTGAAGCTGGTTGGATCCTTCATCCAGTTGGGCAGATCCGTCTACTAATTGGCCGACTCCGGCATGAAGCTCCATTTGGCCCAGATTCAGTTTCTCAATAGCGCCAGTAAGGTCATCGGCCCCGTTTTTAAGGTCCCCTGCTCCCTTACTTAATGCACCTGTACCTGTTTGAAGACCGGTCGCCCCCTGCTTGATCTGATCGATGGCAGCCTGTAATTCTGCCTGTTTATCTTCCGGAAGGCTGCCCATAAATGGTGCCAGTTGTTCTTCAAGCTTTGTAGCCCCTGCTCCAATTGCTTGAGCGCCTGCTTTCGCATTATCCGCTCCACCCTGGAGAGCACCGATTTTTTCTGCAAGGTTTTGAGATCCGGCGTGCAGTTTTGCTGTATTGTCCACTGCGCTATTTAGACCTGCATCCACCTGCTCCAATCCAGCCTTGCTTTTATCGATTCCGGCTGCAAGGGCATCAATACCTGACTGGACATCCTGTGTTCCTTTATATAGTTGTTGGGATTTATCCGTCATGACTCCGACTCCGTCAGATAGTTCCTGAGAACCTTTTGCCAGTTTCTCAGCACCTGCCCTCGTTTTCGCCACACCGTCATTCATCTCAACATTCTTTTCTGCTAAGACGGCTAAATTATCCTTTAACTTATTGGCACCCTGAGATAAATCGATGGCACCATTATTGATTTCGCCAGCTTTGTCACTGGCCGTCTGGTAGCCGTCTCCCATTTCTTTGATTTTATCAAACATCGTCTCAGCATATGTTTCAGAGACAGACTTCGAAAGACTTGCCTTGATCTCTTTCATCGCTGTGTCACCAATTTGGGCTGACAGGAAGTTAAAGCTCTCGTTCGGAACATATTTCAGAGAAAGCTTTTTAGGGTTATCTTCTAGTAACGTTGTTCCGTTTTCAGAGAAATCCTCCGGAATCTCAACAAGCATGTAATAATCCTGCTTCTCTAAATTTTTGTATCCTTCATCCTTATCGACAAAGTGAAAGTCGAATTGCTCACTATCCTTCAGTTTATCAACCAGTTCATCCCCGATATGCAATTCCTTTCCGTCAAACTCTGCTCCCTGGTCGCTATTTACAACCGCAACCGGTAAGTCAGTAAGCTGTTCATATGGATCCCAAAACGCCCATAGAAACATGCCACTGTATAGAACAGGAATAAAGAGCACTGCTAGTATTGGAATGAGCAACTTTTTATTACGAAAAATCGCTTTGAATTCTGAACCAATAAATGAATTTTTCATATTTATCCTCCTATTATTTTTCTGGAATTGAATTAATGACCAATTATCCCAACTGGTCATTTTGGTGTAAAAATAAATGACTATTTCATTCATTTAGTCATTTACTGCCAAAAATGAAGGACTATCGATTCGATAACCCTTTAATTAAATATAGTTCAAAGAGATTGGCAATTTCATCTTTATCAAGTGGACCATGTGCACGTTCCCAATCAAAAATAAGTGAAACGTACATCTTTAACATTACAAAGGCGGTCATTTCAGGATTACATGGCTTAATCGCTTCTGAGGCAATCGCTTTTTCAATTCGTTGACTCAAGAATTCAATGACCGCTTTCTCCATGCGATCAATGACTTCTGATACAGCAGGAGTTCCCATTTCCCGGGCTTCTTGATAAAGCTTGATGGTCAGCTTATGCTCTTTCCTGAATTCAAGCATGCGGAACAATGCACGATGAACATTTTCTGAAAAGGTGTCCTGCGGATCAATCACTTCTTCCGCTTCCCGTTTCATTTCAATGATTAGCGATGATACAATTTCATCAAACAGTTCTTCCTTATTTTTGAAAAACGTATAAATCGTTCCTTTTCCCACATTCGCTAATTTTGCCACTTGATCCATTGTGGTGGCTTTATACCCAAACAATGAAAACGAATTTGTCGCAGCCTCCAAAACCTGTTTCTTTCGGTCGATCGCCATGAATACACCCCTCAATATGACCTTTTGACCAATTTTGTAATTTAGTCACTTTATTAACATTAATTAATTTATCATATCCCTTGCCAATACACAAGTGATTTTTTTCTTTTCGTATACCATTCATCCTTCATATAGAATAAGCCCTTCTGAATAGGCTATAAAGATAAGGTTTGTTTGGAGGTGTCTTATGAATATTTATGTTGTTAAGAGCGGGGATTCTCTTTGGTCGATTGCACAGAGATATGGTGTCGAAGTCAATCAAATTTCTTACGGAAATCAATTGAAAAACCCCAATATTCTCGTGATTGGACAAAGTCTTCTCATTCCGGAACCTTTAAAAGAATATATCGTGCAACCAGGAGACACTTTGTATAGCATTAGCCAAAAGTACAATATAAGTTTAAAAGAATTGATCGATTTCAATCAAATTTCAGATCCTTCAATGCTATTCGTTGGTCAATTGATTGTTATGCCTTCCTTTATCCATACAGTAAAATCGGGTGAGACACTTTATGTCATTTCTTATAACTATAAGGTTCCTCTTCAGGACATTTTGAAGGCAAATTCTATCTCGAATCCTTCTCTCATTTATCCAAACCAGCAAATCAGGATTCCAAACACGAAACTCACGACGGAAGTAAATGCCTATATTACCCGGACAGACAGTGAAGGGGTAGCGGAAGTGAACGGTTTGGGCAGCTATTTCACCTACCTGACTCCCTTTACGTATTCTATTACAAAAGACGGTTCGGTCACTGAGTTAAATGATAGTGCTCTTATTTCAGCCTCATATAACCAAAACGTCGACCCTTTACTGGTTCTCACAAATTTCACAGGTGGAAAATTCGACTCTGATCTTGTTGCCACCATTCTAAGAAGTGAAACTCTGCAAAACACCTTAATCTCTTCCATCTTAAAGAAGATGGAGTCGAAGGGCTATAAAGGTGTAAATTTTGATTTCGAATATGTATATCCCGAGGACCGGGAAAATTATAATACTTTCTTAAGAAGAACCGTTGCAGCACTAAAACCTAAAGGATACTCTGTGTCGACGGCCCTTGCACCTAAAATTAAAGCTGATCAAAAAGGACTTTTATATGAAGCCCATGACTATAAAGCACACGGAGAAATTGTCGACTTTGTAGTACTCATGACATACGAATGGGGATGGGCAGGCGGCAAACCCTGGGCGATTGCCCCGATCAATGAAGTGAAGAAAGTGCTTGATTACGCCGTCACCGTCATCCCAAGAAACAAAATCATGATGGGGGCCCCCCTCTACGGACGCGACTGGAAAGTTCCATGGGTCGACGGAACCTTCGCGAAAACCGTCTCCCCTCAAGGAGCACTTGATCTCGCGAGCAAATACGGCGTGAGGATTCAATACAATGACGTATATCAATCCCCCTATTTTACCTATTGGGACGAAACCGGTCAAAAGCATGAAGTTTGGTTTGAAGACGCCAGAAGCATGCTGGCCAAACAGAAAACGGTGGATGAATATAGACTGCGAGGCTTAAGCTACTGGGTACTCGGTTCTGCCTTTCCCCAGAATTGGATGTTGCAGCATTCCAGGTATCGGGTCGTGAAATGAGTGATGCACCTCCTGTTGTAAGCAGGAGGTTTTTTGTAGTTTCCGCTTAAAGGAAATTCGACAAAAAGACCGCCATCCAGGCGGCCTCCATGAACCTATTCCAAAAATTCCAATACCTTCAATACAGTCTTTTCCCCCTGCTCGATACAGTCCGGGATACTTACTCCTTCATATGAGCTTCCTGCTATAAAAAGTCCAGGCAGGCTTGCTTCAGCCTGTTTATACATGCCCCGGATACGTTCCCTGTGGCCTACTGTATATTGAGGCATGGAGTTCTTATAACGGGACACGATTGTAAACTCAGGTTCACCCTCTATATCCATGACCTTGCTCAGATCTTCAAGGACAATCTGCTCAATTTCATCATCGGATAAATCGACGATGGTTTCGTCACCGGATTTACCCAGGTAACATCGCAATAGTGCCTTTCCTTCCGGTGCAGTGTGTGGCCATTTTTTATGGGTCCAGGTTCCCGCCGTCAAGGAATAGTCACTGTTTCTTGATACAAGGAATTCCGTGCCGGCGATGTCTTTTTTTATGGCATCTCGTGCGAACCCCATTGCTACGGTTGCCACGGATGTAGCCGGCATTTCTTTTAAAAAGGTTAAGAAAGGATACGTGGGAAACATGGATTGTACTACATGATGAGGTGTGGTGACGATTACGCTGTCGGCTTCCAACTGCTCACCGTTTGTGAAGGTAATCGTGTAAACATTGGTGTCTTCTTTTTCTATGCTGGTTACTTTCATGCTTTTGTATACCGTGTTCGGATCCAGTCCCGCCTCCATGGCGTCGATCAAGGATTGAAGCCCTCCTGTGAATGTAAGGAAGTTTCCTTTTTCATCCGTGTTGGCAGAGTGGCCACTCTTTTTGATACCTGCAATTAAACTACGATGTTTTTGTTCCAATTCATAAAGTTGCGGGAAAGTTGACATTAAGCTTAATTGATCGATATCTCCGGCAAAAATTCCCGTTAAGAGTGGTTCAATCAAATGGTCAACGACTTCATCCCCCATTCTTCTTCTAAAGAATTTCCCCAGTGACTGATCTTCTGTTTTCTGTGAGCGGGGAAGCACGAAATCGGCGGCAGCCCTCATCTTCCCTGTCAATGAAAACAAACTGGTCGTAATAAATGGGGCGATCTGGGTTGGAATACCTACGATGGACCCACCTGGTATAGGGTACAGCTCACCTCCCGCTATCACAAAGGACGTGCCTTTACGGTTATGGATGAGTGTATCCTCGATTCCCAGTCGTTCCGCTAAGCGGGAGACTTCTGGTTTGCTGGCTAAACATGAATCCGGTCCCTTTTCAATCACATAACCGTCCCTTTTCAAGGTATGTACTTTTCCACCGAGTCGATGGGTTGCTTCCAAAAGCTTCACTTCGATGGGAAGGTTTTTATCTTTTATTTCCTGTTGCAGGTAGTACGCAGTCGTTAATCCGGTGATCCCTCCACCTATGATAACGACTCTTTTATTTTGTTGTTCCAACACGTTCATCGCCTTCTTTAACAATAGATCTTATTGAACAATAGAGAAGGACTAAAGCGGTGAGAGTGAACTCATATGCTTCAGTCCTTCCTTTGGTTCAGCCAAAAACGAGAAATTATTTAAGGTGTTTTAACACGACATCTGCCATTGCATCGATGAATTCAGGTTTGGCATTCGGCATTTCCGGACGATAGTACGAAGCTCCAATATCATCTGTTACCACTTTACATTCATAATCGTTGTCAAATAGAACTTCAAGATGATCGGATACGAAGCCTACAGGCGTATAGACGAATGTCTTGTATCCATTTTCTTTATAAAGATCACGGGTTAAATCCTGAACGTCAGGACCTAACCATGGATCAGGAGTGTTTCCTTCACTTTGCCAGCCTACTGCATATTCCTTCACGCCTGCTCCCTCAGCAATCATCTTCGCTGTTTCCTCTAATTGCATTGGATACGGATCGCCTGATTGCAGGATGCGTTCGGGAAGGCTGTGAGCAGATACGATCAGGACAGCATTGCTACGCTCTTCTTCAGACATGCTTGCATAGGTTTCTTTCACTCTATCCACCCAATACTGAATGAATTTAGGTTCATCATACCAGCTTTCAACCGATGTAATGTGAGGCCCGCCAAGCTTTTCTGCCGTTTCCTTCGCGCGTCCATTGTAGGATTTAACACTGAACGTTGAAAAATGAGGGGCAAGTACAATCGAAACGGCTTCTTGAATGCCGTCTTTATGCATCTGTTCAACAGCGTCTTCCACGAAAGGTTCGATATGTTTCAGACCAAGATACATTTTAAACTCAATGTCATCCTGAATGCTGTTTAAATGTTCTTCAAGACTCTTCGCTTGATCCAGGGTGATTTTTGCCAGTGGAGAAATCCCACCAATGGCTTCATAGCGTCCACGGAGGTCTTCCAGCAGTTCAGCAGAGGGAGCTCTTCCATGTCGGATGTGAGTATAGTAACGTTCCAAATCTTCTTCTTTATATGGAGTTCCATAGGCCATCACCAATAGACCCATTTTCTTCTTTGTCATACCATTTCACCTCGTTATCAGTATCATACATTCCATTATTGTGCCATGTTTCTTCATATGAATCCATGATTCCACACGTATGAATGTGCTCTACCTGGCACTGTATTCATGTACGAAAGCTGCCAGACGCTTTAATGTGTCCGGATTAACTTGCGGGAATACCCCGTGTCCTAAGTTAAAGATGTGGGAAGGAAGCTCCATTCCCTGATCAAGGATCTCTCTGGCTCTTTCTTCGATCACTTCCCAGGGGGCTAACAGAATCGCAGGATCCAGATTTCCCATTACCGTTTTGGAAATGCCTCTTTCCCTTGCTTCTTTAATCGGCAGGCGCCAGTCTAAACCAACTACATCAAGAGGAAGGTCATGCCATTCATTCGCCAAGTGACTTGCACCAACACCGAACATAATCAATGGTACGTTCTCTTCCTTCAATTCTGTAAAGATCTTCTCCATGACCGGCTTAATGAATGTACGATAATCTTGTATATTCAATGCCCCGACCCATGAGTCGAAAATTTGGAAAGCAGACGCCCCTGCTTTGATTTGAGCTTTTGCATACGTCACTGTCATAGCTGCCAGTTTATCCATTAAAGCAAACCAGGCTTGTGGCTCTGCATACATGAACGCTTTTGTTTTATTATAGTTTTTCGACGGACCGCCTTCAATCATGTAGCTTGCCATTGTAAAAGGTGCACCGGCAAAACCGATCAACGGCACGGACAGTTGCTCAACAGTCAATAATTTAATGGTATCTAATACGTAAGGAACATCATTTTCAGGGTCGATTTCTCCCAGCTTCTCAACATCCGCTGTCGTACGAATCGGATTATCGATCACGGGCCCGATTCCTGATTTGATTTCTACATCCACTCCTATAGACGGAAGTGGTGACATAATGTCTTTATAAAGGATCGCTGCATCTACATCATATTGTTCCACCGGCAGCCTTGTCACATATGCGCAAAGCTCAGGTTGGTGTGTAATTTCAAACAGAGAATACTTCTCTTTGATTTTGCGGTATTCAGGTTGTGAACGCCCAGCTTGTCTCATATACCAAACCGGAGTATAGTCCGTCTTCTCTCCCCTTGCTGCTCGTAAAAATGTATCATTCATTTGTTTCATACCTTTGTTCGTCCACCTTTCTATGTAACTCCATTATTCCCATTGTATACTAACTTGAGTAGATTCTGAAATTGTCTTATTTATAATATGACCGTACGAATTGTAACCCTTTTAAACTATAGACGTTTTAAAGAGAATTGTATAGTTATCAAGGGAAAATGTCATAAATTTGCCGATTTTCAAGGGGGATGAAAAAATATCCATAAATCATGTTACATGAGCTAAGGATTAGGGAAGAGTATACTAGAGATAACTAACTAATTGAGGTGATTTGGATGAAGGTTTATATAACAACGGGAACCCATGAATTTCTAAAAAAATTAATGGATCGGCATTCAGATGAAAAGATGATCTTAATGCAGGGAAAAGATGCCATGCTGCTCCATGAGACAAAAGGAGAGAGTGTCTTTGAATCCCCCCGCAAATATGAAGTTGTCGATCAATCCGGTGAGCTTGAAAATAAAGGATATGTGGTTTTCAATAACATTCCTGTTACAGATGAAGGTCGCCCACTATTTGAGTACCGCTTTAAAAATCGTGCAGGATTGATCGAAGAAGTTCCAGGCTTTACGGCTATCCGGGTTCTTCGCCCATTAGACACGGATACATATGTGATTATGACACTATGGGAAGACGAGAGAAACTTCATTGCCTGGCAGGAGTCAGATCAATACAAAAAAGCTCATGAAAAGCGGGGCACGGAAGAAGGAATTGATAATAAGAAAGACATCTTTCCCCGCGCTTCCTATGTTAGTGACTATCATGTAACAGAAGAAGAGTAAGAACCAAGCTGCCATATTTCTGGCAGCTTATTTATTATCCTGATATTCAAACCTTTCAATCTTAACAATTACACTTAAGGTGTACATACATAATTACAAATTATTAACAGTATACTTTATCGTATTGGATAGATATTTACTTTACATTACCCTATATGAAAGGAGTTGAGTACCGATGAGTCAAACGTGTTTGCTTCTGATCGACTTTCAAAAGGCATTTGGTCATCCTTCATGGGGAAAGCGGAATAATCCGGGTATGGAAGAAAACGCCTATCAGCTTCTTCGCGCATGGAGAGAAAAGGCATGGCCCGTCGTTCACGTACAGCATTCTTCCAATGATATGGAATCACAATTGCATTCAAGCTGCTCAGGTTTCGATTTTATAGACGAATTCCGTCCTTTACGAAATGAAAAGCAAATCATTAAGCACGTTAACAGCGCCTTTATCGATACGGACCTGGATTTATATTTAAAAAGGGAAAAATTCACATCCCTTGTAGTGATGGGCTTCACGACGAATCACTGTGTATCCACAACGGTTCGCATGGCTCAGAACTTAGGGTATGATGTGACGGTTCCTTTTGATGCCACAGCATGCTTTGAAACATATTCCTATGACGGTTCCTTATTTTCCGCAGAAATTGTTCACGGTCTGTCACTGGCTAATCTTCATCATGAATTCGCCACCATCGCTTCAACAGAATCCATTCTATCTTCTCGATTAAAATTAAGTAAACCTGTTACATTCTAAGAAATGTTTTGTTTTCGCAAAGGGGCTTAGTCAAGGGGAATCATTCCATTCCCCTTGACTAAGCCCCCTTGCTTTTTTCAATATAGATTCTTCTCGCAAAAGCTTCTCTACTCTTTACTACCAGCTTTATACAAGATTCCGTTTCGATTTGCATAAATGGCTGCCTGCGTACGATCGGCCACTCCAAGCTTGCTCAGGATATTACTTACATGTGTTTTGACAGTCTTGACCCCTATGAAAAGCTCTTCAGATATTTCCTGATTCGTCATCCCTTCTCCCAGGCATTTCAATACATCCATTTCTCTCGACGTCAGCTCTTCATGAGGCAATACTTCCTGAGGGCGGAATCGGTTCATCATTTTATCTGCCACTTTGGAGGCAATGACAGACTCCCCCTTCACCGCTTTATAAACAGCCGATGTCACTTCTTCGGCACTTGCCGTTTTCAATAAATAACTATGTGCTCCTGCTTCAATGGCGGGAAACACTTTTTCATCATCATAATAGCTTGTAAGTATGATAATTTTACAGTCAGGATGAAAGGTTAGGATTTTCTTGGTTGCCTCGATACCATTCCCGTTCTCCATCAATAAATCCATCAGAATCACATCAGGCATATACAGCTTCGCAAGCTGAGCCGCTTCATTTCCGCTTTTTGCTTCCCCAAGGAATTCGATCCGATCTTCTGTCAGCAAATAGGTTTTCATTCCTAATCGAACCATTTCGTGATCATCTACAATCATCACCTTTACCTTATCCACCTGTTTTCCCCCTTTGATTTAGACTGGAATTCTCAGGTCAATATACGTTCCTTCTTTCTCTTTAGAACGTATTTGAAACAATCCCCCGATTTCCTCGGCCCGCTCTCTCATTGTCTGAAGTCCGTAAGATGTCATCTTGTTTTCTCTCAGGTTAAAACCTCTTCCATTGTCACTAATGTACAACGTGACATACCCTTCCTTTTTCTCCGTCACAATCTTTACTTTCGTTGCCTCAGAGTGACGAAGGATATTGGAGAGGCTTTCCTGAATAATTCTGAACATATGGGTTTCCGTTCCCTTTGAAAGATTCTCAATCCCATCTAGACTTGCTTCGATTTCGATTTGTGTTTTTTCCTTTAATTCTCTAATTAAAATGGTTAAGGCTTCACAAAGACTTTCACCTTTTAAATCGATCGGTCGTAAATGAAGAAGAAGAGCCCTCATCTCCCCTTGCGCTTTTCCCGCAATGTCTGCTACTTGTTTAACGATCATTTCAACCTTCTTAGAGTCTGTCCCGATACTTTTTTGCGCGGCAGAAGATAGCATATTTAATGCGAATAATTGCTGACTGACTGAATCATGCAAATCCCTCGCCAGTCTTTGCCGTTCTTCCATGACAGCTGCTTGATGAGCCTGGTCGGCAAGCTCGGATTTTTCATCGGCTAACCTCTGGAGTGATTTCACCTGTTCTTGAATGAACACAGCAAGTTGATTTAATTCATCCGATAAGACCCCAAGCTCATCGTGTTCGAATCGGTCCACCCTGGCAGAAAACTTCCCGCTTCTTAACAGCGTTACAAAGGTGGAAATATCATCAATTCTTCCTTTAAATATATATCCTGTGCGAAATCCGAAATATATGCTTAATAATAGAAGAATGCTTGCCAGCCAAATGGTTAAATATAGTGAAACCTGAAGGGAAAAGCTTGGGTTTTCAGCTAAGTACAGATAGACCTGCAAGGAAATAAAGAAAAGCAAGACAGCCATGGTGGACATCATGAAAAAGCTTTTAAAAATCCAGTTGCGAATATTTGATGACTTTGCCACGTTCTCCCCTCCTTTCACTGGATAAATCGGTCTCTGATCACACTCGGCTGATTCGAATCGATCCTATTTTAACATTAACGTTCAGTTTGATCTTTTTGCTTGCGTGCTCGTATTCAGGCGAACGGTAATAAAGCTCGGAACGAATATCAGCAGACTTTTGGTCGAATAATTTAATATCCCCTACCTGAACTTTCAAGGTGATCTCCACTGGAACGTTTTCTGGAATGATCATCTTTACATCACCAATCCAGCCCTTAATATCAATGGGAGTTTCCCCTTCTGGTATAAAAGCCTTACTAAAGTCAAAATAGTAATCTCCAATGGCATTGTAAAGATTCATTGATTCCAGCGGCCAGTTAGGCTCAGAAAAACGTATATCCCCGACAATAAACCCTTTGTTCATTTTATTCTTCTTTTGAAGGAATTTCTCCCCCAACGGCTGATTTTCAAAACCTATGTGAGATGTCTCCTCTTTATTTGGCGATTCATTGCTTATGCTAATCTTGATGGGTTTATTTCTTCCCACTCTATTAATGGCAATGGCAATAATAAAGAGAGGCCATAGTTTCCACCAGCTTCCATAGTCGAAATCCACTACATCGTACCCATCGAGTATAATGAGCCCCCCTAACACCATACTGAATAGTCCAAACAGTAATTTCCAAAAGCTTTCCTTCAAAAAACTGTCTACCGTCCACTTCAAGCCAAGGAGTAACAACAAAATCGGAATAATATTGACAAATATCTGCGTTATTTCCAAGGAAATGACACCAATATTCAATAGTAATAACAACAATCCTATCGCCATCAACATGAACGAGAAAAACCATTGTTTTCTTCCCTTATACCTCATCCCAACACCACCTTTACATCTACTATTAGTTTCGCTATTAATGGATAAATTCCTGTTACTTCTTTCATTATAGATTGGTTTCTCAACGTATTTGAGGAGCATCGGCATGATTTTGCCTCAGTCTCGAGACGGAAAAAAATGTTTCTACTTTGCATCACACCTTTTCACTATTTTCATAATCTATAGTACAGATCAGGGCATATGCCTAAGTTTGAGGAACGATTTAGAGGAGGTTTTTTCTAATGGGGATTGATTTAACAGCTCTTCATTGGATTTATTTAGCTTTCATAGGATTCATCATCCTATTCATGATTTTTCGGAAAGACACCACGATCGTATGTATCCTGGGGATCTTCAGTATTGCCCTGGTGGCAACAGGGTCTCTAAGCGGATCGATTAGTAGTATATTTAATAGCTTTATATTCGCCATCACCGAACTGCTGTCTACCATTCTCGTGATATCCATTATCGTAGCGATGAGTAAAGGACTGACGACCACCGGTATTAACGATGTCATGATTCGCCCGTTTACAAAGTTCATCCGGACACCGGCCCTGGCTTACTGGACAATCGGTCTTGTGATGATGTTTATTTCTTGGTTTTTTTGGCCGTCGCCTGCAGTAGCCCTCTTGGGTGCAGTATTAGTACCAGTTGCCCTTAGAGTCGGATTACCTGCTCTTGGAATCGCCATGGCCATGAACTTATTCGGTCACGGTATAGCCCTTTCAGGTGACTTTGTCATTCAGGCTGCTCCGAAGTTAACGGCCGACGCAGCAGGCATACCTGTATCAGATGTTATTTCTGCAAGTATCCCCCTTATTATCGTGATGGGTGTCGTCACAACTGTTACTGCGTTCCTTTTCCTTAAAAGAGATATGAAGCGGGGAATCCTTTCGGTGGATTCGAGCTCCCTGGCGTCCATCGGCCAGGTTCAGGAGGAGTCACCTAACCTGTTATCTACAGGATGGAAAAGAACGATTGCCATTCTTATCCCTATTATATTTGCCCTGGATATTACCGCTATGGTTTTATTTGACCTTCAAGGAGGAGCTGCAACCGCACTGATCGGTGGAACATCCATCATCATACTTCTCTTGATTTCATTGGCTGCCTTTAAAGGAAAGGGATTGGAGAAAACGACGAGCTTCATGATTGACGGTTTTCAGTTTGGATTTAAAGTCTTTGGTCCCGTGATTCCAATCGCTGCTTTCTTCTACTTGGGAGACTCTGGGTTTCAAACGATTATCGGCGATTTCCTACCTTCATCATCACAAGGAATCGTCAATGACCTCGGGGCATCCCTTGCTGCCATCGTTCCCCTTTCTACAGCAGTCGGAGCGATCACCCTTACGACCGTTGGAGCGATCACGGGTCTCGACGGATCCGGTTTTTCCGGCATCTCCCTTGCTGGTTCCGTAGCCAATCTATTCGCAGATAGCATTGGGTCCGGTGTCGCTACCCTAACCGCCCTCGGGCAAGTGGCAGCCATCTGGGTCGGCGGCGGAACACTTGTCCCATGGGCCCTCATCCCAGCTGCCGCCATCTGTGGAGTCGATCCATTCGAACTCGCACGGCGTAACATGCTTCCTGTTACCATCGGATTAATAGCAACTACAATTGTGGCGATGTTCTTGATTTGAACATGATTTGAACATAGTGAGGGACGGACCTTGTATAAGGTCCGTCCCTCTATTTATCTTGTTTCGGCCGCTTCTCATAGAGAAAGATGCACAGTACGAAAAAGGAGTATCCGAGCAGGTATCCGGCTGCGACATCTGATGGATAATGAGCCTGTTCCACTATTCTGCTGAGCCCTGTCAACATGGAAAGGATGATGGACAGGATAAAGAGGCTCACTTTCATTCCAGTTGAAGAGATCTCTCTACTAATGAAGTATGCAATGACGAGTAAGAAGACCAGTCCTACCATGGCATGGCCGCTGGGAAAACTGAACCCTTCCTCGCCATGTGAAAATGGAGGTCTTTCTCTTTCCATCAAGCCTTTGATGGTTTTATTTAGCACGTTACTTCCAGCTACCAGCACAACAACGGTGATGATTCCAACATAGTCCTTCTTGACCCACCAAAGATATAAAATAAGGGCGATGGATGCGATCCCGATCACTATTTCAGTACCGATTACGGAAAACGATTCTATTAAGTGAAGGTTGCTCATGCTGGACAAGAGATACTCATCACCTAAAATCTCCATCTCATAAAAAACAAAATGTGCGATAGTCATAAACAGTACAAATGAAATGATGGCCGTTATGTATCGAAACTTCTTCATCTTGATCCTCCTTGAATTTCACTCTGACTACTTCCCTCTCAATATTTAGTGTTATAATATTCGTAATATTCATCAAATACTAGGAGGTTGTGCACTTGCTGAATGAATTATATCAGAAATTAGAAGAACGTTGGATAGAAATGGTTGAGATCAGAAGATATCTTCATCAACATCCTGAATTATCCTTCCAAGAAAAAAATACAGCTGCATACATAGCTGATTACTACAAAAGCATCGGCGTACCGGTTAAGGAACAAGTCGGCGGCAATGGGGTAGTCGCAAGAATCGAAGGGGCTCTCCCAGGTAAAACGGTGGCCCTCCGTGCAGATTTTGACGCCCTTCCCATCCAGGATGAAAAGGATGTGGAATATCGCTCCACCGTTCCAGGAGTCATGCATGCATGTGGTCATGACGGCCATACAGCAACCCTGTTAGTATTGGGTAAAACCCTCCATGAAATGCGTAGTAAGCTTTCAGGTACTGTGGTTCTCATTCATCAGCATGCGGAAGAATATGCTCCGGGCGGAGCGAAACCCATGATTGAAGCGGGCTGCCTCGATGGAGTGGATGTAATTTTCGGAACTCATTTATGGTCCAGTGAACCGCTTGGAAAGGTTTTATATCGAACAGGTCCAATAATGGCTGCTGCTGATAGATTTGAAATTGTAATCAAGGGGTCCGGCGGTCACGGGGCACAACCTCATAAAACAAAGGATTCCATCGTGATAGGAGCTCAAGTCGTTTCAGAGCTTCAACAAATTGTCAGCAGAAGAGTGAATCCGATTGAATCTGCCGTTGTGACAATCGGTTCGTTTATGGCAGAAAACGCATTTAATGTGATTGCCGATTCCGCTAAACTCATTGGAACAGTCCGTACATTCAATCCTGAGGTCAGAGACTTTATTGAAGAAGAAATCGAACAGATCTTGAAAGGTGCATGTCTTTCAGCCCGTTGTGAGTATGAATATGTGTATGAACGCGGATATCCTGCTGTCGTTAATCACGCTGAAGAAACGGATCTATTGATTCAAAGTGTGGATACAGTCGATGAAGTTCATGTAGTGGAAGAAATTGAAATGCAAATGGGCGGGGAGGATTTCTCTCATTACTTAGAACATGTAAAGGGTACCTTCTTTTTTACGGGAGCCAAGCCGGAAAATGTTGAAGTTGCCTTCCCCCACCATCATCCAAAGTTTGATATTAACGAAAAAGCTCTTCTTATAGCCGCTAAATCACTGGCGTCTGCTGTCATTCAATATCAACAAAGACATTCTGTCACAGAATCGACGCTGACAAATTAACACATAAAAAAGGATCAGGTGCCATATGATAAGGGCCTGATCCTTTACTCTTAGTAAAAGCGATGATTTTTCTCGATCTTACTTACCACCAATACCCACCAGATCAGGAGCGGTTGAAACAATAACCTCACCCATAGCAGCACTACATTCGCTTCTTCATTCCCTGGAGCTGGAATTCCTTTAATGGCCGCATAGATGTTGGCAGGAAAGATGAGAACTAAATAAATCGCTGTGATGATTCCGGCTTTTTCCCGTGTCTTTGGAATGAGCAGCAGCACAGCTAATATAAATTCAATCATTCCCGTAATATAAACGATTTCTTCTCTTAGGGGGATGATTTCAGGGATCATTCGGGCAAATCCTTGAGCTTCAATAAAGTGAAACACCCCGGCTAAAAAGAAGAAAAATGAGAATAGAATAAGTCCTAACAGCTTCAATCCCTTTTTACGTTTGTTCATCTAAACACCTCTCTAAATCAATGTAACCGTACTTCCTAACTATACCTGAATATTCAAAGGAAATAAAAAAAGCGTTCATTTCCCGTAAAGCCCAGCTCACAAAAAAAGATCGACCATCACGATCGACCTTCCCTCACTACTATTCTAATTCATTAAAGTACCGAATCCGATAAGCAAATTTTGCCACTTCCCCCAGTTGATCAAGAAGCTGATAGTTTGCATAGGCCCCAACGACAGCTCCTACTCCCGGAATGAGTTGAAACAATTTCACGAAATCAATGTAATCCCGATACTCCTGTTGAAAGGTTCGCCAGTCCAATTCCATTAGCTTTTCTTTTTCCTCATCCCAGTTTTCGATGATGTACAGGACATGTTTTTTATGAGAATCACTGGAGAATGCCAGTTGAAACACATACAAAAGAAACAGTCGTTCTTCATATTGTTTTACATCATACCCATGAATGGCAGAGCATTCGCTTAGGAATTTCATTTTGATTGATAAAAGCAACGGAAAATCTGCCAAACCGAGAAAGATTCCACCTGCACCAGTTCCTGCTCCTTCAATCGTCGCAGCTTTTCGGTAAAATTCCATTCGTTCCATCATTAGCCTTTCTCTTCCCTCTAATGAAGGCCTCAATGATATCTGATGAAGAGGTACCCACTCACTGCCCTTTAACGTAACTTCTACCATTCTCTTAATGCTTTCCGTTACCAATTTGTGCGCTTTCTCAGGTATCAATTGATTCACTTTTGTTTGAGCTTGTTTAGAAACCCGTTGAAAGATAGACGATTTTCTACTGAACTTACGTTTCCAGGAATCGAGCTCTTCTTTTTCATGGTTCACACTGAACCACCGTCCTTTTTTATCGGCTTACTCATTCTATACGTTTCTTCCTACTGGATTGTTTCACTAAAATAATGTTTCTTCCATCTTTTTCAATCGCTGAACTAAGTAAAATTGGCTAAACAATATGGAGAATGACAGCCCAACGAGTAGGGTAATCACTCCTTCCACCCAAGCCCCCTTAATGAATAAAGGAAGGCAAAATACAACCGCTTGGATCATCATCGCCTGATTCATGATTTTTTGGAAGGATGATTTCTTCAATTCCCTTGAGACGGGATAAATGAGCACCCAGATTTTATAATCAAACCGTTTAAACATTGGTATGAGCTGAAAAGCGGTTAAATACAGAAACACCAAAGCAGTCAGAATGCTGAAAATAAAGGACGAATTTGAATAAATCAGCAAAACGCCGATCAAGGTCAAACGAAGATAAAGACCTGAATATTCACTTGTTCTCACCAATGAGCGAAGATACAAATAGCGATAGGTTGATGCTTGGGTGAATGATGTTTTCACAATTCCATCAAGCCATTTTCTCCTGTGCACCTTTCCTTTCAGCTTAGGGACATCAGTGAACATATTGGCGATCCGGTAAAAGATCAGCATCCGCTGCTCCTCCAAGTTGATTAACAAATCCCATTTAAGATTTTTTCCTTTTGTTGATTGATAAAAGTAGAGCGCATATCCGAGCATAATGAAGACAACGACCGTGATCATCCAAATGTCAGCTCCTGATAATACTAAGAACACGAGAGTACCGCTTAATAAAAAACGCAAAAAGCTGTCCTGCAGGTGAGCTTCCCTTTCCTGAAAGCGCAGCATAAACCAGCGTACATATAGGTTCCATACCTTTAAGGCTAATACAAAGCCAAGTAACGGAAAGAAGCTTCCAAAGCTGCTGTCTGATACCGCTACATACATCGGCATGAGTGCAGCCAGTACGAGCAGTTGAATATACGATTGAAACATGAAACTAATCCAGATGCATTTGGTGAAATAGCTTGATAAGCGCCCCTCTAATGGCAGAAGAAACACGGCATCCGCTTCCCTCAAAAACGTATAAACGGGACTCCATGCCAATAAGAGACCCAGAATCACCGCCATGATGAGTGGTGCAGGAAAAGCCGGATCCAGGGTTTTCACCCACTGATTATACGTATACGCTGCTCCTCCCAATGCAAAAATCAGGACGAATAATAAATGATCGTTAAACATGTATTTCAAGTACTTTTGAAGCTCTTGATTATACTCTACGATTCGTTTCTTCCAAATACTTTCAACATTATTCATCATGAGATTCTTCCTTTGTCAGCTGGATATAAATATCATCTAAGGTCGCATCCGGCATGAAGAATTCGGTACGAAGTTCCTGAAGCGTACCTTTTGCGCGAATTTTCCCTTCATGAAGAATGATGAATGAGTCACAATATCTCTCTGCCGTTGCTAAAATATGCGTCGACATCAGTATTCCGGCACCGTTTTGCTTCATCTCCTGCATCCAGTCAAGCAGTGACTGAATTCCGAGTGGATCTAATCCAACAAACGGCTCGTCAATGATATAGAGACTGGGCTGAATTAGAAAAGCGCACATGATCATCACCTTTTGTTTCATCCCTTTTGAAAAGTGTGCAGGAAACCAGCTCATCTTCTTCTCCATACGAAAGGCCTTCAACAGTTTATCAATTCTTCCTTTATACTCAGACTCCGATAAGCCGTAGGCCATGGCCGTCAGTTTTAAATGCTCTTCAAGGGTAAGCTCATCATAAAGAATCGGTGTTTCCGGTATGTATGAAAACTGCTTTCGATACTGATCGGCATCACTCTTCAAGGTATGACCATTAATGGACACTTCTCCTTGCTTTGCTTCCATGAGACCGATTATATGCTTGATAGTCGTACTTTTCCCTGCCCCGTTCAGGCCGATTAATCCGACAATTTCATTTGAATGTATGGAAAATGATATATCCTTTAAGACCGGTTTTCGGGTATATCCGCCAACCAGGTGTTTGATTTCTAATAATGACACGAGCAGCAACGTCCTTTCTCTTCTAATGGTTTTCTCTATTTTATCAAAATTTCATGGTAAAGGCATTGTTAATCCAATTTCTCATTCCACATTTTAACATTCATAATAATACACGATTTGCACATCATAATATTTGAAGGGGCCAGCAATAAGAAAAAGGGGATGGTTGTTAAAGACCAGCTAACCGATTTCACTATTGTTTGCGACTGTAAGGATTGTCGTCTTCTATAGTGAATGACACACACACCATATTCATTTGTTCAAAAAATTGATAAATGAGGTGTTTGTTAAAGCACATTTTGACTGAATCAACTTACTTTATTAGCTGATTAAGCTTAGGAGATAAGGGGATGGTCACATTGCACAAAGTCATTCATGTTTTTAATGGTTTACACATATCATCCTTATAGCAAATGAGGTGTTTGTCCAAGACGGCTAACAGTTTCTATTGTCTGAATTGCTTAAATAGCGAAAAGATAAGGGGATGGTCGCATTGAACAATTTTCATTCTAACTTAAGAATGTATCACTACAGAAGCTACTAGCGAATGAGGTGTTTATCAAGGAGAATGAAGCCTGACATATAAACCTTTATAGTATTACCCCTTCAAGAAGAGAGGCAGGAAAATCGTTCCTGTCTCTTCTTCATTTATTTTCTCTTTCATGATAAAATACATAAAAATGCCATTATTGAAAGGTGGAGTAAACAATGAGTGACTGTATTTTTTGCAAGATTATCGACGGTGAAATCCCTGCAATGAAAGTGTACGAGGATGAGCATGTCCTTGCTTTTCTTGATATTAGCCAAGTGACAAAAGGCCATACATTACTTATTCCTAAAGTACATAAAGAAAATATCTATGAACTGACTCCTGATATAGCAAGCCACCTCTTCTCCGTTGCTCCTAAGATTGCTGACAGTATCAAGGCCGAGTTTACCCCCGTCGGAATGAACCTGTTAAGCAATGCAGGTGAAGAAGCAGGACAATCGGTCTTCCATTTCCACATGCATTTCATTCCCCGCTACGGCCATGGAGATGGCTTCGGAGCCGTCTGGAAGACACATAATGATGACTACACTCAAGAAGATCTGAAAGGAATTGCTGAATCCATTGCACAGCATCTGTCATAAAGCAGAGTGCCTGATCCCCTTAGATCAGGCTTTTTTTCAGAATAATTAATCTTTGACAACAACTCTCGGTATGTTATAATGTACCTATCTTTTCGCTAATGGCAACAGTGCACATTAGGAGAAGCAAATAGTATAGTTTAGTTGAGGAGAGATGAGAAATGAATACAAAAACACTTGTATCCCTGTCATTATTAGTAGGGATCGGAGCCGTCCTGCACACAGTGATCCCGGGAATATTCTTAGGGATGAAGCCTGATATGATGCTGACAATGATGTTTCTAGGCATTATATTATTTCCAGCTAAGAAAAACGTATTACTATTAGGTTTATTAACAGGGGTCATTTCAGGATTAACAACACAGTTCCCTGGTGGATTCTTACCTAACCTGATCGATAAACCGATCACGGCATTCGTTTTTTACGGACTTTTCCTGGCTACTAAAAAAATCACTCGTTCACTTGTAGGAGCTTCTATATTAACAGCTATTGGTACACTCGTATCAGGAAGTGTTTTCTTACTTTCTGCTTATGTGATTGTCGGTCTGCCTGGAGCATTCTTTGCTTTATTTGCAGCAGTCGTACTTCCGGCTACACTTGTTAACGCTGGAGCAATGTTTGTGGTGTATCCAATCATTAACGGGATTTTAAAACGTTCAACCATTCGAGAAGCTGTTACAACAGAACAGCTATCCTAAATTAAATTATAGTAAAGCCCTCCATTTAATGTGCTACCATCATTAAATGGAGGGCTTTTTCTATTCCTTACTTGACTGCAACCCACAAGAGTACCCCAATTAAAAAGGTGATCACCCCACCGGACCCCAAGATGGCAGCACGCTTTTTCAATATATTCTTAGGAGGATACATTCCCGGCCTTTGAATGGTAATGAAGTTATACACCATACTTAGAAATAATACGCCACAGAGAGCAAAGAACCCAAAGATTATCCCGTCCATTACTTAGAACCTCCTCCTTTACTCCACCTCTTACCTTTATTTTTATGCTGAAGATAAGCAGGTTATGAATTCACTTGTTTTAATCTGTTCTAAAAGGGAAAAGGAGAATACATGTTGATTGTAGAAATAGAGTATTATAGAAATAGAAGAACGAGGTGATCATAGTGAACAAAAAATCTCTTGCTTACGGACTTTTAATTGGTGGAGTGGTTGGAGGAGTAGCATCCCTTCTCACGTCTCCTTCATCAGGGAAAGAAATCCGGGCACAAATTAAAGACAAGAAGGATGATTGGACAGGAGTAATCGAGGAGATGAAGCTCCATATTGGTGAACTGAAAGAATCCATCGGCACCCTGTCTCAAGAAGGAAAAGAAACGGTCCTGCAGCTTTCAAAGGATCTTCAAGCTTCATTCAAGCAATGGCAGGCTTCAACAGAACCAAATAATCGACGACTTCAAGAAGAGATTCAATCCATTCAAAGAACCATTGAAGACTTGGAAAGATCGATTAACTCAGCAAATACGACGAATCAATAACTAGAACCCCGTATCCCTCCATTTACTTATGATGATGGAAGGCTGCGGGGCTTTTCTTTTAATTGGATTAGGGGGATTAAAACGTTTCTGCAGAAAAATAAAAAAATTTATATATTCTCCTTTCTTTTCTTTCAATATAATGATTACACGTACAAATCCCGTCATCACAGTATTCATTCACCCATCAACCACTGTTTTTCAAAGGATGTAGCAGCCAAAAATTATATACTTCTAAAAATTTTGTCAATTTAACCTTTATTAATTATTACTTTATTGGCATAATAAAATATAAGCGCTTTCTTTTTTATGATAGTTGTTTTGGTGAGTTATTTTCGTACTACTTAAATTCAAAAAAGATTTTCTAGCAAAGTGGGTGAATGAGATGAAGGAAAGAGAATTTACTTTGAAAGAGGCTATGCTCTTCAGTCAAAGAATGGCCCAGCTCAGTAAAGCTCTGTGGAAGGCCATAGAAAAGGACTGGCAGCAATGGATAAAGCCATACGACTTAAATATTAACGAACATCATATTCTCTGGATTGCGTATCATTTAAAGGGTGCTTCCATTTCAGATGTAGCCAAGTTTGGTGTCATGCATGTTTCGACTGCATTTAACTTCTCCAAGAAATTAGAAGAACGGGAATTACTGCAGTTTTCTAAACGGGAGAACGATAAACGGAACACCTATATTCAATTGACGGATAAAGGGGAAAAGATCCTTCTTGAACTAATGAAGAACTATAAGCCTGAGAGTCACTCAATCTTCCAAGGAGTTTCTCCATTAAGAGAATTATATGGAAAGTTCCCTGAAATGATCGAGATGATGACCGTCGTACGAAATATATATGGAAATGATTTTATGGAGATATTTGAAAAATCGTTTCATAATATTGAAAATGATTTTTCTGATGATAACGGAAAACTGGGAGAACTATTTCAAGATGAAGAAGAACTGGCTTGATCTACAAGCTCTTCTTTAACAGTTTCATCAAAGCTGGATATAGGTCTTGAGCTAAACAGCCATCCACCACTTCCTGAACCTTCAGCTTTGAATGAAGCTCTTCTTCAAACTCTTTGAAAAGCGGAGTATTGTACACGAATCCTTCCGCTTTTTGCTTTTCAAGTTTCATGCTCAATCTATCACAAGTAAGAAAGAACTCCTTCACTTCTCTCTCCGACAAACCATTACGAATGATTAATCGATGAAATGGAAAGCCATTTTCGGGAATCATATCCGCCATCAATCGTTGATAATACTCAAGTTTCTCTAAACGTTTCATTAATTCATTCATATTCATCACCCTTCAATCATTGCACAAATTCTCATACTCTCATTGTACAAAACTATAACATACCTGTCCCAAAAACTCCGCTTAAAAAATAAGAAAAAATCATAGCAAAATGTATTGATTTTTTCCGGCAATCGTAATAAAGTATGTAAAGCACTTATCTAAGATTTACTCGTCTAATGGAGGCGATTTTTTTATGCATTGCTGGAAAACAATTAATCTGGAAAGACAATTCGGATTTTACCGAGTCTTTTTACTTTCATCCATTATCATGATGATGGTATTCTCATTAATATACGTACCAATTAACTTACTATTTCCAAGCGCGTTCTATGATAACCATTTCCTTGGATTCTTAATAGGACTGTTGAGTATATATCCATTGCATAAGTTTTTTCACATTGTACCCATTCTGCCCTTTGTGAAAAAAATAAAGTGTAGATGCAATCGAAAATTATATCTATTACCGATTGTTTCATTGCGGGTGGATCAGCCTATTTCAAAATTCCGTTATATGCTTGCACTGGTGGCACCATTCTTCATACTGAACGGCATTTTGCTATACGGATGCATCTATTTCCCACACTACTCTCATTACTTTTCAATGCTGCTTGCATTCCATTCAGGAATCTGCGCCATTGACTTCATCTATGCGAGACAACTAATGGATTCACCAAAGAATGCATTGATTGAAGAGAATGATGATGGATACGAAATATTGATTTATCAGTAAGGATGATGGATGACCATTGAAACATACACTCGATGGAGGAAATCATCCTTCTATTTTTATTAGGAGATTCTTCGTTTTACGTGCTCAAAAATACCTACTTGCACTTGGGCGTAATGGAACAAATCATGCGAAAAAGTCTTTTTCGCACGATTTCAGCAATACTCTCGCTACCATTTAGAGAAATAATTTGGTAATGTATAGCTTATAGGAGATAACGGGGAGGGGTTTGGATGATCTCCATGTTTTTAGTGTTTGCAGTTTTCATCTTATTTTATATAAATAAAATGACAAATGCATTATGTTTACAAAAAGAAATACCTGAAGAACGCCAACCTAAGGTGTTTAGAACCATCAATATTCTAATCACCATCTTACTGGTTTCTTCTTATATAGAAATACTATATACATAGAACATGAAAATGGATAAAACAAAGCCGATCCGGATTTTACGGATCGGCTTTGCTTAACTATTCAAATTAGCAAACGTATGCTGCACCAATGATGATTAACAAAATGAATAGAACAACGATTAACGCAAATCCTCCGCCGTAAGCACCTGACATCTGCGCTTCCTCCTTTCATGTATGAAAAAGCCGCCTAAATAGGAATAAAGCAAAAGGGGCCGCCTATCGTAAGGTATTGCCCCCTCTACAGTCTTTATCCGAAAACTTTAAACCCTGAGGCTAAATTATAGCCATGCTGCACCTACAATAATTAACAGGATGAACAGTACTACGATTAACGCGAAACCTCCGCCGTATGCGTGACCCATAACTTTCCACCTCCTTTGAAGCGCTACTTTATCTTATTCAAGTTAGCTGCCATTTGTTTTAGGCTAATGTCATAAATTTATTTTTTAGCAAATAAATGCGGCACCAACGATGATTAATAAGATGAACAGCACTACGATTAACGCGAATCCGGAATTGTGTCCACAGCTCATATTTATTACCTCCTTTTCTCTCTTCGCTCTTATCATATGAAAGTACCTAGGAAATGGGTGTGTAAAATGCCCATTTTTCTGAAGATTAGTTTGGAAAATATTTTTTTTCATGGAAAAAGTATGTTATAGTATATTTTGTGGAAATTTGACAAGCCATCAAACGAATATATTGTAGGAGTTGGTCACCATGAAAAAATGGATCATTACAGTATCATTGGCTGCGGGAGTCGTTGGACTTGCAGGATGCAGCGGAGACGGTGCTGAAGGTAACAGTGACGTTGTTGCAACAACAAAAGCTGGAGACGTAACAAAAGATGAACTTTACAAATCAATGAAGCAAAAATTCACTCCACAAATGGAACAAGCCCTTCAGGAACTGGTTTACACTAAAGTACTTGAAGAAAAGTATGACGTGTCAAAAGAGGAAGTTGATGAAAAGCTGAATGAAGCCAAAGATCAATTGGGACCTCAATTTGAAATGTTTTTACAACAATATAATCTTGATGAAAAATCGTTTAAAGAATACTTAAAGCTTCAATTACTTCAAGAAAAAGCGGCGATTTCTGACGTGAAAGTAACAGATGAAGAAGTAAAGGAATACTACGAGACATGGAAGCCTGACATTCAAGTCCGTCACATTCTTGTGGATGATGAAAAAACCGCCAAAGAAGTAAAACAAAAATTGGCTGATGGTGGAAAGTTTGAAGAACTTGCAAAAGAATACTCCAAAGATCCTGGATCTGCTGAAAATGGCGGAAGCTTAGGCTGGGTAGACAATGCAGGTCGCAAAAACTTCGTACCTGAATTCTCTAAAGCTCTGGACACTTTAGAAAAAGGAAAAGTGAGTGAGCCGATCAAGACAGAATATGGCTACCACATCATTGAAGTGACAGATAAAAAAGAAAAGAAATCCTTTGACGAGATGAAAAAGGAAATCGAAAAAGAATTGAAGCTTTCAAAAGTGGATCCTCAAAAAATCCAGGAAGCCATGAAAGCTGAAATCGAAAAAGCTGACTTAAACATTAAAGATGAAGATCTCAAAAAAGCATTTGATCAAGTGCTCAATCCTCCTGCTGCACCTGAAGGCGGAGAGGCTCCTGCTGCACCTGAAGGAGAAGAAGCTCCGGCACCTGCGGAGGAATAGACCAAAAAGGACTGACGGATTAAATCCGTCAGTCCTTTTCATTTATGTGTGTGATAATCAAGACAATAATTGACGTCTTCGCTGCTTCTCCTCTTCCATACGATGAATGTAGACTTCTCCTTCTTTCTCAATCCACTCGTCTTCCATGTTCTTTTCTTCCTTAGCTGATTTAATCGTCATAAAGGCACTCCCGAAAATCCCTGCTACAACCAAGTACATCCAGATAGGTAGTGTCATTTGCTTCATCTCCTTATAGGTTTGTCCTCTTTTATTTACACTATATGTGGTGAAGAGATGAAACATAACCAGATTTAAACTTTTATTCTGCTGTAAAAGGCCCCGATCCATCCACCGGGGCCAATTATTACCTATTTATGAAAAGTTGGTTTATAGAATGAACGATTATCAAGGGCAAATACCCTTTCTGTATATTCCCCTGGTTTCACCCGTTCCAATGCGCGGTCCAACATATTCATCTTTGCATCCACATTATCGATGTAATGAAGGATTTCTGCTTCACGAATGAGTGGCGGCTTAGGACTTCCCCACTCCGCTTTCCCATGATGACTCAGTACCAGATGTTGAAGGATCATCACTTCTTCTCCTTCAATTCCAAGCTCGTCTGCAGCTTTTCCGATCTCATTCACCATGATCGAAATATGGCCAATCAGATTTCCTTCGATCGTATATGTTGTCGAGGTTGGACCTGAAAGCTCAATGACTTTCCCTAAGTCATGTAGGATCACTCCCGCATAGAGCAGATCCGAATCAAGGGAAGGATACAATCCTGCAATCGCCTTTGAAAGATCCAGCATCGAGACAACGTGATACGCAAGTCCTGATACAAATTCGTGATGGTTCTTAGTAGCCGCAGGATATTCCAGGAAAGGCTTTTGGTATTTTTTAATCAAGTGTCTTGTGATGCGTTGAATATTCGGGTTTCTCATTTCAAATATATACTGAGTGATCTTACTCGTCATTTCATCTATGCTCACCGGCGCAGTTTCCAGGAAGTCGGAAATGGCATAACCATCTGCCGGGGAAGCGGGGCGAATCTGCTTGATCTTGAGCTGATTCTTTCCACGGTAACTATGTATGTCTCCAACAACCTTTACGATCGTTTCAGGCTGATATGCCTTCTCATCCTGCTCAGAAGCATCCCAAAGCTTAGCTTCCATATCTCCACTCTTATCTTGCAGAATCAGCGTTAAGAACGGCTTTCCTGTATTTGTCGTACCTTTGGTCATTTGTTTAATTAAAAGGGGTAAATCGATTGTTTCTCCGACATTAAAATGGGTAATCCCAGACATCTCTTCTCCTCCGTCCAACTATATTAGTAGTTTAAGTATATCATATTTCAGGAGAAAACACGGATGGAAAGGGCTGGGGAGAATTTTGGTGTTGTGCCAGAATCCGTCTTTGTTGTGCCCAATTCTGGACACCCTTCGAAGGTCCGTCCCTCTCCTTTTACAACAAAAAACCGCCCCTCACCGGAGACGGTTCCAACCTAGTTCACTAATGCTCTCTTCTCTTTCTTGCTAATCCAAACCTTCGTCGCTACCAGCCCTACGAGCATAATGAATGCGCCAAAGTAGTATGGAATATGTATGTTCCATTCAAACAGCGTCCCTGCAAGTAATGGTCCAGCAACGTTCCCGAGACTGAGAAACGAGTTGTTCAGCCCCATGACAGTCCCTTGACGTTCACCCGCTAATTTTGAAATAAGGGAGTTTAACGACGGACGGAGCATGGAATTTCCGACGAAGAAAACGGCGGTTGTGATCAAAATCCCTGCAAAGCTGGTGGCAAATGTCATGATGACGAATCCCAGTGCACTGAGGAGCAAAGAGCCGGTTACGACTTTTTCTTCACCGAATCTCTTCGTTGCCCTTCCCACTCCCACTCCTTGAACGAGGGTTCCGATAATCCCGATAATCAGAATGATGATTCCCACTTGCTGCGGACCATATCCATAACGCTCAAGTGCATAGTAGCTGAAAATGGATTGGAAATTCGCCAATCCGAAGCTCATGATGAACACGAGAATCAATAGAAATCCGACAGGACTCATAACTGCATTCTTCATGGTCACAAAGCGGTTTTCACGTTTCTCGTCCGGATCGAACGTTCTTTTTTCCTTAGGATAAGATTCCGGTAATATGATGACCGAGACGATAGCTGCAATAGTGGCTGCGATCCCTGCAAATATAAATGGATAGGAGAGATTGATTTCTGCAAGCCATCCTCCGATTCCAGGCCCTATGACGATACCTAGACCCATGGCTGCACCCAGTATCCCCATCCCTTGACCTCGATTATCCTCATCTGTTACATCTGATACATAAGCCATTGCAGTTGGCATTAATGCTGAACCGAAAACACCTGCCAGTATTCTCGACAGGAATAGCATCCATAACCCTACAGCGAAGGCAAAAATGAATTCAGCTATGGCAAAGCCTATCAGGCCAATGGTGATTAATGGTTTCCTCCCGATTCGATCGGATAACCGTCCCCAAATAGGAGCAAATAAAAACTGCATAAATGCAAATACAGCCACCAACGCTCCGAGCGTTTGAGCATTGGCGTTGAATTTTTCTACGTAGAAAGGAAGAATGGGGATGACCAGCCCGATTCCGACCATGACGATAAATAAGTTAAAGCTGAGTAGTGCCAGTGGCCCCCGATTTCGTTTCCACCCTTTTGTTTTTGTCATACTATGTGTTCCTTCTTTCTAGCACTCAATTCTTTCCCATGCGACTCCTTTTCATTATCAGCCGTCATGAATGATTAAACAACTCCTTGTAGTATTGTAACGAATCCAGGAGATTTTTGCTAATTCTAATGGACAAAAAATCAGGAAGTGCGTATCGCTTCCTTTTCCATCCGCTTTAACACAATCATTTCCTCACCGGAGAACGTATTTTTAATATGAGGATGACAGGTAAAGAACAGAATTTGATGCTTCTTTGCCATTTTCCTCAGCAGCTTTAAAAATGCGTTCGTTCTCTCTCGATCAAAGTTGACTACCCCATCATCGATCAGTACCGGCAATGGGTACTTGTCGCGGAAAGATTGTATAAGGGCAAAGCGAATAGCGATGTAAAGCTGCTCTTTCGTTCCTTGACTGAGCTCAACTGCGTGAAAGACTGCACCGTCCTTCCTCTCAACCCTGATCATCTCATCTTCTTGCAAGAAAATGCGAAGATAGTGATCTTCTGTAAGCTCTCTGAAATTTTCTTCTGCAAGTTTCATCACTTTAGGCATCTTGGTTTTCTGGTAGAGATCCATTGTTTTGCTTAAGGACACTTGTGCTAACGTATACTTTGACCATTCGTAAGCAAGCTCCTGAAGCTCCGCTTTCTTGCCTTGAAACTCCTGTAGGATGCTGGAGTAACTCTTTCCTTCTTCTAACACCTTTATTTCATACGAAATGGAAGCGAGCTCTTTTTGATGAGCGGACAGCTCTGCCGAAAGCTTATCAATTCTTTGTGACACGCGTGTTAATTCTTTCCTGATTTCTTCCTGGGAATCGAACCGGAGAAATGTATCGAAAGTTCGTTTCGTCATTCGTGTTTTTATTCCACTATATTGAGCAGATAGCTCGTTTCTTTCTTCGACGTGAAGTGCTTTTTCGCGAAATTCAGCTTCGTTCAGGCAGCCAGCAGACTCAATAAGAGTTTGGCTTTCATCACGGATCTTTCTCAATTCAATGGAAAGTTTCTCTATCTCAAGAGAAAGAGGCTCGAGTTCCGATTGGATACTATTGATTATAAGCTTTCTCTTTTCAATATCCTGGGTGATCCCCTTCAGTTTTATCAGAGCCTCCTCGACTGTCGTAAACGTGAGAGAATGTCGATGGAACCATTCCTGGCAGTCTTCCTTATACTCATTCATTTTGTTGAAGACATAGGCTTGTTCTTCTTTTAAATGGATATAAGCTTCATAGTTAGAGACCGCTTCTTTCATTTTGGCAAACGCATCACGCAGCCACTTCCAGTGAAAGTCAGGAGGTAAACAAAGCTCTGATATCAAGTGGGATACTCTTTCCTCTCCTAGAACAATTTCTTTTTCTATTCCCTTCTGTTTCTCATGGAGCTTCTGAAGTTTTGCTTGCTGCTCTTCTAATGAAAGAATACGCTGCTTCCACTCGCTCCTCAGTTCCATTTGCTGCTTTAAGCTTTGCTCAGCTCTTTCGGGAGAGTTGAATTCCAACTTCCCTTCAGGCTGGAGCTCTTTTGCTCTTGCTTTTGCTTTTTGAAGGCTCCTTGATTCTTCCTGCAGATTCCCCCTGGCCTGCATGCCCATTGCTCCGACCACCATTAGGAGCAGCAGGCTGATCCCTGTAACCAGCCAATTCCCGGTCACAATTGCCCACGCACCGAACCCGGATAAAAGGAGGAGTGCTGCACCGATTAATAGGAGCTGTTGAGAAAGGGATGCCTTATTTCTGCTGAATCGTTCTTCTGCCTCTTTCACTTGCATGTTCATCCAGTGTGCCTGACCACGTGAAACTTGCCGGGAAGATTGGCTTTTCACCGTCCTTTGTAATTCCTGATACTCATCTTCTTCCATCAGTCGCTCTTCTAAGTCATCACATTTGCTTTCAATGCGGTGAAGTTCTTCTTTTTCCTCTTCGTAATGCTTATGCAAGCTATCACGTTCATGAAGGAGCTTTGATTGCTGATCTAGCGCATTTTGAATACGGTCGGACATCATTAAGCTTGTATCCAGTGACTGGATTTCCTCCATTTCAACTGTTAATCCTAATTCCCGGATCGTATCATTGATTTTACTACGCACCGTTTTCAGTTCTCTGCTCCGTTCGCTGCTTTCTTCTTTCCATTTCAGATAAAAGGATTGTTGAGACATTATCTTTTCCATAAATGGAAGGTCTTCATTTATGGAAGTATCAATTTCTTCGGATTCTAATTTGTTTTGGAGTTTTTCTTGTTTCGCCATCAAGGATTCAAGGTACGCTGATACCTGTCTTTCTTCGGTTTTAAGCTCGTTTAAGAGTTCTAATCCTTTTGCAGGAAACTCGATTGCTTCCAGCTGTGCAAGCCGCTCTTTCACTCTTTTGAAGCCAGATAGTGAGTCCCAGTTTTCATTAACCGAAACCAGGTTCTGTTTTTTTTCAGTCAGATCCGCCTTCTCTGCCTCCATGGATGAAACACGGGTTTCCAACGATTGTTGCTTTGCTATAAGCGGACGGTATTGTTCATTTTTTTCTTTTCCTTCCCTTACTTGTTTTTCAAGGGATTTTAGTTGTGTCAACACCGTATTGATCATCGGTTTTCTACCTGATTTCTTAAACAGCTGCTCCCTTTCTTTTTGCCAGTTTTGTTCCAGCTGTAAAAGCAGGTCCGTCCCTGTAGAGCCTGCAGAGAAGAGGTAACGGTTCAAGTCTTCTTTTTTGAGGCGCTGGATGTTTTGGAGTCCTTCCAGGTTGAACGAGAATATGTTTTGGTAGGTTGCTCTGTCCATATGCCCCAGCAATTGTTGAAGGGTTTCTTCTCCTTCCATTCTTCCGTCTTCGAATTGGACGGTTACATCACCTGTCGCCTTGCCCTTGATGCGCTCGATACTTACGGTACCATGACCATCCATTTGGCAAAGAATTTTCCCGCCATACTCTGTCGATGATTTCGGTTCATACCTCAGGAGTGATTGCTGCTTAGTCGGAAAACCGAATAAAATGCTATGAATGAAAGACATGATCGTTGATTTACCAGCTTCATTTTCCCCATAAAATAATTGAAGGTCCTTTAGGGAAAAACGCTTATTTTCTATTTTTCCGTATCCGTAAATATGAAGTTCGAGTAGTTTCACCTCATTCACCTCCACGTTCAGCCTTTATTTTGTAACAAGTGCTCTGTTTCTTCTATTAAAGATTTCTTCTCTTCTTCCTTTAAGGGATCCAGGAAGCGGTAAATTGTAGGGTGCTCATACAGCTCTGCCAAGGCATCCTCCCACTCTTCTTCATTCATCTCCTCCAGGGTCGCCATAACCTCCTGTTTAAACGGATCCTGTTCAATGCCCCGACTCGCTTTTGCTTGATTCCACCGTATTGAATGAATCCACTTCACCCCCTCTTGACCCTCATAATCTGACTGCAATGCTTCCAGCAGATCACCATTTTCTATTTTTCCCACCACGTCTTGAGGAAGTGACTCATCATGGTTCAGGACGACCTCTATTAGCATATCCCCGTCGTTCAGGGGTTCAAGGGCTTGCTGGATACGCTGAAACATTTCTCCAAAGCGGTGGACACCTTGGAGGGATACTGTGCATGTCTTCCACATCATGTCGTGAGTCGGAATAAAACTTAACTCTGTATGGTGTTGATCAAGCTCCACTACATAACATCCCTTCATCCCGGTTTCTTTCCTGTGCCTTCCCTGGATGTTTCCTGGGTAGACGATAAAAGGATCTTCATGTAGAATCTGTCGCTCATGAATATGCCCGAGGGCCCAGTAATGGTAATTCTTCTCCAATAATTCACTGATAGTAAAAGGAGCGTATGTTTCATGAGAAGAGTGAACACTTCCTTCGCTGCCATGAAGGATACCGATTGTATAGCGGTCCTCGGATCGTTTAGGAAAGCCTTCTATCCTTCGTTCTCTAATATGTCTGGTATCATAGCTAAATCCCACAATATCGACGGTTTCTCCACTTTGAGTGGTAACTTGCTTCACTTCGGTATCCTTGTTAAAAATATGTATATTCTCCGGCATATCGAGCTCTAATCGATAGCTTCCAAGATGATCATGATTGCCATGCACGACGTATACAGGAATGTTGTGTGCGTGCAATTGATTAAATTGCTTCAATAATTTCGCTTGCGCCCGAATACTTCGATCTTCTTCGTCAAACAGATCCCCGCTGATGATCATAAAGTCAATTTGTCTATGAATCGCTTCCCTGACCACTCTTTCAAATGAAGCGAAAGTACTATTATGAATACGTTCAAACACTTCTTTCGGTAAATGTTTAAGGCCAATAAACGGACTATCCAGATGTAAATCTGCTACATGAAAAAAACGGATTTTATCCATGAAGTTTCCTCCTCGCACTACGAATATATGTTCTAATATTCTTTCATTATATCCTAAAACCGGGGATAATTTCAGTATGTATTCACAATTTGTACGATTCACAGAGAAAGGCTGCCCCGAGCGACGGAGACAGCCTTTCGTTCCAGATTATTTTTTCGATGTTAAATCGATTGCTTTCTTAATATCTTTATAGGAATTGGACTTTCCATAAAGAAGCACTCCACCACGATACACACGTGCCCCAAATACCCCGAGAATAATGATCGTCGCAAGAAGGACCACAATCCCGATGATCGGTTCATACACCGGAAGATTCAGCATCCCTACGCGCAGGAACATCACCATCGGTGTGAAAAACGGGATATAAGATGTAATCGTGACAAAGCCCGCTTCCGGATTTCCAAGACCGAACATGGAGATGAAGAATCCGATCATGATCAGGAAGGTCATCGGCATAATCATCTGCTGCACATCTTCAATTCTACTGACAAGGGATCCCAGTAATGCTGCAAGGGTCGCATACAGGAAATATCCTAATAAGAAGAAGATGATCGCGTAGATAACGACACTCAAGGACAGAGACTCAAATCCGAATCCTTCAAAGAAGCCCCCGACTAGTTCATCTTTCTTGCGAATCATAGTAAAATAGCCTACTGCCAGGATAACGGCTAATTGAGTCAAGCCGGCGAGACCGATTCCAATGATCTTTGCAAACATTTGTTTTACCGGAGACACACTGGATATCAGAATTTCCATGACTCTCGAGCTTTTTTCTGTCGCGACCTCCATGGCCGTCATGTTAGCGTAAGCAATGACAGAGAAATAAATAAAGAACAATAGAACATACACAATGCCTCTCGCCTGACTCAGTTCTTCTTCAGACTTGGCTCCTTCGACAAGGGCTTCCTTTTCAAAAGCAACGGGACCGCTTAACAGGGCCAGTTCATCGCCTGAAAGCTCCAGTTGACTGGCAGCCAGTGAGGATTTTACATTTTGCAGGGCGATTTGCAATTCCCCTGTCACGTTAGACTCTGATAATGAATTGGATTTATAAAGAGCTTGTGGAAGTCCTTCCGGGCTTTCACTTAATACCAGTAATCCCTTTATCTCTTCAGATTCTATTTTCTTCTCGATTTCTCCGGTAGGTTGGGAGGTTGATTCCAGCTTTATATCACTATCCATGACCTCCAGCTGTTGCAGTAGCGGATCGAACATCTTACCTGTTTCGTCCTGAACTGCTACCCTACTTGTATCATCATTACTGAAGTTCGATATGACACTTTCAAAATTGGCCAGTAATACAATGGCAGCGGCTATGATGACCGTGGATATGATAAATGACTTTGCCTTTAGCTTCGACAGATAGGAGTGACCCAGGATCAAGAAGAAATTATTCATAAGAAGTCCCCACCTTTTCTATAAAAATATCGTTCAGGGAAGGTTCCTCTAATTCGAATTTTCGAAGGAATCCTTTTTGTACGACATCATGAAATACTCTTTCAGCCGCAGCCTCAGATTCAACTTGAAGAAGAACTCCCTCCGTTGTTTCCACAAGCTTTGTCACACCCTGCAAGTCCTTCAAGTAGAGAAGGTCAAAGTCTGCATGAATCACGACATTTTTCTTCCCAAAGGAACGCTTGATCTCCTTCAAGCCTCCATGGACCACAGGACGTCCTTTATGCATGATGCATAAGCTTTCACAAAGCTCCTCTACGTGTTCCATGCGATGACTGGAAAACACAATTGTCGTTCCATTTTTCTTTATTTCCCGGACGGCATCCTTCAACAGCTCGACATTTACAGGGTCCAGACCGCTGAAAGGCTCGTCTAAGATCAATAATTTGGGTTTATGAATGACCGATGCGATAAATTGAATTTTTTGCTGATTCCCTTTTGAAAGCTCTTCTACTTTCTTATTCATATATTGGGGAACATTGAATCGCTCCAACCAATACTCCAATTCCTTCAGTATCGCCTTTTTCTCCATTCCGCGAAGACGGGCCAGATAGACGATCTGATCGCTTACCTTCATTTTCGGATATAACCCTCTTTCTTCCGGAAGATATCCGATCTCTGGACTTGTGGTATAATCAATCCCTTTCCCATTCCACGTAATCTGCCCTTCAGTTGCATCTAACAAACCTAACACCATTCGAAATGTCGTCGTCTTCCCGGCTCCATTCGCCCCGAGGAATCCGAACATTTCACTCGGTGGAATTTCAAGTGACAGCTCATCCACTGCTGTGAAATTTCCAAACCTCTTGGTTACCTGTTGAATACGCAAACTCATATCAGCATTCCCTCCTGTACCCATAAACGAGCATCCTTTTTCTCTCTAGTACTCTACGATTTTATCCACAAAAGGTTTCATTTCCCAACTCTTTTTCATTATCAAATTATTTAGACTTTCCAAAAAAAAGATAATATGAAAAAATAAAAGAGTAAATGAATTCTATACAAAGGGGTAAATTACTATGAAAGTCTACAAACTGACAGTCTTTGAAAAAGACGGCAAAAAGATTCTCGATGAATCATTTGAAGCTTCATCCGATAGTGATGCAAAGAAAATGGGAGAATCCATGTTAGAGGAAAAAGGCTATTCCGATCATACTCACCGCTGCACTTCTCCTCTGGGGAAACTATTGTTGTTTCATGTGTAAGATGAACATCCTGCATTGCGGGTCACCCCGAGTGGCCTGCGGTGCATTTTTTTTGTTAGAGAGGGATGATTCATTGAACGAAAAAAGAACCAACCCCCATCAGGTCAGTCCTTATTAACCATTATTCCCCCTTGAATTCAGGTCTTCTTTTTTCCACGAATGCACGAATGCCTTCTTGGTGATCGGAGGTTTGACGCATGAGCCATTGACCCTCTTTTTCGAGATCAAGTGCACGCTGAAGCCTGTCTTTGTTTAAATTGACATACACTTCTTTCGTTTTCAGCATCGCTTTCGTCGGTGCACTTAACACTTGTTTCGTGTAGCGCTCGATGCCTTCCTCTAATTTACCCGAAGGTATCGCTTCATCGACCAGGCCTTTCATAAGGGCTTCTTGTCCCTCGAAAACTTTTCCGTTCCAGATCATTCGTTTTGCTTTATGCGTTCCCAGGCGCTCTTGTAAGAGAAAGTGACTTCCTCCATCTGGTATCAGGGCGATGCCGATAAAGTTCATGGCGAGTTTGCTGTCTTCCTCACATAAGATATAGTCAGAAGCAAGAGCGAGGCTGAACCCAAGGCCAGCAGCCGCTCCATGAATGCCTGTCAGAACTATTTTCGGCATAGAGTACAACGTCATGACCAATTCATTGATGGTGTCCATAATACTTGAGAACTGCTCTTCACCGCTTAATGAAAGCATGGATTTAATATCTCCCCCAGAGGAAAACCCCTTCCCTTCCCCTGTCAGGACCAATAAAGAAATCGCTGGATCATTTTTCACTTCCTTTAAAGCAGCCAGTAGCTCACTCATGAGCCCGGCGTCCAATGCGTTCAGGGATTGAGGCCGGTTCAACTGAAGCCTCGCCACCTTACCTTCTTTATGTAATTTCACTGTTTCGTATTGATTTGACACTGTCAAAAAAATCCCTCCCCTTTCTCCTAGCATAGCGTATTTTCCTATTTTTAGAAATGATTATTTAGAATAGTACAATAACTCAAAGGGGAGATCGACCCTGTGCCAACCTCCCACTTGATTTACAATTGCTTCATTTTATCCTGTACTTGGTCTCGAAGGGCCCTTTTTAGAAATTTCCCTACTGACGTTTTGGGAATTTCATCAAGGAACAGGATTTCATCAGGCAGCCACCATTTGGCAAACTGAGGTTTCAGGAAGTCCATGATTTCTTCTTGGGTCACGTTTCCTTTTCCAGATTCTTTTAAGACCACACAAGCAATCGGCCGTTCCTGCCATTCTTCATGGGGAACAGCTACTACCGCTGCTTCAAATATATGTTCGTGGGCCATGAGTGCATTTTCAAGATCCACTGAAGAAATCCATTCTCCACCTGATTTAATCAGATCCTTTGTGCGGTCCACGATTTTAATATAGCCCTCTTCATCAATGGTGACCACATCACCCGTATACAGCCAGCCATCACGGAACGCTTCCTGAGTTCTTTCATCTTCATAGTATTCAGAAGCAATCCAAGGACCTCTCAGGGCAAGCTCTCCCATTTCAATACCATTCCAAGCCACCTCCCCGTCTTTCCCGACAATCTTCATGTCTAATCCAGGTACGAGGATCCCTTGCTTTGCTTTCAAATCAAGCTTTTCTTCAGCAGAAAGATCATCATGATAGCTTTTTGATGCAGCAATCACGGCAAGTGGACTTGTTTCTGTCATTCCATATGCATGCATGAACGGAATCCCGAATTTCTCTTCAAAGGATCGAATCATCCCTTTAGGAGCCGCTGAACCCCCACATAAAACGGATCTAAGACTCGAGAGGTCATATTCATTCTTTTCCAATTCATTTAATAAGCCAAGCCAAATTGTCGGTACACCTGCAGAAATGGTCACTTTTTCGTCCTGCATTAACTGAGCCAGCAATCCGGGAGTGAAATATGGTCCAGGTAGAACCTGCTTCGTTCCAAACCAAACCGATGCGAACGGAAGTCCCCATGCGTTCACATGAAACATAGGTACGACAGGAAGGGCAACATCGCGCTCACAAACTCCAGTCGTATCAGCAAGCCCTAAAGCCATGGCATGTAATACGATTCCACGATGAGAATAGATGACTCCTTTGGGGTTGCCGGTGGTGGCGGAAGTGTAACACATTCCTGCCGGTGCATTTTCATCAATGTCTGTGCGGAATTTGAAAGAAGGATCTCCTTCTTCCAGTAATCTTTCATAATGATAAACTGGTTCTAAAGACGTCTCGGGCAAGTCTCCATCGGTCATCACAATGAAGGCTTTAACCGTTGGAATCTGATCTTGGATCTTTTCAATGAGTGGAACAATGTCTGAATCAATGAGCAATACTTGATCCTTGGCATGATTGATAATATAAACGATGTGCTGTGGAGATAAGCGAATATTGATCGTATGTAGCACGGCACCACTACAAGGAATTGCAAAGTACGCTTCAAGATGCCGGTGATGATTCCAAGCCAGTGTACCGACCTTATCCCCTTCTTCCACCCCAAGTTCAGAAAGGGAGCTTGCAAGTCTGCGTGTCCTTTCCCCCCACTGTTTATAAGTGAAGCGGTTAATTCCGGACTCCGTACGTGAAACAATTTCTTTCTTAGGAAAATACTTTTCAGCTCGTTCAATCATTTGTGTCAGAAGCAGAGGTGTTTGCATCATATTCGATCTCTCCCCTCAATATGGTAAGCGTTTACAAAAAGTTCTAATTTCTATGTCTATCTTAACTAATTCTACCTTTTTACGATTAATCCTTTATGTAATGTTGAAAAATTCCGTTAATTGATGGTATACCTGTTGTAACAACCAAATATGCTATGAGACGACTTCTGTCAAGTCCATTTCATGTGGTCAACGGTGCAAATGATCACATAAAAACACGCTGTACAGGAACCTTCTCCCGAACAGCGTGTTTTCTTATGAAAATAAATCATCAAGAATCTTGATTTTCTTTTCCGTATATTCTTTAAATCCAAGGTTATAGGCGTTAGGCTCTTTTGGATTGGCAAAGTGAGTGATCTTTCCGGTCTTCGGATCGATGAATTTACTTGCCGCCCCACATCCTATTCCAATTATCGTCTGGACTTCTTCCATGATCATGATGTTATAGATACTATCCTGTGAGGGCAGAGCATAACCGACATTTTCCAGGTTACCGAGGATGTTCTTCTGACGGTATAAATAGTACGGCTCGTAACCATGCTCCTTTGTCCACTCTTCAGCGAGGTTCATCATCTTCTCGATTTCCAATCGGTCTGCCACCTTGTACTTGTCTTTGTTCTTCGTCATTTCAGACGCCCTCTTAAAGGACAAGGTGTGAACCGTCAACGATTCCGGCATGAGCTTCTCAGTTTCATCCAAAGAATGCTGAAGCTCTGGAAGTTCTTCACCAGGAAGACCGATGATCAAATCCATATTGATGTTATTCATTCCCATGTCCCGGGATAAATGAAATTTATCAATTGTCTCTTCCACTGTATGATGACGGCCGATCGCTTTTAATGTTTCCTGAGTGTACGATTGAGGGTTGATGGAAATGCGATCGATATTCCATTTATTGAGTACCTCGAGTTTATCAGTGGAGATTGTATCGGGTCTCCCTGCTTCCACCGTCACTTCCCTTACCTTGTCCACATCAGGGAAGGAGCGATACATTTCTTCGTATAAGTCATCCATTTCTTCGGCGGTGATGGACGTCGGTGTACCGCCACCGTAATAAATGGTCGTAATCTTGACATTATTTTCTTTCAACCACCGTCCCATTTCCTGGATTTCATAGTGAAGTCCGGCCAGGAAGGAATCGACCCGTCCTTGTTTACCGAGAATTGCGTATGCTGGAAAAGTACAATAGGCACATTTGGTCGGACAAAATGGGATCCCGATATAAATGCTCACTTCATGCTGCAGGTCATAGAGGTCTGGTACAACAGATAACTGACGGTCTACTATATTTTGCATCAGCTGAATTTTTTCATCGGTAATGAGGTATTCTTCCTTCAATTTCGCATGAATTTCTTCCTTGGGCATTCCCAACTGCGTCTGCTTATGCAAGAGCTTGGTTGGACGGATTCCCGTTAAAATACCCCACTTTTGCCTGATTCCCGTCAAGTCTTGAAGAACATTTAAATACACATGAGATACGGCTGTTTTCAACTGTTTGAATCGTTCTTTCTCATTTTCATACGATGCCCAATCATGTTCATACTTCGCAGTGTATGACTGTTCAGAAGACGGTTTTGTTAATATGGCTTCCGCTCTAATCTCTTCTTCTATCGAAAGTTCTATATGGACTTGAAGATCAGCGCTATCACAAGCACCAAAGTAAATCACGGACTCTTCAAAAAATAAATTCGCAATCAATCTCAGAGGGCGCTCATAACGCTCATCCTCGATCCCTTTTATCAAAACATTCACGTTCTAATCACCTTTTCCCAAATCTGATAAGCTTTTATAAGTGTACAGAAAGGGGTGGGAATGGTCAATGTCTGGCGGGCTTAACTCATATAAAATAACCCCCCGCATTTCCAAAGGAAATGCGGGGGGTATCCGTTTATGATTTAATGATGTTCATTTTCTTCAGGAATGGGATGGGGTGCTGCTTGCGGAAAAGCTCTGTTACAAAGTATGGGATGCCTTTTTCGCTTTGGCTGCGTGTAATCCAGTTCGCTGCTTCTCTCACCTGTCTAGGGGCATCTCCCATAGCAACCCCAAGACCGCAGCATTCCATGGAATCGATGTCATCCAGCCCCGATCCGACCATCACGATTTGGTCCTTCTTCACTCCAAGGCGTTCAGACAGATACATTAGTCCCCGGAGCTTCGATACGCCTTTTGGTACAATATCCAGTTTATAGTCAGATATAGGAATGGCATCCACTTCTTCATACATCCCTCTTATAGAGGCGACAACGTCCCACACATCTTCCCGATGCTCCATAACCACCGATATCTTCGGAACCGACATCGGATTCTCTAAGAGATGATCACTCACACGGTCCACAAATTGCTTACTATATAGTAATTTGGACTCTCTTTGCCATGAGATTTTCGCCATATCCCTTGCCTGGGAATTGGCTTTGCCAACGATTGAGCGCTTCTCATGGGACAGGTGTACCTGACTTGAGAAGCCTTCAAGGAATTGAGCAATTTCATACGTAATGTCTTCGGCAATCTTTTTTACATACATCGGTTTTTCCAGCTCACCAGCAATATATGCCCCACTATGTGTGACGAGCGGGGTTTTGAGCTTTAGGGCTTTGGCTACTTTCTTTGCTGAAGAAAAGCTCCTGCTTGTAACCAATGTGACCGGTACCCCTTTATCTTGAACGTACTCAATTGCATCCTTTGTTTCCTTCGCAATTTTTCCGTTTTCATTTACAATCGTTCCATCGATATTTAACGCTAACATTCTATAGATCATCATTGGTGTCCCCCCTATATGTTGTCTACTCCCTTTCTTTACTTTTATGAAGGAAGGGAGACAAATATGACAAGAGGGGATTGGAAATCATGGGGGGACTTCTGAAGGGAGGTTCTGAGTGAAAAACAAACCAAAAAACCGACTCCCCATCAGGAAGTCGGTCCCTTTTCAACACCTATTATTTCTGCATTGAACCATAAAGTTCTTCAAGAGGCTTCATGATGACTTTGTTTAAGTCATTGATGACCATGCTCATGCGTTGCTCAGCTTCCATAAGCTTTGCGATTACTTCATGTTGTTGAACAAGTTGAGCTGTCTTTTGAGCTTGTTCTACTTCTTCTTGAGAGATTTCTTCACCGCTCATTTGTTTTTGTTGAAGTGTCATTTGGATGTTTCTGAAGTTTTCAAACATCTTGTTAGCAGATTCGTCATTGTTTACTTCGTCATACATCTTCTTCAGTTGTAGAAATTCATCGCTTTGACGTAAAGCACTTTCCAATTCGTTCGCTTGATCGTATAAGTTAATAGCCAAAATACGTACCTCCTATAATTTCACTCTATGTTTCCTACACCACTATAACAAACTATAGAGTGAAATTCTAGGAAGGACCCTTAGGACCTGCTGAATTAAGAGATAAAGAGGGCTATGACCCCTTGAACGATACCGATCACTCCACCAAGTAATGCCCCTAAGTAAGTGATCATCTTGAATTCACGACGGGAAATGCCGAGAACCAATTCTTCCAATCTTCCAACTGAAAAAGATTCGACCTGTTCCTGCACAATATGCTGCAGGTGCATCTTCTCCATCAGATTCGGAATCTTCTTCGATAAGAGGTCCGTCCCTCTGTCCACCCATTTCGGGAGCTGAAGGTTGAAGAAGGAATCCTTATGCGGCTCAAGAAAGTTTCTTAACGGCTTCTCCAGGTGGCCTTCGATGTTGACGAGTTTGACCAGGGATGCCTGGACGGATTGAATCAAGTCTTCTTCCGGTAATCGATCGATAAATTCATCAAGCTTCATTTGTTTCAGTTTGGACCATTCTTTTGTCAGCAGATTGTAAAGGATTTCCTGCGTTCCTTCATGCTTGATAAACTTTACGATTTCAGGTTGTACTTTGTCAGCTACCGATGTGTTACCCAGGAACATTCCCAGCATGTTCCCAAGCATGCCCCGTTCTTTAAGAAAATCGTCGATCATGATTTTCACTTTCAGCTTCCCTTCAGGACTTGTGAAATAAGTTTCCGCCCGGTTTGCGATAAAGTCAACAAGCTTCGGAATACTTTCTTCCACTCTTTCCTGCCACTTTTCAGGAAGAGCCTCTTCAAGCTTTTTAGATGTGTAGGCTGCCTTCGTATCTTTCATCTTTACAGCTACCCACTCTTCAAGCCATTCATTAAGACGATCGGAGGAAACAGGGATTTGCAGGATGTCCAGCCATTCATTCACGGTTTTGTCCGATGTGAAGACAGGCTGTAGTTCTTCCGCTAGCCAGTGGGTTACATCCCTTTGAAAATCATCGTTCATCACTTTTTTCTGAAGGCTTTCAGGCGTGATTAAATGATCGACCACCATTTTCCCGAGTTGTTCTGCCAATTCTCCCCGGCGTTTTGGAATCAACCCTGGTGTGAATGGTACTTTAAATTTCCCGATATAGTAAGCCTTATAAGGTCTGAATAACATTTTTATGGCTAATGAATTGGTGACTCCTCCAATGAGTGCTCCAATCAAAACCATGAACAGTATTAGGATGAAAGCATCCAGCATGATTGCACCTTCCTTTTCTACTTCTCCGGTTTGAACATTTTGCCCGGGTTTACATAGAATGCTATATCAACATTAGCCCAATAAATCATTATAGAATTATTCTTACGGGTTATGCAAACGGGGAATGCCGGATGAAGATAAAATGTTCATTTAGTTCGCATAAAAATAATCATGATCATCATCACTTATATATCCCAAAGCAGATGATGAATCGATACCCTTTTCAACGGAGCATGACGCTGAAATGTGGAAACTCCCTTCTTAACGTTACATGTAAGGAGGCTTCGACTGATTCTTTACAGATTATGTTAGATACTAGCGATTCATTATTCTCTTCTATACCGAACCTGGAAAATATATGGATATCCATCGATTCAAGGAATAACATCATTCACATGGGACCGGTTGTGGCCCTATTAATCAACCAATTTTCCTTGAATGCATTACATTCACACTCTTTAAAAGAATATTTTACAGAGTGTCAGAGCTGGTTTCAACGAAAAGGTGGACTTTTTTACCTGCTTCCCCTCTCAAACTTTGTTGGAGACCTCCCTGAAGGGGTCGCATATCTCTATCAAGACTGGCAGTCCACAACGCTTCCTGCTCCTCACGTCATTTACAATCGTTGTCATTCCCGGAAGGTAGAAAGAACCCCTTCCTATGAAAAAGCCCTTACCCGCTCTGAACATCGCCAAATTCATGTTTTCAATTCTGGATTTCTTTCGAAAGACGAGGTTTACAATGCGCTGAAAGACAGCCCGTCCTTAGCACATCACTTGCCCAAAACCATGCACGGAATCGATTCATTGGAGGAAATGCTTTCCTTGTATAAGGATGTTTTCGTCAAAGGGATAAACGGGAGCAAGGGACGTTACATCATGCGCATTCAAAAAAGAGACAACGGATTTACCATGTACCAAAATTCATTCTCCTCTCATAGTCCACTTACTTTCCCAACTTACTCTGCACTCTATAAACAAATTCGGTCCTGGTGTAAACCTTCCTCTTATATCATTCAGGAAACCATTCCTTTCCTTACAGTGAAAGGTCAGCCATTGGACTTTCGGTTTCTATGTCATTTCAATGGAAAAGAAAGCTGGGAAATCGTTTCTTCTGTTGCCCGTGTTGCATCACAGGATCAATTCGTTGCAAACGTCGATCAGGGAGGAAGCATCGAAAGACCTCTTTCCATCTTGCATACTCTTTTTCCATCTAAGAAATGCGTAGCGATTCTAACTGAAATGAAGGAGTTATGTACGACATCTGCCAAGCTTCTTTCTGAGACTGTAGATGGGCATTACGCAGAGCTTGGCATTGATGTCGGCATCGATGAAAGCGGGAAGCCATGGCTGATCGAAGTCAATTCCAAACCTTCTAAACGAACATATCTGGAAAACGACCGGATCCGTCCGTCGGTTAAAGCCCTCTATGAATATAGTTTCACAAAATGGATGAACAAGGAGGATTAAAACGATGAACCATTCATTGGGCATTATGACCCTTACCCCACAAGTAGCGAACAGCTACTTTCTAGAAATTGCGAAGCAGTCCCTCTCTTATCCTATTGATCTGTATCTGTTCTCTCCCAAAGGAATATCTCCTTTACACGAAACGGTGGACGGATACTATTTCAATAAGGAGTCACAAACATGGGAAACTGAAGCCTTTGAAATTCCCGAATATATCTATGACCGTACGTATTATCAGAAGGATATTCAGTCCCGTCAAGCAAAGGCCGTCGTTCAGTGGTTAAAAAACCAGAAGCATATTCGATTTCTCGGGTATGGATTACCAAATAAATGGCATCTTTACGAAAAACTTAAAAAGACTCCTCTCTCCCCTTATTTACCTGAAACGTACCTTGTGACCGATGAAAATCATTTATTAAATCTTCTTACCGAGTATAAAGATATAATCATCAAACCAGTCGATGGGGCGCATGGATATGCCGTTTACCATCTCGTGATAAGCAAACAGGGCATAGTCGTCCGAACAACGAAAAAGCAAGGGATCATGGAACAATCCTTTCCTAACAAAGAGATCTTTCTTAAGTGGCTGAACCGAATTCTTCAGAAACACACATTCATTTGTCAAAAGCGCCTCCTCAATCTGACGAAAGAGGATGCCCCTTTTGATCTTCGCATTCTTCTGAATAAAGACGCTTATGGAGACTGGAGAGAATTTCAACGGGCGATCCGAATAGGGGAAGAGAAAGGAATTCTGACCAATATCAGCCGGGGGGCTTCTTATAGATCATATAGTGATTGGAAGGCTTTGCAGGATTCCTCATGGGACTTTATTGAAGAAGAACTCACAGACATATTGGAAGAAATGCCTTTTATACTAGAAGAACAGTTTTCATCTCTTTTTGAAATTGGGGTGGATCTCATTATTGCTGAAGATCGGTCACTGTGGATACTGGATATGAACTCTAAGCCAGGACATAAAATAGTCGATGAATTATGCCCTGAGAAGCTTTCTTCTCTATTCCAAGCTCCTTTAGATTATTGTGATTTCATGGCATCGCAATGTCTCTCATCACTAAAACGAGGTGATTTCTAATGCTTAAAACGTACAAAATAGAACAATTTCAAGATGAAGAAAGCCTTCTCTACCTTCCCTCTGGTTTCAAGCTGGAGGGAAAAACGCTCCCTCATACGGTGATCCTTGGAACTGCAAGGCAATCCGCCGAATGTAAGCGTCATCCGAACGGACGTAACGTGATAGGCATTAGCTCGGGTTTAGCTGCGAAGATCCATCTTCCTTCGAAAGTAAAGTCCCTTTCACTCTTGTGTAAAGAGGATTGTTTATATGCAGGGGTGCTCATAGGAATATTCACCTCTGGATTCACAAGCTTTCGCTTAAGTCCCATTGGTGAGCGCTCCTATTTTTTCAAAAAACTCTTATCTGTTCAATCATCCCTGGGAGTCATTCCCTTTGTGTTCGGGGAGCGACATATTGATTGGGAGAATGGGCTCGTAAAGGGGTATTTTCATTTCGGAGAAGGATGGGAAATCGAGGAGATCCCTTTTCCCAATGTCATTTATGACAGACTGCCAAACCGCCGCAGTGAAAAACGGAAAACATATCAAAACATCAAAGAGAGGTTACAGAGGGAGTACGGTATTCCCTGGTACAATCCAGGGTTCTTTAATAAGCTTGATTTGTTTGAACGACTGGAAAACGACTCTTCTGTCCAGCATTTCCTCCCAGAAACACACCCATTCCAATCTTTTGATGAGATGGAACGCATGCTAGCCATATACCATAATATTTACTTAAAACCAAAAAACGGCAGTCTTGGGAACGGCATTCACAAGATTACGTTTAGCCGCTCAACCCAGGAGTATTACTGTCGGTTCAGAGATCAAGAACACAAAAACCGTTTACTGAGATTCAAAACCTTGGAGCAACTTGCCAATACAGTCTTTAAACATCGAAACCTTAACACCTTTATCGTTCAACAAGGGATTTCTTTATTGCATGAAAACAATCGTCCAATCGACTTCCGGGTGCATACGAACAAAGATGAAGAAGGTGCCTGGCAGGTAAGCGCAATGGCTGGAAAAGTTGCCGGATCCGGGAGTGTGACAACCCATGCCAATAACGGAGGAGAAGTGAAGATTCTATCCGAGCTGTTTACTGATGAAGCGGATCGACAATCTATTGAAGATGCACTTAAGGACGCTGCTATAAAACTTTCTCATGCCATTGAAAGAAATCTGGAAGGATATATTGGAGAAATCGGCTTTGACTTCGGAGTGGACGAAAATCACCGTATTTGGATGTTCGAAGCAAACTCTAAGCCGGGAAGATCGATCTTTTCCCACCCGCACTTAAAAAGCTTTGACTTACTAACAAGAAAGCTCGCCTTATCATTCGGAATCTTTCTTACTCAGCAAAGCTTGAATCATCCAGAGGAAATGATTCCATGAATATCCTGTATGATCGGGTAAAGAAAACCTTTTTTCATGAGGAAAAATCCATTACGACATTTGGATTTGCGAAGAATTCATTTCTTCTTTCTTCCAAAGATTCAAAGGACTGCTATCAATTTACAATCACCTCTCAGCAAAAGAACATCCCGGCGATCCCGTTGATCGGGATCGTCGCAAGTAAGGAAGAAAGCAATAAATACAAGGGGAACTTTGAATTGTTCAGGTCGATTCAACAAGACGTAGAACAGGCTGGGGGGATTTGCTTCGTCTTTTCCCCCCAGGATGTATTCGGAGAAACCATTTCGGGGATTATGTACAATCAGCCTTTGAACAAATGGGTAAAATGCTTATTCCCTGTTCCGAACGTCATTTACAATCGGGTGCCCTCGAGGCATGCAGAGGAAAATCAAGCGTATGAAAAGCTGATTCATTTCATCAACAAACACAAGATCCCCTTCTTCAACCCCCATTTCTTTAATAAATGGAAAATTCACGAGCTTCTTTCCAGGAGCCTTGAACTCGCACCTTACCTGCCTAAAACTGAACTTGTAGCAAATGAAGAGTCCTTTACCCGCTTTCTTACAACACATAAAAAAGTGTATGTGAAACACTCACTTGCCTCTCAAGGAAAAGGAATCAGACTTATTGAGGTGGATTCCAAAGGACGTATTCTATGCAAAAGCATCAAGAAAATGGAGAGGTTTTTGAACGTATCCCGCCTACTACAATCCTATAGCGAATGGTTTAAGAGTAATCAATGGATCATGCAGGAAGCGGTTTCCTGTAAAACATTGCATGATCACCGTTATGACTTCCGGATTTTAGTGCTTCACACGGGAGAAGATTTTCGTTTAATCGGTATCGGTGTCCGCATGTCCCAGCGGCAGGAAGTCACAACTCATGTACCTACTGGAGGAAAGATCATTTCACTCAAAGAAGTGGCGGACTCTCAAACAAAAAAGGAGATCTCATTGATCGTTCAAGCCTGTGGAGAAGAGCTGGCTAAATCCTTTGGGTATGTAGGAGAATTTTCCATCGACTTAGCTCCGAGGGAACAAGGGGGATTTGTATTATTTGAAATCAATTCAAAGCCCATGAGCTTTGATGAAGAAGAAATTGAAAACAAACGGAGACAACAGCTTGTCCGCACATTTCTTACACTCAGCGCAAAAAATACCTAAGGTTGAATCCCGTTGGTTCAACCTTTTTCATTTTTTCCCTATCGTAATGAATTATAGATGGTAGAAAACCGCGTAGCATGTTCCATTTCATCTGTCATGGCAATAAACAGGGGCTTATATGCTTGTTGATTCGGAATTTCCAGCAGCATGTCCCGATAGAATTCAGCAGCCTCAAGTTCATCCTTCAATGCCCGGAGGACACCTTCTTTAAAAGTAGTAAATCCTACCTTCTCTTTCTTATGCTCGTAATACTCCCCCGTTAATAAATAATGGAGATATTGAAACATTTCATAATGCTCTTTTTCATCCTTCTGGGCATGATCGATAAACTCTACATATAATGGATTATTCGTCCGCCCTTTTAACTCTTTATAGAAATAATAGGCTGTCCATTCATCACTTATCGCCTTTTGCAAATCACGTATAAACGAATTCATTCTTCGTCCCTCCTCCATCTCTTCAGTAAATTCTATTAGAGGGGAATTCCATTTATGATACATTTAACAACCAACCCTACACACCTTGGATTAAAACGTTTACAATAATAATGGAGGTGATGAACAATGATCCAACATTTTCAATACAAAAGCATGTTCGAAAATAAACAGCTGCCCGGCTGGACCTTTTCCTTTTATTTCAGCGGGTTGAAATACCAGGGAAATTACCATAAAGACGGGAGGATTGAATGGACCGGTCCCACTCCACCGACGGAGAAGGAAGACACCCTCAAAAAGCAACTTCATGAACTGATGCTTTTCCATGTTTATGATTAATAAAATGTACATAATCCAAATGAGATAATAAATAAATTATTTCGTACATCATGCATAACTTCAGCCCCCTTTCCAAAACTAAAGAAAGGAGGCTGATAGGCATGAAAAAGGATAATAAAGATGATCAATTCCTTCCAGATACGAATTATGAAGGAAAAGAAAAAGCATTTCTCGATGTTGACCGCTTCATCAACGAAGGAATGTCCGGCGGTTCCGTCCACATGAGGGAAAACACAACCAATATCGAAGAAGCAATCGAAATCACCGACCACGAAGAACCACCGAAATAGAAAAGCGGAGGGGGCTTGCCCAGAGGCGACAAGCATAAGACGAGAATGCCGGAAAGGCGCTTTTTGCCTTTTTGGCATTCTCGTCTTATGACCTCGAGCCTCTAGCCACCGGAGCTGGACAAACAAAAAAGCTGCCAATCAAGGAGTCTTTCCCTGAGGCAGCTTCTTACCATTTATCGACTTCTGACAAGCATATTGACGGCTTCTTGAATAGCATCTTCTGCATTGATGCCCTCTTCTTCCGATTCACGTATGCAAGCTTCCAGGTTTTTGGCTACGATGAGGCCGATTGTACGGTCAACGGCAGTACGTACGGCAGATAATTGAGTCACAACATCTTTACAATGTTTTTCCTCTTCCATCATTTTCAACACGCCGCGGACTTGTCCTTCAAGACGTTTCATTCGATTCGTAACTTCTCTATTATATTCCATTTTGGACACCTCATAATGATTTATTTCTACAATAGTATTAAAATTAGTGAATTTTTGCAATCATGCACCCTTTGATTACTCGGACTATTTCAGTACAATATCATTATAACCTTTTTTACTATAATAATGAACAAAGAGGGATGACATGTTTACATCTTTACGTAAAAAATTTCCTGATGCTATAATCCAACACCATTATCCAACCAATCTTGAAGCTACAAAGATTTGGTTTACAAATGAAGCAGAAGATGAATACATAGGCATTGATAAAAGTGAGATCACTCCGGAGGAAATGGAGTTATTGCATTGCTTGTTCAAAGAAATTAAGAACCCGTCGGGACCCGGCAATGATTCTCCCCACTCTACGGAATGGTTCTCTTATTTATTTAAGAACGGACCAATCCCTTCAAATATAGCAGGAGAATTTCGTATCATTCAATTCTCCATGAAGGAAAGTTTGGACCAGCTTCTATTAAAAGAGGCGTTTCAACATCTTTTACCTCTCAACACGACTCTTGTATTACTAGATGACAATATGGGGTTGCTCATTGAAGAGAAAAATGAATGGAATATGGATGAAGAGCAATTGCTGTCGATTTCACATGTGATTGAATCGGACTTTTTCGTCAGCCCTTCATTTTTCATAGGTCAATTTCATGTAATGGATTCCTATTTCCCTCTCACTTTTAAATATGAGCAGGAGTTATTTTCGTTTTCCAGAACGGTTCAGAAGCAGTCATTCATTCATACCGTCGTGACAGTGCTGCCTGCATTCACCCTGCATCATTTACCTCAGGAGTGGAAAACACAGCTATTCTCGAAGGTTACCGAAACCTTCAGGGAAGATGCTGAACTGATTTATACCGTGAAGGCTTTTCTTGAAAACCAATCAAATATCAGTCAAACAGCCAAGAAATTATTCATGCACCGAAACAGCGTTCAGTATCGAATTGATAAGTTTATTGAAAAAACCACTATTGATATTAAAACATTTCAAGGCGGTATATTAGCCTATTTCGCCTGCTTGAACTTTCAATCTGACAACCTGCCTAAAAAGGAGTAAGGAACTTTGTGCAGGTTGACCATATCGTTTTGAATCCGCTTTCTCTATAATGAAGCTATAGATGAAAACGATTGCATTTCAAGGAGGAGAAAGAAAATGGCTGAATTAAAATTAGATCATATCCACAAAATTTATGATGGGAAGGTAACGGCAGTAAATGACTTTAACCTTCACATTCAAGATAAAGAATTTATCGTATTTGTTGGACCATCGGGCTGCGGAAAATCAACTACCCTGCGCATGATTGCAGGACTTGAAGAAATTTCAAAAGGAGATTTCTCCATTGACGGAAAACGCGTGAATGATGTGGCGCCAAAAGACCGTGACATCGCCATGGTTTTCCAGAACTATGCCCTTTACCCACATATGAGCGTATATGATAATATGGCATTTGGCCTTAAATTACGTAAGTTCGATAAACAGGAAATTGACCGTCGTGTTCAAGAAGCGGCTAAGATCCTTGGCCTTGAAGCACTGCTTGATCGTAAACCGAAAGCACTATCAGGCGGTCAGCGTCAGCGTGTAGCACTTGGCCGTGCCATCGTCCGTGATGCGAAAGTGTTCTTAATGGATGAGCCATTATCCAACCTTGATGCTAAGCTTCGTGTGCAAATGCGTGCAGAAATCGCCAAGCTTCACCAACGTTTACAAACTACAACGATCTACGTAACACATGACCAAACAGAAGCCATGACAATGGCGACACGTATCGTTGTCATGAAGGATGGAGTCATTCAACAAGTTGGTTCTCCTAAAGAAGTATACGATAAGCCTGAAAATGTTTTCGTAGGCGGATTCATTGGATCACCTGCTATGAACTTCTTCCACGGATCCCTTGAAGAGGGGAAATTCGTTATCGGCAATGCTAAGGTATCGGTACCTGAAGGGAAAATGAAAGTACTTCGCGAGCAAGGTCATGTAGGCAAGAGCATCGTCCTGGGAGTGCGTCCTGAAGATATTCATGATGAGCCCCTTTTCTTAGATACTGCTGAAGGTGCCAAAATCACGGCGAAAATTGAAGTATCTGAATTGACAGGTGCTGAAACAATGCTTTACTCTCAATTAGAAGGACAAGAATTTGTAGCCCGCGTTGATTCCCGTACAGATATCGTGGCTGGTCAAACGATTGAACTTGCTTTTGACATGAACAAAGCCCACTTCTTTGATTCAGAAACTGAGTCAAGAATCCGATAAGAACATAAAAATGCCGCACTCATTTACGAGTGCGGCATTTTTTATATCGTTTAAAACTCTGTCAAATCAATGCTTTTCCCCTCTTCTTCCCCACATCGTACACATGTAAACAGATGCAGGCAAGTATCCGAGCAGCTGCTATTTGGTATGCCATCGGCTAATTGAACATGCTGTATATCCATGTACGCACTGTACTCATCGTAAAAATCATAATATCTTCCCTGATCCGTTGTAGAGTCACCACACTTCTTGCAAAGCCCCCTATATTCAACGATTCCATTACATAATGCGCAAGCTTTCATGCTGTGTCACCATACTTTCAATCTAATCATTGTATAGTGTTATCCTTTTTACATTCATGATGATTTATGTAGAAAAATTATAGGTATTTAACAGGAATAAATTCCCTGTCCTCACTTTGAATATAATTCCCCGGAAAAACCATAATACCTAGTAACAAGGCAGCAACAAGCCTTCTTACACCCAACACGATGGGTTACACCATACTAAAGATGGTCGCTCATGGAATAGCGGGCTGGTGCAAATCCAGCTAACCCAACCAAAAAAACTTATACATTTTAAGGAGATGACAGATTATGCAACAGCAACAATCTCGCAGCAATTCATCTAACCAATTAGTAGCTCCAGGAGCTCAACAAGCAATCGACCAAATGAAGTACGAAATCGCTTCTGAATTTGGCGTACAATTAGGGCCAGATGCAACAGCTCGTGCTAACGGTTCTGTAGGTGGAGAAATCACTAAACGCCTAGTTCAAATGGCTGAACAACAAATCGGTGGCGGGTACCAACAATAATTAGCAATTTCATATGAATGGATCAAGCCCCCGGTTTTTGACTGGGGGTTTTAATTATGTCTGTTTGGCGTTATGAAAAGAACTGGCCCATTTTATTAGAGCCAGTTCTTCCTGTTATTTATTATGAACCATGTTCGCGGGATCGATCCATTCGTCATATTGCTCTTCTGTTAAGTAGCCAGATTCTATGGCTGCTTCCTTTAATGTAGAGCCATTATTGTGAGCTTTCTTAGCAATTTCAGCCGCTTTTTCATACCCGATATGAGGATTTAATGCCGTTACCAGCATAAGGGACCTTTGAACAAAGTCTTCTATTACCTCTACGTTCGCTTCAAGTCCTTTCACACACTTATCGTTAAATGACTTTATGCCATCTGTAAGCAGGCGTACGGATTGCAGCATATTATAGATGATGACTGGTTTAAATACATTAAGCTCGAAGTTACCTTGACTTGCGGCAAACCCTATAGCCGCATCATTTCCGAAAACTTGTGTCACTACCATCGTCACTGCTTCACTTTGGGTCGGATTCACTTTACCTGGCATGATTGAACTTCCTGGTTCATTCGCAGGTATCGTAATTTCTCCGATTCCACTTCTGGGACCGCTCGCTAACCACCTTACATCATTCGCTATTTTCATAATATCAGCAGCGAGGGCCTTTACAGCACCATGTACGTACACGATTTCATCATGGGACGTTAAGGCATGAAACTTATTATCAGATGAGACAAACTTGATGCCTGTTTGATTTTCTAATTGTCTTGCCACTTTGTCGCCGAATTTTGGATCGGCGTTAATCCCCGTCCCTACAGCCGTTCCCCCTATAGCCAGATTGACTAATCGATGAACGCTTTCTCTTAGCATGCTATAGGATCTTTCCATCATGGCCCGCCAACCGCTGATTTCCTGTCCCAGCGTCAATGGTGTTGCATCTTGAAGATGGGTACGGCCTATTTTAATGATGGATTGAAATTGGTTTTCTTTTTCTTTCAGTGTCGAGGTAAATTCCTGAAGGATCGGAAATAGCTTTGATTCGATTTCCTGATAAGCTGCGATATGCATCGCTGTCGGAAATGTATCATTGGAACTTTGGGACATGTTCACATCATCGTTGGGATGAACTTTTTCATCCACACTTTTTTCTTCAAGGATTTCATTCGCACGAAAGGCAATTACTTCATTTACATTCATATTGGATTGAGTACCGCTACCTGTTTGCCATACGACAAGCGGGAAATGATCATCCCATGTTCCTTCCAGTATTTCATCACATGCTGTACTGATCGCCTGCTGTTTCGCTTCTGAAAGCTTTCCAAGTGAATGGTTAACAACCGCAGCCGCTTTCTTTAGCTGGGCGAAGGCATATGTAACCTCAATGGGCATTTTCTCTGTACCGATTTGGAAGTTTTCTTTACTCCGTTGAGTCTGGGCACCCCAATATTTTTCTTTCGGCACCTTCATTTCTCCGATTGTGTCACGTTCAATACGATATTCCATTCTGGTTCCTCCCTTGTTTTGATCTTGTTATTACCATATTTCCACTAATCCTGGTGAACTAACCTTTTTCTGAGAAGTTTATTTGAGACTCATCAATTTATTCTTAGAAATTGTAACGTTGAGGTGTTCCTTCATGAATATAAAAAAGATGAATGAGCATCTGTCCCATTCATCTTTTACACTCTATTGTATTAAATTCAGGAATTGTTTCGTACGTTCATTCGTAGGGTTTTCGAAGACCTCCTGTGGCGTGCCTTCTTCTACGATATATCCGCCATCCATGAAGATGACCTTATCGGCTGCTTCTTTCGCGAATCTCATTTCGTGAGTAACGACAACCATGGTCATCCCTTCTTCGGCAAGATCCTTCATTACCTTCAGAACTTCTCCTACCAGTTCAGGATCGAGTGCAGAGGTGGGTTCATCGAAGAGCATCACTTCCGGCTCGATAGCGAGTGCTCTTGCGATTCCGACCCTTTGCTGCTGTCCACCTGAAAGCTGGAACGGATAGTAGTCAACTTTGTCACCCAATCCTACTTTTTCAAGCAATCTGATGGCTTTTTCCCTAGTTTCAGACTTGTTACGCCTCTGTACAATAGTAGGTCCTTCCATGACGTTTTCCAGGGCTGTCATGTGAGGGAACAAATTGTAGTTTTGGAACACCATCCCTGTCTTTCTTCTTAGTTTAATAAGCTCTTGCTTGGATACTTTTTTATTGAAATCAACGGAGGTACCGCCTATTGAAACGGTTCCGTCATTAGGGATTTCGAGGGCATTCAAACAACGCAGGAAGGTTGTTTTCCCAGAACCTGAAGGGCCGATCAGGACGATTACCTGTCCTTTATTCACCTCAACATTCATTCCCTTTAACACTTCTAATTGATCAAATCGTTTCGTTAATCCTTTGATGGAAATCATATTCAATCTCCTTTAATTTGTTGCGGCATATAATTACTTGGCAATATATCGATCTAGTCGTGTCTCGATACGGCCTTGAATGATGGATAAGATAAAGCAAATGATCCAGTACAAGAGGGCAGCTTCCATGTACATAAGCAGGAACTCATAGTTGGTCGCAGCAATCTCCTGTGCTTTTCTGAACATTTCTGTTACAAGAATCAATGAAGCCAGCGACGTGTCCTTCACCAGACTAATGAATGAATTCGATAACGGCGGGATGGATACACGAGTAGCTTGGGGCAGGATGATTCTCTTTAAAGCTTGTGAATACGTCATACCGATGGAATAGCCTGCTTCCCATTGACCCTTGGGAATCGATTGAATCGCTGCACGGACGATTTCAGAGGAGTAGGCACCTTTATTTAATGAGAAAGCAATGATGGCAGACGGGAACGGATCAAACTTTATTCCAAGTGTCGGTAAGCCGTAGAAAATAATGAACAATTGAACAAGTAATGGTGTTCCCCTAATGGCAGATACATAAAATCGAGCAATTCCTCTTAAAATCGATACATTGGACAAACGGGCAAGTGCAGTAAGGACGGCCAGGATCATTCCTAAAGCAAAAGAAATCAGCGTCAGAGGGATAGAATAATACAAAGCTCCCTCTAGCATTGGAAGCAGGGAGCTTTGTAGTATATCAATCATTGCTTCGGGATCCTGGTAGATACTACTTAGGAGATACATCTTCTCCGAACCATTTCTCAGAAATCTCTTTGTACGTACCGTCTTTCTTCATTTCCTCTAACGCTTTGTTAACTTCTTCTACTAACTTGTCGTTTCCTTTACGGAACATCAGACCACTTTGTCCGGCCTCTTCAGCTTCAGCAGCTATTTTGACATTTGCGTTCGGCTGTTTCTTTAAATAGTCAAGAATTGAAATTTTATCGTTTACAGTTACATCTACTCTGCCTTGCTCAAGAAGTTGGATAGATTGTGCCAAGCCTTCAACGGGCTGAATTTCCGCCCCATTTTTTTCAGCGATATCTCTATAGTTACTTGTCAGAGATTGAGCAGAAGTTAATCCTTTAATATCTTCAAATGTCTTCACATCGTTATTGTCTTTGGATACAACCACTACTGCACTTGATTCGATATATGGTGTTGAGAAATCATATTTCTCCTGGCGATCTTCACGAATCCCCACTTGGTTTGCAATTACGTCAAAACGCTTAGAGTTCAAGCCTTCAAACATCGCGTCCCATTGTGTTTCCTGGAATTTCGCTTCAACGCCCAGACGCTTTGCTACTTCACGGGCAATCTCTACATCAAATCCAGTCAGTTCCCCGGATTCGTCGTGGAATGTGAAAGGAGGGTATGTACCTTCCGTTCCAACAAGTAATTCTCCTTCTTCCATGACTTGGTCGTATAGTGATGTTTTAGAGTCTTCTTTAGAATCACCACTTGATTCTTCTTTATCATTAGATTGACCACACGCAGCTAATACCATGGATAAAGCTATTAGCATGATGATGGATAATTTCCATTTTTGCATCGTATAACCCCCACTATTCTTATCGGATTTAAATTCGTTACGATTGTCATCATAAAACGAGACAAGAAATAAGTCAACATAAAAGTTTTCAATTCGAGACTTTTTTTATTCTTCTCCTTCCTAGTATGTAACCTGAGATGCAGATTCATGTAAATAATAACGGTTTTGCGGTACACTATTTCCATAGTGAGACTGGAGGTCATAATGATGAAAATCGCTTTATTCGGAAGCACCGGGCGGGTCGGTTCTGTTGTCTTTCAACAAGTAAAATCTGTACATGAGGTAAACCGTCTGATAAGGAGCGAAACTGATAGAGAAGCGTGCAGCAATGATATTGTAGGCGATGTACTGAACGAAGAAGATGTGATGAGAACCATTGAAGGCTGTGACACGGTAATCAGCTGCTTGAATACAGATAAAAACGACGTACTCACAAGGAGTATGCCCAACCTCTTAAAAGCCATGAGATATCATGGAGTGAAAAGAATCATTACCTGTGGTACCGCAGGGATCCTTCAATCCCGAAAAGATTCAGCAGTATTTCGATTCCAGTCAAGTGAATCTAAACGAAGAAGCACAACTGCTGCCGAAGACCATTTAAGAGCCTATTTCATCTTAAAAGCCTCAGAGATGGACTGGACGATTGTCTGTCCAACCTATTTACCTGATGGAGAAAGACTGGGAATATACCGAACGGAAAAGGAAGTCCTGCCTCCTGAAGGAAAAAGCATCTCCATGTATGACACCGGGGATTTTATCTACCAACAGCTCGAGGATGATAGATATATCAGAACTCGTGTGGGGATTTGTTATTGAGTGTTTGGGACGCAGGTCTCTTGTCTCAGGCTCTACCAAAAAGAAATAGGGACAGTCCCCTGTCCCTACTACTCATTATTTGAAAATAGTTGAAATGATTTCGTCTGTTGTCATTCCGCTCTCCACTTCGAAAGTACCCGGACGCAAATCATTTTCAAGTCCGCGCTTTTCAACTTCTTTGTAGAAGTCGAGGCCGCTTTTGATGATGTTTGCGTTCTCCAGGGCATTCCCGACGTCAATGCTGGTCATTCCGGTAGACACGGTCAACATTGTACGATAAACGACACTGTCATCGTTTTTCCGCTCTTTAATGTCTTCCTTTTCTTCTTCCTGCTTCTCGTTCATGGCAGCGAGCTGCTTATTCCATTCATCTTCGGTATGTATAACAAAGCCATTGGAAGTAAGTTGTTTTACCATTTCTTCTTCTGTGAGTTTCTCCGTTTTAACGGTTTCCGCTTTCCCTGTACTTTCGGCTTCAGTAGGACCAAACATATATACAGACCCAATTACAGTGGTTGCAATTAATAGACCTGCAGCAAAACTGCGCAATGAATTAGGTGTCACTCTCATTGTGCTACTAAGCCCCTTTCAGCCTTTTGGGCCCTAAATGGCGCAAGCAGATGTTCTACTTCATTAGGCTTCAGCTTTGTTTTTCCCGCTATGCTTTCAATGGAATAGCCCCTTTTATACAAATCAAGCATCTCACGCAGCAGGGTGCGCTCCTCAGATCCCGCTAATGCAACCCCTGCCTGCTGGGCTGTAATTTCGGCATCCAATTGAATATTTCGTAACTGCTTCTCCAGTTCATGAACCTCATTCAACACAGAAATCGATACATGCTCTATCTGTTGCTCAAGCTGCGAGTTGGTTTGTGTCGTTTTAATAAACGATAAAATGAGCAGCACAACTGCTGTCCCAAATAAAATGGCGATTGCCCATCCCATCATAGGATCCTCCCTTTATGAAACTTTTTTATCAATTAAATTATACATTGATAAAGGGAGAAATTCGATTTAAAACGACAAAATCCCACGAAAGTCCTGTTTTCTTAACAGGAAATAGTATTTTTGCTTGAATGACAGGGTATAATTGGTGACCCCTTTGGCGTTTTTCTACCAAAAAGAGTCCGTTTTTATCCAAAAACACAAAATTTGTTGGGATTTTGGGATTTTGGGAATTTATTTTCAAATTCCCAACTTTTATTTTCAAACGCACATCCTACCCCCTATATGTCTCCTCGGACTCCATCACAAACATTTCACCTTCCACACGCTCCACAGATCCCCTCTGCTTCCCATCCCCTTTCCTGATTCTCTTCACTCTCCCCTTGTCACCCAACAGTACCCGTTGAAGCGATGTCGCCATAAGATTATAGGAAAGCACAGTGAATGATAATGCAATAAGGGGCACAAAAAGAATCCACGGTGCCACCATCAGTTCAAAGTAGGCTTTCCCGATATTTCCTGCCCATTCATTGGAAAGAGAAAACAATCGCGTTACTCCCATCATGATTTCCCTTTCTACAGCCCCTCCCAGGAAAATCTCAAGAAAGCCGAGATGAGCAAATAATATCAGTACCGCCACATTTCGCTGAAAAAACAACAAGATCAGACGCGGGAATAAATTTCTCAGGATATGCCTCCGATACAAAGATAAGCCACTTGCTCCCAACGTTCTGGCACTCAGGACAAACTCTTCCTGGAGCACTTTCTTAATCTCTTTGGATAGGACTACAATCAATGGCGGAATGCCGATCAGCGTCAGGATGAAGATCTGAATACTTATCACTTTCACAAATGCCTTTTCCGGTTCATCGATGACGAAACTGATTGGTGAAAGGAGCATGAAGGCGATGACAGCCATGGGGATATAGACCATGGACTCTACCAACTCTTCAAATACCCTTTGCACTTTTTTAAAGAAGTTTATAAAGATCACTGATAATGAAAAAGCCAGTACCACCTGAAGAAGGCTGATGATCAATCCAATGATGATGGTAAACTTCGCCCCCTGAATGACATATGACCATAAGGGTAGACCCAATCGATCTGACCCGAACGGAGGCAGCTCAGCCGGTGTGAACGGCGGCCCCACTGTTTCGCCGTTATAGTTAAAGAAACTATACATCTTCACCTTTTCTTCTATAAATGGTTCATACAAAAAACTCAGCACTAATAGGCCCGTAATGAATAGGAACCCAATGAGAAACTGTGGCTGCTTCCAGAGATCTTTAAGCATAGGTCCCGTCCTCCTTTAGTCCGATGCTCTTCTTCATGCGCATCTCAATCAAAGTAAAGACCAGATAGAATGGGAGGAAGATGACAGTGGAAATAATCACAAAAGTGAATCCACTCGACCAGATCAGTAAATCCATTATCCCCCTCATATTGAACAATCTTTCTAATATAAACAAATTGGATAGCATAAAGGAGAAAATGATTTTGGATCGGTAGAATAGGCTGTAGACTACGTTCCTGAAACCATGTGTCACTATGACTTGAAATGCATTGAGACCTTTCCCCCTGGCGAGCTCTATGTACGGTTTCCGGTCTTCCTCTTTCAGCAGGAGAACGATGGTTTTAATTAAGAATACGGTCGGCACGATCGTTAAGCAGGTGACCGGCAACAGGTATAATTCTTCACCCGTCATGGCAATATCCCCTATTAACACACCGGTATGACGGAAATACATCACTACAGCCAGTTGAATACCGATGATGATGAATACATCGGGAAGCGATTCGAGGATATTCACCAGACTTAAGAACGCACGTTGCATCCATTTGGAAGAAAGAGAGATGAATAAACTGATTAAAAATGAAATTCCAACCGCCAATCCCAGAGAAAATACGAATACCTTCATGGAGTAGAAATATCGTTCAGCCAGAACATCCTGAAGCGGATATTCCTTACTCAGAACAAACAAGATCCACTGATCCTGTTGAAAGATTCGTGAGAATACATGATAAATTCCTAGGAAATATTCTTTCGGATAAAAGCCAAATGAGCTTCCTTGATCATTCATCATCAAATAATATAATTCCGTGTTTCCTCCTCCATAGAATAAGACGGGCAGCACGCTTATCAGTATAAAGCCCACAATAATAAGTACGAGTTTACGAAGTGCCTTCATGATTTCCCCCTTGTGATTGTCTCTATCTATTTACTGTTCTTGTAAGAGGTGAAAAAATCCTTTTTCTGGATAAATTTTAAAAAAGAAAAGCACCCGACTCTATCAGTCGGATGCTTCCCGTGTCCTATCCTGCCTTATCACCTTTTGCCCCCTGCTGGAGCTGGTACATTTGATGGTATCGTCCCATCCGCTTCATCAATTCGTCATGATTGCCCCGTTCGACGATTTCCCCTCGATCTAAAACCAGTATTTGATCGGCATTCTTAATCGTAGAAAGTCGATGAGCGATGATGAAGGTCGTTCTTCCCTTTTTCAACACTTCCATCGCTTCTTGAATGATGGCTTCCGTCTCTGTATCAATACTCGACGTCGCTTCATCCAAAATCAGGATCGCTGGATTAAAGGCGAGAGCCCGTGCAAAGGAAATCAATTGACGCTGCCCTGAAGAAAGAGTGCTTCCTTTCTCGATCACGGGTTCGTCATAGCCGTTCTCAAGGTTTTTGAACACCTTTTCCGCACCAACGGCCTTGAGTGCTTCTTCCACCTGTTCCCTCGAAATCCGAGGATCATCAAGACTTACGTTGGATGCGATTGTACCCGTAAACAAATAAGGATCCTGTAAGACAATCCCCATATGCTCGCGAATTGTTTGATAGGGAATATCGACAATGTCTTTTCCGTCAATCAGGATTTTTCCTTCATTGCTATCGTAGAAACGGAATAATAGATTCATGATCGAGCTTTTCCCTGAACCTGTGTGTCCCACCAGGGCAACAGTTTCGCCTCTGCTTGCGGTAAACGTGATATCCTTCAATACATATTCATTTTCCTTGTACCCAAAGAAAACATTCTCAAAGCTGACATTTCCCTCATAACGATTCATTTTCTCATCTTCAACAGAAGTTCCACTCTCTTCTAGCAGTCGGAAAACCCGCTCCCCTGCCACTAGTGCCTGTTCAAGGTTCGCAAGCTGATTTACGATTCCTGTCACCGGCTGGAACAAACGGTTGATGTAATCGACAAAGGCATATAGTACGCCCAATGTTACCACCGATCCTACTCCGGTAGAGGCTCCTCCGAAATACCATATGAATGCCACGAAGGTGATATTTCTTAATACCCCTACAAGGTTATGGGAGGTCATTGAATTTAAGCTTAAAAGTTTATTTTGATATTTGAAGTGAGTTTCGTTCAAGTCTTCGAATTCTTCGTTTGTTTTCTTCTCTCTGCTGAAAGCCTGAATGATGTTCATGCCCTGTATCGATTCATTGATCATGGCATTGATATCGCTCACTTTCGATCTGATGATGTGATTGTATTTAGACGCATAAATACGGTACAGGTACGTCCATACAACCAGAATCGGGATCAGGATCAAGCAGATGGCCGCCAATTTCGCATCAAGTATAAAGAGTGCTATATAAATTCCAATAATATAAATCGTACTTGAGAAAAAAGTCGATAAAACTGTTACATACAGGTCTCTGATCGCTTCGGTGTCGTTTGTGATCCTCGCTACGACCTTCCCTGCCGGCAGATTATCAAAATAACGGATCGGCAGCTTCTGGATATGCTGAAAAACGTCATTACGCATTTTCTGAATCACACGGTTTGCAGCTTTCTGAAGGTAGAATCGCTGACCGTATTGGAAAAAGGCGGCGATTACCAATAAGCCAAAATAAAAGGCAATCAATTTGATAATTTTCGGGATTTCCGGATTATAAAAACGCAGCAGCTCGTTTCCCTTCAATTTTTGGGCGGGATAAGTTGCTGACTCATCCCCTTTTGTAATGGTCATTTCCCCTGCTGTGACAGATCGTTCACCATCAAAGGAAACACTAGAAGGAACGAAATAAAATGCTCTTCCCACTTGAAGAATACGGATGTCTTCCCCTTTGCTCTCCCCTTCAGAGAAATATTGATCACGCTTATACCAATTGCCCTCATAGGAAACAGCTTCTTTTCCCTCCACTGTTTCATACCAGGTTGATTCTATTCCAAGAATATGATCATCGATCAGTTTTTTTGCAATGAAAGGTCCTGCAAGTTCTGCCGCTACTGACACACTAAGCATCAAAAGGGCAGCAATAATGATTTTTTTGTAAATAAGGGCATAATCGACTAGTTTTCTTCCGACGTTCATGCGCCCACCTCCTCTAGTGAGGAATCTTCAACTTGTTGGCGATCGAATTGTTCTTTATACCAACCACCGTTTTCAAGGAGTCGTTCATGTACCCCTTCTTCTACCACTTTTCCATCTTCAAATACGATGATCCAATCTGCATGCTGAACCGCCGAGAGACGATGAGTCGTAATAATCGTTGTTTTTCCATCACGTTCTTTTCTTATATTGTCAATGATCTTTGCTTCTGTCTTGGCGTCAACAGCGGATAGCGAGTCATCAAGGATCAGTATTTCCGGATTTTTGATAAGTGCCCGGGCTATCGAAATCCGTTGCTTCTGACCACCTGAAAGCGCCACACCCTTTTCTCCTACAAGAGTGGTCAATCCGTCCGGAAGCATTTCAAGATCTTTTTTGAAATCAGCCAGTTCAATGGCTTGTTCCAGGTCTTGTTCAGTCGCATCATGTCTGCCGAACAGAATGTTTTCTCTAACGGTCCTTGAGAAAAGGACATGATCCTGGGGTACGTAGCCGATCCAGTCCCTTACCTGCTGGATGGTCAAGTCACTGATCGGGACACCTCCTATGGATAAAGCCCCTTTTCCGGCAGGGTATTCACGGAGGAGCTGCTTGATAAAGGTCGTTTTTCCACTTCCAGTCTTCCCGACGATTCCAAGAGTGCTTCCTTGATGGATATTCACATTAATATGGGACAGATTTAACACTTGTGAGGATGGATATTGAAAGTCCACATCCTTAAACCCTATGCGATCAGGAGAATCTATCCATTGAGGAGTCTCAGAATCCTGGACGTCCTGAACATAATCAAGGGTCTCCTGAACCCGGTCAAGTGAGGCATTTCCGCGCTGCATGACATTTATTAACTCACCAATGGCAAACATCGGCCAAATCAGCATACCGAGATACACATTAAAGGAAACAAGCTCTCCCAATGTGATCGACTGATGAAACACAAGATATGCCCCGTAGCCGAGTCCAATTAAATAACTTAGCCCTACAAGTACTTTTATGGTAGGTTCAAAGAGTGAGTCAATCTTTGCCACTCCTATATTCTTGTTATATACATCTTCTGTCATATCAGCGAAACGCTTCTCATCAGCTCTTTCCTGGACGTACGCACGAATGACACGAACGCCCGCAATGGACTCAAGCACTTTATCATTCAAGTCCCCGAATGAATCCTGAGCTTCCGTAAATCTCTTATGAATTCTCGCACCGTACACCTTCATCAACATTGCCATGATCGGCAATGGCAGTATAGCCGCTATGGTCAGTTTCCAGCTGATAAGAAATCCCATTGTAAAAAGGATCGTTAACATAAAGACACTGGAATCGATTAAGGTCAACACTCCGAAACCGGCTGTGACCGAGATGGCCTTCAGGTCATTCGTTGCCCTTGCCATTAAATCTCCCGTACGATTTTTCTCGAAAAACGTCGGTGTCATCTTTAACAAATGTCCCATGAATTTACTGCGGAGCTTCCGTTCAACCAGAAAGGCCCCTCCAAATAATTGATACATCCACACATACGTCATTGCGTACGATATGATAGCGATCCCGGCGATCAACCACAGATATTCCCCTACGACATCCCACGTCATCGCACCCAGGTGAATGTCATCAATGGCATTTCCGACAAGCTTAGGAGGAATCACATCAAGGATTCCGACAATCGTCAATAGAACGATCGCCACCGTATATCTCTTCCAATTTTCAATAAAAAACCATGATAATTTCTTAAAAATACTAAACATTCCACATTACCTCCTCTTGTTGATTTTCTTCACTATCCGCCTTCTGTCTCCACAGCAGACATCATCTTCTTCATTTGAATGATTAACATATTCATTTCCTCCTTCTAAATTAGGTATATATGTGATCAAGGATGGTCCTTGGGTACACCTAAACGAAAAAAAGACAGACGCTTAAGGCTTTTAACACTAGATCTGATAGAGGTTTCCTTTCGAATCCCCACCAATCTGTTGCGCCTTAAAACGTCCGTCTTTGTTTTTGGACATACAAAAGCACAGATTATATGCATAACCTGTGCCATTAATATTCATATTTCAGAATGATTAAGGAGTTACTGGTTATGTGATGATATGAAATTGGCTGCTGGTACTCCATGAATTGTATACACTTTCATCATCACAAACCCTCCATTCATTTTTATTATTAATTCCATTAATAACCATACTATACGCTTGAAATTGTGTCAATATTATTTTTATTATTAATTTTCTATATACTATATGTGATACCACATCAATAGTGAACCACCATTATTCTACGCTTTCACTTTTCATTTATTCCACGACGACAGCCGTTCCGTAAGCAATAATTTCTGAAGCATTCTGCATGACGGCAGAGGTTTCTAAACGAACGGCAATAACGGCATTTGCACCTTTTTGAGAAGCTTCTTCCATCATACGATCTATCGCCTGTTTCCTTGCCTCCTCCATCAACTCACTGTATTCGCTTATTTCTCCACCAATAATGGTTTTAAGACCGGCAATAATGTCTTTGCCAATATGCTTGGCTTGTACGGTACTACCCCTTACAAATCCTTTTAATTCTTTTACTTCTTTACCTGGTACAAAATCGGTTGTCACAATAATCATGATTCCCTCTCCCCTGCCTTGAATTTTCTCCAAATCTTCTTTGCAAATATGAAATAAAAGATAAGTGGAAACGGGCACTGAATCAATCCCCAGATCCCCCAGAACCAATAGTTATGTCCGTTCTTCCGGGCATCGATAAACAGGTAAATACTTTGAGTCAGAAGGATCGGAATGACAAGGGGTAAAATATATAGTTCTTCTTTCGTCATATCCTTTTCACCTTTTTCGTATATGTTATGCCAGTAAAGATCGAGGCTCCCACAAAGATGGCGACTTGAAGGAGAAGAAATAGAATTGGCATTTGAAATAACGTAAGGGAAAACACAGTCAAGATACAACAGGCCAGAAGAAGAAAGATGGTGAGATCTCGTTTAAACCTTGCTTTAAGCTCCACTTGCTTATCCTCTACTAATTGCTCGAACCACTGCAGGGACGGGGTGCTTTCGTCAATGTCTTCATCAATTGACTGGAATCCCTCCTCCAGTAATTTCTTTAATTCATCGTTATGTTCCTGATGATTGTTCATCTATTTTCAACTCCTTCCTCAGCCGGATGATCCCATGATGAACACGGGATTTCACTGTCCCGGGTGGCACTTCTGTCATTTGACCAATCTCTTCATAGGAATAACCGTAGTAATGTTTAAGGATGATAGGGAGCCTGATATCTTCTGATAGTGTGGATAGGGCTGCCAGCACATCATTCCATTCTTCATTCCTTGACTCCATCTCCCATTTTAATTTTCTAACGTTCACTTCTTCATTCTGCCAGTTCTGTTCTCTTTTCTTTTTACGCTGCAGATCAATATAACGATTGGTTGCGATGGAAATCAGCCATGATGAAAATTTTGATTTCCCATTGTATTGATGAATCTTCTCTACACATTTTGCCATTGTATCCTGAGCAAGCTCCTCTGCCTGATCCCGATTCATTGTCACTTTCATTAAGTATTTCACTAGAAAAGGATAATGCTCTCGAAAAAGAATAGCAAAGGCTTCGTGATTCCCTTTTTTCGCCCGTTTGATCAGATCTCTCTCTTCCATCCTTTACTGTCCTTTCTTTCCACCCCAGCCTGCGAGTTCATTAATAAGACGCACAAGAAGAAAAATCGTTCATAAAATCATTATACTTTTTTTGAAATATTTTCATTCTATTTTCAAAAGCCTTTTTTCGCAAAGATTGTTTCTTTATAACATTGGATCTGCCAGGGCTCTGTCAATCAGTGTGTGCTGGATGGTGAGGAGAACCGCTCCGCTTGCAGCTAGCGTTCGGCCGAGCCAGCCCCGCGGAAAGCGAGCATCCTGTAGCAGAAATCAACTACTTCTTCTCTAAAATAGCAACAAACTTTTCGGGAAATCCCACAATAAAGCCCTCTATGAATAGCCCTTTTCTATTCATAGAGGGAATCTCACTTAGCCATTCAGAACAGCAGGCTGAGCATTCTTTTCTTCTTTCACATATTTAGGTAGAATGATGGTGTAGAAGATACCTACTATGATTAGGCATCCTCCAACGAGCCAGTAGAGCATTTCAACGGTTACGACGGTAGGGAATGTCAAGGCAATCACTCCCAGTGTAATCGATTGTGACAGCATCATAAGAGGATTGATCCACCCTTGCACCCTGCCCATCATTTTTGGATCAATGATGCTCGGCATCCATCCTCCGATGGCAATATTCACAAGGGGTAACCCCAATGCGGCAAAAAAGATGATCGTGAGGAAGATCCAAGTCGCAGGCGCAAAAGATGCTGCGATGATAAATGTTCCGGAAATAACCAGCCCTGCAACGATCAACACATGAAACTTATACTTCTGAGCAAGCATCGAAGAGAAGATACTGCCGATCAATACACCCGCGCCGAATGCGACACCTAATAGAATCGAATATTCTTCATAAGACTCTGGGGCTAATTTATATTTCAATATGAAAATAGGAATGACCGAGAATCCGCCGTTCACAATTCCAAATACGACAAACCCTCCAATTAAGGATAACAACAGCTTGTGATTCAGAATATAATTCATCCCCGCTGTAAAATCCTTCCTCACAGACTGAATGTTCAAGTCTGTCCACGTATGCTTGCCGTTTGGAAGACGAACCTCTTCAGGAATGATACATTTCCTGATTAAGATGGCAGAAATAACGAATGTAACAAAATCGACTGCAATCGCACCGTAGATCCCCGCCGTCCAATATACAAAGATGGCCACTGCATTTCCAAGTAACATAAACAAGCTCATCACCATCTGATTCAAGCCGGCGGCCGTTGAATAATCATCTTTCGAAAGCACTCCTTGCAATATCCCCTGTTCAGCAGGAAAGAAAAACTTCTGAACGCCGCTTCGTAGAAACAAGATCGTAAATATGAGGGGCAGCCAGCCAATGTAGATGGCCCCGAATAATAAAAGTGTAAGGAACGCACTGATTGTATCACAGTGATAGGCGATTTTTTGCCGGTCCATTCTGTCAGCGAATACTCCAACAAGAAAGAAGACGAGAAGAGTGGGTAATGAGTACATCATTTCAGTCAGGGAAGCATACATGGGTTGCTCGGAAAACCGATCCAGCAGATAAAACATAAAGGCAGTCAAACCAATCACACTTCCCATATGCGAAGTGAAATTAGCAAAAAATAACTTTAGAAATATTGGATTCTTAAAGATTTCGATCATTTTTTTCATGAATAACCGTCTCCCATCAATGATTAACTATCTTTATCATATAAGGAAGGTTAAGTGAACTTGAGGGTCTATTGGTGGTTTTTTCCTCCGTCTGTAGTCGGATGTGGATCGGGAGGCTGGAAGTCTAACAAAAAAAGCGTAGGAATCTACATACCCCATTGTGTATTATAGTCATTTCAGTAACCCACTTGTGCCAAAATCGGGGGTTGTTGTGCCAGTTTTGTTGTTTATTGAGCCACTTTTGGTATTTGTTGTGCCAAATTGTGAACCTCTCTCTGAGTTCAACCAACAATACCCTGCCACTTTACCATTTATTGGCCAAACCAGCACACTAAATCGCCACGTATTCAATCCATACATACACAAAAAAAATAGCCCAGAGCCCCACGGCTCCAAGCTATTTAAAACCAAACAATTATTCAAACGTGCCCTTCACTATTGCTTCCCCGTTCTCTACCATCAACTTCCCCTTGGCAAACACCGTGTTTACTTCAAGTGTATTTTTATCCAACAGCACCAGATCAGCGTCTTTTTCAGCCTCAACGTGACCTTTTTGCTTTAATTTCAGGATTTTGGCAGGATTTGATGTAATGACTTTAATGGCTGTTTCCAAAGGAATCCCTTCTTCCAGAACAGCGTCTTTCACTTCACAGTATAAACTGGAAACCTGGCCAATCTGTAATCCTATCAGCTCGCCGTCCCCATCAAAATTAGGCAGGCTTGCTTGTCCATCCGAGGTGTATGTGATTTGTTCAACCGGCACACCTGCATCCAGCATGCGTTTTAGCGCTTTACTGCATTTCACTTCGCCATCTTCGAGAAATTGTGGAATCGTACTGGTCGTAAAGTCTACATAACCACCCCTTTGAGCATATTGAATCCCTGCTTCAAATAGATGGGCATTTCGATTAATATGAGTTGGATAGAATTGTTTAATCGGAATATCCGTTGTGTCGACTATTTCCTCTAGAAGCTTTAAATGGTCATGACTATCTCCTACATGAACATTGACAATTCCCGATTTGCCTGACAGCATGCCGCCAATTCGGGCAGCAGAAGCAATTTTCGTTAATTCATTTACCGTGGGTTGAGATGAGCGGTGGTCAGCAATTGCCACTTCGCCTACTCCTATGATGCGGTCTACTAAAATAATATCGTCTTCAATTTTTCCAGTAAGCGTTTTTAATGGTACTTGATAAGAACCGGTTTGCGCGTAGCAGGTAATTCCCTCTTCTTCAAGACCCTTTGCTTTCGCTACAAGGCTCGCCATCGTTCTTGTCGTTCCATCTGTTCCTATCACACCAACAAGCGTCGTGATACCGGCAAGCGTGGCCTGAGTCAGTTGAATTTCCGGTGTTCTTGTACGAAAGCTGCCCTCGCCGCCTCCACCCATAATATGTACGTGTGAGTCTATGAATCCAGGTACAACATACTTTCCAGTTGCATCCACAATCTTTATATCCACAAATTGATGAGGAGGTTCAATCTTATCTTCAATAAAACCTATTTTATTATCTACTATTAATATATCCTTTTTCCCTAAATATTCTGGAGCATAAACTTCTCCGTTTTGAATTAATGTCAGCATGATGTTTGCTCCCTTCATTTCTTATTCATACAATCGTACCGAACCTTTCGATAAAGGTTCGGCACTATAAATCAAATCAGAAACCGATGAATGTTGCCGTTATCACAAAGATCGATGAAAGAACGAATAGAATCAGCATGAATTTAATAATAAATTTCGCCCATATTCCCCAATCGACACGGGCTGCTCCAAGTGTACCAAGTAAGGCAGCAGAGGTCGGCACAAGAATATTGGTTAATCCATCTCCTAATTGGAAGGCAAGGACCGCTACTTGACGAGAGACTCCGGCAATATCTGCAAGTGGAGCCATTAAAGGCATTGTTAAAGCGGCTTGACCGGAACCAGATACAACAAAGAAATTGAATACAGACTGGAATAAATACATACACCAGGCAGAAATGGCTTCAGGGAAATCCCCAACCACTTGCCCTGCTCCATATAACATCGTATTTAATACAGATGGTGCGTCAGGTGAATCTCCACCAAGGATAATGACGATTCCTTTTGCCATACCTACAACTAAGGCAGCCGGCAATAAATCCTTCGCCCCGTCGATGAATCCATCTGCTATATCATCCCATGACATTCCATTCAATTTAAACAGAACGCCAATGATTCCTGCTACTAATCCAATCGTAAAGAATTGGCTCGCAATCTCCGGAATATAGTAAGCGTGTTCCACTACTCCCCAAATGATCCAAGCAATACCTACTGCAACCGTTAATATGACAAGTGAATGACCCAAAGTAAATTTCGTATTTAGGTCTTGTACTCTGCCTTCTTTACGGAAGTATTCATCAGAAGCGTAAGAAAGACTCCGTTTAGGTTCCTTTCGAATCGCTACAGCATATCTCCATGTGTAAATGATCCCCACAAGTGTAAAGACAATCCACATCACAATACGGAAACCTGATCCCGAAAGAACCGGTACACCTGAAACACCTTGTGCGATAGCCACTCCGAATGGATTCATCCATGAAGTGGCGAAACCGATTTGAGTCGCCACGTAAGTGATCATGATTCCAGTGATGGCATCATACCCAATCGCAATCATGATTGGAACGAGTATCATGGCAAAGGCAATGGCCTCTTCCCCCATCCCGAACACGGCTCCCCCTAATGAGAACAAGAAGAACATAATTGGGATGATGAGAGATTCCTTTCCTTTCGTCCTCTCAATGACCTTTAGGATCCCTTCCTCAATGGCCCTTGTCTTCATAATGATGCCAAAGGCACCACCAATGATTAAGATAAAGGCCACAACACCTACAGCCGACCCCCATTTATCCCCTGATACAAGACCTTCAAATACATAATTAAGGAATCCAATTCCGCCACCCGGCTCGAAAAGACTGGTTCCTTCTCTAATTAGATTCCCATCATCATCCTTTAAATAACTGAACGAATCAGGATTTAATACCGTTTTGGTTTGTTCTTCTCCATCCTGCATAAATGTGATTTCTTCTGTCGTGAATTGCCCCTTTGGTACGACATACGTTAAAATTGCAGCTGCCAGTACAACGAAAAAAACAATAATAAATGTATGCGGCACCTTCCAGGCTTTTTGTTCTTTCTCCATTTCTTTCCCCCCGTTTGACAGTATGATTTGTTTCACATATGTACATGCAAGTTCCGTGCCAATCTATAATTATCTGAAAATACAAACTTTGGGTGCACTAATGGTTATTATCGGTTAAAATATACTTAACCAATAAAACACTTATCAACCAATTAAACCATAAGGGGGAGACGTATGAAACATGAATTAATTCTATTAGCTGGAACAAAGGAAACAGAAAGAGCTCTTAAGCAACAATTACAATCCGTTTTTGGAGAACTGATCAATATTACGAGTTATGCTTGTGATGAAGGAATTCCTACGTATTTCACCAATAAATTGATTGTTTATTCTTCTGCGCTCATCGCACCAGAAGTGAAAGAATATATCGATTTCGATTCATGCACCATCATTAAAGCTCGCCGCACCGTCAATTATGAATACATAGATCGTATTTTCGAGTTACCTCCGGGAAAAAAGATTTTATATGTGAATGACTTTATCGAGACGGCTCAAGAAGCTGTCTCTACATTGAAACGATTAGGAATAGATCACGTCGATTACATTCCATACTCCCCAACCGGAGACTACCCTAGACAAATTGATATTGCCATCTCACCAGGGGAAACGGCAAGCATACCACCTTCCATTCCCAGCAAAATCGATATCGGTGTAAGACTGATCGATTTGAATACCATTATGAAAATCATCTACCACTTTCAGTTGTCAGAGCAGTTAACCTTTGATATTACCGACCGCTATACGAGAAAGATCATCGAGCTCAGTCAAAAACTGGGCGCCATCAATCGACGGGCAAAAACGTTAAATAAATTTTTAAATAAAGTAGTGGATGGTGTAAATGATGGTATCCTCGCCTTTCAGGAAGACGGAGAAATTACCGTATTCAATGAAGTGCTTGAACGAATGGTCGGGATTACAGCTGCCCATGCGAAAGGAAAAAAACTAAACAGGGTGTTCAAGAATATCGAGCTCAATCACTTTTTGACATCGCAACAGGATGAAGATCAACAATATTTCACTCTCCGTCAGCAGAATGTAATGGTCTATCGTTTCCGTTTGAAGGCAGAAGGAGTCATCGTTGCAACGTTTAAAGATATGGAAGAGACCATTGAGATGGAAAAGGTCCGTAAACGGGAGCTTCAGCGAAGAGGGTATATTGCGAAATATACATTTGATAGCATACTGGGTAACAGCGCAATCATTAATGAAACAAAAATGATTGCCAAAAAACTCGCACAAAGTGAGCTCCCGGTTCTAATCTATGGGGAAACAGGCACAGGGAAAGAGTTGTTTTCAAGCGCTATGCACAATGATTCTTCCCGAAAAAACAGTCCGTATCTTGCCGTTAACTGCAGCGCCCTGCCCGAGGATCTATTAGAAAGTGAATTATTCGGCTATGAGGACGGAGCATTCACAGGCGCAAAAAAAGGAGGTAAAAAAGGATTGTTTGAACAAGCTGATGGCGGGACCTTGTTTCTTGATGAGATCGGTGATATTAGCCTAAAGCTTCAAGCCAGACTCCTGAGGGTTCTTCAGGAAATGGAAATCAGACGGATCGGAGGAAACAAAAACATCCCTGTTGATGTCAGGATCATTGCTGCAACGAACAGGGATCTCCAAGCCTTAATAATTGAAGGAACGTTTCGTGAAGATCTCTATCACCGTCTGAAAGTTCTATCTTTGCAGCTGCCAAGTCTGCAGGATCGCAGCGAAGATATCCCCCTCCTCATTGAGAATTTCCTCCGAATGGAACAAAGCAAAATCTCTACAATCGACGTGGCTGTATTAGATGCATTGAAGAAAGCACCATGGAGTGGGAATATACGCGAACTTAAAAATACGCTGCTTTACATGATCACCGTTGCAGAACAAAATCGTCTAACGGTACATCAATTACCGAAAAATGATAATAATTTTAAAGGTAAAGTGCATACTAAGGATAACCTATCTCCTCCGGCCATCACCATGTCAAAATCAGGAGAGTATGTAAATATCCTTTCCGCTTTAGTTGAATTTTTCGAAGAAGGAAAACGAGCCAGCAGACAAAAGATTTATTCTTGCCTGCAACGAAGCTCCACTCCTCTATCCGTTCAACAAATTAGGACAAGACTAAACGAACTCCAGGATTTAGGCTATGTATGTATCCAGAGAGGGAGAATTGGAACAGAAATAACGCCTGAAGGAGTAGCCTGGCTAAATAATAATGTGGAGAAGGTTTTAACTATTCGTTAACAGGGTAACTTTACATTAACCGGTTAGAAATACAAAGCATATTTCATTGATACGATAAGTCGAGGTGATTTTAATGATACGTACAATCTTAATGGTCGTTGGAGCAATTGTTGTCATTGGTTGGATTATCAGCATGCTGTAATCAGAACCATTCAAACTGAACATTATTCCTGCTATTATATGAATTTTAATCAAAAAGAAAGAGCAGAACGGATCTTCCTCCGTTCTGCTCTTTCTTTTTGTTATTAAGCCAATGTTGAATCTGCACCTATATATTCTGCATTCCATTCACCGTTTTCCTGAATAGCTTTCATATAGGTAAATACAACCTGACAGGTTTGATCATCAGCGTTTAATACCTTTAAATGCTGAATACATTTTCGAATGGTTGGATCGTAGTTTCCATGGGATTCTTCTTCATTTAAAGTTTGAAGAGATTTCAAATACATATACACGATTTGCCGTGTTTTCTCATCAGTATTGATTTTCGTTAAGTGTTCAATACACTTTCTGATGATTGGATGCATTTTATCCATATCCTTTTCTCTCCTTAGTAGAAATAATTTACCATAATATTTCGTGTGATTGTCTCGATTTATGAGGGATTTTCCTAAAAAAGATTATAATTCATATATTGGGGTAAATAGTAGATATCCCAATATTGAGGTGATTTTAATGTATAGACATATTTTGTTAGCCTACGATGAAACAGATGGAAGCAAGAAAGCATTGGATGAAGTGCAGAAATTAATAAAAGGTTCTATAGATACAAAATTAACCGTACTCCATATATCAGATGAAAAGATAGCCAATCAAACCCATGATAACTATACTCCCACCCATGCACTGGCAGATACATCACCAGGGTTTGATAATAATTATATGGGGAATTTATCGGTTTCACCGGACAACAAAACTCATTCGACGGAGGAAGAACGTCATGAAATCAAGACCCCTTCCTCTACACATCACTTTTTAAAAAATGCAAAGGAAAAACTTTCTCCTTACGGGATTGAAGCAAACTATATTCACCTATCCGGTTCAGAAGCAAAACGCATATGTGAATATGCCAAAGAAATCCAGGCAGACCTGGTAGTGGTCGGAAGCAGCGGTAAGTCCGGTATGAAAAAATGGGTACTCGGAAGCGTCAGTGAAAAAGTCACTCAAAACTGTGAATCCAGTGTATTGGTTGTAAAATAAAATTAAATATCAGAAAGGGAGGGACGGACCTTGCAAGGTCCGTCCCTCCCTTTCTTTACTCACCTGTTAACTCATCAAAACGTTTATGGGCATTTTCTTCATCAAAGCTGCTATAAATTCGGTAGTCATCAAAATCTAATATTCGATAGTGCTTACTGAAAAGGTTCTGTTGAAGTATGTATTCATCATCCTTCTTCAAATCCTTCCACCAGACCTTCCCGCCTAACGTCTTTTCCTTCCGGTAATCAATCCCTTCCCGAGCAATTGTCTCTATGATTTCAAGAGGTTCCCCCCCAAGACTCGTGGTTAAGGTTTCACTATCTTTAAACAATGCACAGACGGCAATGACCGCGGTCCAGCTGGCCATGACTCTGCCTTTTTCTATTTGGACAAGGGTTTTTTTGGATAATCCGATGATGTTCGCCATCTTGTCCTGTGTATACCCTGCTTCTGTGCGTATTAGCCTTAATTTATCTGAAATGATTAAAACGATTTCTTCTTTTGTCATCGATTCACACCTTATTTCCGTTTTAGTGTAATATTACACTAATCTCAAAATTATTAAAACATATTTGATTGAACCCATTGATTTTTGTATCACTCTGTCCATTTTACTATACTTTAGATTAAGAATAGACGCATTCGAATCAACGGAGGGAAAATCATGACAAAAAGCATCATTGTCCTTATTAGGCAAGACCTTCGCCTTCACGATCACCCAGCTCTCTACAAAGCTTCTCAAGAAGGAAAAGTGATTCCTCTCTATATCTTGGATGAGGAAACTTCTCCTGCTTCAACCGGAGAAGCCAAGAAGTGGTGGCTGCATCAAAATTTAGAAGCCTTTCAAACATCTCTTCAAACGATTAACGGAAGACTATGGATGGATAGAGGAAAAGTAGAAAATGTTCTCCCTCAGTGGGTTAAGAAAACCGATGCACAAGCAGTTTACTGGAATCGGGTATATGATCCAAAGGTGTATGAACGGGATCTCACATTAGCCCGTTCTTTGTCCTCACAAGGAATAGATGTTCAAACATTTGAAGGTACACTTCTCCTCCCGCCTTGGAAGGTCAAAAAGGAGGACGGCACCCCTTATAAAGTGTACTCGGCATTTTATAAATCATTAAGGAAGGAAGAAATCCCGAAACCCCTCTTACCTGTTAAGAAACTAGAGGTCCCTAGGCTCGGTGCCGAGGGTCTATCACTTATCGATTTAAGTCTAAAACCCTCTATACCCTGGTTTCACATCATGGAAAGCATTTGGGACCCCGGCGAAGAAGCTGCTATTAAAAGGTATCATTCATTCGTTCAAAAAAGCATCGAGGACTATGCAGAAAGAAGAGACATGCCTGCAGAAGGACATCATTCCACTTTATCCCCATACTTAGCTCTTGGTGTCATTTCTGTGAGAAGCTTGTATCATTCACTCCTTGAAATGGGAGGTACACAAGTGGAGCCGTTCATTAAACAATTGATTTGGAGAGAATTCTCCTACTCCGTCCTCCTTCAGTTTCCTGAGTCCACCACACGGCCAGTAAATGAGAAGTTCAAGAAATTCCGATGGAAGAAGGAAAAGGAGTATTGGAATAGATGGACAAGAGGAGAGACAGGCTATCCAATCGTTGATGCAGGAATGAGAGAATTATGGGCAACGGGGTTCATGCACAACCGTGTCAGAATGATCGTCGCATCGTTCCTGACCAAGCATTTACTGATTCCTTGGCAAGAAGGCGCAAGGTGGTTTTCGAATACACTCATCGATGCAGACCTCGCCAATAATTCAATGGGGTGGCAGTGGGTTGCAGGCTCCGGCTTTGATTCAGCCCCCTACTTCCGCATTTTCAATCCAACCCTCCAAAGTGAAAAATTCGATAAAGAAGGCACTTATATCCGGATGTGGGTTCCTGAATTAAAAGATGTTCCCAGTAAACATATCCACAAACCTTCAGAAGCTTCCGTGGAGATTCTGGAAGGGGCCGGGGTCATCCTGGGGGAAGATTACCCCTATCCAATCGTGGACCATAAAGCCGCCAGGGATCGGGCATTAGATCGCTACCACGAAATAAAATAGATATAAAAAATCGAGTCTATCGCCTTTACAGGCCATAGACTCGATTTAATTTATGAGGAGATCACGCCTCTCCTCTTTGTTCCTTAATTGTACGTTTCTTCTCAGATTCTGATACAAACAGCGCACACGCTGCATCTCCTGAAATATTGATCGACGTCCTTGCCATATCAAGCAGGCGGTCAATCCCCAGAATTAATCCAATTCCTTCTACAGGCAGGTTTACACTGCTTAATACCATGGCAAGAAGGATTAATCCTACACCAGGAACCCCTGCTGTACCGATGCTGGCTAAAACAGCCGTTAGTACAACCGTAATCAGTTGTTCCAATGATAAATCGACACCATACACCTGAGCGATAAAGACGGTCGCAACCCCCTGCATGATGGCAGTACCATCCATGTTGATGGTGGCTCCTAATGGTTGGACGAAAGAGCTTACTGATTTCGATACGCCTAAACGCTGCTGTGCAACATCCATTGAGATGGGAAGCGTCGCGTTACTGCTTGATGTACTGAATCCTACACTCATCGCAGGACTGAAATTCTTGAAGAACCATAGCGGATTCTTCTTTGCCAGGAGGAGAATCGTTCCACCATAGGTAACGATGGCGTGAATGATCAATGCTGCAAGAACGACGACAAAATACAGCCACATCGCCTTCAAAGCACTGAAACCCTGGCTCCCTATTGCTGAAGCGATTAATCCGAATGTGCCGTATGGAGCGAATTTCATAACGAGTGTCACAAGGTACATCATAAGATCATTACCTTGTTCAACAAGCTTCAATATTCCTTTTGTTTTATCCCCTAAAGCTGTTAATCCAAATCCAATAAAGATGGCAAATGCAATGATTTGCAGCATATTTCCCTCTGTCATCGCCGTGAGTGGATTTTTTGGAATAATGTTCATGAGAGTCTCTCCCACAGGAGGAGCTTCTTTGGTTTCAAAACCTTCTGATTGTGTTTTGTCGATTCCCTCTACCAGGCCGGGATCAATGACATAAGCCAGAGATAGACCAATCACGATGGCTATACAGGTAGTCACCAAGAAGAATACAATGGTCTTCAATCCTATTCTCCCCAGTTTCTTAGGGTCACCCAGACCTGCAGATCCAAGGACGATGGATAGAAACACAATTGGCACGACAAGCATGCTGATGAGGTTAAGGAAAATCTTCCCTAACGGAGTAAATAGATAAGGATCTAATATATCAAATATATCTTTAGCAAAAATATTGAGCAGTAATCCCACAATCGCCCCCAAGATCAAGGCGATGATAATCTTCGTTGTTAAATTAAACTTCATAGATGTCCCTCCCCATAAAAAATACAAAATAATTAAAAGATGTTTACCCTAAATTAAAGCTTGCAAAACCATTCTCTCTTCTTCCTTCAAAAAAACAGTCTGCAATTCGTGCCAAGCTGCCTTCCCATTCAGATTTCATCCCTCTAGCTTCTTCATTCTCCCTCCCCTATTATACTGATTTTTTTAATAATTGAAGAAGTTTATGGGAGATTTAAAACATATTTACTATATTTCATCCCACTACACCCACAATAACAGGGAGAAACATGATTCAATCTTACTATGAATTGAATTCCAATCTTTTCTTTTTTACATTTAATGATTAAATACTACGTGGTTGGGTAAATAGTAATAACAGCATGAAAATAGAAAGGAAAATACCTAAAATGAATAAAACAGTCTATTTTCTTTCAAGTAGTCAACAGCGCAGCTTGATAGCTGAAGGGTGGGCCGAGAAGCTCGATGTGTCGGATTGGTCGTTCAAAAGTGCAGGTTGGGTTGCCGAGAGTCGTGCTGAATTCAGCGTTTTAGCAATGAAAGAGTTATGTATCGACATTAGTACCTTCCCGCTTTCGCGCATCGAGATGAATGAACTTGGTGATGCTTCGGTTATTGTTGCGATTCAGGATACAGAATTTGATGATAAGATTGAGATTCCATCTGAATTAGAAGATAAGGTCATCTATTGGAATTTGCCTAATCCAAGGAAGCGTTCCAAGACACCTATTGAAGAATGGGTACACTATCAAGAAATTTGTGATGAAATTGCCATGCGAGTGAAAGATTTAGAAAACATCCTTCCACAACTACATTAAGAGGACTGATTACAACTGAAATTCTATTGTAATCAGTCCCTTTTTTTTATGTGAAATACTCCAGCTTCGCTTTCGGAAAATGCTTCTCCATATACGCATACAGATGATCTTTCATTTCCTGCTCCTCATCCTTCTGATAAATATACTTGCCTATCCCGTATTTCCCCCACTTATATCGACGTTCTTCTTCGTTTAGTTCAAGTTTAGTCATCGGATAATTTTTCTCTATGACCCTTTTAGCCGGTTTTGTGAAACGATGTTGAATAAATTCAAAGGTCAGATCCTTTTTCGCTTCTTCCGGCAGGTGAGCTTCCAAATGTTCAAACATTTGCTTATACCCTTCCTGCCATCCTTCATGGATATAGATAGGTGCCACAATGAATCCTAATGGATACCCTGCTCTCGCTACCTTTCCTGCTGCCTCAAGTCGCTTATCCAGGGGAGATGTACCAGGCTCGAAATTCTTGATCACATAATCTGCGTTGATGCTGAACCGGAACCTTGTTTTCCCGTTATGCTTTGCATCAAGCAGATGGTCGACGTGATGGAATTTCGTTACAAAACGAAGCTTGCCATACTCGGATTCACCAAAATGTTCGATGGCTCGTTTCAGTGTATGAGTGAGATGATCAATCCCTACGATATCGGACGTACAAGCAGCTTCAAAGCGAGTGAATTCAGGAGCTCTTTCCGCGATATACTTGTCCGCCGACTCAAAGATTTCATCCACATTGACATAGGTCCGGATATACGGCTTACTTCCCATCGTTGTTTGCAGATAGCAGTAGTGACAGTGTCCCATGCACCCTGTTGCAAAAGGGATGGCATATTCAGCAGACGGCTTGGATGTATCAAATTTCAACGTTTTTCTTACTCCAACTACTAATGTGGATTTAGCAATGCGATATTTCTGAAAGTGGTTATCCCCAGGCAGATTACGAACCTGGTTATGCGAAGTTGTGTACCGGATTTCCACCTCCATTTTTTCAAACTTTTCTTTGAGCTCTTTACCGAGGGGATATTCCAAGGCATTCGGTTCAAAGTAGACCAATTGTGGCACGAACGGTTTAACCATGCTTCATCCCTCCTACATGTCTCCAAATGATTGAGTATAGGCTTGCTCCGCTTCTGCTTCTGAAGAATAAACCGCAATTTCATGTGTTAACGGATAATAGGTTTCATATAGAAATAATGCCAGTTCATTCGGATTTTCCGGATCATGTACTATGGCTGCTTCCTGCACGTTGGCTACACTTTGTGTGTGGGGGTTTCGATAAATCACATATACGACATCCCCTGCTTGATAGGGCATATATTGATCATTCAGTTCCATTCTTTTCACCTTTTTCCTAAACGTCATTACTATCATTTTTTGTTATCTTCCCGATAAATATGATGGTAAAAGATGTTTATAAAAAAAACTTCTCCTGCACCTACTATGCAAGAGAAGTCACTCTTTTAAATACCATATAAATCATTCGTATTTTTGAATAGTTGTTTATATACATCTGCTTCTGGAATGCCTTTTATCTCTGCTATTTTTTCAATGGTTCGATGCATCATTCCAGGATGGGTCATCCTCCCTTGAAATTCTCCTTCAAACCGCCAAGGACCATCCGTTTCCACCATTATTCCTTCAACAGGATACTTTCTTACAAGCTTCTGTATCTCAATTTCATAAAGGACATCAGGTGTAATGGAGATTGAATAGCCATTTTCAATCATTCTATCAACGGTCTCATCATCTCCTTTAAACCAATGAAAATGAGCTTTCCCTATGGAGTGCTTTTCTAACAGGGCACAAACGATGGGTGCGTGTTCATACACCGCATGAAGGATAATCGGTTTGTTCATCCTCTTTGATTCAATCATGAACCGTTCCAACAGATCGATATACCGCTCAACTTCAACATCAGGATCTTCTTTCATTTTGTAATAAGGCAATCCTACTTCTCCAATCGCCACTATTTCCTGTTGATGCAGCTCAATGAATGATAGTAGTTCCTCAACTTCTCCTTCAGAGGGCAGTTCCTGCTCCGGATGGAACCCTGCAGCTGGTTTGACCCTAGCATCTCTTCTTGAGAGATCTATATTTGTCCTGGAAGACTGAAGGTTGGAAGATACAGTTATGAGCGCTTCAACAGCATACAGTTCAAGTTCCTGCAGAATCTTATCACGTTCATACCAATCGTATAAATCCAAGTGTATGTGAGCATCGATCAAGGAAGGTTTACACATATTGAGAAAGCTCCTCAAAAATGCTCGTTTTCCATTTCAGAAACTCCTCTGTTAAGAGAATCTCTTTGTCCCGGGGTCGGGGAAATGGTACTTTGAACTCTTTCTGTACACGGGCAGGCCGAGTCGATAAAACAATAATCCGATCTGAAAGGAATAGGGCTTCGTCAATATTATGAGTGACAAATAGAACGGAACTCAAATCTTCCTCCCAAATGGAAAGGAGCCACTTCTGCATGTCTAATCGTGTGAATTCATCCAGGGCAGAAAACGGCTCATCCAAACATAAAAAGGATTGAGGACTGACCAGGGCACGAATAAAGGCAACTCTCTGCTTCATCCCTCCAGAAAGATCACCGGGATAAGCATGCTCATATCCCTTCAAACCCGCCCGTTCAATCATACTCATTGCTTTTTCTCTATCCCTTTTTCCGTGCAGCTCCTGACCCAGCATCACATTCTCAATCACCGTTCTCCATGGAAGGAGGGACGGACTTTGAGGCATATAACTGATGGTTCCTCTCTGACCATTAATCGACCTTCCATCTAATTGAATATCTCCTGAATCGGGTGTGAATAATCCGCCGATGACATGAAACAGCGTGCTCTTCCCGCTTCCAGAAGGACCAAGGATCGAGACAAACTCACCTTCTTCCACATGTATGGAAAGGTTATCCAGGATCAGTTCTCCGTCAAAGTATTTGGACATATTTTGAATGGATAAGGTTGTCATGCTATTTGTCCTCCTTCCGATTCCACTTAATCATGATTTTTTCTAATAACAAGATGATGCCAAAGAAAGCCAGGCTGAGCAGCATAATCATAAAGATGGCAACAAATACCCTGTCTGTCCTGAAGGAAGAAGAGGCAAGTGTCATGTAGACCCCGATTCCTTTCTGAGCACCTAACCATTCCGAGATGACTGCCCCCATCACACTATAGGTAGCTGAAATTTTCAGTCCTGAGAAGATGGACGGTAGTGCATGCGGCCATTCAACTTTTCGAAAGATTTGCCCCTTTGATGCTCCTGACATTTTCATGTAAAGAATATACTCGGGGTTCGTCTGTCTGAACCCATCCAGCGCCGAGACCGCGACCGGAAAAAAGCAGATCAACGTTATCACAATGATTTTCGGCAATAGTCCAAATCCAAACCAGATAACAAGTAAAGGAGCCAGGACGATGATCGGAATATTTTGAGACAAAATCATAAGTGGATATATCGCTTCTCTTACTTTAGGGAGGAGATGCAGACCCACTGCAGTCCCGATGCCAATCGTACATCCAATCACAAACCCTCCGATCGTAAGGAGTGTTGTCGAAGCAAGATGTGTTGTAAACGTGGACCATGAGGCGACTCCTTCCGCCCATATTTCTGAAGGTGAAGGCATTAGCCATGCCGGCACCTCAAATACTCTAATGGTGGATTCCCAAATGATGAATAAAAGGATGATGACCAAGAAGGGTCTCCATCCTTTCGATATCCATGCTTTCATCCTTTATACTTCTCCGTTAATTGATCCATTTCAATCCCGGCCGGCTGATATAATACCTTGATTTGAGAAATGACGTTTGAGCTGCCCATTTCAATCATTCGTTCATTCATTTGTTCAATCACCTTAAATAAGTCAGATAGATTTCCTTCCATTGTCGTTTCTAATGGATGGACTTCATAACGGACACCAGATTTATCAATGATCGCGATGGCTTCATCCACGTATGGTATAACGTCTTCACCATTTTTCGTCTTCGAAATAATTTGTATGCTTACGAGTGCGTTCCCCATTTTGTTCACCTCTTAATTTGGTAAAAATTCGTTTGTAAAAGCTTTTTTACTGTCCAGTTCCTTATCTAATAAATTGTTCTCATACATCCATGAAGCATAGTTTTCCCATACCTCAAGCTTCTGCTCTCCCCATCTGTCAGCATCATCCTTGTATTTAGGAGCCAGCCATTCCTGGCTCTTCATGACTAATTCTTCATCAAGATCCGGAGCTGCCTCTAAAAGAATTTCACCTGCATCCTTCGGTTTGTCGATTGCAAACTGATACCCTTTTGAAGCAGCTGCCAAGAAGGCTTTAACCGTATCGGGATCTGATTCAATCATTTTTTCATTTGTTGTCAGGACAGGAGTGTAATAATCCAGTTTTTCAGAGTAGTCCTTTACGTACATCATGTTCAATTCCTCACCGCGAAGCTCTGCTTCAATACCTGTCCATCCATAGTAGATCCATGCAAAGTCAACATCCCGTTTCACGGCAGTAAAGAAATCTGTATCTCCCATGTTTACAAAATCCACTTTCTCTACATCTGCGTTTTCTTGTTTCATAATCGATGTCATGACAGCTTTTTCAACAGGGGAACCCCAACCGCCATAACTTTTACCTTCAAAATCCTTTGGTGTCGTAATATCCTTGCTCTTAGGTGATGCAAACCCCGAGGTATTATGCTGTATAACCGCAGCGATTGATACGAGGGGAACATCCTGTACCCTGGCTTGTGTGACACTTTCCTGGTATCCAACCCCGAACTCAGTTTTACCCGAGGCAACGAGTTGATCTGCCCCAGCCTCACCTGGTAAGATGATATCCACATCCAGCCCCTTCTCTTCGAAGTATCCTTTTTCTTTCGCAACGTATAATCCAGTGTGATTGGTATTCGGTGTCCAGTCCAGTACGACCGATACCTTTTTAAGATCATCCTTTTGTTCATCTGCCGTATTTCCTCCACCGCTGCAGGCAGTTAAAAGAAAGACAGCACAGATGATGACCATCCATTTTTTCATCTTGATTCCTCCTCAAATCCTCATATGTAGTTGTAACGTTTATTCGTTATTCTTCACTTAATAAGGTGAATGAATGTAAAACAAAAGGCAGATGGAACCTAAAAAGCTTTGGGACACTATAACAAAAAGCGCCCCAAGCCTTCAGCCCGGGACGCATCGTTAAACATGATCATGTATTGTTTAAGAGAATGTTTCCTACGCTGGTATCAGCCAGTTCAGGTTCAAAGGGTCAGTATCTACAGGATACAATCTCAACCGGCCATACCGGTTCCCCTACACTTTTACTATGAAATTAAACGTTATCTTCTACCCTACTTTGCCACAGAGTAGATGGATATTCAAGCATTTCCTATTAAAGTTAATTAAATTTGAAAGGCTCGTTCGTAATCACCGTTATCTACAAGTCCGTTAATGAACGGTATATAGGTAGATACAAGATGTGAATACCCTTTTTGATTGTAAAAAAACGTATATTGGACAAGGAAGATAATGACTAAGAATGGCAGCAGTCTCTTCTCATCTTGCGTTAAGGCAGCATCGAAGTGATACCCCGCCAAAAAGGTATGGATACATTCGAAATGCTCTTTCTTATCTTGCTGTACCAGGTCTTTGAGGATCCCTGCGATAAAGTAACCCATATCTGCTATACGGGGGGCTTTTCGTATCCTTTCAAAATCGATGACCCCGGTCACCCTTTCCTCATTTATGAGGATATTCCGCGGGTGGCAGTCACCATGTACGAGTTGATGAGGCAATTTGCTATAGGAGAAAGACCACTCATTTAGCCTGCCTATAAACCCTTTCCCCCATATTTCAATCGATGTCGGATCTTGCCCGGCTATCCACTCTCTCAAATGTGTGTCAACTTTCCATTCTTCTACCTCGTATTTACAGACATATTGCTTTAGTCTGCCATGGAGTTGAAAGAGATACGTTCCCGCCTTTTTAAGAGAAGCTAAGGAATAGACTTGTACTGGCTTTCCTTCGAGGGCTGGATACAGGGAGTAGAAATCTTGATGCTGTTGTACATAAGACTGGTGTGAGACCGTTAGCAATGGCCTTTCAACGGTAAGTCCGCTTTCCTGTAAATAGGTCGTTAAGAGATACTCTTCTTCTAGCATCTTCACAGAAGAATTGAATCTTTTTTTCAAATAATATGTCTTCCCAAGATTCTTTACCTTATAAACATTCGGATGACTGTCCACAGTCTCTATGCAGGAAGGATGAACCTTCCAGTTCAATAATAGATCATGAAGAGGTTCAATCATTTTTAATTCCCTTCCAAACATAGTAATATACGTTTAGTATGACTATGAAAGAATGTCTACATACCATATGAAAAGAGGTTGCATCCATGCAAAGAATACAAATGACGGAAGACTTATCATTCTCAAGAATCATTCATGGGTTGTGGAGACTTGCAGACTGGAATCAATCAAAGGAAGAAACCCTTGCTTTGATCCAGGAAAATATTGAAAATGGAATCACAACTTTTGATCACGCAGATATTTATGGCTCGTACATGTGTGAAGCCTTATTTGGTGAAGCCCTTGCCCTTCAGCCTTCCTTACGTGAGAAAATGGAGATTGTGACGAAATGCGGTATTGTCCTCCCTTCTGAAAATCGTCCGGAACATAAAACACATCATTACAACACGAGTAAAAAGCATATTTTGACATCTGTTGAAAACTCCCTGCAGAATCTAAAAACGGACTACATCGATTTATTATTGATTCACAGGCCAGATCCATTTATGAATGGAGAAGAAGTGGCTGAAGCCTTCACTCAATTGAAGGAAGAAGGAAAGGTACGTCACTTTGGAGTATCAAACTTTAAAGATCATCAATGGAATATGCTTCAATCCTATTTGCCGTTTCCATTGATCACGAATCAAATCGAATTATCTGCCTATCACTTAGAAAACTTCGAAGACGGTACATTAAACCTTTGTCAGGAGAAACGTGTCGCGCCGATGGCCTGGTCTCCACTCGCAGGCGGTGCGATTTTCAAGGGAGAGGATGAGAAAGCCATTCGTCTTCAACATACATTGAAGAAGATAAAAGAAGAAACAGGTGCAAAGGGAATTGATGAAGTTCTATATGCCTGGCTTCTTAATCACCCTTCAAACATTATGCCTATTGTCGGTTCCGGTAAAAAAGAACGCATTCAACATGCAATCGACTCTCTTTCTATTTCTTTAAACCACGATCAATGGTTTGAAATCCTGCAAACTTCTATGGGACATGATGTGCCGTAATAGAACTTAGTACAGCAAAAAAGACGATCCTTTTTCTAAAAGGTTCGTCTTTTTTAATTCGCTATATCGCCACCAACGTAATATTCCAGATAGACATCTTGTAGTTCATTCATGGAGAGCTCATAAAGCTGCTTACCAAAATATTTATATACGCCAATCCTTAATAATTGTTGAATATAGAAATCCTTCTTAAATTCAGGTGTCTTTTGCTTCTCTGATTTATTTTCTTGATGTAACATGTTCATCCCTCCAGTTGAGGATATACCCCAAATCGAGACTGAACTAAACATCCTCTTACACATTGGTAATATTAGGATAAAGCGACAGCTGTTACGTACAAACGTGATGATGTCCCTCTGTGACACTTTTTCCCTCCACTTGAATCGTAGAGTGATGTATAGCAAATTCCTCTTCAAGATAGGCTGAGAGCCGTAATAAAATCGTATCTCGATTCACTTCGCTTCCCACCACCACATGACAGCTTAGAGCTGTGAATCCCGACGTGATGCACCATACATGAAGATCATGGACTTCAATGACTCCCGGGATAGCTGCCAGGCCATTCATCACTTGTTCCGTATCGATACCTTTTGGGGATCCCTCCATTAAGATATGAATGGAATCCTTCGTTACTCTCCATCCGGAAATGACGATTAGAATGGCAACCATGACAGAAGCAATAGGATCCGCCAAGTTCCAATTAAAGAAATAGATCAAGAGTCCGGCTGCGATGGCCCCGACCGATCCCAACATATCACCAAGTACATGAAGAAAGGCACTTCGGACATTCAAGTTATGTTCTGTATCCCCTCTCATTAAGATCCATGCCACGATCATGTTTACAACCAGACCTGTGATGGCGATCACCATCATACCTGGTGAAACTACAGGAGTATCTATAAAACGGTGATACGCTTCCCAGAAAATATAGAGTGAAACGAGAATCAACGTGATGCCATTCATAAACGCCGCCAGTATTTCGAATCTCTTGTACCCATACGTCTTCCCTTTATCCGAAACCTTCTCACCTATATAAAAAGCTGCCAAACTAAGACCTAAAGCGGCTGCATCACTAAGCATATGTCCCGCATCGGAAAGAAGAGCAAGACTATTTGTGACGATTCCACCTATGACTTCTACGATCATAAAGGTGAAAATAAATAGGAAACTGATTAATAATGCTTTTTTATTCTGATTGTGTCCATGACTGTGGTCGTGACCCACTTGACATCCCTCACTTCCGGTCTCTTACTCTTAATAATCTAAGACCATTCAATGTAACGAGTAATGTCGCTCCCATATCGGCAAAAATCGCAATCCATAGAGTAAGCCAACCGGGAATGACAAGTAATAATGCAAGGAGCTTGATACCGATGGCAAATGAGATATTTTGCTTGATGATGGTAAGCGTTTTTCGACTTAAGCGAATGATATATGGCAGTTTTGAAAGGTCATCGTTCATTAGCGCGATATCGGCCGTTTCCAGTGCTGTATCGGTTCCTGCCCCACCCATGGCGATTCCTACATTTGAAGCAGCAAGTGCTGGGGCATCATTGATTCCATCCCCAACCATGGAGACTTTTCCATAAGTGTTCATGTATTGCTTAACAAAGTCTAATTTATTCTGGGGAAGCAAACCTGCTTTGATTTCTTTGACTCCTACCCTTTTTCCGATCGATCTTGCCGTATTTTCATGGTCTCCTGTAAGCATCATTGTTTGCTCAATACCCAATTGATGAAGGCTGTCGATGATTTCGCGACTTGTTTCCCGCACTTCATCTGCTACGGCTACAAGAGCCAAAGCAGTATCCTCGACTCCGAACACCATGACCGTTTTCCCTTCCCGTTGAAGCATTTCAATTTCAGCTGAAGGAGTATTTACAAAGAAGCTATCGGATCCCAGGAAGTATTTGTTGTCACCTATTCGGCCACTGATTCCTTTACCCGTATGGGATTGAAACTCAAGCACTTCACAGTCCCCATACTCAATGTTCAGCTCCTTCGCCCTTTTTAGAAAAGCGTGAGCGAGGGGATGCTGGGAGTGAAATTCCAGTGCAGCCATCTTCATCCACAGCTCTTCTTCTTCTACATCTCTTAATCGTATAAAATCCGTTACTTCAGGCTCTCCTTTAGTAAGAGTTCCTGTTTTGTCAAAGGCGATGGCCTTTAAACGCCCTAATTCTTCTAAATACACGCCGCCTTTAATAAGAATGCCATTCTTGGCTGCGTTCCCGATGGCCGTTACGATGGCTACGGGAGTCGAAATAACCAGTGCACAAGGACACCCCACTACCAGGACGGATAGTCCCTGATACACCCAGGTTGACCATTCTGCTCCAAAAAGCAGGGGTGGTATGATCGCAACAAGGAAAGCGATGACCATAATAATGGGCGTATAATACTTTGCAAATACATCCACAAATGCTTGAGAAGGGGCCCTTTCTCCCTGTGCTTCTTCCACCAGATGAATAATCCTGGCGAGAGTCGTGTCTTCAATACGCTTTGTCACCTTAACCTTTAGATACCCTTCTTCGTTTAATGTTCCTGCAAATACAGCATCACCCTGGTGTTTCTCCACTGGTACCGATTCTCCTGTGATCGCTGCCTGATTGACAAATGAAGAGCCTTCGAGGATGTCACCATCCATGGCAAACTTCTGACCAGGTTTGACCACCATGATGTCCCCGATTTCAATATCCTCGGCATCAACGGCAAGCTCCATTCCATTTCGTATGATGATGGCTTGAGGAGGGGCAATGTCCATCAGTGAACGAATGGACTCACGAGCCTTATCCATAGAGTACGATTCCAGAACTTCACTGATGGCAAAAAGGAGAACGACGATCGCTCCTTCACCCCATTCACCAATAAACGCAGCTCCAATAATCGCAATGGTCATTAAGGTTCTCATATCGAATTCTAATTTAAGTAAGTTTTTGAATCCCGTTTGAAATAATCGATACCCGCCTACAGCAATCGCTGCTGCAAATGAAACAGTAGAAAAAATGTCACTGTTCTCGATTTTCATAAGTGGGACAGAGTAAGCAAGAAGGATAAAAAGAACAGAAAAAAGTAAATGCTTATATTTCGTGTAAAACGGGTCTTTTTTTTCCTCTCTCTTTCTGATTCCGTCTTCTTTAATGCGAAGCCCTTCAAAGGCTCCTGCTTTTTCTACCGCTTCCTGAGTGGTTTCTCCGTATACGGTAATCTTCGCCGCTCCAAAGTTCACCTTCGCATCTACTACTCCGTCGAGATGCTGAACGTTCTTTTCGAACTTCGCCGCGCACCCGGCACACGTAAACCCCTCGACCCGGTAAGTTTGTTTATGGGCCGCTTTACTGGTCACGTTCCTCCACCTCCATTTGATGCGTTACAGCAATTTCGATTAACTGTTTTACATGATGATCATCCAAGGAATAATATACGAGCTTGCCTTTTTTTCTGAATTTGGCTAACCCCTGCTTTTTTAATAAGCGTAAATGATGGGATGCTGTTGCTGTTGAAGAACCCGCAATATTGGCCACATCGCATACACACAGTTCGTCCTCGATGGTAAGTGCATACGCAATTTTCATTCTTGTTTGATCAGAAAGGGCTTTAAAGATCTCGGCTACCTTAGAGGTATTTTGTGTTAACATCATTGATTTTAAGCGATTGACCTTTTCATCTTCCACACACGCTACTTCACATACATCCGTCTCTTTCATCTCTTCACCCCTCTAACATTCAAATACTCTTTTGAATATAGTATAGAAGAAATGCCAATAATGTTCAAACATTCTTTTGAATGTATGGGATTTTTCGAAAATTCTAAGTAATGATATTCTGCGTACCAGGAAATTGGTTAGATTAATACCCATTTTCAGGAAAACTTTTTGCGTGCAGAGGAGGCTCATCGCCGTACAGTGCAAAGCGGGTATCCTGGACCGGAAATCAACTACTCCTTTCTTCCTTAAGATCGCCACAAACTTTTGGGAAAGAGCCAAATAAAAAAAGCCCTGGAATGATTCCTGGGCTTATAAGTAACATATTAATTTTGTTGTAGCTTTTTCCGATCACGTTTCATAAAGAGATCCAATGTTACCCAGAAAACGACAGATGTAATCGCAAAGATTGCGATTCCGAAGTAAATGTCTTCTGTTTTCCAGTCCAATCGTGGAATAAGCAGGCCAAGTACGCCTGATAATATATAGTAGCCACCAATTAATTGCAGGTATAATCGTCCAGTTTGGGACTGATTATTTTCCAGATAGCCTTTCCCTGCTTTGCCAAAGAAAATAGCTATTCCTCTTAAAATGACATAAACCGAAAAGGCAATGATAAGGGCTACAACAAGCTCTTGATTAAACACGTCTGCCATAATCGTTCTCCTTCCCATTATCCACTATTTGACACCTAAATGGTTGTATTGTCCATTCCTATTCTCTATGATGAATCCATACATCATTTGGTAAATAGTTATTACTTAGAATAACCGAATTATGTACACATTGCAACGAACATTTGGGCATGGATAAGAATGTGATACTTTTAAAAGGATATACTCAATGGAAACGGATTTCAAGTGTTATCTTGCTTCAATTTTCACGGAACCATGACTTTTTATACAGGAGGTGTTTGAAGCGAAGAGTGGTGCATGTCTCACGTTCACTCCTCAGCTTCCGCTCATTGGACATTCTACTTAATTTATTTCTTGTTGTTGTTTTAATTGCACTGACTGCTTTCTTCGTGGCTTCTGAGTTTGCCATCGTCAAGGTAAGAAGCTCCCGGATCGATCAGTTGGTATCTGAAGGAAATCAAACGGCCATTGCTGCTAAAAGGGTCATTTCACATTTAGACGAATACCTTTCAGCCTGCCAATTGGGCATTACCATCACAGCCCTCGGACTTGGGTGGTTAGGTGAGCCGACTATTGAAACATTGCTTCATCCCGTGTTTGAGAAACTTGATTTGAATGCTTCCATCACAAGTATCATTTCATTTGGACTCGCATTTTCCGTCATTACCTTTTTGCATGTGGTGATTGGAGAATTGGCACCCAAAACCTTTGCTATACAAAAAGCAGAGAAAGTCACTCTATTATTTGCACGACCATTGATATGGTTTTATCGGCTCGCTTATCCATTCATTTGGACATTAAACGGCTCTGCTCGAGTGTTCACGGGGTTATTCGGTTTAAAACCCGCTTCTGAACATGAAATTGCCCATTCAGAGGAAGAGCTTAGAATCATTCTTTCCGACAGCTACAAAAGTGGGGAAATCAATTCATCTGAATTCAAGTACGTAAACAAAATTTTTGAATTCGACGAACGAATCGCAAAAGAAATCATGGTTCCGAGAACGAATATCGTGACTCTATCCGCAGAGTCCACCATCGATGAAGTATTAGCCATTATCAAAGAAGAACGCTATACAAGATATCCTGTCGTGGACGGTGATAAAGACAATATTCTCGGTATAGTGAATGTGAAAGAATTGCTGACAACACTTGTGAACCACAAGGCGGAACACGAAGACTTAACTTCCTTTATCAAGCCTGTGATCCGAGTCATTGAAACCATCCCCATTCAAGCCTTACTCGTCAAACTTCAGAAGGAACGGTCGCCAATGGCCGTACTCCTGGATGAATACGGTGGCACTGCCGGCCTTGTTACTGTAGAAGATATCATTGAAGAGATCGTCGGGGAGATTCGGGATGAATTTGATATCGATGAAATTCCTGAAGTCCGGAAGGTGAAAGAAGATCATTATATCTTTGACGCTGTAATGCTCATTGAAGATGTGAATGACCTTCTTGGAATCACCATTGAAGAAGATGAGGTCGACACGATCGGAGGCTGGTTCCTGACTCAGAAGTACGAAGTGAAGTTGAATGACAAGATCGAGGAACAAGGATATTGCTTTAGAGTGAAAGAAATCGATGGTCATCATATTCAATATTTAGAGGTTACAAAAATGGCATAGGCAGCCATGATGAAAAGAACGAGTCCGATTAACGGCTCGTTCTTTTTCTCTCAGTGAATGCAGTCATACGGAATGTCTGCATTCAAATCCCACTAAACAGATTTCCCTATAGAATAAATCCTTTCATAAATGGAAAAATAACCTCAAACATTTATGAGAGGTGAGTTATGACTAGCATCATTGTCGGATTAATCCTGCTTATGGTCTTAGCGTATTTAGGCTGGTCAATCATTTGGATCGCTCCACTGGTAGCAGGTTTAGTGGCATTAATGAGTGGACTTGAACTGCTTCCTGCGTATACAGAAACGTATATGACCGGCTTTGTGGATTTTGCTAAAGAATGGTTTCCTGTATTCCTTTTTGGAGCCATTTTCGGAAAGCTGATGGAAGACGTTGGAGCAGCGCAATCCGTCGCATACAAAATCACGAATATCATCGGAAAAGACCGCGCAATTCTTGGCGTGTTAATTGCCGCGGCCGTTCTAACTTATGGTGGTGTCAGTTTATTCGTTGTAGTATTTGCTATTTACCCTCTTGCCATCGCCATGTTCAGAGAAGCAGATATCACACGAAAATTGCTGCCCCCCACGTTCGTATTAGGGGCTTTCACATTTACAATGACAGCCATTCCGGGTACCCCTCAGATCCAAAACTTAATACCGATCGATTATTTCAAGACTTCCCCCACTGCCGCACCGATCATCGGTATAGTCGGCGGATTAATCATGGCGGTTGGAGGATATTTTTATTTAAGATGGCGTCAAAAGCAATTTACAAGTAAAGGAGATACGTTTACCGAGCCTAAAGGTGGAAACGATGTAAAGGAAATTAAAGAATCAGAGCTTCCTAATTTCTACTTATCATTTCTTCCTCTTGTCATTGTCGTCGTTACATTGAATGTCTTTAAGTGGAACATCCTGACCGCTCTTCTTGTAGGAATACTTTCGATATTATTCATTAACTTCAAACATTATAAAAAATTCATCCCTGCTGTCAATGGCGGAGCAAAGGGCTCAGTCATGGCAGTCATTAACACAAGCGCTGCCGTTGGTTTCGGAGCGGTTGTCACAGCGGCACCCGGTTTCAAGACGTTAACGAAGCTTATTCTTGGCATCAAAGGTAACCCCGTCATATCTGAAGCCATAGCTGTTCAAACTCTTGCAGCTATCACTGGATCTGCTTCAGGAGGAATGGGGATTGCCCTGGAGGCTTTGGGAGATAAATATTATGAGCTCTCTCAAACGAGTGGTATCAGTGCAGAAGCTTTCCATAGAATTGCTTCCATTTCATCAGGAGCCTCGATTCTGCCACATAACGGTGCACTGCTGACCTTATTTGCCGTAACAGGACTAACCCATAAAGATTCGTATTTGGATGTAGCTGTTGTCGGGCTGCTTATTCCTACGATTGCAGAAATCGTTTCAATCATCCTTGCCAATATGGGAATTTATTAATTAGAGGAGGAAAAGAAGATGGTCAATGATAAAGTTGTATTTATTACTGGTGCTGCAAGGGGAATTGGTTTTGAAATCGGGGAACACTTTGCTCAAAATGGTGCGAAAGTCGTTCTCTCTGATATCAATCAAGAAGGATTGGATGAAGCGGTTGAAGAACTGAAAGACAGAGGCTTCGATTGCCTGGGCATTAAATGCGACGTTACCAGTGAAAAAGAAGTGAAAGCGGGAATTGATAAGACAGTTGACCACTATGGCCGGATAGACGTTTTGATTAATAACGCAGGTATTCAACACGTAGCTCCAATTGAAGAATTCCCTATTGAAAAATTTGAGCTCCTGATAAAAATTATGCTGACCGCTCCCTTTATCGCAACAAAATTTGCTTTCCCTTATATGAAGAAGCAAAAATTTGGTCGTATCATTAATATGGCATCCATTAATGGACTGATCGGGTTTGCCGGTAAAGCGGCATACAACAGTGCCAAGCACGGTGTCATTGGTCTGACAAAGGTATCTGCTTTAGAAGGTGCCGAGCATGGGATTACTGTCAATGCCCTATGCCCCGGATACGTGGATACCCCCCTTGTCCGTAACCAACTAAAGGATATTTCAACCACTCGCGGAGTGGAACTTGAAAAAGTATTAAAGGATGTCATCTACCCTCTTGTTCCACAAAAGAGATTGTTATCAGTAGAAGAAATTGCAGACTACACCATTTTCCTATCCAGTGACAAAGCAAAAGGTGTAACTGGTCAGGCCGTTGTTTTAGATGGTGGATATACTGCTCAATAATAAGCACCCGAAAAATCGGATCAGGAAACTGATCCGATTTTTCTTCAGTTCATATTTTCAGGTAAGACACCTAAATCGATTCCCCACACGAGTGGCATGAAAAAATAAATCAAAAGTGCAATACATACGATACTAATCAGATTTAACCATATACCCGCCTTGACCATGTCTCCCATTTTGATATAACCTGATCCGAATACGACAGCATTCGGAGGTGTAGCCACCGGCAGCATGAAAGCACATGACGCAGCTAAGCCCGCCGCCACCATCAGACTATAAGGGTGAACATTCAAGGCAGCTGCAAGAGCAGCCATTATCGGAAACATCATCGTGGCTGTTGCCGTATTGGACGTAATTTCCGTTAAGAAAATAACAAAGGTCGTCACTGCAAGCAAGATGATAATGAAGGATATTCCTTCAAGAATCGTTAGTTGCTGTCCGATCCACTCTGCCAACCCCGTCTCTTTGAAACCTTTGGCAATGGCAAGACCTCCACCGAATAAGAGCAGGATTCCCCATGGAAGCTTCTTCGCATCATCCCAATTGATCAATCGCGATTCTTTTCTTCCTGGAAGAAGGAATAAAACGAGTGCCCCTGTAATCGCTATGATGGTGTCGTCTAATGACGGAATCCATTGGTTCAATAGAAACGATCGGGTGATCCAGCATAGGGCTGTAGCGACAAAGACCGTAAGAACAAGCTTTTCTTCAAATGAAATGCGACCAAGAGACCGGTTTTCTTTCTCTACAATCTCCCTTCCCCCCGGCAATTCTTTAATCTTTAATGGAAAAGCCACCTTGATTAAATACCACCAAGTAACAAATAGAAGAATAGCAGCAAGTGGAACCCCAAAAAGCATCCATTTCGCAAACGAGAAATCAATCCCATACAACTGTTTCACCACTGCAGCAAATATCGTGTTTGGAGGCGTTCCGATCAACGTTCCCAAGCCTCCGATCGAGGCACTATAGGCAATCCCCAGCATGATCACTTTACTGAAGTGACCTGTTCTTTTAGCCCCCTCCTTTTCTAGACTTTGATTCACTTGATAAATCACGGCTGTTCCAATCGGAAGCATCATCATAGCCGTTGCCGTATTCGAGATCCACATAGATAAAAAACCAGTAGCCAGCATGAATCCAAGTACAATTCTTTCAGTGCCTGTACCAATCAACAAAATGATGTTCATGGCAATGCGCTTATGTAAGTTCCACTTTTCCATCGCAATTGCAATGATAAACCCACCCATAAAAAGAAAAATCGTACTATCACCATAGGCAGACGTGACATCCCCGGATTGAAGAGCTCCCGTAAGTGGAAACAAAATGATAGGCAACAAAGCAGTAGCCGGAATTGGTATTGCTTCTGTTATCCACCATACCGCTATCCATGTTGTACCTGCAAGGACAGCAACAGCCTCCTTCGCTAAACCTTCAGGAGAGAAAAATAACATAATAAGAATAAATAGGAGTGGTCCCAAAATAAACCCGATTTTCTGTCTTGGGTTTGCATTAGGCTCCGGAACAAGATTTGTATCCACCGTGTCTGAAGCAGCAGGCGTACTTCCGGAAGTGAAAAATTGCAAAGTATCCATCACATCTCCATGCCATTTCCAAAGTGTCCCCCATGCGTTTTTCACAATTAGCATCTACTCATTCCCCCATTACTCGTCTTACTAAAACTCTATCGACCATCGAAAGCGCTGTCAATTATATCCACTCCAAATAATATAAATAACTGAATATTCATTTCTTTCTTCCTACTCTCCTCACGCTTTCTCCTTCAAAGGATGTACATCTTCTTCAGGACATTCGCCCTCTCCCTACTAAACAAAAAACAAACCATATCTTCATAAACCTTTTCGTTGTAAAATATTGTTATAGAGTGATGACTGTTATTTCAAAGGAGACAATATGAAAATCTATTGGCAAATAAGCTATTTTGTAATAGGATTACTTATTTTCAGCTATGGGATCAGTATGTCCATTAAAGTGCAATATTTAGGGATCCATCCATGGGATGTGTTAAACATTGCCATGTTTGAGAAGTTCGGCTTAACGATTGGAACATGGAATATAATTGTCGGTGCCACCCTGATTGCAGGCACCCTTGTTCTGAAAGGGAAGTATGTTCGTATCGGGACAATCCTTAACGGAGTAATGGTTGGCATGTTGGTCGACTTCTTTCTATTTTACGATCTACTTCCGCCTCAAACGAACATAGTCGCAGATATCCTGATTCTATTATCAGCGATTATTTTAATGGGGATTGGCGGAGGATTGTATTCAGCGGCTCACCTTGGTACAGGTCCGCGTGACGGGTTTATGCTTACCATTTCGGACCTGACCAACTTATCAATCAGCAGAGTCCGGATCATGTGTGAGTGTGCGGTGTTACTAATCGGACTGCTTCTTTCCGGTCCAGTCTTCGTTTTCACCTTTATTTATACGTTTATTCAAAGTCCCATCTTTCAAAAATCCTTTTTATTTTTTACCGATAGACTCAATACCCGATTCACCAGTCGAAATAATGTAAGTTTGTAAAAAGGACAAATGCCTCAGGCATTTGTCCTTTTCTGCGTTATGACATCTCGCATGCCACTAAGCCGTATTGTTGATGGGGATTCAATTGCTTTATAAACTGAAATAATTGCTGCACCTGTTCATTTTCCATATCCCGCTTATAGTATTCTTCCAAGACCGACAGCATTTCATCAGGATACATCAAACAGGTATGACTTCCCCAGTCTGTTTGCCTGCCTTCTAATTTCTTATAATAAATGCCATCCAATAGGGAGAAAAAGAGTTCATACCCTTTCGGAAAAAACGGACTGATCCTTTTCGGGTAATTATGATTCCAGTCTCCCCCTTCATAATGAAATGTCTGGTCCGTTAAATCACCGATAAAGACTTCAACATCTGCCAAGCTATCTCCTCCTCTAGATAAATTTTAACCTTTATTATTATGTATAAGCCCGTCCTGTTATTTAGAACTGATTCGTTATTATTAAACTAGAAAAGAGCCGCTTCAGGATCTTCACCTGAAAACGGCTCCGTATTTTCACAAATATTTTCTTTGAACACTTCTGCCGTCATACGTAAATAACATATCACGGTTCTCCACACGGGTTTCGATATGCACCGGTCTTCCCCACAGCTGATGCAGATACGGTAAAACCTTTTCTAAATACTTAATATCGAGCTCCACGTCTTCAAACCAGTGCTTAAGATAAAGCTCCCCGCTCTTCATATAATCCCCATCATTCACCGTAATGTAAGGGAACCCGCCATTAACCCTCATGCCTACCAGCTGGTCCCGTACATGAGTCCATTCTTTATCGACGATTTTATAGTCCTTCCCTTGCTTCTGGAACAAATACATATCTTCTCTCGCAACAAGATCCTTTGTTAAATAGTTCCGTAAGAAAGAAATGTCAGATTCAATCTCACGAACCTCAAACATTTTTTCACGGCCGGAATTCGGTTTCGCCCCACGCTTTTTCATTTCATCCGTAGGGTTGTCGAAACGATCTTCAATATCCTCAAAAATCTTCAATCCTAAATAATACGGATTAATCTGCGTACGGGAAGGCTGTACAACACCTGCATTCAGCTTTGCAAACTCAATGGACTCACCACTCGTCAGATCCATTTCACGGATGATTCGCTGGTGCCAATACGAAGCCCATCCTTCATTCATGATTTTCGTTTCAAGCTGTGGCCAGAAATACAGCATCTCTTCCCTCATCATCGTCAATATATCCCGCTGCCAATCAGACAACTCCCTGCTGTACTGCTCGATAAAGAGAAGAATATCTTTTTCCGGCTGAGGAGGGAACTTCTTCTTCACCTTTTTCTTCTCTCTGCTCTTCGGCTTTTCATCCAATGACCACAGATCATCATAAGGTGTCGCATGAATCACTTCTTCCTCTACCCATTCCACATCATCCATCGTCCACGACAGCTTCGGGCGCATTAATGACGGATCAATATGCTCATCCACGGCAAGCACGGCATCCAGGAAGTTTTCAACCTCCTGCTTCCCATGTTCTATCTCATATCTTCGCACTCGTTCCGCAGTAGCCGCCATGCTCTCTACCATATCCCGCTTCGTGTTCTGGAATCGGACATTATTCTTAAAGAAATCACAATGGGCCAACACATGTGCCACAATCAACTTATTCTGAATAAGCGAATTCGAGTCCAATAAAAAAGCATAACAAGGATCAGAATTAATCACGAGTTCATAAATCTTGCTTAAACCCAAATCATATTGAAGCTTCATCTTATGAAACTGTTTACCAAAACTCCAGTGAGAAAAACGAGTCGGCATCCCATAAGCACCAAATGTATAAATAATCTCAGCAGGACAAATCTCATAACGCATCGGATAAAAATCAAGACCAAACCCGGCTGCAATCTCAGTAATTTCCCCTATAGCATTTTGTAACTGCCTTTGCTCCTCTAAATTCATCGTCATCCCCCTCTTTATTCTCTTATCTAAATGTATGAAAAGAAAAGGGATTTGATGAGAAGAAAAGCGGAGGCGGGTTGGGCAGGCCAGACAAGCATAGGATGAAGTCGACAAAAAAAGCTGCTCCCTATCGTTAATTGGGAACAGCTCTTCAACAAATATTACATTCTTATATTCTTTTGCAGGATCATTACTGGAATGAGAGTACCCAGCAGTAAGAGCGCTGATAGTGAGAAAATCATTGAAATACTCAGTATTTCAAGAAGCAGCCCTACTCCAACAGAGGATAACCCAAACAGCAATGTGGTTAACGCTCCTTGTGCAGCATAGATTTTCCCAAGCTCTTCAGGTGGTGCACTTTCCTGCAAATACGTCTGAAGAACGACATTTTTAATTTGATCAAACAAACCGAACACAAAGGATAAAACGAGTGCAAGGAGAGCAACCTTATTCAAGGCAAAGACGAGTGTCACACTTGATGTAAAGACCATGCAAAGCGGGAGCCATCTACGCCTGAACTTTGAAAACAAGCCGTGAAGCTTAAAAATCAAATACGAAGCAAGAACCAAGCCTACAAAGAAGCTGGAGTTGATGAACCCCCACCATTCTTCCCCTCGCTGCAATTGCAGATCAACATACAAATACAAAACAGCCGCAATCCAAACGGTGCCAGAAATCGACTCTAACCCATAGATCCAAAACACGGGAACTAATCCCTTTCTCTTTCTAACCTCTGACCACCCTTCTCCAAGCTGTTGCCACCAAACTTTTCTCACTTCTAAGCTGGTGCTTGGGATAACAGGCAGCTTCATCATAAACAACGTACTTGCAAGAAACAAAACAATGATCACGATAAAAAGATTCGTTTCATTTATAAGCGATAATAGGATTCCACCTAATGCCCAGCTTGAGAATTGTATCGTCTGATCCACGGTAGAAAGGAATCCGTTCGCCCCCATCAACTCTTCCCGTTTCACAAGAAAAGGCACATAAGAGTTCCTGGCAGGCAATGCCCAGCCATCTAAAAATGAAATGATACTCGCACACCCTAAAAAGAACCACACATTTTCAATATTGAGTACCATTAACAAGAGAAAAAAACATAGGAAGAATGTTTTCCCCATTTGAGAGTAAGCAATCAAACTCTTCATTTGCGTGCGATTCAACAGAAGAGGTGCCGCCATACTACTGATGAAACGCGAAAACGTAATCACCAAAGGAACGGCCGTCATATAAACAGCAGAACCCGTTATATTGTATACAAGGGAGATTAACCCAACAATGTACAAAATATCTCCCATATTGGCTAACGCTTGACCGAACCAAAGATTTCTAAATGCAGTGGAATGCATATCTTTTCCTCCCTCTATTCAGTTTTTATTTAGGTGAGAAAAGATGGCATCACATGGGAATAAAGATCCCCTTTCAAATTATGTATAGGTTTATTTTAGCAAATCGTTTCAATTTTTGCAGTGAATACTTTATTTTATTAACAATACGGTGTTTTGGTGTTAGATTGTGACGCATTCTAACATACGCCACGTGGTATATAGGTGTTTTGCTAGGTTTATTGTGCCAAATCTGGTTTGTTGTGCCAGATTTACGCTTTGTTGTGCCACTTTTGGAGAAACTTGTGCCAAATTGTGAACACCGCATCATTGCAATGACAAAATACCCTCCTTTAGATATTCACAAGCCGAACAAAAAAAGCCTTCTCTTAAGAAGACTTTATCTGTTGCACCTATTCCTGCACCGTAATGTTCAGTATTTTTTCATTATCAAGATCGTGTACGACGACTACAAGTACCTTTTTCTCTGCATTGTTCTCTTGAACGGTAAATTCAAATGAATCGGCCACTTTGTTTTCAGTCATTTTCTTTCTACCTTGATATTGATAATCCTTCACAGGCTGACCAGGATAATCTTCTTTAATAACGGCTGTGGCAATCCGGCCAAATTTTTGATAATCCGTTGGTTGAGCATTTGCATGACTTGAAAATAACAGAAAAAATACGGTTGATGCAATCACTATGACTTTCTTCATTATCATCACCTCTGTTTACGTTTCATTAATAGGATGAATTAAATTCACTGATTTATTCACCCAATAGTAGGAAAGCCAGCATTTGCAACATAACCAACTTTTACAGAGAAATAAATGCGGTTTTCTCCATACAATATGATTACCCCTTCAAAAGGAGGGAAACCAAGTGAACAAAGTCGATTACGATCGGGCCTTGTATTACACTCACCGATCAGAATGGGATAACCTGTTGATCCTCATGGTGAGAACGAAGGATGACCTTCTTTCCAAAAGAATTGAACACTTCTTACATGCGTACCATTTTTCAAATGATTACACGATTGTAGAGCGTAACCTATATACGCTTTTACGATATATTGAACATGCAAACTTCACCTATAGTGTAGAGCAACCACTTGAGGAAACCTTTGCAGAGATGTAGCTACAAGAGAATTCCACCTACGGCTGATCCAATTAGTATGCGCTATTGGATCAGCTTTTATTATTTTGAATTGTATAAATTGAACCTAAAAAAAACCGGCACAATGCCGATTTTCGCGACTAAGAAGATATTTCACTTTTCACCAGTTCAGCCGCTTTCACATACACCTTCAGTTCCCTCATCAAGTCATCGACTAATTTAGCTGGTTCTTCTAAGAGTCCGTCCCCTTCATAATCAAAACAGTGTGGATCAAGGATGAGCTGCTTTGGAATGACGTTTGCATACACTCCACGGCCGACGATGCGAAGGTTGTTCAAGCAGTTGATCCCCCCCTTTCCTCCACCGGCACATGCAAGTAGTGCCACTGGTTTGTGGGCAAATTGCTCGCTGCTCAGAAAATCGAGTGCATTTTTCAATGTCCCGCTCATACCGCTGTGATATTCAGGGGAAGCTAAAATGACGGCGTCTGCTTCCGTCACTTTTTGTTTAAGTGCTCGAACGGATTCAAGCTCTGATTGATCCTGCTCCCCATTGTACAAGGGGAGTGACCCCTCACTTAAGTCGATAAGGTCACAGTCATATGCCCGGGCAATGAATCGTGATGCAATTCCAGTACGCCCGCGTTTTCTTGGACTTCCATTAATAATTACAATACTCATATTAGAAAAATCCTTTCCTGTTTAGTTTGATGTCAATTGATGTTTAACGGCATACAATGCCGCTTGGGTTCGATCCGTTACTTCCAGCTTGGAAAAAATGTTTGAAATATGAGTCTTGACGGTTTTTTCCGTTATAAAAAGGCTGGAAGCAATCTCTTTGTTACTCTTCCCTTTCGTAAGCTCAATCAAAACATCCTTCTCCCGTTTGGTAAGCTCATGGATTTTGTGGGGTGGTTCTTTTCTGGAAATACGGGTGAGTAAATGGTTGGTTGCCTTAGGATGGAGAGAGTTTTCCCCGGATAAAAGCTTCCGGATACTATTCACTAATTCATCGGGTTCAATATCTTTTAATTGGTACCCGGCTGCTCCTGCTTCAATGGCCGGAATCACGTGATTCTGATCGGAAAAGCTGGTGAGCATGAGTATTTGAATAGCGGGATGATTCTTTTTAATTTCCTTTGTTGCTTGAATTCCGTCCATGACCGGCATCATTAAATCCATCAAGATGATATCGGGTTCCAATGTTTCAGCTAATTGAACGGCTTCTGCACCATTCTTCGCTTCTCCCACGATGTCCAGGTCCTTTTGTGTTTTCAGAAAGAAGACGAGGCCTCTACGTACGACATGGTGGTCATCTACTATTAACACTCTGATCATGCATGGCACCTCCTATCCTAATAGGGTATTTGAACTGATATACTCGTTCCTTTTCCGAGTTGACTGTTTATCGTTAGTTCTCCACCAATGCTTTTCACACGTTCCTTCATACTTTGTATCCCCACAGAAGGCAGAGCATGTTTGGTGTCATATTGAAACCCGTAGCCTCTATCTTCAATCATTAAATGAATGAAATGGGATTCACTTTTTAATGTATAAAAAATGTACTTCTCACCAGAATGCTTTTTACAATTACTAAGGGCTTCCTGGCTTACCCGCCACAGGACTTCTTCTATCCTGGAACTAAGGGAAATGACGCCCTCTACTTTCGTTTCAAGGGTCAAGCCCAGCATTTCTGCGTATCCTTTCACGGCTTCGACTATTCCATTTTCCAAACCATGGGGTCTTAATTGCCAGATGAGGGCCCTCATTTCCGATAGAGCTTCCTGGGCAAGATTCTGAATGGTCTTGAAGGTGCCCTTCACTTCCTCTTCCCCGGTCATCTCCGCCCCGCCTCTTGCAGTTAGCGTAAGTGAGAACAACAGTTGATTCACAGAGTCATGAAGATCCCTTGCCAATCGGTTCCTTTCACCAATAAGAGCAACTTCCTGCTCTTTCTTTGTCAGTGTAATTCTCTTGATGGCGGAACCGATTTGGAAGGCAACCGATTCGAGAAGAGCAAGTTCAGCGGTTGAAAAGTGGGTTTTATTCGGAGCTGCAACATTTAATAACCCAAAGGATTCGTTTCCGGACTGCAGAGGGACCGTTGCATGGTACGTGATTTCATCTGTATCCCCTCTGTTTTCTTCAATGGCCTGCTCAATGCGCTGACATTCGATGATATTGGAGGCTTTCGTAAGCTTTCCATTTCGAAAGCGATTGACACACCAGCAGCCGCCCCTTTTCATCAGCTCACATTTCCGGTCAGATAGTGACTCCGGGAGATTCTCATGGGAGACAAGCTCGTGACTGCCTTCCTTTTCAATAAAGAAAATCCATCCCGTTGTGAAGCTTGTGCCTCTGATCAGCTTCTTCAATGCACCTGAAAGCATAGAAGAAAGCTCTGTTTCATTGTTCAGCAATTCGGCTATCTCTTTCAAAAGCTCGATATTTGAAAGGGATTCTTGATTCATCTTCATCGTCCTCCCCGATCCTTCACTACTATTATATAGATTTCACACAAAACCGGTATTCTCAAAAAGAATGAAACACTCTACGACCTTTGACTGAAAACGTATGTTCTTTTTCAATCCAAAAAAACAAGAGATGTACCAGCACATCTCTTGTTTTTTTATTACGCAATCCAATGCAATACTGCTGTTTGTTTTACGCCTCACCTACAGATGAACTGATCATCGTTTCTACTTTCGCCATGATGGCTTTTTGCAGAGCATGTAATTTATTATCGCTATCGCTTTGTGTCTTACCAATTACACTGAAATAGAATTTGATCTTCGGCTCTGTTCCTGATGGACGCAGGCAAATCCATGATCCGTCTTCAAGATGATATTTCAGAACATTGGATGACGGTAATTGAATGGTTGATTCTTCACCGGATTGCAGGTCAACCTTTTTACTTACTTTATAGTCTTCCGATGATACGACCTTCAAGCCAGCTACTTCTTTCAGTGGCTCGTTTCTGAAATCCTTCAGAATTCCCTGAATTTGTTCAGCGCCTTCTTTTCCTTTTAGAGTTAAGCTCTTAAGCCCCTCTTGATAGAAGCCATGCTGCTCGAATAAATCATTCAGCACATTATAGAGAGTTTTCCCCTGCTTCTTATAGTATGCAGCCGCTTCTGCTGCCATCAATACGGCTTGTATCGCATCTTTATCGCGGGCAAAGTCGCCGATTAAGTACCCATAGCTTTCTTCGTATCCGAATAAGAATGAGTATTCGCCTGTTTCTTCATATTTTTTTATTTTTTCACCTATGAATTTAAAGCCTGTTAGTACATCTTCCACTGAAGCCCCGTAATGTTCAGCCACTTTACGGCCAAGTTCAGATGTAACGATCGTTTTAAATACACGCCCATTCTCAGGAATCATATTTTTTTCCTGTTTACGTGCCAGAATATAATCAAGTAGAATCGCACCTGTTTGGTTTCCAGTGAGAAGAATATACTCGCCTGATTCTCCTTTTACAGCTACGCCTAAGCGATCTGCATCGGGATCTGTCGCAATCAGGATATCTGCGTCAATTTCCTTCCCGTCACGGATGGCATATTCAAAGGCCGCTTTATCTTCCGGGTTCGGGGATTTCACAGTCGTAAACTCAGGATCAGGAATCGCCTGCTCCTTTACGATGTGAACAGACTCATACCCTAAAGCTTTCAGACCCTTTTCAGCCATCTTTAAAGCTGTTCCATGTAATGGAGAAAACACGATTTTCAAATCGACTTCCTTGGCGATTTGCGGTTTTTCAGAAATCGAAATCAGATGCTCCAGGTAAGATTGATCGATCTCTTCGCCAATCAATTTAATCAGGCCGGATGATTTCAATTCTTCTTCAGGTTTAACTTCAATTTCCAGCTCATTTTCCACTTCATTCACTTTATCGATAACGGCATCGGCTATGTGTGGAGGCAGCTGAGCTCCATCCTCACCGTATACTTTGTATCCATTATATTCAGGTGGATTATGGCTTGCCGTTACCACGATTCCAGAGAACGCCTTTAATTGTCTAAGGGCAAATGAAAGCTCCGGAGTCGGCTTGAGTTCGTCGAACACATATGTTTGAATACCACGTGTAGCCAATGTCTTAGCTGATTCCATGGCAAATTCAGGTGATTTATAACGGGAATCGTAAGCGATTACAACTCCGCGCTTTTTAGCCTCTTCGCCTTGTTCTTCTATGTATCGTGCTAATCCTTCAGAGGCCTTTCTAACTGTATAAATGTTCATCCGGTTGGTTCCGGGACCAATTTCTCCTCTCATTCCACCAGTACCAAATTCAAGATTTTTGTAGAATGCGTCTTCTAAGGTTTTTTCGTCGTCTTTCATTGCTCCTAAAAGCTCGTTGATCTCTTCATCTAGATGCAAGTAGTCGCTCCATTTTTCCCATGATGTTTTCCAACTCAAAACGATCCCCTCCTAATGCTGTATAATAATAAATTCTATCACAAATTGTAGAAATCCTGCTAAAACAATCCGTCACATGTCGACAAGATTCGTTCAGTCCTTATTTTAGCATAATTTTTCTTAAATAAAGCCCCACTGAATAAATCAGCGGGGCTTTATATTTCAGCATTACTTCTTATAATTCACTCCATATACATCATGTCGTCGATCTTTCAGCTGACGGACCGTTCCCGATTGACGCTGGCGTCGCAGGACTTCGAGATCGACGTCTCCGATCATGACCATTTCAATGTTCGGATTGGTTTCGCCGACGATTCCGTCACGTGCAAATTCAAAGTCGGACGGAGCAAAGATACCTGATTGAGCATATTGAATGTCCATATTTTCCGTTTGTGGAAGATTTCCGACCGTACCGGAAATGACTGTATAGATTTGGTTCTCAACAGCACGGGCTTGTGCACAGTATCTGACACGAAGATACCCTTGGCGATCTTCTGTACAGAATGGGGTAAAAATGATTTTCGCCCCTTTGTCTGTTGCGATACGGGCAAGCTCAGGGAATTCAATATCATAGCAGATTTGGATCGCAATCTTACCGCAATCCGTATCAAAGACCCTTACAGAATCTCCAGGGCTGATTCCCCACCACTTGCGTTCATTTGGTGTGATATGAATCTTGTACTGCTTCTCAATCGTTCCATCACGGCGGAAGAGATACGCGATATTGTAAATTTCATCGTCTTCTTCCTTAACGAAGTGAGACCCTCCAATAATATTGACGTTGTAACGAACGGCTAAATCCGTGAATAATTCAATGTATTCCTCTGTAAAATCCGTTAACTTTCTTACAGCGAGGCTCGGTGATTGAATATTCAGGAATGACATGAGCTGTGTAGTGAAGATTTCAGGGAACACGACGAAATCTGATTTCGCATCTGATGCTACATCTGTGAAATATTCAACCTGATTCGCGAATTCCTCGAAGGAATTGATTTTACGCATCATGTATTGAACAACACAGATTCTGACAGGATAACTTGTTTTGAAATGCCGCTTGCTTGACGGACGGTAATCGACGTTATTCCACTCCATTAAAGTGGCATATTTATGTGATCGTTTGTCGTCAGGTAAATAGTTCGGGTTGATCCGCATCAGGGTGAAGCCGTTTAATAATTGGAAGGATAGTACAGGGTCATAGATCTTATGACGCCCGACTGAATCCACGTACTCCCTTGGAGACATCTCCTCTGAGTGTTTATGGTAGTTAGGGATGCGTCCCCCAATGATGATACTCTTTAAATTCCATTGTCGTGCAAGATCCTTCCTTGCTTCATATAAACGGTGTCCTACCTTCATGCGTCGATATTCAGGGTGCACCATGACTTCGATTCCGTACAGGTTATAGCCATCAGGATTGTGATTCGTTATGTAACCATTATCCGTTACATCATCCCACGTATGGCGGTCGTCATACTCGTCAAAGTTAATGATCAGGCTCGAGCATGATGCAATAATTTCCCCTTCTAATTCGGCGACAAGCTGACCTTCCGGAAAAACGTCCAAATGACTTTCCAGATGCTCTACCTTCCAGGGATCCATCCCTGGGAAACAAACAGACTGCATGTTGATAATATCTCGAATGTCCTTATGTTCCATTGGACGAATGATCATTTTCTTTTCAAACTGTGATAAGTCTAGTTTTTCTGCCATCTATGATCTACTCCTTCATAAAATACCTGAATTATATACCCTTATAGTGCACTGTTGAAACGAAGTTCATGACAGTCCATCCCTTTTATTTTAGCAAAGGGGGGTGTATGAATTGAAGAAATTTGATTTGTCTGGAAATGTTCTGCAGTGGTGGTTGATTTGTTCAAGTTCTTTAACAACAAACAAATCCCCTTAAAAATAGAAGCACCCGATGATATGGGTGCTTCCTTTCATTTTATCCTCTAAAATAATATGCCGTTGCTTCCCATGGGTTTAAAGTAAACTCATCTTTCTCCTGCTTTTCTTCGTTTGTTATGAGGACTTCAGCCTGATTGATATCAAAAGAAGCGACGTTATCGATGACTTGCTTTTCTCCTGATACATTGCAAAGAACCAAGATTTTCTCACATCCATACGTTCTTGTATAAGCATACACGGAAGGATGATCTGCATAATGAAGTTCGAATGATCCGTATGGGATAATTTCATACTCCTTGCGAAGAGCGATCAATTTTTGATAGTAGTAAAAAATGGACTCGGAATCATTCAGTGCCTTTTCTGCATTAATTTCTTTGTAGTTCGGGTTAAGGGCAATCCACGGTTCTCCTTCAGTGAACCCTCCCTGGTCACCGCTGTTCCACTGCATAGGGGTTCTGGCGTTGTCCCTTCCCTTTACGTAAATGGACTTCATGATATCTTCCGGATTCATGCCTTCCGCTACTTTTTCACGATACATGTTCAGGGTTTCAATATCTTTGTACTCTTCAATGGAAGAAAATCGGACATTCGTCATTCCGATTTCTTCCCCTTGATAAATGTAAGGCGTCCCCTGCATCAGATGAAGAAGTGTTGCCAGCATTTTCGCAGATTTTATGCGGTACTCTCCATCGTCACCAAGTCGTGACACAATCCTTGGCTGATCGTGGTTGTTCCAGTACAAACTGTTCCAGCCCTTTCCGTGAAGTTCCGTCTGCCACTTTGTTAAAATGGTTTTCAATTTTACAAGGTCGAAAGGAATGACATCCCATTTCCCTCCTGGGCCCGAGTCCACATCCATATGCTCAAACTGAAATACCATATTCACTTCATTGCGATCCTTACCTGTGTAAAGGACGGCTTCATCCGGCGACACACCCGGCATTTCACCAACCGTCATCGCATCATAATGTGAAAGGACCTCTTGATTCATTTCCTGTAGGAACTCATGAATACGTGGACCGTTCATAAAGTAATCATGACCTGAAGCATACGTTTTGCCTTCAGGATTCGGCGCATCAGGCAATGTTGGCTCTTTGGAAATGAAGTTGATGACATCCATACGGAAACCATCGATCCCTTTGTCCAGCCAGAATTTCATCATGTCATAGATTTCCTGGCGCAGCTTCGGATTCTCCCAGTTTAGATCCGGTTGTTTTTTCGAGAAGAGATGCAGGAAATATTCCTCTGTCGTTTCATCATATTCCCAAGCAGAACCGCTAAATACAGACTCCCAGTTATTCGGCTCTATTCCGTCTTTTCCTTCACGCCAAATATAATAATCGCGATATGGATTGTCCTTCGATTTCCTCGATTCCACAAACCAGCCGTGCTCATCGGAAGAGTGATTCACCACTAAGTCCATCACAAGCTTTATACCACGATTATGCATTTCCGCAAGCATTTCTTCCCAATCAGCCATCGTTCCGAACTCATCCATAATCTTTTTATAATCGCTTATATCGTACCCATTGTCATCATTAGGAGATTCATACACAGGAGATAACCAGACCACATCGATCCCCAATTCTTTCAAATAATCCAATTTTGAAATGATTCCTCTAATATCCCCGACACCATCCCCGTTCGAATCCATGAAGCTGCGAGGATAAATTTGATAGACGACCGATTCTTTCCACCATTGTTTTGTCATGTGTGTTTTCCTCCTATAAAATCAATTTAAAAATAGAGCGCTTTCTGCAAACGCTTGCACAAATCGTTAAAAAAATATCATATTTGCTCATAAAGATTTCTTATTTTACTTTTATAATAATAACATACTATAATTTGATAGAATATACGAAGAAAGGAATTCTATATGAACAAAAAAGCAGATTCTCTGTTATTCCTGGCATGGGCTTCCTCTCTTGTGGCATCTCTGGGGAGTTTATATTTCTCTGAAATCATGAAATATGAGCCATGTGAATTATGCTGGTATCAGCGTATTTTAATGTATCCAATGGTCATTCTATTAGGTGTGGCTTATGTTCGCAAAGATTTTCAAGCGGCACTATATTCTACGAGTTTATCTGGAATCGGTATCCTCGTTTCCTTGTATCACTACTCTATTCAAAAAGTATCATTCCTATCAGAGAGTGCACCTGCCTGCGGACGTGTCCCATGTACAGGCGAATACATTAACCTGTTCGGCTTTATCACCATCCCGTTCTTGGCATTGACCGGTTTCATCATCATCTTCATCGCAAGTGTAATGGTATTAAAAGCATTAAAGGAGGACAAATAGATTGAAGAAAATCATCATATTTCTTGTAGCGATTGTCGCATTATTTGCTAGCATCGCGCTCATCACAAGCATGCAAAACAGTCAAAAGGCAGAGGGAAATAAGTTCAAAAAAGCGAATCTTAACCCGGCCACTGTAGAACTGCTGGACGACCCTAACTATCAAAATGTAATCTTACCAGAGGAATTAGAAGAAAAATTAAAGAATAACGAAGACGTGACTGTGTATTTCTATAGTTCAACATGTGTTCACTGTAAGAGAACCACTCCTACCCTGGCACCTCTCGCAGAAGACATGGGAGTCGATATGGTTCAGTACAATTTACTTGAATTCGAACAAGGATGGGATCAATACCGAATCGAAGCTACACCGACACTGGTACATTTCAAAAATGGTAAAGAAGTAGCGAGAATCGTAGGAGAACAGCCTGAAGAAGAATTCGAGAAGTTTTTTGAAGAGAACGTTACGAAAGAATAAGTAAGCAAAAAAAAGAGGGGCTGACTTTTCTACGAGTCAGCCCCTTTCAAGTGAGGAGGAATTTCAAGATGAAGACACAGTGTATCTTCAAATTAACTTATTACAAGCTATTTTCCCCTCACTTGAATCTTCTAAACATTTTTATGCGAATTTTCTAAAGTATCAAACTTTTCCCGGCGTGATTTTTCTATACAAGCAACTGGTTATCCGCTCTCGAATAAATACTTAAATTATGCTTACAATCCGATTCTTCACTGAATTGATCATACGACAGTGGGAAAAACATACCAAAGCCTTGAAGAATTTCAGCATTGTGGTAAAACATTTCTTCATACACATCTTCTTTTGATCCGCTCTCCACAATGGAAATCAATGTTTGTAAGCTTGAAATCACCTGAAATGCTTCCTTAAGGGTTCCAAAGTATTCAAAGTTTCTCGTCGTCGTATGTAATACTTGCATATCATCAAATTGTTCAATTTCATCATCTGTGAAATAATCAGGGAAAATAGTACAATACATGTACTGTATAAGCTCTTGAATTTTGTCTTCCTGTTCATGTGTTGATGCTAGTAAAACTTTCACCGTCATAACCCACCTTTGTAATGGTTGTAATCTCTCTGTAATAGATATATTAAGGATAACATAGAAGTAGAACCAACAGCGTGGTAATTATACCCATGAAATGGGTTGAACAGGAGTTAAATTAGGTTTAAATACCCACATAAGTATAAGATTATTGTCATTTGAAGGAGTTTTTTGATGAAAACACAGAAAAAAGGAGAACTATTTGAACTACTCATTCCAGATAAATGGAAAAATGTAACGATTGAAACAATTCTTAGAAATCACTGGCAAGCACCTAAGAAACTAATTCATTCCATGAGGATGAAGGGTGATATTAAAGTGAACGGGGCATCGATTTCCTGGACCCAGCCCCTATCCCCGGGAGATGTGCTACAGCTTCATTTATTTAAAGGAGTTGAATACGATGTCCCTCCGACATACGGAGAAATCGATGTGTTATTTGAAGATGACCACCTGATTGTCGTCAACAAACCTGCCGGGATCGATACTCACCCAAACCATCCTGATGAGACGGATTCCCTTGCAAATCTGGTGGCCTTTCACTATCAAGCCCGGGGAGAAAGCTGCCGCGTCATGCACATTCATCGTTTGGACCATGACACGTCGGGTGCAATTATTTTTGCCAAACATCCGTTAAGTAAAGCGATTCTTGACCGCCTCCTCACTGAGAGGCAGATCAAGCGTACATACCACGCTCTCGTTCATGGTCGATTGAAGCAGAAAAATGGCACCATCTCTGAACCGATAGGGAGGGACCGCCACCACAATACAAGAAGAAGAGTTTCACCTTCAGGTAAGGATGCAGTCACCCACTACAAGGTGCTGGAATATAAAAATACTTATACATTAGTGGAGGTCCAGCTTGATACGGGACGTACCCATCAGATTCGCGTCCATATGAGTCACATCGGTCATCCTCTGGTTGGCGACACATTATATGGAGGAAAACCGATTTTCAAAAGGCAGGCCCTGCATGCAGCACGAATTTCATTTCTCCATCCGCTGACGGACGAGTGGATCGAATGTGAGGCTGAGTGTGTGGATGATGTTGGGCTGTGAGAACACAATAAAAAAACGAGACACTCTCAATCGCGAGTGTCTCGTTTTTTTCATATGTTGATTACTTCAATCCGTTTTTAACCGCTTCAGCGATTTGGATCGTACGGCGAGTTTGGTGTTTCACTGCAGGCTCTACGGATTCAACCATATTGCCCTCTTGATCGACTGTTACACTCGTTCCGTACGGGTTTCCTCCTGTAGTAAAGCTTGATTGATCTGTGTATCCAGGAGCTGCGATGATTGCACCCCAGTGCATCATCGTTGTGTATAGAGCTAGAACCGTCTGCTCCTGTCCACCGTGTGAGTTGCTTGCAGATGACGTGGCGCTCACTACTTTGTTTGCCAGCTTCCCATTGAACCAAAGACCTCCAGTGGTATCCAGAAAAGCTTTGACTTGAGAAGGAACGTTACCGAATCGTGTTGGGACATTGAAAAGGTATGCGTCTGCCCATTCAAGATCGTCAAGTGTCGCAACAGGTACACTATCTTTTGTTTCATTATAATGCTTCTCCCAAGCAGGGTTTGAAGCAATTGCTGCTTCAGGTGCTGTTTCTTCAAAACGGAGTACCTTCACTTCAGCTCCAGCTTCTTTCGCAGCCTCTTCTGCCCATTTCGCCATTTGATAATTGGTTCCTGTTGAACTGTAATACATGATTGCTAATTTTACGTTAGACATAGTCGAAATCTCTCCTTTAAATATGGTTGATTTATAATAAATAAGTGAAACACAGAATCAGACTGCAGGTAAATCAATCAACGTGCACCTGCAATATTCATTTGCTACCTAATTGGAAGTAGTGATGTTGGATTGCATGCCGAGTTTCTGTGTTGAATTTCCACATCATATATGTGAACATTTGAATTCCTATTGAAAAATGAACTTATTTAAAATAAAAGTGCGTCTATAGAGAATGATCCTGCCCCTACCAATGCTACTCCAAGAGCAACAACAATGAGCATCACATTATATTCTGTACCATTTTGTGTTACCCAATAACCATTTGGTCCGTGAACTTTTACGATCGCTACAATCATCGTTCCAATGATAAGCAAAGCGGCCAGTGGTGTCAGGAAACCTGCTGCGAATAGTATTCCCCCTGCAACTTCAGAAAGTCCTGCAAGTAATGCCATCGTTTTTCCAGGCTTGATTCCAATGGACTCAAAGAAACCACCTGTTCCTTGTAGCCCGTGTCCTCCAAACCAACCAAATAATTTCTGTGCTCCGTGAGCAGCGAATGTTAACCCCACTACTAAACGAATAACCAATAAACCGAACGCAGCTAATGCTGTCATCTTACTTCCTCCTCTTTGTTTTCCCTTCGAGATTTATCTTCAAACATTTCAAATTCAATTATTCTCAAATCATTTATCTTGAATTTGAGATATACGTGTAAAAAAAGAGTACTTGTTATCTCGAATATGATTATTTTGATTTCGAGATAATTGTATACTACTCCTCACAACTCTGTCAATACTATTTTACAAATTTTATTAAAATGGGAACCGGAGGAAGGAGGGTAAAAAAAAGAGGTCCGTCCCTCATCTGGAGGGACGGACCTCTTACATATATATCAATCAGAAATCGAAGTTGTCTGGATCGGGTCCAAAACGTTCGTCGAGATTCAGTTGATTGATTTGGTTCATTTCTTCCAGTGATAGTTCGAAGTTGAATAGATCTGCGTTTTCTTTGATGCGGCTTTCATGAACAGATTTAGGAATGATGATAACATCATTCTGAAGGTGCCAGCGCAGAATCACTTGGGCAGCCGATTTTTCATGCTTTTCAGCAATGTGATTCAGTGTTGGTTCATCCAGTACACGCCCTTGAGCGATTGGTGACCATGCTTCCACTGCAATATTTTGTGATGCACAGAATTCTCTTATTTTTTCCTGATTCAGACGAGGGTGTAATTCGATTTGATTTAATACAGGCTTTTCATTGCTGTTCTGCATTAAATCTTCAAGGTGATGCTGATGGAAGTTACTTACACCGATGGATTTCACTAAGCCTTCGCTAGACAACCTTTCAAGAGCCTTCCATGTATCGTTGTACTTTCCTTCTACCGGCCAGTGAATTAAATAAAGATCCAGATAGTCCATATCAAGCTTTCTCAAACTGGTTTCAAATGCTTTTAATGTTGTATCGTAGCCCTGATCACTATTCCATACTTTCGAGGTAATGAAGAGTTCTTCTCTCGCTACTCCACCGTCTTTCACACCTTGACCTACACTTTCTTCGTTGTCGTAGATCGCCGCTGTATCGATGGAACGGTACCCTGACTCAATCGCTGTTCGAACAGCTTGTACCGTTTCAGACGGATCTTTCATTTGGTAAACTCCTAAACCGACATAAGGAATTTCGATTCCGTTATGTAATGTCTTCGTACTCTTTAAGTTTTTTAACATATTGCATCCCTCCTGATTTATTATTTTACAAATCCACTCAGCTTTTTGCTAATATTATGATTGTGAAATTCGTTTTTTACTAAATTAAGGTCCGTCCCTCACCGTGAGGGACGGACCTATTTTGATCATCGGCCGATAAATTGCTCCCTTCTCTTCCCGATAAAGGCGAGCTTATGAAGGGGGCGTGTCATGGCCACGTATTGGAGCTTGATGTCGAGTTCGTTTTCCGGATTGAAAGCTTCATCCACCGCTGCAATGATGACCACATCGAATTCAAGCCCTTTTGACAGATAAGATGGAACGACGACGATTTGATCTTTCGGGATCGATTCCTGTTCTTCCAACAACTTCACTTTCCCTGGCTGCCGCTCTTGAAGGACTTCACTGATTTTCACACAATCTTTCATGCTTTTTCCGATCACAGCGAATGTATGGAATCCTTCTTCTCGTCCAGCATTCACCTTCTCCTCGATTATGGCAGCCAATTCTTCCAATCCCACATACTCATCGAAGCCGGGAGCATCCCCATGTCTCACCACTGGATTCACTTTAGGAAAATCATAGGGTAAGAGATTCAGCAATTTATTTGCTTCCTCCATGATTTCAATTGTGGTTCGATAGCTTTTTTGGAGCTCGGTATACGTAGCCCTCGGAAACACATCTCTATACACCGGTTCCCATGACTGAAGTCCACGATAGGAATGAATCCCCTGGGCAAGATCCCCTACCAGTGTAAACATGTCGGTTTCAAGTGCCCTCTTCAACGAATAAAGCTGCATGTAACTATAATCCTGTGCTTCATCAATCACGATATTTTTTGCTTTATAAAATTTATCGATTCCAAACAAGTGAGTTTGCAAGTAAAGAAGGATGGCTAAGTCTTCTACCTCATACTGTTTTTTCTTCGCGTATTTCAACGTATAATGACTAAGCTGTTCTGCCTGCTGCATACTTAGCTCACCTTTCGAGTAAGAAGCCAGCCGTTTCGGATCTGAGAACAATTCTATGAAGTATTGATCTAGGTTTTTCTTTTCAAACTGCTTCATGTAGGCCGTAACGCTTGTTCGGATCGCCTTCTTAATTTCTTCAACCCGCTCACTTTTCTTGTCCAATGCTTTGGACACATAGTCCTTCCGGTTTGCTGCCTGTGTCCGTTGAAAAAGCGCTGTTTCGATCCGTTCATCGAAAAACTTCTCTACCTTCTCCACCATCTGCTTCTTGTTCGTCCGAACATAACTCTGTAAGAGAGACTTGAGCTTTTCCATCCGGCGATAGATTGGCATATACGTATATTCATCTTTAAAAAGATGAGTGAACTTTTTGGCGGTGTAGAGCTTGTATTTATCCACATAGAAGTCTTTAGACGTATAAAAGCGTTGTTCAATTTCTTCTATATAATAATCAAGTATTCTCCTGAATGCTTTGGAGCCTTTGAACCCAGATATCCACGAGGCAGTCGCTACGTCTTCATCATGGGTTTCTATCAACTGGGTGAGCTTGTTATCTTCTACTAAATTCAGCTTTTTCTCTAAGCAGGTCATGACATAATCTGTGAACGTCGTTTGTCTAACACGTTCTACTCCAAGTTCCGGCAATGCCTCTGAAATATAGTCGATAAACAAATTACTTGGTGCAAGGATCATCAGTTGTTTCGGGTCAAAATGCTGTTTGTAGTTGTAAATAAAGTATGAAATCCGATGAAGGGCGATGGTTGTCTTTCCACTTCCTGCGGCCCCTTGTACAATGATGGGCTTGTTTAAATCGGCCCGGATGATCCTATTTTGTTCTTCTTGAATGGTGGAAATGATCTCAGTTAAACGATTGCTGGAGCTTTTGGCTAATGAATCCTGAAGCAGTTCATCTGTGGTCGTTAAGTCAATATCCCTGATTTCTTCTAACAAACCATCCTCGATCATGTACTGACGCTTTAATGAAAGATCTCCTTCATATGTCTCGTCTTCCGCAACATACGAAACGTCACCAATCCTTCCTTCGTAGTATAGATTCGCTATGGGAGAACGCCAGTCCACAATGATTTGCTCTTGATTTTCACGCTGATACAAGGAGGTCTTGCCAATATAGTGCTTCTCCACCTTGTCCGATCCCTCGTGTTGAAAATCAATCCTGGCAAAATACGGTTTCGTTTTCGCTTTCGTCAGGGACTCCAGTTCTTCTTTGGACATCTCAAAAAAGCTTGAGTTCGTCAGGATATCGATGTACGCAGCACTCGATTCGCCCCAATCAATATCTCCAAAAGCTTTTTCCATGTTTTCCTTATACTTTTCCTTACTCGTCTGGGATGTGCTGATGACTACATCAATGTAGCGCTTCGTAAACTCCAGGCGTTCTGATTCAATTGAAAAATCGGGATGAATAGTTGATTCCTTCGTCATACATTTCTCCTTCCAAATGTTTTAGCCGCAATGGAGAAAAAAACGTCTCATCACTAGAACTGAGGTAACGACTCTCATTGGATGAAACGTTTAAAAAAGACTTATCGAAATCTGGATAAATTATGTAGGCGTTTGGGAGCAGGAATATATATTATCAGATAATTAGGGAAAGTTCAATAGAAAAGCGGAAGGGCTTTGCTCAGAGGCGACAAGCATATGGCAGGCATGCCGGAAAGGCGCTCTTTGCCTTTTTGGTATGCCTGACTTATGACCTCGAGCCTCTAAGCCCTGGAGCTGGACATAGCGAAAAGCGGAGGCGGCTTGTTCAGGCCCGACAAGCATATGGCGAGGACACCGGAAAGGCGCTTTTTGCCTTTTTGGTGTCCTTGACTTATGACCTCGAGGGCCTAGCCGCCGGAGCTGGACATACCGAAAAGCGGAAGGGCTTTGCTCAGAGGCGACAAGCATATGGCTTCAACAAAAAAATAACCCTCCACCTATAAAGATGAAGGGTCTTTTATAAGATCCACAGGAAACACAATCTGAAAACTCGTCCCCTTGCCTACTCGACTTTCAACTGTAATGACGCCTCTCATCGCTTCAATGATGCGATAAGAAACCATTAGCCCCAGACCGGTTCCTTTTTCCTTCGTAGAAAAATAAGGTTCACCCAGTCTGGATTGTTGTTCAGAGGTCATACCGACTCCATTGTCAGTAATGGTTATGCTGACGTTCCCCTTTTGAACCTTCGAAAGTATCGTGAGAGTACCTCCTTTTGGCATGGATTCAATCGCATTTTTAATGATGTTGAGAAATGCTTGCTGAAAGCTCCGTGTATTGCCGACGATGGTGGCGTCGATGATGTGATTATGTACAACCACCGATTGCTGGTTGCTCAATGGTTCCACCATATCAATGAGCTTATTGAGTTGTTCAGAAATTGAGATGTTCTCCACATGATCAGGGTCCGGCTTGGCGAATGTAAGATAGTCGTTGATGATATCTTCTGCCCGTTTCAGTTCTGATGATGCGATTTCTAAGTACTGCTCTTTTTTTCCAACTGGAAGATTTTCTTGATTGAGCAGTCTCAGAAACCCTTTAATAACGGTTAAAGGATTCTTTACTTCGTGTGAGATGCTGGCTGCCAGCTGAGACAGTACTTCCATTTTTTCTATTTTCACGAGTGCTTGTTTGATTTGGATCTGTTTTAGTAATGTTTCACAAATGTAAGTCAGGATAAGCATTCCCAATGAAGGGAGTAAGATGAAATTAATGAGATAGCTTTCATCAATCACAAACACGGTCATCGCATTTGCAATAAGAGCTGCTACTATGGAATGAGTGGTAAAGAGAATCACTGAGAATATGATCTTCTTACGGCTCGTTAACCGGTCGAAATCGAACCACTTCATCCCGATAACTGTCAAGAGGTAGATCACCACATAAATAACAAATGCTACTATACTCCAACCATATATCATTGTCCTGGAAACCATTAAGACAACTAAAAGTGCAAACCCCGTATAGGGCCCTCCATACATAATTCCGAGTACAAAAGGAATCATCCGTAAATCATGTACACAGTATGGATTTTGATAAATAGGGGAAAGCATGCACAGGATAATGGCCGTACTCAAAGAAACAAGGGTTGCTAACCTTGTATACCAGCCCTGTATCATTTTTCTTTCAAGAAGGAAAAAAATTAAAAAAATACTCAAAATGATATAAAAGAAATTATTAATAACATCCTGATTAAAGATAATCATACTTACCCTTTGACCTTTCAAAGATATTGTCTACTTTATAGAAATTCTACCACACTACTACAAAAATCGTTACAATTATATATGTAATTCTACATTTACATAAGACAACTCTCCCGTAATTGTACAGGAGAGTCATCAACTTACACAGTTTTCAATTGTTCACCAAGATAGTTTGCTAACTCAAGCATCCCGTATTGTCCGTACTTCGCCTCGGCATCCTTGTTGTAATTTGTATTGGTGTTCACATCATATGTGTAGATGGTGCCTTCATTGTCTTGAATGAATTCAATCCCGGCTACATCAATCCGGTTCTCTTTTAAAAATGCTTCGTAAGACGAGATGATACCACAGGAAAAGTTTTCCCTTATTTGGAATTTAGGCTTCTCCTCTTGCTCCCCCACTGGACAGAATAGATCATCGACCTGACAGACATCAGCCGGACATAGTTCAAATCCTTTTGACGTATCCACCTTCACAGCATAAATGAATTTGCCGCCAATGAACTCACACCGTGTAATCGAAGCGTCTGGTGCTTCAATGTATTCCTGGATAAGCGTCGTTCCGTCTAACGGTTCTTCAAACGTATCACTGCATACATAGTTTTTCAAAGCATCAACTGAATGAAACAACTGAACTCCCAATCCTTTTCCTGCACGATTATGCTTGGTGATAAAGGAAGGTTTATTAAGCTTTTCAGCCGCTTCAATTATATGCTCATTTCCAACAGCTGCAATGGTTTTCGGTGTCTTGATGCCTGCAGCGTTCAAGGCCATATACTGATTCACCTTACTCACTTCCAACCGAAGGGCACGGCTTCCGTTCAGTACCTTTCTATCGTACCTCTCTAACCAAGAAAGAACGCTTTCCGTTAACTCAGGCGCAAAACGATGGTCTCGTGTATGGGAAGATGCACTGATTCGATTATAGAAAACACCTTCTGGCGGCTCTGATGATAAATCGACGAGTCCTTGGTCCAGGAACCATTCCTCATAAGGCAATTGAAGCTCGTTGAGACGAGTCGTTAAATGATTGGTCCATTCACTGTTTTCATGAATAATATGAATTTTCTTCACGATCATTACCCCATTTGTTTGTAGGAATTTTAAAATAGTCTCACAACACAAAGTAATCCTACTATAAAAGTAGGATTTAGGTCAACGATCATCACCTTGTTTTTCTCTCGGTTCTCATTTGAATTTTCATACCACTTTTGGTGAGCTGATCGCTCGGTCTCTGAATGTCATGTCTAATGGAAGGTCTTTGATCATCCTTCAATATATCCCTGATTTCCTGTAAGACTTCAAGGTTGGTCGTTTGCTTCACCTTGTATGGCTGCTCCCCGCCTTTCAAGCGGTTGACCACCTTTATCATCAGAAAAATGCTCATGGCCACGAGAAGAAAGTCTACAAGGGCTTGTAGGAACTTTCCCAATTCAATCACCTCTGCTCCAATTCGAAGGTGCAGGCCTTCTAAGTTAATGCCACCAAATAAAATTCCGATTGCCGGCATCATCATGTCCTGAACGAGAGACTCCACAATCTTGCCAAACGCTGAACCAATGATGACAGCAATCGCTAAGTCAACTACATTCCCCCTTGAAATGAATTGCTTGAATTCAGACCACATGATACATTCACCTACCGCTTCACTTACTCTTAACATATGGCAGAAACAAATGAGATATGAAGACAAGGTCAAAAAAGCCTAAAGAAGATATTTCCCTACAATAGCAAGCAACACAATAAAAGCAACAACGACCATTAAGATGATCAACATTTTTTCATCTTTATTCCCTAGCATTCTTTTCTCCTCCTCTTATCCCTTGAGGAACTTATACGGTCCCTCTATCAAATAATTTCGTTTCCAGTATCACCGGTTGAGGATCCGCCTTTTCGAGAAATAGCTTAAACGATTCTTCTCCTACTTTTCGTATCGGGACTTCAAATGACGTAATGTCCAGTGCATCGGCAATGGGATGATTATCAAAGCTTAGTATAGCCAAATCATCGGGTATCCTGATTCCTCTTTTAGCTGCCTCTGTCACCATTCCGGCTGAAACCTGATCACTTGTTACGATAAGGGCTGAGGGCTTTTCTCTCAGGTGTTCCCATGCTTTCACCACATCTCTCCCATCTTGCAGATGATAGCAGTCATTGAAGATCCACTCATCACGCACAGGATGGCCGGCAGCTTCTGAGCTATCGTAGAACCCCCGGATCCTTTCCTCACTATTCGTCCCGAACGTCCGATGCAAACACAGTCCGATCCGTGAATGACTTTTTGAATAGAGGTATTCGAGTCCATTCCTTATTCCCTGGTAGTGATCGATGAACACCTTTTTATACGAGGGATCATACACATTTTCACAAAAAACCACATTGGGACCGACGAATGGGGCAAGAACATCCAGTGAATTGGAGCGCGACGTCAGGATCAATCCATCCACTTCCTTCATTTGCAGTCGATGAAATGCATCAAGTTCTGCTCCCCTGTCATAATTCGTTTGGAAAAGCTGAATATGGTATCCATGTTTTAACGCTTCCCCTGCTATGCCTTGAAGAATCTCTCCGAAGTAAGGAAGATTCAAGTAGGGCAAAACAACTCCTATGCTATAGGTCTTGCCTTTTGATAAATGGACAGCATTCGCGTTTTTTATATAATTTAATTGCTCGACGGCCTCTAGAACCTTCTTACGTTTTTCTTCTTTCACATATGGATGTTCATTTAATACCCTTGAAACCGTTGAAACTGAGACTCCCGCCAATTTGGCGATACTGCGAATATTTGTCATACCCATACCCCTCATGAAATATTCTGAATGGTCCACCTATCCCTTTTACACAAATAATCAAATAAAACGCTTGCTCTGAAACGCGTTTCACACTTTAGAGTTAATCATGCAAGGGGTCTTAAGTGGCATACCGAACCCCTAAAACCGATAAGGAGGCTATACTATGCTCGGTATTTTATTCTTACCCGTTCTTTGTATCATCATCATCGGAGGAAGCTACGCCGCATTAAAGCCCATCCATTTCTACACTCCTCACGATCAAGAAGATCCATTTGAGCATATATTCAATAATAAACTCAACTAACCGCCTGCCTGCAATGACGCAGGCTTTTTATTTTACCCATTTCACTGCCCAATTCTGGACGGCATCCATCACCTGCTCTAGTTCTCTACCTTTTTTCGTCAGGCTATAGAGTACCTTGACCGGCTTTTCGTCGAGAACTTCCCGAAACACTATGCCATGTTCCTCCAATTCCTTCAATCTGTCCGTCAACACCTTTTGACTGATATTTGGTATTTCTTCATTTAAATCTTTAAAACGGCATGTGCCTTCAAATAATACCTTTATAATCATCCCGATCCAGCGCTTACCTAATAATTCAAAAGCAGCGGCATATTTCGGACAAAGTTTTGTTTCCATCGCTCTCAACACATCCTAAATATTTATCCCTTGACGCATACTAAAACGTCGGGTATATTGTTCATATTGCTTATACACTTACAAAAAGTAAGTAACATACAAATATATACCATATTATAACACTTTTTTAAACATCAAGGAGGCTTTATCATGGATAATTTCTTTCAAGTAGTCGAAGAACGGCGCTCAACGAAAGTGTACGACCCTCAAGTGGAGATCCCTCGCGAGGAATTAGTCAGCCTGCTCGAAACAGCAGGGAAGGCTCCATCTGCCTGGAATCTTCAACAGTGGAAATTCCTGGTATTCGATAACAAAGAAGTTCAAGAACGCTTACTCCCGATAGCCTATCACCAGCAGCAAGTACATGATGCTTCTGCAGTTGTGGCTATACTTGGTGACTTGGAAGCCAACAAGAACGTCGATCCTGTCTTTGACCCTGCCATTGAAAAGGGGGAAATGACGGCTGAAATCAAAGAGGTACTTAAGAAACAAATCGACGGAGCCTACAGCCGTGACGAATACCCAAGAGACGCAGCTTTCAGCAATGCTTCCCTGGCTGCTATGCAATTCATGCTTGCTGCGAAGGCGAAGGGCTGGGATACTTGCCCAATCGGCGGCTTCAATCCGGCAGCTCTCGCAAGCGAATTCAATGTGTCGGAGCGCTATATTCCGATTATGCTGATTACAATCGGAAAACCGCTTCAAGAAGCACGAAAATCAGGTCGTTTAGATATCCGCAACTTAATTGATTGGGCAGAATAAGCCTATGAAAAAGCCGCATCCAAGGGGATGCGGCTTTTTCAGGTTCTTAAAAGAGTACGCTCTTTTCAATCTGTTTCATTTCATAGAAGTAGCCTTTTTTCCTCATGAGCTCATCAAAACTTCCTGCTTCTACAACCTTTCCCTGATCCATGACGACGATTTGGTCCATTTCTTCAAGACCTGTCAATCGGTGACTAATCAGAATCAGTGTATCACCATCCGCTACGGTATAAAGATGCTTGAAAATCTCTTTTTCCATCAAAGCATCAACAGAAGATGTCGGTTCATCCAGCATCCATAAGGGTGAACCTTTCAATAGGGCCCTGGCAATCGCTAATCGCTGCTTCTCTCCACCAGAAAGATTCTCTCCTTTTTCTAATATAGCGTCCTCTAAAGAAAAGTGATCCAGCTTCACTATTTCTAATGCCGTTTCCATTTCCTCATCTGTCAGATCGTCACGTACCAGCATTAGATTATCCTTCATTGTGCCGTAGAAGAAATGATTTTCTTGAAGAACCACATTGGCTTGCCCCCACAACGACTCTTTATCGATATCTTTAATTGAAAGATCATTCACGTAAATCGATCCTTGATCCGTTGAGTAAAAGTTTAATAACAATTGAAGCAATGTTGACTTCCCTGATCCCGAAGGTCCTACAATCGCCGTTTTCGATCCTGCAGGAAGCTCAATTCTTACCTCGTCCAAGGTCTTCCTTTCCTCTCCATTAAAGGAAAAGCTCACATCCTTCATACTGAAGGAAGGTGCGTGCCCACTCAGACCCCAGCCTAAGGAAGGTCCGTCCCCGAAGGTCCTCTCTTCTGGAATAATGGAAGACAGACGGCTTGCCCCGCGGCGTGAGTCTTCATAGTGTGTAGGTAGTACTGCCATTGGTGTGGCATTTTCGAATACGGTTAGCGAGATCATGACAAGCATCGCAAGGTATATCCCATCCAAATGACCTGCTGCGACTGAATACGCCCCTAATGCTATAACGATCCATGAAATGAGTTGGGAAACCAGGATGTTCGTTGAATGACTAAAGAGAGAATAGATGCTCTCCCGTTCTTGCTCACTCACATAACCTGTTGCTGCATGAACGAGACTCCTCTTTTTATCCTCCAGTCTTTGATATATCTTCAGGTCTCTGAACCCATAAAGAAATTCTGTTACCTCTGTGGATAAATCCCCTCGACTTTCTCGTAAGGTCGTTTCAATTTCCCTCTGTTTATAAGCAAAATAGGCTGGGACAATAAATCCCGTTAATAGAAGCCCCCCGAGAAGGATCAACGCAATAGAAACAGAATAAAACATCGTAAACAAGATCGTACTTAAGAACACCATCACCAGGATAATCGGTGGATAAAAGACGCGAAGAAAGAAATTCTGTAAGCTTTCTACGTCTCCTACGATTCTAGAAAGAAGATCTCCACTTCGATATCGCCAGAAAATCCTCGGTGCTAACGGCTCGATTTTTTCATAGATGGAAACCCGCAAGTTCGCCAAAATCGTGAACGTAGCCCTATGGGAAAAATAGCGTTCCCCATACCGGCTTAACGCCTTCGTAAAGCCAAACAGCTTCAAGAGAGCAATCATTACCGTAAGAGCATAAAGAGGTACCTCCAATGCAGCTTTAGAGATTAAATAGCCACTGGAAGCAAATAGTCCGACCGAGGTTATTCCAGCCAGAAAGCCAAAAAGAATAGAGTACACCATATCCTTCTTTTCCTTCATCATCAGCTTTACGACAAACCCTAACTCCTTCATCTAAAGCTTCACTCCTTGTTGTGCAGTCACCATATCACGATAGTGAGAAGTAGACTTCATTAATTCCTCATGATTTCCTATGCCCGCTAATTTCCCATTTTCTAAAAATAGGATTAGATCCGCTTCTCGAATCGTATGAAGACGGTGAGCTACTGTAATCACCGTTGAATTCTTTGATAATTCCTGTATGGATGATTGTAGGATCCTCTCCGTTTGAAGATCCAATCCCGTTGTTGGTTCGTCGAAGAGAATAAGAGACGGTTTTTTAAGAAAGGCCCTGGCTATGGCCATACGCTGCTTTTCTCCACCAGAAAGCCCTCTCCCTGCTTCACCAATCGGGGTCTCATATCCTTTATCGAGGCCTGCAATCATTTGTGAGATTCCCGCTTTTTCAGCAGCGTATTCGATCTCTTCCAGGGTGACGCCCTCTCTTCCGCCAACCGCAATATTCTCGGCAATCGTGCCTGAGAATAAGTAAGGACTCTGTGAAATATAACTCAATTGATCAAACCAGTCTCTTTCCCCATATTCACATCTCGAAAGTCCATCAATCACAATGTCACCATCAGAGGGATCAAGAAGGCCGGCTAATAGATGAAGGAGGGTTGTTTTCCCTGCTCCACTCTGACCCACGATCGCCACTTGGCTTCTGGGAGGAAAAGCAGCCGTAATGCCTCGAAGATCAAATCCCTTATCCTCGTAGGAAAACCCTACATTACATAGCTTAATTGTTGGAGGAGTCCCATTTGTTTCGAACTTCTTCTCTCCCCATCTTACAGGTTGATCCTTCTCTTCAAGCTCCTCCATGACTTTCTTCGCGGCTCCCACACTACCTCGCCCAGTATGAAAGGCATGCCCCAGCTCTTTTAATGAAAGATAGAACTCTGGTGCAAGAACGAGAACAAAGAAAGCTGTGAAGAATGAAATACTTTCAAAGACGACTAATCTGAGCCCCACTTCCAGGGCAATCAATCCAATACTTAACATAGAGATAAACTCTAACATCAAGGAAGATAAGAAGGCAGTCTTTAACACTTCCATCGTGGCTTCACGAAAATCAAGACTGGCAGAACGTATCCCCTCTTTTTGTTGCTCCCCTCTTCCAAGCAGCTTCAAGGTAGTCAATCCCTGCAGTGTATCGAGAAATCGTCCAGAAAAAGCCGTCAGTTTGTCCATTTGCTTCTCGGATTTATTCTTTGTCATGACTCCGATAATCGCCATAAACAAAGGAATGAATGGGGCTGTTATCACCATGATCAGACCCGTATACACATGCTCAGTAAAAATAATGATTAAAAGAATCAACGGGACGATGGTCGTTTGAATTCTTTGGGGTACGTATTGACTGTAATACCCGTCCAGTCCATCAACGGCATCCATCATCGTACTGACCTTTTGTCCAGACTGTCCTTGAAGGGATGCTTGCAGTGGATTTTTTGCCCACTTAATTAAAAGCCGTTTTCTCAAGTCGACCTTTACCTTCGAAGCCATCCTGATTCCTGTTCGTCCGTTTACATAAGAAAGTGCCGCTCTCCCCACTAGAATAAGAAGCAAAGCACCCAGCATTGGGAGGATGTCTTGAAACCCAGCTTCCTCTATAAACATTTTATCTACAACGCTAACCAGTAAGTAAGCTTGTCCAATAACGACTCCCCCCATTAATAGGGATGTTCCGTAAAGCGCCATCATGGATGATCTCTGCTGCTTAGCCAATCGATTCAGCTCTTTCATAACTTCTCTCAACTCCAAAAGTTAAAAGTTAGTGAAACACTTCACAAATTCAATAACTCTATTATAGTAAACTTGTTCCCTTTATGCATCTTTTAGGATTGACCTTTTTGTGACAATTCCAGAACACAGGTAGTTTTGAATGCGGCGGAAGTGGATATTCCCACAAAGTCTACTATATTAACAGGAAATATGGATACTTCATTTTGAAATCTACTTTTACAAGGGATTTGTGACGGTCATGGTCTGGTATTTCTATGATGTCCTAACGAATCCAGCCGAAATCACCAATAATCCGGCCGTTTTTCTGGATAATCCGGCGGAAATCATCAATAATCCAGCCGATTCTGATAAAAATCCAGCCGTTTTCTTAATTAACCCAGCCGTATTACAATAATTGTAAAAAAAGAGCACAAAATAATTTCAAATCAATAAAAAGAGAGAGGCGCATCCCTAAGCGAATGACCTCTCTCTTTGTTCAGCTATACTCGGCACATCATATCTTCAATAAATCCTTCGTCACACGCTGGATAATCTCCGGCAGTACTGAGAATGTGTAAGGTTTATACACTCTCTCTGTCCACTGATGGCCATCCTTTCCATAAACTCCTATATTAATAGAAGGGATGTTCAGCTTTCTGATCATTTCGATAGGGACAGGATACAACTGATCGATCAGCGGCAGGTTCTTTTTAAATACCTCGATATCCTCGTCTTCTTCATGAAGAGAGAGAAAACTGCCGTCTGCTAGATAAGGGAAAAACCGTTTAATGACAAATTCTTCGCCGGTTTCTTTGGCTATATCATTTAAGCATTTTCCTAACGCTTCTCTTACCCTCTTGCCATACTCATTTTCTTCATTTACAAAGTTGTGAGGTAAAAATGGCGGTGCGAAGAAAATGATCACTCTGGGTGTTCGATCGGGATCCAGGTGCTGTAAGGCTTCCACCATCGTATATGCAATCGTTCTTCTATCTTCTCCTTCCATATCATGAAGAATCTTTTTCATGACAGGATCCGGATCAATGCCTCTTTCCTTTAGCCAGAAGATATACTCCCGTAATGTCAGCACCTCCACTTCCCAGGAAAACTCCCTTTCCGGGAAACCATGATAGCTCCGATATTGCTCAAACTGCTTTTTGCTCCGTTCTTCCAGTTCACTCACTGCCTTTAATGCTGCCTTTTTCATATCGTAGAGCACTTCTCTGGCGGTTCTCTCGTAGACAAAATAGTTGAAGTAAAGAGAAGCGCTAAGAGGGGTTTGGACATTATACGTATGCTTATCATCTTTGAAATACAAGCACGATGGCGGCAGGGTGAATTCTCCAGGTATATCCTCCAGATAATCCAGGTTCTGATTGATTTCGAGATTGATTTTTGAAGCAATCACAGTAGGATCGATGGATGTCAGCACATCCCCTACATGCGCTTCTCTTCCATATATATAAAAACTTGGCAGAAGCTTCCCTGCAGCACCTGTGTAAATATATCGTTTACAGTCCCCGTCATAGATCGGAGAAATGAAATCCGTATTGATCGCTGCCAAATAATCAAAGCCCTCTTTCTTTAAACGATAGAGATCACTTAAAGCAGCAATCATTCCGGCATGTTCACTTTCTTCGTCACCATTAAACAGGAAGAGTAAATTTCCTTCCGGGGCTGCTTGATCCGTATGGTGTAAAAGATTGGCTATGTGGACGGCAATCCCGCTCTGCATATCCAAGGCCCCTCTTCCAAATAGCCAGTTTCCAGAAAGTGCATCTTCCCTAACCTTTTCCTCTCCTTCATAATCCATAAAGAATTTCTGAAGAAAGTCGGGATCATGAGCCATATCTTGAAGTGCCCCATAATCATCCGTCCCTACCGTATCATAGTGGGCATGGAATAATACGGTTTTCGAAGACGTTCCTTTCACGAGGGCAAACACGTTTTTCCTTCCTGTGGGATCGTTCGGGACTTCTTGCAGCCAGACCCGATCAGGATGCTCCTGAAAATAAGGAAATGAGGAAATCATTTCATATATATACTGGGCTTTTTCACTTTCGCCTGTTGTTCCGTTATAGCTTTTCAGAGCGACTAAGGATCGTGTGATCTGCTCAATCTGCTCGGAGATTGAGTTGTTTTTCAATTGAGTATACACGTTAGTACCGCTCCTTTCCTTATGAAATGTTACTTCCTGCGTGGTAAATCGTTTACTGACTGGGCATTATAGAGACTGATTCTTCTATAATTGATAACATCTTATCGAAAACAAAAGGGGTTTGGAAGGGGTTTCAAGATATTTTCTTAAAAAAATTTCGGTATCCCCTATTGAAATCCAATCTATTACCGAATATTATAGAAGTTGCGTGTTTTTAATGTTCGTTTTTATTGGAGGTATTACGATGTTTAAATTGAAGGAACACGGCACTAATCCTAAAACTGAAATACTGGCAGGTATTACAACATTTTTAACAATGGTGTACATTGTCGTTGTGAATCCCATTATTTTAGCTGATGCAGGTGTCCCATTTGATCAAGTCTTCTTAGCAACCATTATTTCAGCCGTAGCCGGAACGTTATGGATGGCCTTGTTCGCAAACTACCCGATCGCCATCGCACCAGGGATGGGATTAAATGCTTATTTTACGTACTCAGTAGTCGGTGCGAATGATGATATTTCTTATATCGTTGCGTTTTCTGCCGTTTTTGTAGCAGGTATCATCTTTATCATTCTCTCTTTAACACCGTTTAGAAAAAAATTAATCGAAGCCATTCCTCAAAATCTAAAGCACGGCATAACAGCAGGAATCGGTTTGTTTATTGCGTTTATTGGATTACGATTGACAGGACTCATCCAAGCTCACCCAACAAATTTAGTACAGTTGGGGGATCTTCATTCATCCTCTGCGATCTTAGCGTTAATCGGGCTGGCTGTTACCCTGATCCTCATGGTCTTACGTGTCCATGGAGCATTATTTATCGGAATGATTGTCACTGGACTCGTTGCATTCTTTACAGGAGAATTATCATTTAAGGAAGGGTTTGTGGCCCTCCCACATCTTCCAGAAGGACTGATCGTAGCAAATCCGGCAACTGCTTTTGCTGATGTTTTCCAGTATGGATTATATGCGGTAGTCTTCTCTTTCTTGCTTGTGACCATCTTTGACACAACGGGAACAATGATCGGAGTGGCTCAACAAGCAGGTCTTATGAAAGGCAACACGATGCCAAGAGCACGTGAAGCACTATTGGCTGATTCCATTGCAACGACTGTTGGAGCTATGTTTGGAACAAGTCCTACGTCCGCTTATATTGAATCTTCAGCCGGTGTTTCCGCTGGAGGAAGAACAGGACTGACAACATTAACGGTTTCTGTTTTGTTCATCGCTGCTGCATTCTTCGGTCCTCTTGTAAGTGCCGTATCGGGAATTTCAGCTATTACTGCTCCAGCACTTATCATCGTTGGAAGCCTGATGATGGGAAGCATCTCCCAAATTAAATGGGATCAATTAGATGAAGCCTTCCCTGCTTTCTTAATCATCCTAAGCATGCCATTAACATCAAGCATCGCAACGGGGATTGCACTGGGATTCATTTCTTATCCATTATTAAAAGTAGTAAAAGGACAATGGAAGCAGGTACATCCACTCGTGTATATCTTTGCCGTCCTGTTCTTCTATCAGCTGGCATTCCTGCCTCATTAAACCGATATAGATACTTGAAAGACCGTTCATAATGAACGGTCTTTTTGTAGTGCAAATTCAGCTGGTTGTGTCCATATTCTCTTGACACTTTTTAGATTTTCATCATCAAAAGTTAAACAATATATATCCGGCATTTCAAGCTTTCTCCAAAACCTGATATCATATTGAGGATCAAAGTAACTCATGATCAAAACCATAATATTACCATGTGTTCCAATCACAACGTTTTTCCCATTATATTCTTCAATGATCTTAAATATCCCTTGTACGCCCCTTTTTTGAGCAGTGAGATTCGACTCTCCGCCTTCCAAGGAAAAAGCAGGATCCTCCCACACCATTGAGATTGCCTCTTCAAAGTTTTGAACAGGTTTTCCAGAGAGAGTTCTTTCTCTCAATTCTTCATATAAATTGATTCCCTTCCCAATATGGCGGGCTGTCCCTTCAACGGTTTCCACCGCCCTTTTATATGGACTGGAACATACTGCATCAATCTTTTCCTTCTTTAATAATTCCGTTACATTCTCAGCACCCACCTTACCTTTCTCAGAAAGGGGTCTGGTTAATTCCTCGGGGGTATATTTTGAGTGAGCATGCCTCACCAGATACAGTTGAGTCATTGCCAACTTCAATCACTCCTTTTTACTTTCCAACCACAAAAAAGAGCTGTCATGGAGAACAGCTACTCTTATTTCCACACAACGTCCAATTGACTAGCATAAAATGTTATCGCCTTTTTATAAGGTTCGATGGTGGATTCTTGTGACGATTCTCCAATACATGTCAGCAGTAGCTCCATTGCTTGACTATGTTCGTTCAAATTATAGAGGGTCATGGAATAAAAGACCGTCAACGCTTTATTTTCAGGAAATCGTCCGATTGCTTTCTCGAACACGGTTTTGCTTTTATCATACTCTCCCAATGTCCGATATGTACTCCCTAATCCAAGATAGGCGCCTTGTAAATCTTTATCATCCAGTCCCAATTGAATCGAACTTTCGTAATAAGGAACGGCTTCGCTTTCGAGTCCCATTGCGTCATGGCTCCATGCACATTGGTAATGCAGAAAACCATTATCTGGTTCTTCCCCAATCAATCGCTTCCACCTTTCAATGGAAGCTGCGTATTCTCCCGACTCTCTCAGTTCAATGGCTTCTTCTATTTTTCTATTCATTTTAAAGTCTCCCATTCACTCTGGAATGAACTCCATCAGCCAGGAATCATGATGTTCGCCTTCATGAAGCTCATGCTCCCGTAGTATTCTCGCTTTACTATATCCACATTTCTCATAGCAGCGGATCGCTCTGGTGTTCCAAGTCATGGGATCCACCACGAGGCGGTGGACCCCCTCTTTCTTGAGCAAGTACTCTACTACAGCTCGAATGAGTTCCGTCCCTAAACCCCTGTTCCAATATGCCGCTTCTCCGATGAATTGATCCGTACCATAAATCACTTCATCTAAATTCGTGTAACCATACCGGATCATCGTTTCTTCATCAAGCTGATAATACTGGAGATAACCGATTTCATTCCCCTCATACTCAACCAGACAACCTGAGACGGCCCTCTCTGCAAGGAATTTCTCCTCCACCATCTGAAGAGTGAAGGGACGGTCCCTCCCTTCATAAAACTCCAGTACCTCCGGATCCTGCAACCACCTTGCCAACGTGTATTTATCCCCCTCCACTAAAGGACGGATAAATAAATCCCCACTCCTGACATTCATACACACACCTCCCATAGCTCTCCTCTTCCTCTATACATTCATCACTCACCAGAAAAAACCCTTTTTTTATTTGAGGGACGGGCATAGGTACGTTCCTCTGTATGACAAGTTTGTGAATTAATTCACATTTATTTATGTTATGCTATATTTCAGAGTAGAATATCAATGTGTTTCGTGTTATCATTTGGTTGTGAATTACTTCACAATATCTCCGCTCATATTCTGAAAGCTTTATTACTTTCTCTTAATCTCACCATTGTTAGATTCATGTGACCAATTTTTTTTACAAATAATTAGTGAATAGGTGATGACGTATGACAATCAAATGCACAAACAAAGTAGCTTTAATCGGTACAGGATTTGTAGGTTCAAGTTATGCCTTTGCTCTCCTCAATCAAGGAATCGCACATGAACTTGTGATGATTGATTTGAATAAGGAGAAAGCTGACGGAGACGCACGTGATTTAAACCATGGTCTTGCTTTCGCTTCTCCTATGAAAATATCTGCAGGAGATTACAGTGATTGTAAGGATGCTGACCTGGTCGTGATTACGGCAGGAGCTAACCAGCAGCCAGGCGAAACCCGTCTGGATCTGGTGGAAAAGAATGTGAAAATCTTCAAAAATATTGTAGACTCTGTCATGAATAGTGGATTCAACGGCATTTTCCTTGTGGCAACGAACCCTGTCGACATCTTAACGTATGCAACGTGGAAATTTTCCGGACTGCCGAAAGAAAGAGTCATCGGATCAGGAACGATTCTCGACACAGCCAGACTTCGTTACTTAGTCGGCGAGCACTTTGATATTGATACACGGAATATTCACGCCTATATTATGGGAGAACACGGAGACACGGAATTTCCCGTTTGGAGCCACACAACTGTAGGAGCAAGTCATTTAAGTGAGTTGATTGACCTCCACCAGGATGACGTCCAGAAACAGCTTGATGATGTATTCGTTAATGTAAGAGATGCAGCCTATCACATCATTGAACGGAAAGGCGCAACCTATTATGGTATTGCCATGGGTCTTGCCAGGATTACCAAAGCGGTCTTTAACAATGAAAATAGCATTTTAACCGTATCTGCCCTCCTTGAAGGGGAGTATCATCAGGACGATATCTACATCGGTGTTCCTGCGATTATTAATCGTGAGGGCATCAGAAAAGTCGTCGAGCTTCCATTAAATGATAAAGAAAAAGCTCAATTCGCCCACTCTGCAAAAACACTCAAACATGTGATGAAAAAAGCGATGGAGACTTGATCCATTCCCTTCGCTAAATTAATAGACACGCACGCCCACCCAACCTCCTCATAAGATAAAGAGAATTCTTTATGAGGAGGTTCTTCTATGTACGATCACAGACAATTATTCCCTGGATTTCCTGGCGGCGGAGGAGGCGGCTTTCCCGGATTCCCTGGAGGTGGCCAAGGATCAGGGGGCGGCGGCTTTGGCATCCCAGGTTTTCCTGGTGGAGGACAAGGCGCACCAAGCTCACCACCACCTACTGGCGGGCAAGGCGGACAAAATCAACCACCACCCGGACCACCACCGAACTTCCAACCGCAAAAAACGGTGATGCAAGGAACACAAGGTGGACCAAGTGTTTTTGCAGTAGACCCAGGTGCCATCAGAAGATGTTTATTCCGTTACACGTATATTTGGTTAAGAAGGGATGCTTTCTGGTTCTATCCTGTCTTTGTTGGACGCCGTTCCATTGCCGGATGGAGATGGATTGGATTCACATGGGTATACTTCGGCATCGACTTGGATAAAATTGAATCCTTTACGTGCGTGTAGGACTGCTCATGTATTCATATCCATACTATAGGACCGGCAACACCAAGGGGACGATTACTGTAACAGGTGAGCATACCCTTTATACCGATCCTGATCAAGCCATTGTCTCTGTCGGTGTTGTCACTAAAGATGAAGAGCTTGAAGCGGCCCAAAACCAGAACCAGCAACAATCGAGTCAAGTCGTTCAATCACTATTAAACAACGGAGTGTCACAAAAGGATATCCAGACCTCCACCTATCAAGTGTTCCCACAGTACAACTATGAGGACGGAAAGCAAATTTTCACAGGATATGAGGTTCGCCAAGTATTCCGAGTTACCATTCAGAACATTGAAAAAGTCGGTACGATTATTGATGATGCCATTAAGAGCGGTGCGAATCGTGTAGAAAACATTTCATTTGTCAATTCCAACCCCATCGAATCCTATCAGCAGGCCCTTGCTATGGCATATCAAAAGGCGTATCAAAAAGCACTCACATTATCCAGCCAATCGGGGCAGCAGCTCGATCCCCAGCCAAAGTCCATCACAGAGCAATCAAGCCCAATCGTCACCCCCTTTATGACCACCGGGTTTGTAAAAGCCGCTGAAGAGAGTGCAGCCGTCCAACCAGGACAAATCGCCGTCACAGCCATCTTGACAGTAGAATACCAAACCCGATAAACGACAAACTGCCAAAACAATTCAGTACTTTGGCAGTTTGAATAACGTTTTAGAGGGACGGACCTCCAGGTTTGGTGGTTTATGCGTCGATTTCTACTTTCATGCGTTAAAAATCCTTTCACTCATGACTAATACTAAAGAGCCCATCCCGAAAACGAATGAGCTCCCCCTGCTATCGCCCAAACCTCAGCTCAGGATTCACCACATGCGCTGTTACTTTTTCAGCAGACGCAACCACTTCATCGTCACTCATCATTCGAACCCCATGCTCTACATAAGCAGGCAAGAATGTCATTCCCGTTAAATTAGCAGTAGCCTGCAGTGGTTTCAGCAGTTCACTCATGGAGTAGTGATTAAAGCCTCCTGATCGGTAAGCTCCACCCGGACCACCGGTTGAAGTCACGACTAAGAATTCTTTTCCGTGAAGCTTCGTCCCCTCTGCTCCATAAGCCCATCCATATTCTAACACCTTATCCTGCCATTCTTTTAAAATCGCCGGTGTGCTGTACCAGAAGAATGGAAATTGGAAGACGATTCGGTCATGTTCTAATAAAAGATTTTGTTCTCTCTTAACATCAAAATTCATGTTCGGATATTCTTTATATAAATCATGTACAATAACGTTCTCTTCTTTTTCCAAACGTTCTGACCAAGCTTTGTTCATTCTTGATTCTTGTAAATTTGGATGTCCTACTAACACTAGTGTTTTCATTTCAACTACTCCTTATTTGTATGTACAAATAATATCATCATTTGTTTGTACACACAACTAACATGTTAAAAAATTTTATTTTTTATTTTCCAATATCGAATTGGCTTCGTTCACATCACGCGTCAGCTTGCGAGCCTGTTCCTCCCCCATGATTTCAGCATAGCGTTTAAATAGGTTCTTCCAGCACTGAGAAATGTCACCCTGCATGCTATAGCCTTTATCCGTCAGGGCAATGATTGCTAACTTTCCTTTGTTCTTTCGTGTAACAAGTCCCTTCATCTCTAATTTATCAACAAATCGGGTACTTGTTGAAGGAGCGATATTTAAAGCACCACTAAGCTCTTTTTGTGTTAGACCGTCTTTATCCTTTAAGGTCATCAACAAAAATGCATAAGTGGGAGACAAACCGATCGGCGCAAACTCTTCCTCCGCCATCTTGTTCATCATTCTTGCCAAGTGATTGGCAGAAAAATAGAGACAGTTACAGAATTGATCTTCCACTATCCTCGACCTCCGTTAATGTTTGTATGTACAAACTACATCAGTCATGAGGATTTGTCAATGGTTTCCACTCTACTCACCCAGGGATTTCGATTTACGGCTGCATGCGTCCATTGCTGTTAAGATGGCTCCTTTAAAATTATTTTTCTCCAGGGCTGACACAGCTTCAATCGTTGCTCCGCCCGGTGAACATACGGCATCCTTCAATTCCCCCGGATGAGTGCCTGTTTCAAGGACCATCTTCGCCGCTCCAAGTACAGCCTGTGCTGCCAGCTGATAGGCTTGTTTTCTTGGAACGCCTTGCAGAACCGCTCCATCGGCCAGTGCTTCTATGAACATAAATACATATGCAGGAGATGATCCGCTCACAGCCGGAATGGCATCCATCAAGCTTTCCTCTACCATTTCAGACTTTCCGAAGCTATCTAAGATCGCTTTCACATCTTCAAGATCAGCGTCGGTTAATTCGCCATTTACACAGTACGCTGTCATACCTTCACCTACAAGAGACGGTGTATTTGGCATGGTTCGGACAATTTTAACAGACTTAGAAAGCTGACTCTCCATCCAATCAATCGTGATTCCTGCAGCAATGGTAATGATGATGGCGTCCTTTTTCAGAGAATCCTTTATTGATTCAACAATGTTCCGATATTGATCTGGTTTCACTGCTAAAAACACTATGTCTGAAAAAGCTGCTACGCTCTTATTATCACTAATAACCCCCACTCCAAATTCCTCTGCTACTTTTTCCTGCGTCTCTTGTGTTCTGGCGCTGGCTTTAACCGAATGATTCTCTACTAAACCGGACTTCAATATCCCCCCCATGATCGCTTGTGCCATATTTCCGCACCCTATAAATCCAATGGTTTTATTCATTTTTTCACCTCGTCAGTTTGTATGTAAACAGTCTTTAGCATCATACCAAATTTTTCTCCACATATAAAATAAACGCCATTAAAAAAGGCTCAAAGGAGAAATCCTTCAAACCTTTCCATCATTCCACCAGCTTCCCGCAATGGGGGCAAAGAGATTTTTGATAATCCTTTGGAATCTTCCTGTGACAATGAATACATGTCTTTACATACACAGGCTGTTCAAATAAATCCTCTGACATTCCGTATCCGCTTTTAAATGTGGTCCTCATCAAACGGACTAATAATCCGATGATCACACCTGTAATAAGGAGTGCCCAAATCATTTTTCTCTCGCTTTTTCAAGAATTTCACTGTAGTGCAAATCGACGATTGGCTCATCATGGAGCAATCTGTCCCTGATCTCTGAAAGCAAGGACTCCTCGACCTCTGATAAATTCTCTAGATCCCACTTTTTATGGAAAACAGAATAAAGTGTTAAATCCCTGAGGAGCAGAAAATGGGGAATGCGGTCCACCCATTCTTTCTCTAAATCACACTCCGTCAAATATCCTTTTAAAAACGAAATGAGGAACCTTCTGCCAAATTGACTACGGGTATCTAAGTTCTCATTACGAAGCTTCCACCACACGGAATAGTATAGGGGAATGGCGACATCACTTATAAAAAAGAACTGTGTACTATCATCAAAGTCAAACACATGAATATCACCCTTATGGTAAAAAAAGTTCCCTGGATGGATGTCAGAGTGAATCAGTCCAAAGGTATCTTTCGTTTCCTCATAGCTTTTGATCGTTTTTTTATTTATCTCACCTTTTTCGATGATGTACTCATCTTTCACAGAAGATAAATACTTCCCATACTTCAACACGTCATCCTCATCCCAACGATCACGACGATTGATACCCTGAACATATCCTTTTGTCACTCGATGCATATGTCCTGTGATTTTCCCCCATTTGTAAAAGAGTTCCTCATCGAACAATGGGTCATTTATCTTAACCGGACTTCCTGGAGCTTTATCAAACAAACAAACATAAAAATACGTGTCCCCTGCTTTGATAATTTCTACGAGCTTCCCTTTATCAGAATGTTTGACTAATGATACATTCACTCCGTGTTTATGTAAGTAGTTAATCCATTTCAGTTCAGCTTCCACTTCTCTTTCTGAACGATGAGAACTGTGAGTGAGGCGGAGGATATAGGGGCTGTCTCCCTTATGAACCTCATACACATAGTTTTCAAAGTCTCCGAGCTTCTTCGCTTGAGCAGTGTTACAGCCATATCGTGAGGCAGCTTCCGCAAATAGCTCCTCTGTAAAAAGTTCTTCGATCCATTTTTCCATTGTACCTTCTCCTACTCCACTAAAGTATTGGTCTCTTTTCTCAGGAGAGCCACTCGATACGGAAACAGCTCTGCTGTCATAATCCCCTCTTTTACGGTAGGATCTTCCTTCATGAACACTCTGGCCTTTTCCGCATCTTCCGCTTCAAAAATAACGATTCCAAAAGCATTTTCTTCTTCATTTAACGTTCTGCCGGCAAGGATCACCACTCCAGAGTCCGTAAGCTCCTTCAACCTCTCAAAATGACGATGAACAATCCCCTCATCCCCGGTTGTCCAATTTTCTTCCTTATGTAAGCGCGGAATCAGCTTTAATACATAGATAAATTCCATCGTGATCGAACCTCCTTCTCCACTATATATACGACTTCACTTACCGGGATTCCTTTTTAAGTAAATCAAGTAAACGCAAAAAAGCGATTGAACCCTGTTCAACAGCTTACATGGTTATTTAAGAATCCATGCTCCCTCATCCATTCATCCATCGCCCGATTTGAGTATCTTTTTCACAGGCATCACCTTTTTATGAATGCTCAGTTAAAGAAATCAGGATACGAATGAATATCAGGTGTTTTCACAATATGGATTTCTTTCCTTGCATTGATGGAGGCATAGAACACCTCATCGATTGAAGAGAATCCCGCTTTCCCGATTTCTTCCCATACCCGTTTTTCCTCCACGTTTAATTTATCTAAAACGCTTGTATGCAATATTCCATCTACAATAAGAGGGAACGCAAGGCTCGTTCGCTTCATGACTCCCGCATCTTCAGCTGTAACGGTTTGTTTTGAAGGCATCTTTTGAATCGATAAACTTCCGTTAGGCTCAATGATTCCGATTTGTATATCTTCCAGCAGGAAAACTTCTTTTTCCCGAAGGAGCATCAAGATATTATCAATCGTATAACCGGTTTTCTTTAATTCTTCTTTTAGAATCTGACCGTTTTCAATGACAACAGTAGGTTCAAAGGAAAGAATTTTACCCATTTTTCTTGAAGAAATTTTCATTTTGGTCAAGATTTTTTGTAATATGGCGATAAGAATCATTGCGACGATGGTATGGATGTGTTCGATGTTGGGATCGGCAATATCTGCCCCTACAACAGAACCGAATACAAGGACCACTAAAAAGTCAAACACCGGTAATTCTCCAATTGACCGCTTTCCCATATATAGTGTCACAAATATCATAAATGGAAGGATCGTAAAGATTCTTAATGCTACGATACCTAAGTCTTTAAAATCTACCATAAGCAGCTCAAATCCTTTATGTCTCAGATAAGGATAGTTTTCCCTATCTTAGATCAAACATGAAAGGTGTTTTCAGTCACGAAAAAGAACCAACCATTGGGGAAGGTTCTTCTACTCACTTATCTTTTGAAATTCAAGGTCCTTTTCACTCATCAAGTACTGCAATGCCGTGCGGAATGTGAGGAAGCTTTTGATTCCTTGAAGTTCTCTTACTCCTGAATTGATCATCACTTGAGTCAGAGCCGGGGTAAATCCGACGAAAAGGGTTTCGATCCCCATCAACCCAATAGCTTTGACCATGTTATGTATATAAGTGCCGAAGATGTCAATTTCCCCGATTTCATTTTCTGATATGGCTGAAAAGTCTATAATAATCGTACTAATATCTTCTCCATATGACACGTCCAGTATCTTTGAAATGATCCGCTCAAAGCGTTCAGGGTTGAGTCTTCCAGTAACAGGAATCAATATGGTTTCAGGGATGATGGATGGGATAATGGGTGCAGAAATATCCATGATGATTTGTTCCGATTGAGCTAACTGTTCTTGTAATTCCTTAATTTCCTGTTTTAATCGTTGGATTTCTTGCTTTTCATCTGTCATGATAAACCTCATCGCTTATAGAATGTTTTTATTTGTAAAACGATTTCTTCCTTTCTATTTTAGCACTTTGGTTATAGAATCACCTAATTATTTAATATGTAATTAGATTAATAGATTCCAGTGAAAAACCAGCCTCATCGGCTGGTTTTCTCATGCGAATGCTTTTTCCTGTTCCTTGTGGAAGAAACTTTTCATGGCGTGGAACACATCGGCTTTTTGTTTGAGAATATAGTAACGGAAATCGTCGTTTTTAATGTTCTTGTAGGCTGACATGAGAGTGGAATGACGGTTATACTGGTTTACTTCCCCGTATCCGAACATGCTGGATACTTTCATTAATTCTTCTACAAGCTTGACACATCGCACGTTATCAGACGTTAAATTATCTCCATCAGAGAAGTGGAACGGATAGATATTGTAGCGGCTCGGAGCGTACTTTCCATCGATGAGTTCCAACGCTTTACGATAAGCTGATGAACAGATGGTTCCTCCGCTTTCCCCTTTAGAGAAGAAATGTTCTTCTGACACCACTTTGGCTTCGGTATGATGAGCGATGAATTCAATTTCCACCGTTTCATATTTAGTGCGTAAGAAGCGGGTCATCCAGAAGAAAAAGCTTCTTGCCATATATTTCTCCCATACTCCCATACTTCCACTCGTATCCATCATGGCCAAGACGACCGCTTTGGATTCAGGTTTCAACACTTCATTCCATGTTCTGAACTTCAAGTCTTCGGTATATATCGGATGAAAGCTTGGTGCTCCTTTCATGGCATTTCTCTTGAAGGCAGACATCATCGTCTTCTTTTTATCTATATTCCCCATTAGGCCTGTTTTACGGATATCATTGAATTCAATGTGCTCGACGGTTTGAACATCTTGCTCCTTCTTCTTTAGGTTCGGAAGTTCCAATTGGCTAAATAAGGCTTCTTCAATCTCCAGCATCGACACTTCTGCTTCATAGTAGTCTTCACCGGCTTTATCTCCGGCCCCTTGACCTTTTCCAGGATCCTGCTGCTGTGGTGTGCCGTCTCTTGCAATGACGTCCCCTACCTGACTCTCACCGTCTCCTTGCCCGACATGTTTATTCTTATCATAGTTGTAACGAATTTTATATTCATCTAAAGAACGAATCGGTATCTTGACGACGTCTCGACCATTGGACATGACAATATTTTCTTCTGTAATCAAATCAGGTAAGTTATTTCGAATCGCATCCTGTACTTTCTCTTGATGTCTTTGTTGATCATCGTGACCTTTGCGGTGGAGGGCCCAATCTTCCTTGGAAATGACAAACTGATGATTATCCATTTGACTCAAATTATTCCCCTCCTTAAAATTTTTCACAATTTTTCGTTTTCCTGCATACACTATGTTGACTGTCTAAACTGCATGTATCCCATGAAGTGAAACGGGGATTACTCTATCCTATGCAGAAGTATTGATAAATTTACAAATAATTTCGACAATTAAACGTTCTTTTTTGATTGGACAAGCCTATTTTTCTGACAGGTTGTGTAGAGGTCATTGATCGTTCTATAGAAATGACTCCATAGCACGTTCAGTCAAAAAAAAATAACCAGGCAGAAACACCTGATTAAGCTTCTTCTTCATATTGAGCCGGGTCTGATACTCGATTGTGTATCTTTAATTCGCCACTGGAACGTAACTTTTCCATTTGCTTCCCTAGCTTAATGACTTCCTCCATATTGGAGGCCATGCTTCCGTTAAGAGGTTCTGCATCTTCTGGCCGATGAGGTTTAGAAGACATCCTCTCCACCCACTTTCATATTAGATAATGGGCCCAGCTCTCTATCTATAGACTATTATATTCAGACTTTTCCGTCAACTATTCCTTGTCTTTCTCTTTAAATTGAACAGGGTCGGGTTGTTTCTTGTCTTCTTTCAGCTCTTCATTCGTTCTGAGTTTGTCCATTTGCTTCCCTAGCTGCTCCATCTCTTCCATATCATGTGCCATCGATCCATTTTCAGGTTCATAGTTTTTATCCAGTTCATATTTGTTTTTGGTCAATATTCTCACCTCTTGGCTACTACTTTTCCCTGTAGGTAAGAGATTTAAACTTTAAAGAAAAATCGGGAGGTGCCCGGCACCTCCCGATTTCACTTCTATTAACGATTCAACAGGCTGCCCACATAGCGCAGTAATTCGTTGGCGGATGTAGAGTTGTAGCCGTGTTCATCGATGAGGCGGGCAACCACTTCGTTGACTTTCTTCAGCTGCTGTTCGTCTGGCGTTTTAGATGAAGTCGTGATTTTCACAACGTCCTTCAAGTCAGCGAATAGCTTCTTCTGAATGGCTTCTCTCAAGCGATCATGTGAATTGTAGTCGAAACGTTTTCCTTTGCGGGCATAGGCAGAGATACGGATAAGAATTTCTTCACGGAATGCTTTTTTCGCATTTTCTGAAATGCCGATTTGCTCTTCAATGGAGCGCATCAGCTTTTCATCCGGATTGATTTCTTCACCGGTTAATGGATCATGAAGCTTAGCCTTATTGCAGTATGCTTCAACGTTATCAAGATAGTTATCCATAAGCGTCTTCGCAGACTCTTCATATGAATACACGAAGGCTTTCTGAACTTCTTTCTTGGCAATATCATCGTATTCCTTACGGGCGAGGGAGATAAAGTTCAAATACTTATCACGAAGCTCATTTGTAATCGATGGATGCTGATCCAGTCCTTCTTTCAAAGCACGTAGCACATCTAACGCGTTAATGGTCGGTATCTCTTTACGAATGATCGTAGATGAGATTCGGTTAATGACATAACGCGGATCGATTCCGCTCATTCCTTCATCCTGATATTCCTTCTTCATTTCATCCACATCTGCGGAGTTAAAGCCTTCGACATTCTCACCGTCGTACAAGCGCATTTTCTTGATTAAATCAATATCACCACGCTTTGGTTCTTTCAATCGGGTTAAAATGGTGAACATCGCCGCTACCCGTAACGTATGAGGAGCCACGTGGACGTTCGACACATCACTTTCGTTGATCATTTTCTCATATATTTTCTCTTCTTGAGTGACTTTCAGGTTATATGGAACCGGCATGACAATAATACGGGAATGTAAGGCTTCATTCTTCTTATTAGAAATGAAGGATCTATACTCAGTTTCATTCGTATGAGCCACAATCAACTCGTCGGCTGAAATAAGGGCAAATCGGCCTGCCTTGAAGTTTCCTTCCTGAGTAAGGGATAATAAGTGCCATAAGAACTTTTCATCACACTTAAGCATTTCCTGGAATTCCATCAATCCACGGTTTGCTTTATTTAATTCTCCATCAAATCGGTAAGCCCTCGGATCTGACTCAGAACCAAACTCGGCAATCGTGGAAAAGTCGATACTTCCTGTTAAATCAGCGATATCCTGTGATTTTGGATCAGATGGACTGAACGTACCAATTCCGACACGTTTATCTTCAGAGAAAAAGACTCTTTCGACCTGAACGTCTTCTATGCGGCCATGATATTCTTTCTCCAAACGCATAGTATTTAACGGAGAGAGATTTCCTTCAATGCGAATGCCATATTCGTTGTAAAAATCTTCACGTAAATGTTGAGGAATCAAATGCAGTGGATCTTCATGCATCGGACAGCCTTTGATTGAAAAGACGCCTCCTCTTTCAGTCCGGGAATACTGCTCCAACCCGCGTTTAAGCATCGACACAAGGGTTGATTTCCCTCCACTAACAGGGCCCATCAGTAACAAGATTCTCTTTCGGACATCTAATCGCTTCGCAGCAGGATGAAAGTATTCTTCAACGAGTCTTTCCAGCGCCTCTTCTAAGCCAAATAATTGATTGCTGAAGAACTTATACTTTCGTTTCCCCTCGACCTCCTCAACCCCGGCATCCTTAATCATATTAAAGACTCTTGAATGAGCGGATTGCCCAACCCAAGGCTTCTCTTTCAGCAGGTCTAAATACTGAGCAAACGTCCCTTCCCATTTCAGTTTCTCTTCTTCTTCTCGGTAATGTTCGATTTTTTTTAAAATATCCATAAGGACCTCCCCCTGTCGCTTAATGAGAGACGATTAATATACTGTATGCGCTTGGTCAACTGAACATGTTAACAAGATATATTTATTACAGACAAAGGTCCGATATTCACGGGAAACAATAGGGCATGCCTGTAAGATACAAGGGTTTTCATTTTCATTTCGTCAAACTGCCATAGATTCAGTAAAAAAATAACTGATTTCATTCACATCAAATAAAAAATAGGCTATACTAAAGACAGACTGTGGAATAAGTGAAACTGGGAGGTTACCAAACATGGGTACTATAATGATTATAGGTGTATCTTTAGCATTCTTAGTAGCGATTTTCACTGCTGGATATAATGATAAACCCGGCTCCAACTAATTCATAAACTAAAAAAACTGGCCCGGGCCAGTTTTTTTAGTTATTACGCCATATTAAATTAAGAGCAATCACTACAAATGTCCCCACGATCAACCCATTACTCATTACAATTTGAAGCGAACTCGGAAGGTCTTTGAAAAGATCCGAAGATTGAAAGAAAAGACTCGTGCCACTCAAAAGTGAAATACCAATGATTGATAATTCCCTTTGTTTCAACTGAATCGAAGTTATCTTCTTTACCGAAATGATAAACATATTCACGATTGTTGAAAGCAGCGCTGCACTTGCGACGGCTACAGGCAAAGTAGACACGACATGGACCACCTGTGGCATAAAGGATATGAGTAATAAACTGCCTGCTGCTATAAGAAATGGCAGACCGCTTCTTTGTTTCGTCGTTTGTACAAAACCGGATGTAACCGGTAAGGGCACAATGGCAAGAGCAGAGAAAATGGATGATAACCAATGATTGATTCCTCCGACGACAAACCCTCTTCTTATACTGTCTTGTTTATTGATCTTCTCTCCATCATAAACATCATACATCGAATCAATGGCTGCAATATTGTTTAGAATCAGGGTAAACGAAAACAGAATAGTCGCAGTGATGATACTACCGTTGATTGCAGGGGGTCCCCATGAAAATAGTTCTGGCACAGCTAGACTATTAAGATCCCTCTGTCCAATAGGGGTAGAAGCCCCACCGAAAATGGCGAACACACCCCAGCCAACAATGATGCCTATTAAGAGTGAAAACTGCTTTCCCCAACCTTTTGCTTTAATTGATAGAATCACAATAAAGATAAAAACGAATATGGCAAGCATCGTCAGTTTCCAATCAACGTTTCCTTCTTCTTGTACGATCATCCCATTAAAAAAGATACCACTAAGCTGAATCGCTAGAAGAAACAAAAATACACCTGAAACCAAAGGTGGAAATACTCTTTGGTAAAATAATTTATTTTTCACTAATCCCATAAGGATCAGTATACATCCTGCTAAAGCAAGTGAGCCCATACCAAGTGATAAAGATTCTTCAACCGACAGACCATTTTGCTTAGAAAAGGCTGCCAAAATAACAAACACACTTACCCAGGATCCAGCCGGTCCTTCAATAATCGGAAGGGAATGTCCAATTACTTTCTGAAGAATGGAGCCGAGAGCAACCAGGAAAAGCGTTCTTTGCATTAACCCTGAAATCTCGGTCTCACTTAAACCAAACACACTACCAATCACAATGGGAAGAGCAATCGACGTGCCAATTAAAAACATGAGCCATTGAAAGCTTTGTAGGGCGGTTCCTACGGTCTGCCCTTTGTATTTCATGATACTTTAACCGCTCCGGCTTTAAGCAGCATCTCCTCAATTTCTACAAAACCTCTTTCCCTCGCACGCTCAATTGGTGATTTACCTTCCCGATCAGGAATGGTTACATCCGCACCATACTCGATTAATGTGGCAATAATCTCTTGATGTCCCTCTCCACCGTCACTCAATACAATGGCTTCCATCAACGCCGTCCAGCCAAGATCGTTAACATGATTGATATCGACGTTTGTTTTATCCAGTAAAAGTTTCACGGTCTCCCCGTGGCCTTTTTCCGCAGCTGGAATTAGAGCGGTTCCGCCATATCGATTCACTAAAGCAGGATCTGCTCCTGCATCGATTGTGAGAAGCAGAATGTCATTCATTCCTTCTGCACCGGCGTACAGAAAAGGATTGTTTTTTAATTCATCCTGTAAATGAATATCGGCTCCCTTATCAATCAGTAAACGGACCATATCCGTATTATTTTGATATGTCGCCAGCATAACAGGCGTTCTACCAAGGGCATCCTGTTGATTAATATCAGTCCCTTCATCAATTAACGTTTCTACCTCTTCAATATATCCTTCTTTTATATAGGTGAAAATCACTTCTTTTTCCTCCTTTTGAGCATTAAACGAACATCCCGCTAGAGTACTGATAAAAATAGCAATGAGCATCTTCTTCATTTTCACTCCCCCTAACAACTTTTAGGGTATCACGGCTTGATATATATGGATAATATCTATTAAATTGTATTATTATATATTTATCATATAAGGAAGGGGAATACCATGCTGGACCTTAAACAACTGCGTTACTTTTTGGCGATTGTGGAAGAAAAAACAATACTCTCTGCAGCAAAGCGACTACATATGTCTCAGCCCCCCCTAAGTCAGCAGCTGCGCACGATGGAAGAGGATCTCGGTGTGAGCTTGTTTTACCGGAAAGGAAGAAAACTGGTGATTACAGAGGCTGGTAAAGCCCTTTATCAGCATGCTTATCAGATGATCAAGCTGCTGGAGGCTGCTGAAGCAGAAGTGAAAGAAATTGGTTCAGGGGAAAAAGGCAAGCTGAGGGTTGGTGTAAATACATTATCAGACATTGATTTACCATATATTTTGAAAGAGTATGAAAAGAACTTCCCAAACATCACCTATAACATTCATCAAAACGAATCCTCACAGCTCATTCATCTTTTAGAATTACGTGAGATTGATGCTGCTCTGATTCGACTGCCATTTTCAGCAGACAATATGGAGACGGTGACCCTTCAAGAAGAGCCATTTTACTACATTACGAATGTTCCGATTTCAAGTCATGGCACGATTGCATTAGAAGATATTGTTCACCAGCCATTAATCCTTCCAAGTACACGAAGTTTGGGCTTGTACGAAATGATTGTTCAGTCATTTACTTCAATCGGGTTGACGCCGTATATAAAGGCAGAATGTTCGGATACCGTTCTTCTTGCCAATCTTGTGGAACAAGGATTCGCTTCCTCCATCGTTCCCCATAGTGCTCTGCAAGTATTTAAGCATAAAGACGTTCAACAATTGGAAATTGAGAACATGAACAACGCAAGCTACGGTATCGTATGGAAAAAAGACTTCTATCTTCCTAAAACAACGAGGGAGTTTATCCGGTTAGTCACAGAACATTTTAAAGTCGGGTTTCCGGAGATGGATTAGGAAAAAGCCCGAAAAAGATTTGATCTTTTCGGGCATATTTTTTTAGATTCTTTATCTACACGCGGGTGCTACCTTTTATTAAATCCTTTCTTCTCCACAAATTCCTTCATATACATGCGTTTCTTACCTGACAGCATGTTGGCCATTTGCTCGGTCCATCGATCCGAACGTTTGCCGTCAGTTCGTACATGATAATAGGAAGAAATGGTTTCGTCATAGCGATCGAGTCCCTCTTTCATGTACCCTTCATCATGTTGATATGAATCCTCATGGTAAATGGCTTCCATTGGCAACCTCGGCTTCACATCAGAATTTCCTTCAGGGAAACCGACAGCCAGCCCGAATAAAGGAATGACGCGATCAGGAAGCTCCAGCAGTTCACTTACTGATTCCAGATCATTCCGAATCCCACCAATATAGCAAATGCCCATCCCCATGGATTCAGCAGCAATGGACGCATTTTGGGCCGCCAGTGAAGCATCAATCAATGCCACCATGAATTTCTCCGTGCTTTCAAGTGTTGGAATGACATCAGCATTTTCCCATTCACCTATCTTCTCGTGGCGGTACAAATCGGCACAGAATATAAAGAAATGACCATTTTCTTCTACATATAATTGTGGACCGGCAAGCTCCGCCAACTTCTTCTTTTTAGCAGGATCCTTCACCCCAATGATTGAATACGCTTGAATATAACTGGACGTACTGGCAGCCTGGGCACTCGAGACAATTGTCCGGATTTGCTCCTCGGTTAACGGCTCACTCTTGAATTTCCGTATGGATCGATGCTTAAGAATCGTTTCAATGGTTTCATTCATTATGTACTCTCTCCTTCACATTCTTTCCCTTAGTATAAGCCAAATAAAAAAAGGAATGAAAATCATATGATTCTCATTCCTTTTTTTTATAACAGACCCGGATATTTTCTTTGTCTTAATGCTTCATAAATCAGAATCGCCGCTGTATTGGAAAGGTTCAATGAACGCACGTTTTCGTTCATTGGTATGCGCAGGGCGCGATCCAAATTATTTTGGATGATGTCATCCGGCAGTCCTGAAGTTTCCCTGCCAAAAATGAAGAAGTAATCCTTCTCTTCTACACTGTAGTCAAAATCAGTGTGAGGGATCTTTCCGTATTTTGTTAAGTAGAAAAATTCTCCACCGTCATTTTTCTCGAAGAACTCTTCAATTGAATCATAGTATACAATGTTTACAAACTGCCAATAATCAAGGCCTGCCCGCTTTAACATTTTATCATCTGTTGAGAACCCGAGTGGACGGATCAAGTGCAGAGTTGTGTCCGTTGCTGCACACGTTCTCGCAATATTCCCTGTATTAGCAGGGATTTCTGGTTGATATAATACAACATGTACTCCCATGTTCCTGTCACCTCATTCATAAAACTCTAAGTGACATTATACCATTTCCTCCCCATAGAACAAGACTTAGCCGTCATCTACTATGGTAAAAAATCTATACTTGATATTGGGTGTATAAGCAGTCGAGTCCTCATACTTCCAATACCGCATTCTGCTGTTGAACGTATGGGCATTCACGAGAGGCTCTCCTGCAGCATCTTTACCGGTTACGATCGTAGTATGGTCAAAACGACCATCCCCTTCAAAGTCATAGCAGATGACATCTCCAAGCTTCAACTCTTTAGCGTCATTTACCTGTCTTCCCCTTAACCCGACCGTCGAATTGGGGATATACCATCTCATGGAATTCGCAACCGTCCAGCTATAGCTCCAGTTCTGATTTCTCATCCACCAGCCTTTCCCTTTCGTCGGATACCCCCGCATGGGAGCGTCCCCGGCATGGAGGCACTGTGAAATATAGTTCGTGCAATCATTCTCAAACTTCTTATATGCAGGGTTATAGCTGTTCCACCATCGCTCAGCATATTGCACGGCGCTAAGCCGATCATATTGATACGTCACTCTAGCCTCTTTCCCGTCGAAGTTTGAACTCTCTTCACGTACAACATTCTCTTCATAGAGAATCGGAATCTCGCCGTCTTCATAGATTTTACCCTTATAAAATGCTGAACGCCTATTCTCTACTTCTTCTTCTAAATAAAGAAGATCCCCCTGCTTAATAAGATATTTATAGTGAACATCGTATAAAATGGTTTGTGTTTCATTACGCTGGGGTGTCATGCTTTGGATTTTCCCTGCTGCATCCACCTTTACAATTTCCGCATTCCGTCGAAGACAAGATTCCTTCTTGCTTCTCACTTTGTCATTGTGATAATCTGACTGACTGCGGGATGTATATTCATCAATCACATGTTGAACCTTTTCCATTAACAGCTTTCTGATCATTGTCTTCCCTCCTCCCTAATTGTTATGCGGGGAGAAGACTGTTCAAAACAAAAAAGGATAAACTCAGGTGGATATGTGAGTTTATCCTTTTGGACTATTTGGTTATCAGGCTAAGGCCCTTTTTGATTTCGTTTAATACATCGTCATCTGTTTCTACTGACTGCTGTTTCAGTAACGCCTGTTGTGCTTCTTCTCCGCCGATTTTGCCAAGTGCCCATGCAGAGGTACCTCGGATCACCGGTCTAACATCCTTTTTCATCACGTCAACGAGATCTTTAATGGCTGTTGTATCCTTATAATGAGCGAGTGCAATGATCGCGTTTCGCTGGATCGGCTTCTTACCTCTCCATGAACCGGATACATGACCATACTTTTCTTTAAACTCACGGTTACTGATCGTTAGAAGCGGCTTTAATAGCGGCTTTGCAATTTCTGGATCCGGCTCCATCTCTTCGTGAAAATGAAAGTCCATCCCTTTATTTTCAGGACATACGGTCTGGCAGGTGTCACATCCATAAAGGCGGTTCCCAAGCTTTACCCGGTATTCATCGGCAAGAAAGCCCTTTGTTTGCGTCAAAAAGGCAATGCATTTCTGAGCATCCAGCTGTCCTCCTTCGATAAGAGCTCCCGTTGGGCAGACATCCACGCATTTATTGCATGTGCCACATTGGTCCTCCATCGGTGTATCAGGGGCAAAGGGAAGATTTGTCACCATTTCCCCGAGATACACATAGGATCCGAACTCAGGTGTTATAATCGAACAGTTTTTTCCGCTCCAGCCAATCCCGGCACGCTCAGCCACGGCACGGTCAACGAGTTCACCCGTATCCACCATGGATTTGAAACGTGCCTGGGGAACCCTTGATACGATATATTCTTCCAGCTTTGAAAGACGATCCCTAAGCACATGGTGATAATCCGTCCCCCATGATGCCCGGCAAAAGATCCCCCGTCTCTCTCCCCGTTTACTTTGTGGAGCGTTCTTCATTTTGGAAGGGTAGGCGAGAGCAATGGCGATGATCGATTTCGGCTTATCAAATATCAAAGAAGGATCAACCCGCTTTTCTATGTCCTTTTCCTCAAACCCGGATTGATACCCGAGCATCTCCTGGCGCAGGAGCCTGTTTTTCATTTCCGAGAACGTATCCGCCGTTGTAAAGCCAATCTTATCAATGCCGATTTCCTTGCTATACTCGATGATATCCTGTTTTAATTGATCGATATCCATTGCCCTGTCCTCCTTTCTATCTATATATTCAACACTTACAATTAAGCTTACGTGAAATAGGAACGTGTATTATGATAAACTATTTTAAAACAAATGTGGAGGGAAAATAAGTGGAAATCACGATTGATTCATCCATTACAAGCAAAATCCCCGATTTCAAAGTGGGATTCATTCAATATCATGATATCGAAGTCGGCACTTCTCCTCAAATGCTGAAAGGAAGGCTTCAGCTGTTCCAGGAATCCATCTTCTTTGATCTTCACGATAAAAATGTGACGGAAATTGAAGGAATTGTCGCGTGGCGGGACATCTTCAGGAAAACAGGAAAGGACCCCAATCGCTACCGTCATTCTGCCGAAGCCCTTTTTCGCCGGGTTAAAAAACAGAATTATTTGAGCACCATTAACTCAAGCATCGATCTCAACAACTTCTTCTCCCTTCAATACGAAGTGCCCATCGGCATTTACGACAGGGATCAACTTAACGGAGACACCATTCAATTGAAAATTGGTGAAACCGGACAATCATACATAGGGCTCAACGGCCGGGAAAACTCCCTGGAAAACCTGATCGTCGCATGTGACGGGGACGGACCTTTCGGAAGTCCATTCGTCGACTCAGACCGAGCACCCGTCGGGGAAGAAACCAAAAATTCCGTTCAGATCATCTTTCTGAAGCCTTCCCTTTCTATAGAAGAAAGCGAGAAACTCACGAAATCGTTAATGGATATGTTCCTCGGTGTCCATGGTGGAGAAGGATCATTTGAAGTGGTGGGTGGATAGAAGTTTGTGCAGGATCCCTGTTTCACGGGATCCTGTTTTTGATTGAGAATCTTGTACGAGAACCATAGCCATTTCCAAGAAATCTCAGCCTCTAAAGCATACGAATGGCTTATTCCTTAGATGAAAGGGAATATCCAACCCGCTTTCGGCTGTGGCCGGAGTCAATCCGGCCGAAATTCACGATAATCCGGCCATTTCTTGTGAAAATCCAGCCATTTTGGCAAATAATCCAGCCGTTTTATATTAAATGTAAATTAAACACTACTAATTTGAGACTAACACATCACGCAACTACTCCACAAAAAAAGAGAGCCCAATGGACTCCCTTCTTACCAACCTACACCCACCACATATCCGACGGCTGTTCTTCGATCAGTATCGACTTCAGATTCTTCACGGCACGCCCGAAGCCTTCTTCAATCGACATGATCGGATCCTCATGCTCGATGCTTACCACATAATCATATCCGAATGTGCGCAGTGCACTCATCATATCAGACCACTCCTGCAAGGAATGTCCACAGCCCACTGAACGGAAGGACCACGCTCTTGTTTGGATGCTTCCGTAAGGCTGCATATCCGTCAGACCGTACATGTTGACGTTGTCTTGGTCGATATACGTATCTTTCGCATGGAAATGGTGAATCGCATTTTCTTTACCCAGGATTTTGATCGCGGCAACCGGATCGATTCCTTGCCACCACAGATGACTCGGATCAAGGTTTGCACCGATTGCGTCACATGTTTCTTCACGGAGCTTCAATAACGTATATGGAGTGTGTACAAGGAAACCTCCATGCAGCTCGAGACCGATCTTCACATTATGATCCTGAGCGAGCCTGCCCATCTCTTTCCAGTAAGGAATCAACTTTTCTTCCCATTGCCATTTGAGAATATCCCCATATTCATTCGGCCAAGGGGATACTGGCCAGTTCGGATGCTTTGCTCCTTCATGGTCGCCCGCTGTTCCAGAAAAACAGTTCACAACCGGTACATTCATCAAGCTTGCGAGCTTTATTGTTTTCTGAAGTGCTACATGGGATTCTTCCGCAAACGCTGCATCAGGCGAGATCGGATTTCCGTGACAGCTGAAGGCACTGATTTCCAAGCCTCTTGACGTTACTTTCTCTACGTATTCGTTTCTCTTCTCTTCGCTTTCTAAAAGAGCGTCCAGGTCACAGTGAGCATTTCCGGGATAACCTCCCGTGCCGATTTCCACTGCGTGTAGCCCGGCTCCTTTTACATAATCAAGCATTTCATCAAGATTCTTTTGTGAAAATAATACAGTAAATACGCCTAGTTTCATTTGTGCTTCCTCCTATTTCAATCGGATGCTCTGTCCGGTTTCACTGCTTTTATAAATGGCATCAATTATTTGAGACACTTGCATGGCTTCCTGGGGCTTCACAACCAGCTCCTCTAAACCGAGACAGCTGTTGATAAAGTTCCGGGCTTGTGGAAGACTTGGATCATCTTCACCGGGAACCCAATCCGCTTCACTATTCAGAAGCATGCCGTGTTTCATTTGGTTCATTTGGAACGGGAATAGATCGATCCCCCCCGTTTCCCCTGATATGCTCATGCTTTCTTCATCACCCTTGACATTTGCAGACCATGACGTTTCGAAGAGCATGGATGCACCGTTATCGAACTTGATATAAGCCGTCACATGGTCATCGACTTCAAATTTCTCTTTATCAAAATCTCCCCACTGATTCACTTGATCTGGCATTCTACTAAGCTTGTTGTAGGTCGTCCCGGTTACTTCAACAGGCGCCGGGTTCCCAAGGAGCCATAGGGATAGATCCAGGAAGTGACATCCGTAGTCGATCAGGCTGCCGCCTCCTTGAAGTTCCTTGTTGGTAAACACTCCCCAGCCAGGAACTTTGCGGCGGCGGATCGCCCTTGCCCTGGCCACCATTGGTTCACCGATTTCATCTTCCAGGATGACACGCTTTGCCGCACGTGAATCCTTCATGAAACGATAATGATAGGCGATAGCCAGAACCTTCCCTGACTGTTCCGCAGCTTCGATCATCAATTCACATTCTTCAGGAGTCATGGCCATCGGTTTCTCACAAAACACATGGATCCCGGCTTTGAGCGCTGCAATCGTGATTTCCGCATGAAATTTATTTGGAGTACAGATCGTCACAGCATCCACATGTCCGAACATGTCCCGATAGTCACTGAACACGTTCGGAATGCTAAAGGTTTCTGCCACGGTTTGAGCAGTGACAGGATTGATATCACTGATCGCTTCAATGGATACAGAATCTGATAGTTTCATAAAAGTAGGGATGTGGCGCGTTTGGGCAATGCCCCCTACGCCGATCACTCCCATCCGAAGTTTAGTCATTGCTGCATTCACCTCTATTACAATTTTACGATCCGTTTTGTTTCACTTGATTCCAGGGCAGATAAAACCACTTCTAACGATTTCTTTCCTTCTTCACCTGGAACAGGAGGCTCTGCATCATGAAGGATGCTGTCGACAAATTGATCGATTACACGGGAATTCGTCTGGCCGCCCTCGTCATTTGTCTGAATGCCGCCAAGCTCATACTTCACTACTTCTCCGCTTAAGTATTGAACGATAAGGGAGTTGACCGGATCATCCTCTAAACGCAGGATGGCCTTCTCTCCATAAATGATCGTAGAGTTGTCTTCTTTCGAAACATAAGACCAGCTTGCTGCAAGGGTACCGATTGTACCGCTTTCGGTTTTCAATACACAGACAGCCGTATCATCCACATCTGCATTTTCCTTTGCACTTGTTTCAACAAAGGCACCGACTTCGGCAAATTCTTCCCCTAAGATGTACCGAAGGAGATCGGTTTTGTGTACCCCAAGGTCACCCATGGCACCGATGAATGCTTCATTCTTTTTAAAGAACCAGCTGTCTTTCCCGTCAGCACTCCACCCTTCAGGTCCACCGTGACCAAATGCAGAACGGAAACTGTAGATTTTACCTACTTCACCACTTTCAATCAGCTGCTTCGCTTTTTGGTGAGAAGGGACAAAACGCTGGTTATGAGCGATCATCAATTTTTTACCGTTTTTACTAGCTGCATCGATCATTCTTTGAGCTTCTTCACTTGAAGTGGCCATCGGCTTTTCACATAATACATGTTTTCCGGCGTTTAGGGCATCGATGGAAATCGGTGCATGCAGGTAGTTCGGTGTACACACACTCACGGCTTCCACTTCAGCGTTCGCCAGTAGTTCTTTATAATTGGTATACGCTTTCGCTCCGACTGCATTGGCTATTTTCCATGCCCGTTCTTCCACGATGTCACACACCGCTACCACTTCAACGTTTTCATTGTTTGCATATTCCGGCAAATGACGATGCTGTGCGATGCTTCCACACCCGATAACCCCGATTTTTAATTTACTCATGATTTTTCCTCCTCTTGTTCTTTAGTTAGATCCTTTGATTTCTTCTAACGGCTGTGCGTTTCCGTATACCGGTCTTGCATGATCTACAGGGGATGCCCATTTCACTGCATTGACGATGACCTTCTGAACGTCTTCATTGTAATAGGTTGGATACGTTTCATGTCCTGGACGGAAGTAGAATACTTTTCCGTTGCCACGCTGATACGTACACCCGCTTCTAAACACTTCCCCACCTTCGAACCAGCTCACCATCACAAGCTGATCAGGAGTCGGAATGTCAAAATGCTCTCCATACATTTCTTCCTTCTCAAGCTCGATGTATTCCCTTAAGCCTGCTGTAATCGGATGACTTGGATCGACTATCCAGATGCGTTCTTTCTCATCAGCTTCACGCCATTTCAGGTCACAGGAAGTACCCATCAATGTTTTGAAGATTTTAGAGAAATGACCTGAATGAAGGACGATCAATCCCATTCCATCAAGGACACGCTGTTTCACTCTTTCAACTACTTCATCAGTGACTTCATCATGGGCGATATGTCCCCACCACAGCAATACGTCTGTACTATCCAGCACATCTTCCGTCAATCCATGCTCACTTTCGTCTAATGTAGCCGTTTTCACATTGAATGATGCTTCTCCCAGGAAGGAGGCAATGGCACCATGAATTCCTTCAGGGTACACCTCTCTCACTTTCGGATTCTTCTGCTCATGACGATTTTCATTCCATACAGTAACGTTTAACATTGTAAAACCTCCAAGTTATGTGTTTGATTGTAAGTGCCGATATTCATTTGGTGTCATACCGACGTGCTTTTTAAATACTTTGCTGAAATATTTTTCATTCCCATACCCTACACCATAGGCGACTTCATATATCTTCAAATATGGATTTTCAAGCAGTTTCCTTGCCTTTTCCATCCGAATATTCGTGATGTAATCCGTGATGGTAGATCCATGATCCTGTTTGAACTTACGTGAAATGTATTCCCTGCTTAGGTAAAAGCGATCGGCAATGTCCTGAAGATTGATATCCTCTTGATAATGCTGCTGAAGGTATTCTTCAATGTGCTGCATATTGTTCTTTTCCCGTTGGTACTTTACCTTTGAAAGGGTTTGAATTAATTCTCTGAACTCTTTCGCCTTTTCCTCTTTAAATTTCCTGAACGAAAACGAGCCGTCTTCATTCCAATAATCAAGGCCCCGATAGAGTGGTTCTGGATGCTGAATCTCATACTCTTTCAACCAATTATTCCGTAATAACTCAAATTGATTTTCCCAAACCTGGAGCTGCTCAAGTGAGAGTGCATGCCCTGTTTTCAACTGTGCAAATATCCCGTCCAACTGGGACTGAACCTGCTCCCGGCTCCCTGAACGGATTGCCCATTTCAATTCATTTGAGTGATCCAACAAATGCAGCAGGGGCTGTCTTTTCACATCTTTATGGGTGACGATTTTCTTTTGATCAAGCAGAGAATGCTTAAGATAAACCTGTAAAGCAGATTCATACGCTTCGTTTATTTTCTTAGACTTCTGTCCAATTGCAATGATCGTAAAGAGTTTACTATATTGATAGATCAATGAGTAGATTTCCTCTAACAGATACGTCACATTTTTATCATTCCAGAAGAGAATCACAAGCTCTTCTTCTTTGTTCCCATTCCGGAAGCAAACTCCATCATTTTGCTTTCGCAGCAATTCATTGCAAATGTTGATAAGTGTAAAGAAGGCAAGGTCGCGGTCTCCTTGAAAGGACTTCATCACAATCGGTTTTATGGGGATGAGGGCAACGGTCTTTGCAAGCTTTGTAATGGTAATCCCAAACTCCTGATCAACCTTTTCTACCATCTCTGTGGTAATGTTCTCCTTCGCACAGAGACTTGAAAACAACCGATCCCAATAGAGGGGCTTTGCCTCATTCATCACTCGATTTTCCTCGACCTGGGATTTTCTTGATCGAGCCTGCTCATTCCACTCTTTTACCGCTTTATCCAGTGTTTCATTTAACACATCCGGTTCAATCGGCTTCAGAATATAATCAAAGCTTTTGTAGAAGATCGCGTTTCTCATATACTCGAAATCATCATACCCGCTTACAACGATGGTTTTGCTTTTAAGGTCAGAGGCATGAAGCCATTTTAAAAGGTTAATGCCATCCCGCTTCGGCATCCTCATATCAGTGAAAATGATTTCCGGCCGGTGCTCTCTGATCATTTCGATGGCTTGGTCTCCATCTTCCGCCTCCAGAATGGTGTGGATCCCATGCTTGTCCCATTCCGCTAATAAAAGTAACCCCTCACGCACATGCTTTTCGTCGTCAATGATGATTGCCTTCATTTGCTTCACCTTCCATTCTTATTGGCAGCCTCATAGTGACCATAAAGCCTCCCTCAACATGATTTTCAAGCTGTAAAGTGGCCAGGTGATCATAGTAGAGCTTTAATCGAACATATACATTCTTCAGTCCGATATTGGTCTCATCCCCCGTTTTATTCCATGCTTCTGCTTTAAAATGATCCCCTATTTCCCGAAGTCTGCTTTCCGTTACGCCAACACCATTATCACGGACAATCATCACCAATTCTTTCTCATCCTGAAAGCAAGATAACCATATTCGCCCTACCCCGTCCCGGATATCGAATCCGTGTTTGAAGTAGTTTTCAATGAGAGGCTGCAGGAGCATCTTCGGTACCGGGGTCTCCATTACCTCTTCTTCTACCTCTACACTGTAATCCAGATTCTCACCGAAACGTTCTTTTTGTAAAAGAAGATAGGCGTTCGTGTAATTGATTTCCTTGCTTAATGGAACCACATCCTCCTCCATATTCATCCCGTACCTCATTATTTTGGAAAGGTGGGTGATCAGGGAGTAGATTTGCGGAACCTTGTTCTTCAAAGCAATCGTTCCAATGGATTGCAGGGCATTATAGAGAAAATGCGGATTGATTTGAGACTGGAGGACCTTTAATTGATTCGTCTTGTTTTCGAGCTCCAGTTTGTACTCACGGTTGATCAGATGATTGATCCGCTCGATCATCTGCTGAAACCGGTAGCCGAGGATCCCGATTTCATCGGAACCGAACGATTCGGACTGTACCTTCATATTCCCTTTTTCAACCTGTTGGATATGTTGAAGCAGAATCCGTATGGGTGACGTAATTTTGAAAGAAACAAATAGGGTCGCGAGCACCACAAGTGATAGCCCAAGAACTCCAAACAGAATATTAATCTTCGCGACACTAAATGCGCTTTCATAAAGATTCACGTAAGGAACCCGTTTCACTAACAACCAACCGCCGGCCGAAGCAGGGAGCTGGTCGTACATCATCACCCCGTTGAAGGAGTCCTCCTTCCACTCGAGTGTCCCTGATACATCTTTTGATTCCATTATTCTCTTAATCCACTTCTGGTTGTTGCCATCATCCGATACATCCCGGTCCGAGCTATAAATCATTTCCCCTTCCGAAGAAAGAAGATAGAATTCTTCTGACTTAGCGTTATAGAGGTTTCTACTCAAATCGATGATCTTGTCAGGTGAAACCTCCAATGAGATATAAGCAAGCACCTCATCACCGGGAACGTTTCGGAATGCCCGGTGAATCGTGACAATATCCTTCGACCGGTTGATATTCTTTTCTTCCTGACTATGGGTTGGTTCAATATACATGTTATAAGGGCTGCGCTCTGCATTTCTGAAGGATTCCCATTGCGAATCCCTTACCTTATTAGAAAAAACAACTGTAGAGCGCTTTGTTGCCGAAATGACGCGGTCACCATCGGCGAAGGAAATACGTACCCCGTTAATTGTATCACCCGTGTAGAGAATCGTTTGCACAACATTCTTTACAATGCCAATCGTCAAGTAATTATTCTCTTGACTTGGTGATCTCATGAAGTTAATAAAATCAGGATTATTATAGAGTGATAGAGTTAACCCGTTGAGCTCATTAATATAGCTCTCCAGATTCACCTTTCCCTGATAAAGAAGATTGCTGCTCTCCTCCACCACCTGCTCCTCTATGGAGTCCTTCGTATAAAAATATGTAATAATAATAGAACTGCCAAACGGCACAATCGTCGTAATCATCAACAACACAATCAACTTATTCCGAATGCTGGTCTTTAACATGAGGGACGGACCTCCCAGGTCTCACTTATACACTAGTATAAAGTGTTTTTCCCTGCTCTTGGAAGTGTTTTTTCGAAATATTCCTATTAAACTTATAAAATAGAAAGCATGCCCAGTAGACATGCTTTCTATTTTTTCAATTTACTTCAAGTTATCCCATGTTTGCTGGAATCGCTCAAGTACAGTGTCGTAATCAATTTTCCCTGCGGCATACTCCTGGATCGTTGCAGCGAATTCCTTATTCGCTCCATCCGGCCATTTGAACCAAGTCCAAGGAATCGTCTTCTCTTCTTTAGAGTAGTCAAGGATGGACTGACCTAAGTCTCCAAGACCATTTGGCTCGATGTTATCGAATGCCGGGATGAACGCAAACTCTTCCGTGATATAACGCTTACCAGTTTCAGATGAAACCATCCACTCTAAGAATGTTTTCGCTTCTTCAAGATGCTCAGAGTTCTTGTTTAATACCCAGTTATTCGGTACACCTACAGGAAGGCGATCAGCACTATCATCATTGCTGATAGAAATTGGAAGGAATCCCATGTTGATTTCAGGATTGATCTCAGTGATCATGTTCTCAGTCCAGTTTCCTTGTTGCAGCATCGCAGTTTCACCAGAAGCAAATAGCGTTACTTGTGTATTGTAATCCGTCGTTAACGGATTATCATTTGCGTACTTAAGCTCAGCATCTAAAACTTCTTTGAATTGTTTGAACTTTTCGTTGCCTACAATCTTCTCGGAACCATCATAAAGACCGGCGATGAACGCATCCGGATCTTCCTGCTGAGCAAACGGAATGTTAAGTAAATGTTGACCAATTACCCACCACTCGCCATAACCAGCTGAGAAAGGCGTGATTTTCTTCGCTTCAAGCTTCTTCGCAGCGTCTTTTAACTCATCAATCGTTGTAGGCGGCTCAGTGATTCCCGCTTCTTCAAATAAATCTTTATTATATACAAATCCGTAGCCTTCAAGGTTAACCGGCATACCATAAAGCTTGCCATCTTCATCCGTCATCGGCACTTTACCGATCGGAAGAACATGCTCAACCCATGGCTCACCGGAAAGATCTGCTAACTTCTCTTTCCAAAGCTCTAACTCTTTAAAACCACCGTTGTTGAAAATGTCCGGCTCTTCACCAGAAGCAAATTTCGCTTTCAAAGCAGCACCGTAATCGGCACCTCCACCAACTGTTTCAAGCTTAATCTTAATGTTTGGATGCTCAGCTTCGAACTCATTGATCATTTCTTGAAGCTGATCGGCAATTTCAACCTTGAACTGGAAGAAATTAAGGGTAACTACATCGTCACCTGATCCAGACTCTCCACCTGATTTGCTTGTAGTGTCTTTAGAAGAACAGCCAGCAATAATACCAAATACTAAAACCAAAGACATACAAAGTAAAAGTATACGTTTCATAAATGGATTGACCTCCCTGATATAAATTATTTTATATAAATTTCTGTATCAATGATAGACCATCTCGACAGAAACTTTATATCTACTTAATTGACCCTGAAGCAATACCTTTGATGATATGCTTCTGTAAAAATAAGAAGAAAATGATGATCGGTGTAATGCCAAGCACCAATGCTGCAAGACCCATATCCCATTGCTTCGTATACTGAGCGAAGAATGAGCTTGCTGCGAGTGGAATCGTACGCAGTTCCGCATCCTGTAATACAAGAAGGGGAAGCAGATAGTCATTCCAAATCCATAAAGTGTTCAAAATGACCACGGTTACTGTTATCGGCTTAAGTAATGGGAATACAATTCTCCAGAACACACCAAACTGACTGCAGCCATCAATCATCGCGGATTCTTCAATCTCAATCGGAACGGTTTTCACAAATCCATGATATAAGAAAAGAGAAAGTGGCACGCCAAATCCGAAGTACATGATGATCAAACCTGGAATACTATTCGTAAGTCCCAACGTCCCTCCTACCTTCATAAGAGGAATCATCACCGTCTGGAACGGAATGACCATGGCTGAAACAAAGATGACAAATAAAATTTTGCTGAACTTCCCTGGCGTACGTACCATCTTCCACGCCGCCATGGAGCTGATAATCACTAATCCAATGTTACTGAAAACGGTGATGACCAAGGAGTTCCAGAAAGCACGGGGGAAATTGATGATCTCCCACACCTTCGCATAGTTAGAGAAAACAAATTCCTTTGGCCACGCCGCCGCATCGATCAAAATCGCTGCAAACGGCTTCACTGAGTTGATCAGTACGAAGTAGAAAGGAATAAGGAAAATGAGCCCTATGACAATTCCGATAATCTCTAATACAAACGTTCTTTTCGTATAGCGATTGCCCATTACGCCTGAACCTCCTTCTTCTTCGTCACCATCACCTGAACCGTTGTAAACACTGCCACTACCACAAAGAACAGGATCGATTTCGCTGTTCCCAGGCCATAACGGTTATTCTGGAACGCTTCTTGATAAATATTGATCGCCACAGATTGTGTAGAATTGAATGGTCCCCCGCCTGTTAACGAGATGTTCAAATCGAATATCTTAAAGGCCATTGAAATCGTCAAGAAGAAGCAAATTGTGAATGCCGGTAAAATCAACGGAATGATAATCTTCGTCAACAACGTCCAGTTGGATGCTCCATCTATCCTCGCTGCTTCCAAAAGTGAATTATCCACCCCTTGCAATGCCGCAACATAGATGACCATCATATAACCACTGATCTGCCATGCAAACACGATGACAATCCCCCAGAATGCCGTCGTCTCATCACCAAGCCAAGGCATTTTAAAGAATCCGATCCCCGTCATATTCCCGAATGATGCAAATCCTTTCACAAAGATGAACTGCCAGATGAATCCGAGTAGCAATCCACCAATTACGTTGGGAATAAAAAACACTGTCCGCAAAATGTTTCGCGTCTTCAATGCTGCATTCAGTAGAAGTGCAAACCCGAAACCTATTAAATTACTAATAATCACAGCCGCAAACATAAACTTCGTCGTGAACATAAAGGAATTAAAAAATGTCTTATCATCTGTGAAGATCTTTTTGTAGTTATCAAATCCAACCCACTCTACAACTGAGCTGACACCATTCCATGAGGTAAACGAATAATACACCCCCATCAAAAATGGAAGAATCTGAATCACTAAAAAAAATATAAGTGCCGGTCCAACAAAGGCAGCATACGTCAGCAAGCTCTTATACTTGAACTTCTTCTTCGTAACCGCCTTGATTTGCGCATCTGGGCTTACTGGTCCAGTCTGAATCTTGGTTTCCACCCGTATCACCACCCCTAATAATGTAATCGCTTTCTTACATTATAATGGGAGCGCTTTCTTAAATAGGGGGACTCAATTGACAAAGAAGGTGCAAAATTTTGACTAGATGGGTTTGGGATGGGTTGGTGATGGGTAAATGAAAAGGTTGGGTTTCTTTGGCTTGATAAGGTGAACGTAGGGTACAATGCGATTTTGAAAATAAAATGCTGGAATTGAAAATAAATGTGGTGAATTTGAAAATAAAATTGGAAAGTCGATAATAAATGTAGCAAAGTCGATAATAAAATCGAAAGGTCGATAATATATCTGCCAAACTCGATAATAAATCCGAAAAGTCGATAATATATCTGCTAAACTCGATAATAAATTATCAAGTGCCTATAAATCTAGCAGTTATATAGTTATAGAGAGTCGCTTTTTTATGTAAAATTATCATTTTCACTCTAAAATAGTCTTTTTTCAACTCCATTCCTGTACAAAATGCTACTAATACTATCTATAATATTGAAAAACTTCGAATCTCCCCCCTTATCCTACTAAAATAAAGCTGTTACTCATTGATCCACACTAAAATCCACTCATTTATTACATTCTTCCACATTTACCTCCTAAATTTCAGTCTCAGAACAATAAAAAAAGACTTCCTCTAATGAGAAAGTCTATCATATGTAAATTGGAGCGGGTGAAGGGAATCGAACCCTCATCATCAGCTTGGAAGGCTGAGGTTTTACCACTAAACTACACCCGCGAATGGTACCGGTGGCCGGGGTCGAACCGGCACTCCAGAGGAACACGATTTTGAGTCGTGCGCGTCTGCCAATTCCGCCACACCGGCATTACATTTGGAGGCGGCAACCGGATTTGAACCGGTGATCAGGGTTTTGCAGACCCATGCCTTACCACTTGGCTATGCCGCCTTAATATTGGAGCGGAAGACGGGATTCGAACCCGCGACCCCCACCTTGGCAAGGTGGTGTTCTACCACTGAACTACTTCCGCACTACTGGGCTAGCTGGATTCGAACCAACGCATGTCGCAGTCAAAGTGCGATGCCTTACCGCTTGGCTATAGCCCACTGATAGTATATGTCACGGAAATGAAAATGTGACTTTTATGGGGCGACTGATGGGAATCGAACCCACGAATGCCTGAACCACAATCAGGTGCGTTAACCACTTCGCCACAATCGCCATGATAAAATTGGCAGGGGTAGTAGGAATCGAACCCACACCAAAGGTTTTGGAGACCTTCGTTCTACCTTTAAACTATACCCCTATAAAATATAATTGGTTTCCAATGAATCTTCCTGCTATTAGCTGGGGTTCAATACTCCGCTTACGCTAGGAAAAGAATCTTGGTGGAGGGGGGCAGATTCGAACTGCCGAACCCGAAGGAGCGGATTTACAGTCCGCCGCGTTTAGCCACTTCGCTACCCCTCCAAATAGTAAATCACTCGGTTGGTGCCGGCAAGAGGACTTGAACCCCCAACCTACTGATTACAAGTCAGTTGCTCTACCAGTTGAGCTACACCGGCATCAAGTAATAAATGGTGGCTCAGGACGGAATCGAACCGCCGACACATGGATTTTCAGTCCATTGCTCTACCAACTGAGCTACTGAGCCATTATGCAAAATAAATATGGCGGTCCGGACGGGACTCGAACCCGCGACCTCCTGCGTGACAGGCAGGCATTCTAACCAACTGAACTACCGGACCAAAAATTTTTGCGCCTGCAAATTTTTTTACCATGAGTTGCGCCAGCAAAATAACTTTCATTACCTCGCAATAGCGAAAATAACTATCCATGCGTGACTCATTAAGGATTATACTATCCAAAGTCAAAAATGGTATTGCGGGGACAGGATTTGAACCTGCGACCTTCGGGTTATGAGCCCGACGAGCTACCGAACTGCTCCACCCCGCGACGATATGATTTGTTAAGTTAAACTTATAAATTAAGGATGATTATTCAACTCAGCTTATGCTTCGTGAAAAATCATGGTGGAGGATGACGGGATCGAACCGCCGACCCTCTGCTTGTAAGGCAGATGCTCTCCCAGCTGAGCTAATCCTCC